>NZ_SMZO01000038.1 GCF_004358675.1 Meridianimarinicoccus aquatilis | reverse complement strand
AATTCTGGCGTTGGGTGTTTGCCGATGCCCCGCGCGCCCAATGGACCCGAGGGGCCGAACGCGACGCTGCGCAGAACATCAAAAATGCGATTACCGCAGGTGGCGCCCCAACGACTGAACAAGAAGGGTCTATTGCGTTCGTTGGAGCAGGTCCCGGCGCACGGGACCTTTTGACCCTGCGTGCAGTGCAGCGCCTGCAGGAAGCAGACGTCATTTTTTACGACAGGCTGGTTGGCGACGATGTGTTGGAAATCGCGCGGCGCGACGCAGAGCGGGTTTTTGTCGGCAAGGTTGTTGGTGCCAATGTTTGGCCGCTGGATCGTATCGACGCCGCTGTGGTGGCAGAAGCGCGCAAAGGCCGCCGCGTTGTCCGCTTGAAATCCGGCGATCCGGGTATCTTTGGGCGGCTCGACGAAGAACTCCGTGCCGCCCACGCTGCGGGCATTGCGACCGAAGTGGTTCCCGGCGTCACAGCCGCCTGCGCAGCGGGTGCAGCGCTTAAGCAGCCACTCACCAAACGCGGCGAGACGGATACGCTGGTTCTGACCACGGCCCGTCTGGAACAGGACGGGACCATTCCAGACCTTGACCGCCACGCGCGCGACGGAACCACACTGGCCATCTACATGGGGGTCTCAGCTGCGCCGCAGATCACGGCACAGATGTGCGCGGCTGGTGTTCCCGGTCATGCGCGTGTTGATGTGGTCTCGGATGCGTCAAAGGCCAATCAAACGGCGCACCACACCACGCTCACCGGTTTGGTGGGTACGCTCAGCGACGCTGAAATCACCGGGTGCGCTGTCATTTTGGTGACGATCCCGCGCGGTGCGATGGCGGCGGTACCGGCAGCGCGGGATGACGCGGCATTCACACGACGATTGGCCACATCGGGATAAGCGCGCGCCTGCCAGCCCGGCTGAAGGGCCCCATGCGCTTACCCCAGCACTTCCCATTACTGCGTCGGCATAACCACAATTTCGGGCACATTTGCCCGCTCAGGTTGGTTAAGGGCGAAAACCACTGCGTTGGCGATATCTTCAGGTTTCAGCTTGTCAGGTTTCCGTTCCGCAAAGAATGCTGTGTCGACCATGCCCGGCGCGACAACCGTACAACGACCACCCCATTCGCGCATTTCTTGCGCCATGTTTCCGGCATATCCCTGCACAAACCATTTCGATGCACCATAGATCGAACCGGGAATGTGGATCTTTCCCGCAACTGACCCGGTCAGAACAAGATGCCCCTTCGTCTTTCGCAATTCCGGCAAGGCCGCCTTGGCGGTATAGAGCAACGCCATGATGTTCAGATCAATCATTCGGCGCCATTCCTCTGGATCGCCGTTCTCTGTCCCCGGCGTGTCAAGGCCCATTCCAGCGTTGGCAAAAACGGCGTCGAGCCCGCCGAAGCGCTCGGCCACAGCATCAACCGCGGCCTGCTGCGCCGCAAGTTCGGTCGCATCGCCAGCGACGTAGAAGCTTGCCTCGCCAAGGGATGTGTGAAGCTTGGCCAATTTCGCTTCGGAGCGCGCCATCAGACCCACATTCCAGCCCGCAGCCACCGCAGCGCGTGCCGTCGCCTCGCCGATCCCGCTGGATGCGCCGGTGATGAACAGTGTCTTGCGCTTTGTCATGTCTTGCTCCTTTTTCATTCCCCAGACACGTAAGTACCTTTTGCGCGCTTTCAAATTCGTTGGAGGTGTTCGGCACGTTCCGATGTCATTGGGTTTTTGAAGTCGCTTGAGATAAGATCAAAGCAGCCAGATACGAAAAGACCCCGGCGTTTCCGCCGGGGCCGAAATTTAAAGATGTGATCCAGATCAGGAGATGCGGCTCAGCAATGCATTGATCGACTCTTTCGCGTCACCATAGAACATCCGCGTATTCTCTTTGAAGAAGAGCGGGTTCTCGATGCCGGAATAGCCTGTTCCTTGCCCGCGCTTGGACACGAAGACCTGCTTGGCTTTCCAAACTTCCAGAACCGGCATACCGGCGATCGGGCTGTTTGGGTCTTCTTGCGCGGCTGGATTCACGATGTCGTTCGATCCGATCACGATCACAACGTCGGTTGTGGGGAAATCTTCGTTGATTTCGTCCATTTCCAACACGATGTCATAAGGCACGCGCGCTTCTGCAAGCAGAACGTTCATGTGACCAGGCAAACGCCCGGCGACGGGGTGGATCGCGAAACGCACCTCTTTGCCCTGCGCGCGAAGACGCTTTGTCAGCTCGCTCACAGCTTGCTGAGCCTGCGCGACCGCCATGCCATAGCCCGGCACGATGACAACGCTGTCGGCTTCATCAAGCGCGCTTGCAACGCCGTCGGCATCAATGGCTATCTGTTCGCCATCAATTTCCGCCGCCGGTCCCTGCGTGCCGCCGAAGCCGCCCAAGATCACCGACACGAAAGAGCGGTTCATCGCCTTACACATGATGTAGGACAAGATTGCCCCGGACGAGCCGACCAGTGCACCGACAACAATCAGAAGATCGTTGCCAAGGCTGAAACCAATCGCCGCTGCGGCCCAGCCGGAATAGCTGTTCAGCATCGACACAACCACAGGCATGTCAGCCCCGCCGATCCCCATGATCAGGTGATAACCGATGAAGAGCGCCGCAAGTGTCATCAGGAACAGCGGCAGGAAGCCACCGGTCGAGAAATACCAAACAAGGCAGATCACCGAAATCACTGCCGCCGCGATGTTGAGCATGTGCCCGCCCGGCAACTTCTTCGCCGCCGAAGACACTTTGCCCGCCAACTTGCCGTAAGCGATGACCGACCCGGTAAATGTCACTGCACCGATCAGGATGCCAAGGTACAGTTCAACCCGAAGGATTGCCTGCTCCACACCGTCCTTCTTGGCGATCAGTGCCCCGAACCCTTCAAGCGACGCACGTGCAGCGTCGTCCATGGCCATGACACGACCCAGTTCGAAATGCGCGTTATACCCCACGAAGACGGCCGCAAGACCGACCAGCGAATGCATCGCCGCAACAAGCTGAGGCATCTCGGTCATTTCGACCTTGGTCGCGACGAAATACCCAATGATCCCGCCAGACGCGATCAAGATAAGTGACAACAGCCAGAAGCCAGAGCCCGGCCCCATCAGCGTTGCCGTTACCGCAAGCGCCATGCCGACGATGCCGTACCAAACCGCCCGTTTTGCGCTTTCCTGCCCAGACAAACCGCCAAGGCTGAGAATGAACAGGACTGCTGCGACCACGTAGGCCGCTGTCGTAAATCCGAATTCCATTGTCCCCTAACCCCTTACGATTTCTGGAACATGGCGAGCATGCGCCGTGTCACGAGAAAGCCGCCGAAAATGTTGATCCCGGCCATAAACACCGACAATGCGGCAAGCACGATCACAAGGAACGACCCCGATCCGATTTGCATCAACGCGCCCAGAATAATGATGGACGAAATCGCGTTGGTGATCGCCATCAACGGTGTGTGCAGTGAATGGCTGACGTTCCAGATCACCTGGAAGCCGATAAACACCGACAGCACGAACACGATGAAGTGCTGCATGAAGCTGGCCGGTGCCACCAGACCCACACCCAGCAACAGCGCGCCACCAACCGCCAGCAGCGTTACTTGGCTTTTGGTTTGCGCTTTGAACGCTGCAACTTCTTCTGCCCGCTTTTCTTCGGCGGTCAGTTCTTTTGGTTTGTCTTTCTTCGGCGCGGCTGCGATCGCCTTTACTTTGGGTGGCGGCGGCGGGAAGGTAATTTCCTTCTCGTGGCACACGGTCGCGCCGCGGATCACGTCGTCTTCCATGTTGTGCACAACCGTGCCGTCCTTGCCGGGCGTCAGGTCTGCCATCATGTGGCGCACGTTGGTGGAATACAGCGCGCTCGACTGTGCGGCCATCCGGCTTGGGAAATCTGTATAGCCGACGATGGTCACACCATTGTCTGTAACGATCTTCTCGTCTTTTACGGTGAGCTTACAGTTGCCGCCGCGTTCTGCCGCGAGATCAACAATAACCGATCCCGGCTTCATCGCCTCGACCATGTCCTTGGTCCAAAGCTCAGGCGCTTCGCGGTTCGGGATCAAAGCCGTGGTGATAACGATATCAACCTCGGGGGCTTGTTCACGGAACAGCTTGAGCTGCGCTTCGCGGAATTCCGGGCTGGATGGCGCTGCATAACCGCCAGTGCCCGCGCTGTCCTGACTGTCTTCGAAATCAAGGAACAAGAATTCTGCGCCCATGGATTCGATCTGTTCAGCAACTTCCGGGCGCACGTCGAATGCGCGCACGATTGCACCCAGCGAAGTCGCTGTCCCGATGGCGGCGAGACCGGCAACGCCGGCGCCTACGACCAAAACCTTGGCGGGGGGCACTTTGCCGGCTGCGGTTACCTGCCCGGTGAAAAACCGGCCAAAATTCGCGCCAGCTTCAATCACGGCGCGGTAACCGGCGATGTTGGCCATCGACGACAGCGCGTCCATTTTTTGCGCGCGGCTGATCCGTGGGACCATGTCCATCGCGATGACTGTCGCGCCGCGGTCTTTAGCACGCTCCAGCAGGGCCTCGTTTGCGGCGGGCCAGAAGAAACCGATCAGTGTCTGACCTTCGCGAAGCTGATCAATTTCGCTTTCCTGTGGCGGGCGTACTTTTGCCACAATATCGGCAGCCGCAAACACCGCCGCCGCGTCGGGCAGGACTTCGACTCCTGCCTCGGCATAGGCCGCGTCGCTTAGACCTGCGGCAATACCTGCACCGGCTTCGACCACGCAGTCGTAACCAAGCTTGGCCAATTGGGCCGCCGATGCCGGCGTAAGCGCGACACGCGCCTCTCCCGGTTCAACCTCGCGTATAACTCCGAACTTCAAGATGATCGCTCCTTCCTCACGGCGCCAGACCGGCGCCCCATCGTGCCCCCGTCGACGTGGACGTTTGTCCCGTCAAGGGCTGCGTCATTGCTGCCGTAAATGCAAGTCATGCCTTGATCGCGGTTGCGCATAAATTAGACCCAACGCCGCGTCTCTTCAGTGTAACGTTCAAAACTTGCCCCGAATTGTTCCTGCAATCTGGCTTCTTCTGACAGGATGAACCTGTCTGTGATAACCCAGACGAACAAGGGCACCAAAACCAGTGATGGCCATGCGTCCCACCGGAACGCAAGACCGGTCAGGATCAGGGCATCCCCTAAGTAAATGGGATTTCGAGTGCGGCGAAAAATTCCCGTAGTGACAAGAGCATGCGGTGTCATATGTGGAATAACGGTTGTTTTGGCACGGCGCATTTCCACAAAGGCCAGAACCATCAGGACAAGCCCGCCGCCGACCAGCAAACCGCCAATCAAATCGCCAAGTGCCCCGGCACCCAAATCGCCCCCAAACGGAAGGCGCGTCGCCTGAAGCCAGGTCAACACCAGAAACAGGCATAACCAAACCGGCGGGAGGTCGATCCATTTTGTCACGCGCGTGCTCACATCTTCATTCTCTGTACCGACCACACCCGACGGGCTGGCCGCGCAATATTATTGCCGTCTCACTAGCCAGTTTAGGCAGATATTTCAAACGCATTATGGGACATCTTACATAGGGCTTAAGTCGCGGGATGAACTTGCTCTCACAGACCCGACCTGCAAAGAAGCGTCAATTCGCGTTTATCGAAGCCAGCAAACTTGGCCAAGCTTTGTTTCACGTGGCCACAGGACAACCTTTTACCATGACCAGTATTCGCCCTTTTAAGGCTCAAGACGCCGACATTTTGCAGCATGTTTTCTATAGAGCGGTTCAAGAAGGGGCGGTTGGCGCCTATAGCGTGGCCGAACGTGCGGCTTGGGCCAGTGCGCCAAATGCGCCGCCCAATTGGGCCCAACGTCTCGGCAGCGAGATCACTTTGGTGGCGGAACGCGACGGCCAACCTGCGGGGTTCATAACGCTAGGGCGCGACGGTCATGTGGACTTGCTCTTTGTCTTGCCTGAAGAAATGGGAAGCGGCATTGCTGCGGCGTTGCATGACCGCATGCTGTCAGAAGCCGATCAGCGAGATATTCCCCGCCTGACAACTGAAGCGAGCGTTATAGCGCGCCGGTTCTTACTCAAGCAAGGCTGGCGCGAACTCACAGAGCAGAAAATCGAACTCGGTGGCGTCTGGCTGACGAATTACCGAATGGAAAAAAGGCTGACTCCACGATCGGTCGGCTGAAGCAATTGAACTCAGGCGGTTTTTAACGTTTGATGCGCTGGCCTATTTTGCCAATCGCGCAGCGCGTCACCAAAAGATTCGAACAGATTCCGTGAGACGGGATCATTTTCAGCATTCCACTCAGGATGCCATTGGACCGATAAAGTAAAGCCCGGCGCATCGCGCACGTGAATTGCTTCGGGTGTACCATCTTCGGCCACACCATCAATCACGATCCGCGCGCCAGGGGTCTTGATCCCCTGCCCGTGCAACGTGTTCGTGATGACTTCTTCAGTGCCCATCAACCGGTGAAACACCCCGCCCGGCGTGAAGCGCACCTTTTGTCGCAACTCAAACTTCTCTTCCAAAGTCCCGTCTGGCGGCATGCGGTGGTTCATTCGCCCCGGCAGATCGCGAATTTCCGGATACAGCGATCCGCCCATGGCCACATTTACTTCTTGAAAGCCGCGGCAAATCCCAAACACCGGTTGCCCCCGCGCCACACAGGCCCGGATCAATGGCAGCGCAATCGCATCCCGCTCGCGATCAAAGGTTCCATAAGCTTCCGTTTCGACTTCGCCATATTCCTCGGGGTGTACATTGGGCCGCGCACCGGGAAGCAAGAATCCATCACACGCATCCAAAAGGTCCTCAACCGACACAAGACGCGGATCAGCGGGAATAACCAGCGGGATCGCACCAGACACGGCCGCCACGGCTTCGGCGTTCATGGTTCCGCCTGCGTGGACTGGATACTCGTCATTGATGAGGTGCGAATTAGAGATAATGCCGACAATCGGGCGCGTCATGACTTGCCTTTCCGTTTGACGCCAACTTAGGCACAGTTCGGGCCCGCGTCGAGAAGCGGATCTGCACAAACGGCCGTGCAAATGTGCACTGCTGCAATTTTGGGCGGCTTTAAAAAGGCTCGCGTCTATCTTCTGCGGGTTTGCGCCCACCCGCGCAGCGTTTTGAACAGTATCGCACCTGCGGCCAATCTCGCGCCCACTTTTTTCGCCATGTGAAGGGCAATCCACAGGTGGCACAGATTTTTGTGGGCAGGTCTGCCTTTTTCACACCGCGCGGCATCAGAACCCAAAGCTCGCTTGACGGTCATCCTTGGGCGGCTTTCGGCGGCGGCGCGGCGTCCGATCATTCACAAAGTGACCCGCGCTGTCCTTGCGACTGGCATGTTTGTGAACGATCTTGCCCGCTTCCCGGTGAAAATTGTCGCCCCGGCGCACGGCCCACACCCTGTCACGCGCCAGACGGGCAGCTTCGGCCACATCGATGATCGGGTCCGGATACCCGCCGCTTTTATCCGGCCAAAGCCACGGCTGATGCACATAGGCATCAGGAACGGTGCCAAGTTCCGGCACCCAGCGACGTATGAAAACGGCTTCGGGGTCTTGGTCATAGCCCTGTTTGATCGGATTATAGATGCGGATCGTGTTCATGCCTGTTGTGCCCGACTGCATCTGTACCTGACTCCAATGGATGCCCGGCTCATAGTCAGTGAATTGCCGCGCAAGATGCATCCCGGTCGCTCGCCAATCCAGCCAAAGGTGATACGACGCCACCGCCATCAACATAGATCGCATGCGAAAGTTCAGCCAACCCGTATGGTTGAGAAAGCGCATGCAGGCATCGACAAAGGGTATTCCCGTCGCGCCATTGCACCAAGCCGCAAGACGGGCCGCGTCCGGCACTGCCGGGCGCAACCCCTCGTATGCGCTGTGCAAGCACCGGGTTTCGATTGATGGGGCGTCTTCCAGTTTCTGGATGAAATGATCCCGCCAAGCGAGGCGCGACTGAAAAGATTTCAACGATGCGCCCCACCCGTCCCGCGCCGAACGCGACGCGCTTTGACGCAGTCCCGTGGCCTGAGCAGCCTCGCGGATCGAGATTGTGCCAAGCGCCAAATGCGGGCTGAGGCGCGAGCACGCCCATTCCCCCGCCAAGGGCGAGGACATGGCTTTGCGATAGTCCTTGCCGCGCTTGGTCAAAAACTCATCCAAGACTGATAAGGCATGTGTGCGGCCACCGATCTGCCTGCCGGGGCAAGGGTCTGGTGAAAGGCCAAGTTGCGCCGCCGTTGGAATGGGTCCCGGATCAAGGCCAAAATCGGTCAACGTCGCAGCGCATTCGGCAATAGGTGCCCGGACAAACTTTGTGCGCTGGGCGGCCCAGCCGTCCCGACCTGACAGCCTGCGTACAACGCCGGATTGCGGAATTTCGTGCCAGTTGACCCCTGCCGATGCAGCCCAGGCTGCCACACGCAAATCTCGATCAAAGGTCCACAGATTGCCGGTTTCTTCGTGGCTGACGATTTGGCGAATACCACAGGCGCGCACAAGTTCCGCGATGACCTCGACCGCGTCGCCCGTGCGCACCACAAGCGGTGCCCCGCGCGCCGCACAGGTTTCACGAATTTCGGCAAGACATTCCGCCGTAAACGCCCATTGCCGACCCGACGTATCGGGCAACCCCCAGTACTCCGGTTCAACAACGTAAAGCGGAAGGATTGGCTTGCCCAGATTGTGGGCCAAGGCCAGCGCAGGATGATCTGCCAGACGTAAATCGCGTTTGAACCAAAAAAGTGTTGTCATGTGGTGTGACCTAGTGGCGAAGACGCGCCAGGAAAGGGCATGATGAACGCTGCATAGCGGCTTCCCCTTGTACCGCGCAAACCAACCGATACATGTGCGATACCCAGACCGGAGAAGAGACATGCGCGATTCAGCCCCCCAGACCATTCACTTGGCCGATTACACCCCGCCTGCCTACTGGGTTGAGGACGTGCACCTCACTTTCCGGCTTGCCCCGACAGCAACGCGGGTACTCTCGCGCATCCGGTTCGTGCCGAACAGCGACGCGCCGGGCCGGTTCTTTTTGCATGGCGAAGGGCTGACCCTGATTTCGGCCAAGATCAATGGTGCACCCGTTTCGCCAGCCTTCGTGGAAGACGGCCTGACATGCGCCGTGCCGGATGGCCCTTTCACTTGGGAAGCCGAAGTTGAGATCAATCCCCAAGCCAACACCGCGCTTGAGGGTCTGTACCGATCTGGCGGGATGTATTGCACCCAGTGCGAGGCAGAAGGGTTTCGCAAGATAACCTACTACCCGGATCGGCCCGACGTGATGGCCCCCTTTACCGTGCGTGTCGAAGGCAGCGATCCGGTGCTGTTGTCGAACGGCAATCCGGTCGCACAAGGCGACGGTTGGGCCGAGTGGCATGACCCGTGGCGCAAACCCGCGTATTTGTTCGCGCTGGTCGCAGGTGATTTGGTCGCTCACCGCGACAGTTTCACAACGCGCTCTGGCAAAGATGTCGATCTGGCCATTTGGGTGCGCAAGGGCGATTTGCACAAATGCGCTTTCGGCATGGACGCGCTCAAACGGTCAATGGATTGGGACGAGCGGGTTTATGGCCGTGAGTACGATCTTGATGTGTTCAACATCGTGGCAGTGGATGATTTCAACGCCGGGGCAATGGAAAACAAGGGCTTGAATGTCTTCAACGCCTCAGCCGTTCTGGCCAGCCCGGATACGGCGACGGATGCCAATTTTGAACGGATCGAGTCGATCATCGCGCACGAGTATTTCCACAATTGGACGGGCAACCGGATCACCTGCCGCGATTGGTTCCAACTGTGTTTGAAGGAAGGCCTGACCGTATTTCGCGACCAGCAGTTCAGCGCCGACGAACGCAGCGCGCCGGTCAAGCGGATCGATGATGTGCTCGCCCTGCGCGCACGGCAGTTCCGTGAAGATAACGGCCCGCTGGCGCACCCTGTCCGCCCCGAAAGCTTTGTCGAAATCAACAATTTCTATACGGCGACCGTGTATGAAAAGGGCGCCGAGCTAATTGGCATGCTCAAGCGGTTGGTGGGTGACGAAAACTACGCCCGCGCGCTGGATCTTTATTTCGACCGCCACGATGGCGAAGCCTGCACGATTGAAGATTGGATCGCCGTGTTTGAGGAAACAACGGGCCGCGATTTGTCGCAATTCAAGACGTGGTATTCTCAGGCCGGTACGCCCCGCCTCGACATGACGGACAGTTTCGCAGACGGGACCTACACCCTGACCTTCCGCCAGCACACGCCGGCAACACCGGGCCAACCGGACAAGGCCCCGATGGTCATTCCAATCGCTGTCGGCCTTTTGTCGCCGAACGGGTCAGAGTGCGTCCCGACAACACTGTTGGAAATGACAAAAGCAGAGCAGAGCTTTACGTTTGAAGGGCTGGAAGAGAAGCCCGTTCCCTCCATCCTGCGCGGGTTTTCGGCTCCGGTTATCGTCACGCGAAAATCCGACAATGCTGAACGTGCCTTTTTGCTGGCCCATGACACAGACCCTTTCAACCGTTGGGAGGCCGGACGTGCGTTGGCAAAAGATGCCCTTGTTCGCATGGTAAAAGAGGGCGCGGCGCCTGATGCCGCGTTCATCGACGCGCTTGGGCAAGTATTGGCAGATGACACTCTTGACCCGGCTTTCCGCGCGCTCGTGCTGCATTTGCCCGGCCAAGATGATCTGGCGCAGACGCTGTTCGATGCAGGCGTGACCCCGGACCCCATCGCCATCTATGCTGCTTGCGATTCCATGGCCGATGCGATTGCGACCACACTTGAGTCGCAACTGGCGAGCCTGTTCGATGCCATGCAGGTTCCCGGCACTTATAGCCCCGATGCCGAAGCTGCGGGAAAACGCGCGTTGGCGAATGCGGCGCTTTCCTTGCTAAGCCGCCGTGACAATGGCGCACGCGCGCAGGTGCAGTTCGACGGCGCCGACAACATGACACAGCAGTTGGCTGGCCTTGGCGCCCTTATCAAGCAGGGCAAAGGGGATGAGGCTTTGCAGGCATTCTATGAGCAATGGCACGATGACAGACTGGTTCTGGACAAGTGGTTCGGGTTGCAATGCAGTCTCGCCAAGCCGGATGAAGCCGCGAATGTGGCCATGACGCTCACGGCGCATCCTGATTTCGAGTGGAAAAACCCCAATCGCTTCCGGTCAGTGCTGGGTGCACTGGCCTCAAACGCGGCGGGATTTCACCACCCCTCTGGGGCGGGCTATACGGTGATGGCGGATTGGCTGATCAAGCTGGACCCCGTGAACCCCCAAACCACAGCACGGATGATCACTGTGTTCGAAACATGGCGCCGCTATGACGCAGACCGTCAGGCCCTGATCGCCGCTGAACTTGACCGGATTGCCAATACCCCCGACCTGTCGCGGGATACGGCCGAAATGGTCAGCCGTATTCGGGGCGCCTAAGCGCTTTCTTTAAGTTGGCGGTGAAATGGCTTAGTATGGTCATACTGGTTTCGTACAACCGTGATTTGATAGTGGCATGAAAGACAGACTCGACCCACTGATCTCAGAACGCGCACCCTGGCTTTACGCCGACCATCCGTGGTCGGCGCCGTCGCGCGCTGTGTTGATGAAAATGCTGGGGTATGACCGTACAGTGCGGCTTGGCGAGTTCCTACAGGACCGCACGATGCCGGAAATCATGTCCACCATGGCCGAGTTGCTTGCAAAGGATGTTGTCGCTTCGGGCGTGCAGAATATTCCGCGCCATGGTGCCGCTCTTTTGGTCGCGAACCACCCGACAGGTATCGCCGATGGGATTATTCTGAACAGCGTGATCTCGCAGGTGCGTAACGATGCATTCTTCTATGCCAACAGCGATATAAATCGCGTCTTGCCACAGATGGAAAGCCTGATCTGCCCGGTCGAATGGCGCATGGAAAAACGCACATTGGCAAAGACTCGCGACACCATGGCCTATACCCGCAAGGCGGTCGATGCGGGGCGTCTTGGCGTGATCTTTCCATCGGGCCGTCTGGCAAAGCGGCGCGGCTTACGTCTGTACGAACGTCCCTGGATGGCTTCGGCCGCAATGATTGCGCGGAAATTCGATCTGCCGGTTATCCCGGTGAATATCCGGGCGCGCAACTCTGCGTTGTTTTATCTGTTCGACTTGCTACACCCGACCCTGCGGGACATCACCTTGTTCCATGAGACGTTGAACAAGCACCGACAGCCATTCCGGATCACTGTTGGTGAGCCGATCTCGCCATCGGCACTGCCCGCGAAGTCGGAACAAGGGATCAAGATGCTTCGCGCTGAGACACTGGCGCTTGGCGGACGATATGCGCCGTCGGTGTCACTTGTTCAGAACACAAGACTGCCGGCTTGGGCCAAACCGGCGCTGGGGTGATCCCCGCGCAAGGCGGCGTCAATCGCGCAGCCGCCATCCTGTTCTAAATATCCATCCGACAATGCCAATACAGATCACCGTGAACAGTGCAATTGCCGCCAGTGACCAGCCCACGGCAATGTCGGACTGCCCGAAAAAGGCCCAGCGAAACCCGGAAATCAAATAGACGACCGGATTGAACAGCGACAGCGTTTGCCACACCGGTGGAAGCATCGTGATCGAATAAAAACTGCCGCCCAGAAACACCAAAGGGGTGATGATCAGCAACGGCACGATTTGCAGCTGTTCAAAATTCTTGGCCCACAGACCGATGATAAACCCCAAAAGGCTGAAAGACACACAGGTCAGCACAAGAAAGGCAAGCATCGCAAAGGGATGAAGGATCTGCAGATCGACGAAAAAGAACGCGGTGCCCAGAATGATCCCCCCGACGATCAGTGCCTTGGTGGCCGCGGCCCCCACATAGCCAATCGCGATTTCTATAAAGCTGACCGGCGCTGACAGATGTTCATAAATCGTGCCAATGAACTTGGGAAAATAAATCCCGAACGACGCGTTGGAGATGGATTGAGTCATGACCGACAACATCACAAGACCCGGCACGATAAAGGCGCCATATGCGACCCCTTCGACCTCGTCGATCCGCGATCCCAAAGCGGCCCCGAACACAACGAAATAGAGGGACGTGGACAAAACCGGTGACACAAGGCTTTGGCCCAACGTCCGGTTGAACCGTGCCATTTCATGGCGGTACATCGTCCAAATCGCGTGGCCGTTCATGGGCGCGTGTCCTTCAGAAGATCGACAAATATATCCTCAAGCGAGCTTTCCCGCGTTTGCACATCGCGCAGACCCAGCCCCGCACCGGTGACATCCGCCAAGAGCGGGCCGATATCGGTGCCGTCGCGCGCATCGTAGGAGTGAAGAAGCGCCTGCCCCCCTTCAGCGAGTTCCAGTCCCCGCCCTTCCAACGCGGGCGGCAGCCCATCCAGCGCGGTGCGTAATTCCATCCGGAGGGTCTTTTTGCCAAGACGGTGCATCAGGCGCGCTTTTTCTTCGACCAAAAGAATACGCCCGTCATTGATCACGCCGATCCGGTCCGCAATCGCTTCGGCTTCTTCGATGTAATGGGTTGTCAAAATGATCGTTACGCCATCAGCTTTGAGCGTGCGGACTATGTCCCACATGTCACGGCGCAATTCCACGTCCACACCTGCAGTCGGCTCATCAAGGAACAAAACGCGCGGCCCGTGAGCCAGCGCTTTGGCGATCATCACCCGGCGCCGCATCCCGCCGGACAATTCCCGCGCCGCCGCGTTTTGTTTGTCCAGCAAAGACAGCCTGCGTAAATTCTCTTCGATCAAATCGGGGTTCGGCGGCAGCCCGAAAATACCCCGCGAAAACGACACGGTATCGCGCACTTTCGTAAACGGCTCCAGCACGATCTCTTGCGGTACCAACCCGATCTAACGCCGCGCCGCACGGTAGTCCTGCAAGACATCATGCCCGCCCACGGTGATGCGGCCAGAACTTGGCCGCGTGATCCCACAGATCGTTGAAATCAGTGTGGTCTTTCCGGCTCCATTCGGACCCAGCAATGCCAGTATTTCGCCCTCTTCGATGTCCAAATCGACATTCTTGAGGGCCTCATAGCCACCGTCATAGGTCTTGTTGAGGGCATTGATTTCAATGATGGGGGACAAGCTGTGCTCCTGACACTATCTATCTGCCGCGCCGATGTTGCGCCGCCAGTGATGTACGATATCGGTGCCAAGGCGGCGGGTTTCAACAAACTCAAAGCGCGGGGCCTTCGCCAATTCAGATATGCCCAAAGTCCCAAGACCGGGCCATCCTTCTGCACCAAGCATCACGCCGGCTGTGTAACCAATCAGGTCATCAACAATATCAGCTTTGACAAGGGCTGCCCCGAACGTGCCGCCACCCTCGCAGAAAACGTTGTTCAGACCAGCCGCCCCAAGCGCCTGCAAACACGCAAGCGGGTCAAGCTGCCCATCGGGACCCACCGCGACAGCCATGCACCGTGCACCACGCGCTTGCCACTCTGCAATTTTCTGCGCCGGCGCATCGATACCATGCAGCAGCCAGACGGGCGCATCTGCGGCCCGCTCAGCCAATGGGCCCCAATGCGGCAGAGTCAAATGCCGCGACGCAACCACACGCACGGGTTGATGCGTCACACCCAGACCCCGCACCGTCAACGAAGGGTGGTCAATGCGCGCCGTGCCGCCACCGACCATCACCGCGTCGTGGCTGGCACGTAAGGCATGAACGTGACGCCGCGCGTCAGGACCCGTGATCCACTGGCTTTCGCCGGACGCCGTTGCGATCCGCCCATCGAAACTTGCGGCGAGTTTCAATGTCAAAGCGGGTCGACCGATGCGCTGGCGTTTCAAAAAGCCAAGATGCGCAAGCTCGGCCTTTGCGGCGCAGACACCTTCGGTAACTGGAATGCCTGCGGCTCGGATCCGCGCGATACCCCCGCCATCGACACGAGGATCAGGGTCGCGCAGTGCAATGACCACCCGCCCGACTTTGGCGGCAACGAGAGCATCGCAACAAGGAGGTGTTTTGCCAAAATGTGCGCAAGGCTCAAGCGACACATAAGCGGTTGCGCCTTGCGCCTGATGCCCGGCCTGGGCCAAGGCCACAGCTTCTGCATGCGGCCTTCCACCCGGCTGTGTCCAACCGCGCCCCACAATCCGGCCCTCTTGAACCAGGACGCAGCCAACCGCAGGATTAGGCCAACAACGCCCCTGCCCGCGCCGACCCAGCGCGAGAGCCAAATCCATGAAACGGGTGTCTTTGCCCGCGTCCTCAGTCACGTCTCAGGAGGCACTTCGGGCCGCAACTCCGACACGAACTTATCGAAATCATCTGCCGCCTGAAAATTCTTATAGACGCTGGCGAACCGCACATAGGCCACGGTATCGATCCGCGCCAATGTTTCCATCACGATTTCGCCAATGGTGCGGGATGGAATGTCTTGCTCGCCCATGGATTCAAGGCGGCGAACAATGCCGGAAATCATCTTGTCCATCCGCTCTGGTTCGATGGGTCGCTTCTGAAGCGCGATACGGATCGACCGTTCCAGCTTGTCACGATCAAAGTCTTCTCGGCGGCCATTGGATTTTACAACCACCAAGTCGCGCAACTGAACGCGTTCATACGTGGTGAAGCGGCCACCGCATTCAGGGCAATACCTGCGCCTGCGGATCGCCACGTGATCTTCGGCTGGACGTGAATCTTTGACCTGCGTGTCGACATTTCCGCAAAAGGGACAGCGCATCAGACATCTCCTTGCGGGGGAACCGCCCCCAATGGGCAGGACTATAGGTACCTTACCATAAGTTGGGTAGCCCTGAAATGTGCACGCAAGATCAACGATGTTGATCTATCGAAACGTGTACCCGGCCCCGCGTCCTTGCCAGCACTGCAACTGCGCCATCGCCACAGTGAACGACGCACCGCGTGTATTCATCGGGGCATTTGTGAACACAGGAAGCGTGCGCGGTCCTTGCTGTGTAATTTCAAAGATCATGCTTCGACCGTTCGGGACAGTGTCTGTCGGTCCATTGGGCCGGACAACGCTGACGCGGCTTGCAGCGGGCGCGTTACGCATGGTGCGTGCGTAATCGCCAGCGGCGCAGAAATAATCGCCCCCAGAGGTTCCGGGAAGCGCCAGAACCTCGAACCGACCATCGCCCATCTGATACACACGAAGATCATTGCGCGCGACATAGGATGGTTGCGGCACATCGAAATATTCACAGCCCGCAAGCCCTAGGGCGACAAGGAGGGGAAAGGAGCGAAAAAGCGGAAAGCGGCGATGCTGAGTCATGATGACATCATACTCCCAATACGGCTGGGGCGAAACGCCGAACGCAGCGTCGGCGCTCACATCTGTGACAT
Source organism: Meridianimarinicoccus aquatilis (assembly GCF_004358675.1). Lineage (GTDB taxonomy): Bacteria > Pseudomonadota > Alphaproteobacteria > Rhodobacterales > Rhodobacteraceae > Meridianimarinicoccus > Meridianimarinicoccus aquatilis. The sequence continues at coordinate 18,087 of NZ_SMZO01000038.1, read as the reverse complement.
GTGTGCCGCCACAGATCGCGAATGCGGGGCCGTGCGGTGCTCGAACAGATAAACCCCCTGCCATGTTCCAAGTTGCATGCGCCCATCCACCACCGGGATCGACAGACTCACAGGAAGCATCGCGGCCTTTATATGTGCCGGCATGTCATCGGGACCTTCATCGCGGTGCACAAGATACTTCATCGACGGGTCGTCAGCAGCGGGAACCAACCGCTGAAAGAATGCTTGCAGATCGCGCTGAACATCCGGATCCGCGTTTTCCTGAATAAGAAGCGAACAAGAGGTATGGCGCACCATCAACGTCAACAGCCCCGTACCGGTCACCCAACGCGACACGTCACGGGTGAATTCATAAAGCGCGGGCCCGCGAGTTGAAATTTTAAATTCGGCGTGCATGACCTGCGTGACCTGTTGAAAAAACGAAACTTCCGTCAGCGAAACAAACTTAAGCCCTGTTCTTCAATCACTTGTCGCGCCTTCGCAAATGTTGCCGAAATTGCGGCCGCTTCGCTGTCTAAAAGATCGGCGCGGATCAGAGTGTGTGTTTGTTCAATTCCATCCACGGCTTTCACGATCCGCCCTGCAAGACGCCAATTACCACCTTCGTTGATCGGTTCTGCGTAGATTTCAAACCCTTCGTGGGTTTCGGTCTCTGGTTCTTTTGGCTCAGGGCTGCCTTTGCCAAACAACCGGGACAGGATTGACATAATGAGGCTACCTTTTAATGAACTGGCGCGGGAAGAACGCCCCCCCCGCCCCGTTGGGTCTTATTGATCCAGGAAAGATCGTAGTTTGCGTGACCGGCTTGGGTGCTTGAGCTTGCGCAGCGCCTTTGCTTCGATTTGGCGAATGCGCTCGCGGGTCACACTGAACTGCTGACCAACTTCTTCAAGCGTGTGATCCGTGTTCATGCCGATCCCAAAGCGCATCCGCAAAACGCGTTCTTCGCGGGGCGTCAGGCTGGCCAGAACCCGTGTCGTGGTTTCCTTCAGGTTGTCCTGAATGGCACTATCAAGCGGCAAGATCGCATTCTTGTCTTCGATGAAATCACCAAGCTGGCTATCTTCCTCGTCCCCGATTGGCGTTTCAAGGCTGATCGGCTCTTTGGCGATCTTCATCACCTTGCGAACCTTTTCCAGCGGCATTTGCAGTTTGGCAGCCAGTTCTTCCGGCGTCGCCTCACGGCCAATTTCATGCAGCATCTGGCGGCCGGTCCGCACAAGCTTGTTGATCGTTTCGATCATATGCACCGGAATACGGATGGTGCGTGCCTGATCCGCAATCGACCGTGTGATCGCCTGACGGATCCACCATGTCGCGTAGGTCGAGAATTTGTAACCACGGCGATATTCGAATTTATCTACCGCCTTCATCAAGCCGATATTACCTTCCTGAATAAGATCAAGGAATTGCAGGCCGCGGTTCGTGTATTTCTTGGCGATAGAGATCACGAGGCGAAGGTTGGCCTCGACCATTTCCTTCTTGGCTTGGCGCGCTTCTTTTTCGCCTTTTTGAACCTGCTGAACAATGCGGCGGAATTCAGTGATGTCCAAACCGACATATTGGCCGACCTGAACCATCTCGGCACGCAGTTCGTCCACCTTCACGTGCGAACGTTCGAACAACGCCTGCCATCCGCGCCCCGCTTTTGCCTTCATGCGGTCCACCCAGTTCGGGTCGAGTTCCGCGCCGCGATAGGCATCGATGAAATCACGGCGGTTGATCCGAGCTTGGTCAGCCAGCTTCACCATGGCACCGTCGATTGACATGATCCGGCGGTTGATCCCGTAAAGCTGGTCGATCAACGCCTCGATCCGGTTGGCGTGCAAATGCAGACCGTTCACCAACTCGACGATCTCGGAGCGCAGCTTTTGATAGGTCGCCTCGTTCGCGTCGCTGAACCCGTCATCGCCCGCAAGCGTCGCGTTCATGCGCCGTTCCTGAATCTCGGCCAGCGTTTCGTAATCATCCGCAATTCGGTCCAGCGTTTCCAGAACACGAGGCTTCAGGGCCGCTTCCATGGCCGCAAGTGACATGTTGGCCTGATCGTCTTCGTCGTCGTCATCGTCACTTTGGATCGGATTGCCATCTGCGTCGTACTCGGCTTTGTCCTCTTTGTTCTCCTTGCCCGCTGCGGGTGCCACAACGCCGGGTGCCCCAACGACAGGCTCTTCGGCAGACTCCCCGTCTTCGTCCATGGCATTCCCGAAGGTCGTCTCAAGGTCGATGACATCGCGCAGCAAAATGTCTTCGGTCAGAAGTTCGTCGCGCCAGATGGTGATCGCATGAAACGTCAGCGGGCTCTCGCACAGCCCGGCGATCATCGTGTTGCGCCCCGCCTCAATCCGCTTTGCGATGGCAATTTCGCCCTCGCGCGACAACAGCTCGACCGAGCCCATTTCCCGCAGATACATGCGAACCGGGTCGTCCGTACGATCCAGCTTTTCCGTTTCTGTCTGAGCAACAGCGACTTCGCGCGAACCGGCCGTGGTCACAAGGTCGGTGTTCTTTGCCGCCTCGCCATCTTCGGCTTCTTCTTCTTCGATGATGTTGATGCCCATTTCCGACAGCATCGACATGACGTCTTCGATCTGTTCCGAAGATACCTGATCGGGCGGCAAGACTTGGTTCAATTGCTCATAGGTGATGAAGCCGCGTTCGCGCGCTTCAGCAATCATCTTTTTGACCGCTGCCTGGCTCATGTCGAGCATCGGCTCAGCGTCGGAATTGTCCTGCTTTCGATCGTCAGTGTCTTTGGCGGCCATTCGGGGCTCCTTGCTGGCGTCGGGTCTTCGTCACAGTTGTTACGCGAATCACATAGGGCTCCCAAGTGATTCGCACCCGTGTCTAAGCGCTTTTTTTCAACTTTTCCTTCACAAAATCACGAATCACCCGTGGCGATCGCGCGATTTACTGAAGTCGATATCGCGAATCAGCTGATCGAAAGCTGACCGTTCGTCCTTGTTCAATTTGGCACCATTGGTACCTGTGTCATATTCCGTTCGGTCGTCCAACGACTGACGCGTCGCCCGGTTGCGGGCTTCAGTCGCTTGAACCAACCGCCAAACCACTCTGTCAGGCAGCGGCCCGTCAAAATCCTCAACGGCTTCTCGAAGCTCATCCGCATGCCCGCGCGCTGCTGCCAACTTCCCCAATTCTTCGGCGATTCCCATGGCAGCCAATTCAGCGTTCCCTGGACTGCGCACTGCGGGAATGAGAGCCACATGCGCATGGGAAAGCAAAGTTTCAAGAGCCGAGGCACCAACCGTTTCTTCAAGGCGATCACGCAGTTGCCCATGCGGCCGCGCGTGCCAGTCCAATATCGCGGCGCGCAGTAGCGCGTGATCCGGATGCGACAACGGAAGATCGGCCAATGCATCCCCGTGCGTGTCCAAAACGGCGGGCGTGCAGATCGCTGTCGCAAGAATGACGCGTTCGCGCAGTTCGGTTTCAACCTTTGCGCTGTCCGCCGCCGCCAACAGCGACCGACGCAGGCTTTGCGTGGCGGCATGATCGACCGGCCACTTGCCCGTTTTGCCAGACCGCGCGGTTTTTTTCGGCCGGAACGCCTGCCATTGCAGGTCGCGCAATTCCTGCCGGTAATGATGCTTCAGGTTTTGATCCGGGATCTGCTCGGTCAGGTCGCGCAACCGCTTGTCGAGGCCGGCGCGGCGCTCTGGGCTGTCAAACACCTGCCCCTCTGTCTCGCGCTGCCACATCAGACGGACCATCGTCAAAGCCCCGTCCAGTGCCGATTGCATCGCGCTTGCCCCTTGCGCACGCAGCAAGTCATCCGGGTCCTGACCTTCCGGCAATACCGCGAACCGCAAGCCCCGCCCCGGCTGAAGCAACGGCAGCGCCAGATCGATCAGCCGCATGGCCGCGCGAAGGCCGGCTTTGTCACCATCCAACGCTATGATCGGCTCTGGTGCGATCCGCCACATCAACTCAAGCTGCATCGCCGTTATGGCCGTGCCCAAAGGGGCTACTGTCGCGGTAAACCCCGCCTCGCAAAGGGCGATCACATCCATGTACCCTTCGGCCACAATCAAGCGGCCATCCTTGCCAGATGCCGCGCGCGCAGGCCCATGATTGTAAAGCGACCGCCCCTTGTCAAAAAGCGGGGTCTCAGGTGAATTTAAGTACTTCGCCTGCGCCTCGGGCGACATCGCACGCCCGCCAAAAGCGATGCAGCGCCCGCGCTGGTCGCGGATCGGAAACATGATCCGATCGCGGAACCTGTCGAAAGGCGCGCCGCCGTCATCGGGAGCAATGGCCATGCCACTTTCGACAATCAGCTTGGGGTCAATGTTCTTGCCAGTCAGATGCTCCCACAAGGCACGGCGCGCATTTGGTGCAAAGCCAATTTCAAACCGCCCAAGTGCATCTGTCGTCAGAGCGCGGCGTTGCAAATAATCCCGTGCCGCCGACGCTTTCCCGGTCGATAATTGCAGACGAAAGAACTTCACGGATTCTTCCATCACTTCGGCAAGCCGGGCATTCCGGTCGGCTTTGACCTTTGCCTGTGGGTCCGCTGCGGGCATTGTCATTCCAGCTTCGCGGGCGAGGATTTCCACCGCCTCCATAAAGCCGACATTTTCGGTCTCTTGAACGAAACCAATCGCGTCACCCTTGGCCTGGCAGCCAAAGCAATAGTAAAACCCTTTCCGGTCATCCACATGAAATGAAGCGGTTTTTTCCTGATGGAATGGGCACGGGGCCCACATGTCACCCTTGCCTTGGTTGGATTTGCGCGGATCCCACGTCACTTTGCGACCGACCACATGGGTCAGGCTTGTGCGGGTGCGTAATTCGTCAAGGAAACCGGGCGGCAGACTCATGCGGCAAGTATCCGCTCGCACGGGGCCGGTGTAAAGCACGAGCACGGCTTCAGGGCCATCCAACGCCGCAATTATTCCGGCCAGAACCTGCTACAAGGCGATGCTGGTTCACTTGCCGAAACTGCATCAGACGTTCCAATGGAAAAGTCCGGTTCACCCTGCCGCAGCAACGCACTTAACGCCCGAGTGTACCCAACAAATCCTCCGGCCCGCACGATGACGGGCCGGCGGAAAGCTTTTGCAACACCCTACAGCCCCATTGCGCGATAGCTTGATGCAACACGGTCAATGGAAACGAGATATGCCGCAACACGCAAATCCGTCACGTCTTCTCTGGCGTGCCACACTTCTCGCATGGATTGGTAGGCCGTGCGCATCGTGTCATCCAAACCGGACCGCACCAACTCCAGTTCATCCGCGCCGCGCAGGTACTTCGTCTTGAAATTGGGGCTCATTGACCAAGCATCGCCAAGATAGTGATCCAGCCTCTCAAGTTCGTCCACGACAAGCTGATGTCGGGCTTCTTCTTGGCGGCGCTGCATCCGGCCAAACCGAATATGGCTCAAGTTCTTGACCCATTCGAAATAGCTGACCGTTACACCACCGGCGTTGGCGTACATGTCCGGGATCACAACAACCCCTTGTTTGCGCAAGTATTCATCCGCCCCGGCGGTGATCGGACCGTTGGCCGCCTCAATGATAAGTTTGGCCTGAATGCGCGTCACATTGTTAAGGTTTATCACCCCTTCCAAAGCAGCCGGAATAAGAATGTCGCACGGGCTTTCCAAAACGGCGCTGCCGTCCTTGCTGTATGTCGCATCGGGGAATCCGCTCACGCCGCCGTGTTTGTCGATCCACGCCCGCACTGCATCAACGTCCAACCCGTCTTCATCGTACAGTGCGCCGTCGCGTTCGATAATTCCGGTAATCTTGGCACCGTCTTCGCCCCGAAGAAAACTTGCCGCGTGAAACCCAACGTTCCCAAGGCCCTGAACAATCACGCTCTTGCCATCAAGCTTGCCTGAAAGCCGCGCCATGGCCACGTCCTCTGGGTGGCGAAAGAATTCCCGAAGGGCGTACTGCACGCCTCGGCCTGTTGCCTCCACCCGTCCAGCGATTCCGCCCGCATGCAGTGGTTTGCCCGTCACACAGGCATTCGCATTGATGTCTGTTGTGTTCATGCGGCGGTACTGGTCGGCGATCCATGCCATCTCGCGCTCGCCGGTGCCCATGTCGGGGGCCGGAACGTTCTGCGATGGATTGATCAAGTCCCGCTTGGCAAGTTCATAAGCAAAACGGCGGGTTATCTGTTCAAGCTCATGTTCTTCCCACGCACGCGGATCAATGCAAAGCCCGCCTTTCGACCCTCCAAACGGGGTTTCCACCAAAGCGCATTTGAACGTCATCAGCGCGGCCAACGCTTCGACCTCGTCCTGATTCACATTGGTGGCAAAGCGAATGCCGCCCTTGACCGGTTCCATATGCTCGGAATGCACAGATCGATACCCGGTAAATGTATGAATCTGCCCGCGCAATCGCACCCCAAACCGCACCGTATAAGTGGCGTTGCATACGCGGATCTTCTCTTCAAGTCCGGGGGAGAGGTCCATAAGCGCAACAGCGCGATTGAACATCAAATTTACGGAGTCGCGAAAACTCGGCTCGCGGATGGCCGCACCGTCGGTCATGCTGGTCATAATGGTCCCTTCGCTGTCCGGGGGCCGTTGATCGACCCTCACGCCACAAGCCTAACGTGAGAGTGTTACAGAACCCTAGCAATTTCCGGGACCAAATCCTTACTCGGGTTCAGGATTGTTTTTTTCCAATATGATCAGAATTATGCTTTCGGCGACCACCTTGCTTTGCGCAACGGGCGTAACACCGCCCACGCCCAGTCTGCGCCCAAAACGCCACCACATCCCCGGTGACCATCCGCGACCAGGCGCTTCTTTCAGCTGAACAGCAAACCCACCTGAGGGCTTGAAAGCAAAGGGGCCGCGCTCGACCATCTTGATATTGTCGATCGTGGTCAGACACCGCCCTGAGCTGTCAAAAAGCCCATCCCGCGTCAGCACGATCTGTCCTTCTGTCGCCGTCCATAACCGCCACGAAAGCCAAAGCAGGCCAAGGCCGCCCGCGACCAGGAAAAAGAGCCATCCCAGATCACTTGGCGGTGTGACCAAGACAATCCAAAGCAGCATCAATGCCACAGCGGCCAGTGACAGTACTGCAATAATGCGGCGCACCGGTGAGGGAGTGAGCGTTGCGACAATATCGGTATCCATGACAGGCGATTACCTGATCTTCGGGGCAAGCGCGAGGCTTGATTGCGTCTGCACCCGATACAGGGCTAACGTGGGCGCAACGGTTAAGGAAAGACACACGTAATGCGAAAAGCCATTGTATTCCTGTTGCTTGCGGCATGCGCACCAGAAGGGTTCCCGGACGATCCGGTATTTTCAGATCCCGCCACTCTCGAAAATCCGGGCATCGCGCCTCTTGATCCGATTCTTGCGCGCGCAAACGAAGAAAACGCAACCGAGAATACCGAAGAAGAGCTTCAGGCCCGCGGTGAGAGCTTGCGCAGCCGTGCCGAAGCCGTACGCGAGCAAAGCCCCTAGTCCCGCCTGCCCGGCCCTGCGCGTTGCACGCGGCCGGAAAGCCGGGTAAAGCCCGCTGCGACAAAGGCATCACAGCCACCCCAAAAATACCACATGACCAAAGACGGAGCCAACCGATGACCACCCCCTTGCGCCTTGGAATTGCCGGGCTTGGCACAGTCGGTGTCGGTGTTCTGAAAATACTGCAACAGCATGGCGACCTGCTGACAGCACGGACCGGGCGCGAAATTACAGTGTCTGCCGTGTCCGCCCGCAGCCGCAAAAAAGATCGCGGTGTGGATCTTGCAGCTTATGACTGGGAAGACGATCCTGTCGCCTTGGCCTCACGCGATGACGTCGACGTATTGGTTGAATTGATGGGCGGCACCGATGGTCCCGCAAAGGCGGCGACGCAGGCCGCTCTCGCGCGGGGCAAACATGTTGTCACCGCGAACAAGGCCATGATGGCAGTGCACGGCCAGTTGCTGGCCGAAGAAGCCGAAGCAAAGGGGGTCGCTCTGCGGTTCGAAGCGGCGGTCGCGGGCGGCATTCCCGTGGTCAAGGCGCTGTCGGAATCTCTTTCCGGCAATCAGGTTACGCGGATCATGGGTGTGATGAACGGCACCTGCAATTACATCTTGAGCCGGATGGAAAGCGCAGAACTTCCCTATGCGAAAGTGTTCAAGGAAGCGTCGGACCTTGGCTACCTTGAAGCAGACCCCACACTGGATGTCGGCGGCATTGATGCAGGTCACAAGCTCGCCCTGCTCGCCTCCATCGCATTTGGCACGCAGGTAGACTTCGACGCCGTTCATCTTGAAGGCATCGACCGCATCACCATCGAAGACATCACCCGCGCGGGGGATATGGGGTATCGCATCAAACTCCTGGGCGTGGCGCAGATGTCATCCGGACGCGGATTGGAACAGCGTATGACGCCATGCCTAGTGCCGCGCAAATCCCCGCTGGGTCAGTTGCGCAATGCCACCAATATGGTTGTCATCGATGGCGACAGTTGCGGACAAATCGTTCTGCGCGGGGCTGGCGCAGGCGAAGGGCCGACTGCGTCGGCGGTCATGTCGGACGTGATCGATATCGCGCGCGGGCTGGTCCTGCCAGTGTTTGGCGTGCCATCCACATCGCTGATCCGCAGCACGCCCGCCGTTGCCTCGGCTCCGGCGGCTTACTACTTGCGGCTGACGCTGGATGACAAACCGGGCGCATTGGCGCGGATCGCGACGGCACTTGGCGACGCGGGCATTAGTATCGACCGGATGCGCCAGTACGGCCATTCAACTGGAAAAGCGCCGGTTTTGATCGTGACGCACAAGGCAACGCGGGACGCTCTTGATCTTGCCTTGGCCAAATTTGACGCAACCGGCGTATTAAGCACCGCGCCTGTGGCGATACGTATAGAAGAAGTGTAAACCGAGGAAAGTTTCCCGGCGTAACCAGTGCCGAAAATGCGATAGCGAGGATCTGAGATGACGACCCCGACAGACTTTAATGACCGTATGCTTTCCCTGGGCCTTGCCCGCGTTTCCGAAGCGGCCGCGATGGCCTCGGCGCGTTTGATCGGTCGCGGCGATGAAAAGGCAGCAGACCAGGCCGCCGTGAACGCCATGCGCACACAGTTGAATATGCTCGACATCGACGGCACGGTTGTGATCGGCGAAGGTGAACGCGACGAAGCCCCAATGCTTTTCATCGGTGAACAAGTCGGCACCGGCCAAGGCCCCGCGGTGGATATTGCGCTCGACCCACTTGAAGGCACGACGCTGACAGCCAAGGATATGCCCAACGCACTGACCGTGATCGCCATGGGGCCAAAAGGGTCCATGCTGCACGCACCGGACGTGTACATGGATAAGCTGGCCATCGGGCCTGGCTACGCAAAGAACACCGTCACGCTTGAGATGAGCCCGACAGAACGTGTCGCAGCACTGGCAAAAGCCAAGGGCGGCTCCATGGAAGACGTCACCGTCTGCGTTCTGGAACGGCCGCGTCACGACGATATGGTTGCCGAACTGCGCGAAACCGGCTGTGCGATCCGCCTGATCACCGACGGCGACGTTGCGGGCGTCATTCACTGTGCAGACCCGGTCAAGACCGGCATTGACATGTACATGGGGTCCGGCGGCGCGCCCGAAGGCGTTTTGGCCGCAGCCGCGCTCAAGTGCCTTGGCGGACAGATTTTTGGCAAGCTGTTGTTCCGCAACGACGATGAACGCGGCCGCGCCGACAAGGCCGGCATTACGGAACCCGACAAGATCTATGATCTGGACGGTCTGGTCATGGATGACGTCATCTTCGCGGCCAGCGGAGTCACCGACGGGTCGCTCGTATCCGGGATCAAGCGTGAAGTGGGCTATGTCACGATCGAGACGATCCTGATGCGGTCCAAGACAGGTTCGGTGCGCCGCATGAGCTATCGCAACCCGACCAACTGATGACAACTGCGACTGCGGCGGCCTTTCTGGGCGTCGCACATTCCCTTTCGGGTCGGCGTTGGGTCGGCCCGGATGATGCGGCAAGTCGCGCAGCCCTGGCGCTGACGCAACGAACTGGCCAGCCGCCTGCCCTGTGTTCCGTGCTTGCGCGTCGCGGTGTTGCTCTTGAAGACGCCTCTGCATTTCTTGACCCCCGGTTGAAAGATCTGCTGCCCGATCCCCTGACTTTAAAAGATATGGGAATCGCTGCGGCGCGTGTCGTCGCAGCTGCGCAGGAGCGCCAACGTATCGCCGTATTCGCCGACTACGACGTAGATGGGGGGGCTTCGGCGGCCCTGCTGATCCGCTGGCTTCGCGGGCTGGGCATACACGCGACGCTGTATATTCCAGACCGGATCGACGAGGGCTATGGCCCCAATGTCCCCGCCATGGCAACGCTGGCCGCTGCACATGACCTGATCATCTGCGTTGACTGCGGCACCCTGAGCCACGATCCTATCGCCGCCGCCAAGGGCGCGGATGTTGTCGTGCTGGATCACCATCTGGGGGGCGAGACACTGCCACCTGCATTGGCGGTGGTGAACCCCAACCGCGCGGACGAAGATGGCGATCTGGGGCACCTGTGTGCGGCTGGTGTGGTCTTTCTCCTGCTGGTCGAGGCAAACCGCCAACTGCGTGCGTCCGGCGTCTCTGGCCCCGATCTGATGTCTCTTCTCGATCTCGTTGCCCTTGCCACGGTGGCCGATGTGGCGCCGCTGATCGGCGTGAACCGGGCGCTTGTACGGCAGGGGCTTAAGGTCATGGGCCAACGCCGCAACGCCGGACTTGTCGCGCTGGCTGACAGTGCCCGACTCGATACAGCCCCGGCGGCGTACCATCTGGGCTATGTTCTGGGGCCGCGCATCAATGCAGGGGGCCGCATCGGCGCACCGGACCTTGGCGCGCGGCTGTTGTCGACGGACGACGCCACAGAAGCCGCCGGATTGGCCGCACAGTTGGAACAACTCAACACCGACCGGCGCGACGTCGAAGCCAACGTGCGTGCCGCCGCCACTGCGCAGGCCGAAGCGCGCGGCCTGGATGCACCGCTGGTATGGGCAGCAGGCGATGGTTGGCACCCCGGCGTGGTCGGCATCGTGGCCGCACGCCTGAAGGAAGCGACCAACCGCCCCGCCGTTGTGATCGGCTTCGACGGAAATGATGGCAAAGGGTCGGGCCGATCTGTGACGGGAATCGATCTTGGCGCGTCTATTCATCGCCTGTCCGCCGAAGGAATGATCGAAAAAGGCGGCGGGCACAAAATGGCCGCCGGGCTGAGCTTGTCCCGTGACCAGCTTGAACCAGCCATGGCACGACTGTCAGACCTCATGGCCCGCCAAGGGGCTGGCGATCTGGGGCCGCGTGACCTGCGCCTGGACGGCGTTCTGATGCCTGCGGGGGCAACCCCTGATCTTGTGGCATCTCTTGATCAGGCGGGGCCTTACGGCGCCTCTGCGCCTGCACCGCGCTTTGCCCTGCCCGACATGCTGGTCCGCGCCGCGCGCCGCGTCGGCGAGAGCCACCTCAAGCTGACACTCGCCTCTGGTGGCGTATCGCTCGATGCGATTGCCTTCGGCGCGTTCGACGGCCCTATGGGGGCCGCAATCGAAGCACGCATCGGCGCACCGATCCATGCCGCGGGACGGCTTGAGCTGAATCACTGGGGCGGCCGCACCAAAGTTCAGCTTCGGTTGGAAGACGCCGCACTCCCTTGACACAACGGCAACAGGGCGATGATGGGGCGGCGCAAAGAAAATTGTGATCAGGGCGCAAAAAAGCCCTTGCGGCCTCCCGCCAGTTTGCCTAAACCCCGCGACACGCCACGGCGCTGGCCCGTTCGTCTATCGGTTAGGACGCCAGGTTTTCAACCTGGAAAGAGGGGTTCGATTCCCCTACGGGCTGCCACGTCGTGCGGTTAATGTATTGATTTTACTTTGAATAAAATCATGTGGCGGTAGAACATCCCCCAGTTAATCCCCCACCGCGACAGCGATTTCTCCGGAAGGCTCCGGACTTTAACGTACCTTTGAACCCAACCACGACTCGCCCCGGTAATAGTGCAAACTGTTTTACACGCAGACCGGATCGACCGCGCATCGAATGCGAGACACTCATTTGATGCAGTCGCGCGAGGGGTTAAGAAGCTAACAAAGCCTTTCATTGCCAACGCACGTTTTGTGAAAACAACCTCCCCCTTGCTCTGTGACAGTCGTCTCGGCTCGAATCTCAGGTTGGGCGCGTTCCTCCCGCCAAAGTGCCCACCGACTGCGCTGGACCTCTGCAATTCTGGTCCGGCCCTCTATTGTCTTGGGTCCGGTTGAGCACCCGCCGTGAAACTTGCAGCGTTTCTTACTGGGTATTGGGCGCGCTTTGCACGCGGTACCCTTCCGCGTGCGTGCGCCGCAACTTATTGGGCCATGGGATGCGGCGGCAGAGATAACCGCAAACTGTAAGACCCCACCCCGCGCGCGCGTAAAGGTGCCGAAAATCCCCCTTGGTTCTAAGCTGGAATAGACACCGCGCGATGACAGGTGGGCAGCGCCAAGCGCCCGCATTAATTTGTCAGGGGCATAGCCGCGCAAATCGACTGTCGGCTTTCGCTCCCAATACTTCACAGTGTCCGGGTGCAAGTCGGCCAGCGCAGCAAGCGCCCGCCGCGATAGCCCATGCGTCACACGATGCGCGCGAAGTTCATCGCCAGTCACCGGCCCCCGCCCTCGCGTCCTATGCGCCGGTCCCGAGCGGCTCGTTTTCTGCACCCTTCGCAGCAATAGCGCGCGTCTGCCCTTCGCCAATCAGGCAAATCTTGGCCGCACCATCGGCAAAACCAGTCGCGCCGCGCCAGCCTGCGTAAAACGGCAACGGCCCGTGCCTGGCGGTTTCCGTTGTTGCCTGTCCAGAAGTACGCTTGAAGGCAGACCTGATAGGGCGGCTCGTGGCTTTCTATCCAGAGTTCGTGTGGGTTGGGTCCGGGCATGTTGAAAAGCCTTTGATTTTTTGAGCACCCAAAGACGGGTCAACGCGTTGAGAACAAACGGTAGCATGATTTTAAACCCAGCCCCAGTCACATCCCGAAACGGCCCCCTTCGATTGTGCGGGCTTGCCCTAATGCGGTGAGGCTTTCCAGAAGCGGCTGGACTGTCGCAGCGCGACCGCGTTTGAAGGTGCGGGCCACCTGTTCTGGGGTGGCTTCGCCAAGGTCCGACAATGCGGCACGCACAGCAGCGATCTGATCTGGCAGTGATTTGGGGAATGGCGGTTTGGTTGCGGTGTCGGCGGGGCCAAGGTCCATGGCGTTTTGCGCGCCCTTGGCCTGTGCGGCGTGGCCCTGCGGGTTCTGATAGGCGGGGCGCAGCCAGCGAACCAGTCCTTGGGATTCCTCAAGCGCGCGGGCGCGGTTGAGATCCACCAGGCGATGCAGAATATCGTCATCGGACAGGTCGGCGGGCCAGCCGTAAGCGTCGGCCACGGCGGCGTCGATCTGGTCGTGCAGGTCACGCAGGATGCCGATCAGGCCCTGATCATAGATTTCCTTGTCCTTGCCTTCGATCCGGTCGCCCGCGCGGAGTTTTTCGAGAACGTTATACATGCTGGTCAGGGTTAGTTTCGGATGTTCCGCCTGTTGCGCCTTGCGGTGCGCGTCAAGCTGTTCGCCAAGCGCGCGAAGGCGGGTTTTTTGGTCGTCGGTGGGGTCTGGGAAGGGGAAGGGGTCGAAGCATTTTGATTTCGCATAAACCGGGTCGTTTCCTACCCCAAGCCAGCTTCCAGCAGCAAGCGACCAACATACGTGCACACGTGAGGACAAGACAGCCAAGATTTCCGGGTCTTCGATGGCAATTGCCACTAACTTATTGTCAGGAAGAATTCCGCCGTCGAGAAGCTGGAACGTTCGGTGCTTGGAGGTTTCGACGGTCACGACATAGCGTTGCAAGGTCTCTAGCGCAGGACGGAAGGGTGCCAATGCTTCCCCAAAAATCCACCAGTTTCGTTTTCGGCTTTCCCGATTGTTCGACATCCGTTCGGGCCAAACTGTATCGCGCAAATGCTGATAGACTTTTGGCACTTCTATTCGTGCGGCTTCTTCGGAAAGCCCAAGTAGATCGATCACGAATAAGCCGCGACAAATTGCCAGCAAATCGCGCCCATTTCGATATGGCTTGATAACCGACGATGCCTTCGCGTCAGAACCAAGCCCAAGCAACTTGGCTTCTTCCTCCGTTACAATGAACCCGGACCCGAAAAGCATAACACCACGCGTTGCCAGTCTGTCATTTGCTCGCAACGCCACAGCGCCCGCCACATCAGCGCCTAACCGCAGGTTCGAAAAGACCTTTCCCTTTTCAATGGACAGTGTCACCGGGCGGCCCTCGGCTTCGGTTGCGCCCTTGCGTTCGTCGGTCACAGTCAGCAGCCGCCCCATGCGGTTGCCCGCAGCCCCCACGGTCATGGCGATCCGCACAGCGGCCCCGTCGCCCGCGTCCACCCACGGGTGATCAGGAATCGCGAAAGTCAGGGACAGCGGCGTTTTCGGGTCGCCCATATGCGGGGCCAGCACCTTGCGGTTAAATGTCTGGCGCAGGGAGTTGGTTGTAATCAACCCGAAGCGGCGCGTGCCCTTGGCCTTTGCCTTGGCGGTCGCGGGCTTCCAGCCCCGCGCAGCCAGTGCGGCCTTGTCCCACCAGAACATGACGAAATCCGCACTTTGCGGCATTCTGGGATAGGCTTTCCACAGCGCCTCGGCATAGCCGTCGCCAAGCGCGTCGCGCATCCGGCTGGCCCCGATGAAGGGCGGATTGCCTACGATGAAATCAGCCTCGGGCCATTTCGCCGGTGCGGGTTTGAGATAGTCGAACACGGGCACGCGCGCGTCCGCGTCGGGCACCTGTTCGCCGGTCACAGAATGGGTCGTGGTGGTGACGCCATCCCAGCGGGTGACGGGTGCGCCGCTGTCGTCCAGCCGGGGCTGGGTGTTTGCATAGGTCAGCACGGCATCGCGGTTTTCGATATTGTGAAAGTCGCGCAGCACGGGTTCTGACGGGCTGGCTTTGCCATGGGTGCGGAAATGCCATTGCAGATAGCCAATCCACAGCACCAGTTCAGCCACCGCCGCCGCCCATGGGTTCAGTTCAACCCCAAGAAATTGGTGCGGGTCAACGGTGTAGCCTGACAGGGCCAGCGCGCTTTGGTCTTCACCCAGTTCCGCCAGAAGGTCAGTCACTTCGCCTTCAAGCCGTTTCATCAGTTCAAGCGCAACATAGAGGAAGTTGCCCGAGCCACAGGCGGGGTCCAGCACGCGAATGTCGCAAAGCTGCCGATGGAAGGCGCGCACGGTGTCGCGCGCCTCGGGTTCCTTACCTTGATTGGCCAGCATCAGGGCGGCGGCCTGCACATCACGCCAGTCGGATCGAAGCGGTTCTATAATGGTCGGCACCACCAACCGTTCGACGTAGGCACGCGGGGTGTAATGCGCCCCCAGTTTGTGGCGCTGGCGTTTGTCGAGTGCGCGTTCCAGCAGGGTGCCGAAAATCGCAGGTTCAACTTCGCGCCAGTCACATTTCGCAGCGTCGATCAGCAGGGAAAGCTGGACGTTGGACAGCGGCAGGGCCTCGGCCTCTTTGAACAGGCCGCCGTTGAAGCGCATCAGGTCGGTTGTCAGGACGGCGGAAAAGCCGCCGGTGTTCATGGTTTCCCAAAGCGCCTTGAGTGCGGGGGCGGCGTGTTCCGGGTGGCCGCGCAGTTTTTCCAGCAGGTCGGTAAAGCTGCGCTGCGGGATAAGTTCGACGTCTTCGGCAAACATTGTGAAGAGGCACCGCATCAGAAAGCGTGCGACGGTTTCCGGCTCGTGGCCTTGACCCTCGAAGGAGCGGCCAAGGGTTGCCAGTCGGTCGGCCACTGCCCGTGTAACCTGCGCGGCTACCCGCGCTGGGTCAAGCGCATGGGGGTCTGTCCAGATCAGGCGGAGGCGTTCGCGGGTTTTCGGGTCGCGCAGGGCCTCCATCGTGATGCGATAGCGGTTGCCATCGGGATATTGTGTGTAGCCTTGGCCCTGCCCAGAGAAATCGGCGTAAACTTCTATGACATGCCCCACATCAACAACCAGCAGGAAGGGCGGCCATCCGTCATCGCGCGACACGGCGCGGGCGTAACCGTCGGCCTGATTTCGGGCGCGCAACATGGTGTCATCCCACCGGCGCGTCCCGCGCGTACCGTGCCCCCTGCGCGTTGGGGCTGGCTGGTCTGGGACAAGCGCGGGTTGGGATGTGTCGGGTGCGTCGGCGCTGTTGGTGCCTTGCTTCGCCTCCATCACGAAATGTCCGGCCCGATAAAGATCCAGGAAGCCACGCGACTGACTGCCAGTATGGATGAATGTCACAGGGCGTTCGAAACAATAGGCGTCGGTGCGGGCTTGTTCAGTGGCGGGGTCGGGTCGAGGTACACCAAGCATGTCGCACAGATCGTTGGCGAATGACTGAAAATTGGCGCGCTCGCTTCCACCCGATTGCGTCCAGCGAGCAATAAATTCTTCGACGTCCACGGCAAACCACCTATCAATTTTTCCTGAGCGCGCCAAAATCCCGCGCGCCCGGTACTGTCAGAAGCAGAAAGGAAAGCTCGCCTTCAGTCTAGCGCGAATCCTTCCACTGCCGCGCAATACCGCACCAGCGCCGCCCGTTTGGTCCGTGGCGTTCCCATTCGGTCAGCGTGCGCCAGTCGTCGAGTGATACGATACGGCCCGTCCATGTCCGGGGGCGGTCCCCTGTGCCGTGTGCGAATGGCGGCGTGACGGGGCGGGCGTCACCCCTTGCCCCTTCGGACACAACCGACAAAACCGACGAAACCCCCTCAGGGGCCGGGCTTTCCGGTTCTGCCCCGCCCCTTTCGGCTTCGCGTGCTGCGGCCAGCCACCGGGTCATGGCCGCACTCGGCGCAGTGCGGGGTTCACGGCGTAAAGCCGTTGCGGCCTGCCCCCCTGCGGCTTTGGCGGTGTTTCCACCGGGCGGATGCAGTCGCCTTCTTCCAGAGCCTCAAGCGCCGGGTTGAGTTCGTCCTTGTTGCCCAGCCCTGCCCGGTCGAGTTTCATGACTTGGCGGGCCGTGAAAGATTGCCACCCCTCTTTCCGAATGATGCCCACAAGCCGCCGCGCGGCACGGTCTGCCTTTGGGGTCGCGGCGTCGGCATAGGCGCGCCGCGCCATCGGCAAGAAATACGCCTCCACCAGATGCGCGGCTCTGCCGAATTCCCGCACCGTGATTTCGCGCGGTTCCGGCCTTTCGTCAGCCGCCCATTCAAGATGGGCCAGCACAAGCGACAGGCGCGCGGTCAGCCCCGGAAGCTTTCCGATGAATGACAACATCAGCCCATTGGCCTCGGCTTCCCACCCGCGCACGAAGCCTCGGAATTCATCCATTTGCACCTGCGCATCTTCCGCGAAGGGAATGAACCATGGGCGAGCGCTGCCGTCATCGTCGGTCACAAGGTCGAGCGACAACAGCCGTTTCAACACTTGGTCCATCAACGCTTCATCCGCCCACGCCTGCGGGCGGCGCAGCGGCGCAGACTCGGGCCAGATGGGCAGGAAGCGCGCCAGCAACCCATCATCGTCTGACTTGAACAGCAGGCTTTTCAGCCGGTCAGGCTGGATGCCCCCCAGAACGCCGATGGTCAGCCGTTCGACCGTCATCGGTTCGCGGCCCATGCGTTCGACCGTATGGCTGCGGCCCCCGGTCGCTTCCAGCCAGAAGGGCCGGTCACTGCCGCTCGAATAACGCTGCATCCCTTCCAGCCATCCGGCCAGTTCGTCCCGCATTTGCAGGAAGCCGCGCGGCTGCCGTGCTAGGATTGCCGCCAGTTTCTCGATGGTTCCGTCATTCACGACTAGCCGGGGAACATGCGGGCGCAGTCCTGCATTGCAGTCCTTCGGCCTGTCCGGGGGCGTTTCACCCGCCCTGATTGCAGCCTTCGCAGCTTCCTTCCAAGACGATTCCGTCAGCTTTGCGAGTTCGGCCTTGTCTGACCATGCGTTCAACTCGGCCTCCGCCGCTATGCGCAACGGGCGCTCCGCTGCGCATAGCGGTTTCAGAAGGGCGTCGATTGCGGGGGATTTCCCGGCACTCGGAAGCCCGATGCACATGGACCAGATGACAGGCGGTTCGGTCC
>NZ_SMZO01000037.1:28149-35079 GCF_004358675.1 Meridianimarinicoccus aquatilis | reverse complement strand
ATCACAGATGCAAGGTGCGCTTCTACTCGACGGTGGAACTCGTCAACGCGCTGGAACAGGAAAAGGCGCTCGGGAAGGCCGGGAAAATGGCCGAGATGCTCACCAAGGTCGACTTGGTCATCCTCGACGAACTGGGATACCTGCCGTTCAGCTCATCAGGCGGCGCGCTCTTGTTCCACCTCCTGAGCAAACTCTACGAGCGCACCAGCGTGATCATCACCACAAACCTCAGCTTCTCAGAATGGGCGCAGGTCTTCGGGGATGCAAAGATGACAACCGCGCTCTTGGACCGGCTCACACACCGATGCCACATCCTGGAAACCGGCAACGACAGCTACCGCTTCAAAGCCAGCTCCGAAGCCGCCAAGAAAACAAGAAAGGACACACCAGCATTGACCACAACATAACCGCCGAGGAATAAACAAGGGTGGGTCAATTCTCGGTGAAAATACCGGGTCACTTCTCAGCAGAAATCAACACGCATAAAGTCTTCATCCTGAACAGAGCGAACTAACAAGCGCGGCCGTTAGGGGGGGTACGTCAGCATCGGTGCGCGGTTTGATCCGCGCGCGACGCCGCGGAACGCCAGCCTTTTCCCAGAAGTGGTAAAGGGCTGTGTGGTTCAAGGTTCCACACACGTGAAAACCCACAGTTCCGGAGTGTACTATGGGTTCGGTCGCCCGCTTTGCCCCCAGTGCGAAACCTTCTGAACTCTCTATCGCTCTGTCAAAATGGCTCTGAGAGAGGAGTCCAGAGGCTTTAACATATACTGTAAAATGGTGCGGCTGTTAGTTTGGATCTCGGCTGCCGCCTCCATGCCAATTTGGATACGACGTTTGTCCTCGTCGCTACCGACATGTGAGTCGTCCAGGCTGACGACAGCGCGGTAAAAGGTGGCGCCATCCGTTTGAGTCACGCTCGTAGGCGACAAGCTTTCGATCACTCCAGAGGTCCCCCCGTATCGTCTGAAATCGAAAGTTTGCAATTTCAATGAAACACTATCACCGACGCTAATGTGTCCAATATCTTTAGGTTCCACCTGCACTTCTGCCACAAGTGTCGCGGCATCCGGAAAGAGTTCAAAGAGTTCGGTGTCAGGGCCGATCACTTCGCCCGTCATGGGAAAGGCCACAGATTGGATAACCCCGCCCCTCGGAGCACGAATGCTCAAGGCATCGACTTGGGTGAGGAGCCCTTTTAATTCAGTTTTCAAGGTCTCTTGTTGTTCTCTTAAGTCATAAGCCTCTTTTAACAGTGCTTCGCCATGCGCGAGTTCGTTGTCCTTTAATTTCGCAATATCAGTAGCTTGCTGACCGACTGCACGCGCAAGAGCGACTTCCGCAGATGCTAGTTCACCACGTAGTTCACCCAACCGGTCTTCTGCCGCAATAAGCGTGAAAGCTGAAACATGGCCTTGTTGCGCTAGGTTTGAGAATCTTGAGACTTGATCTTCCTGCCCATGGGCACGTTTCACGGCGATATCCCGTGCATTCTCAAGTGTCTCGATCATGATCGTAGCCTGTTCGATCTGGCTTTGCAGGACCCGTTGGCGTTCAACGAACAAGGCTTGCCGAGCGTCCGCATGTTCATTTTCCACTAAGGCCGTGTCCATTTCAAGGAAATGGGGGCTTTCCCCAGTGCTGAATTTCATCAAAGAAAGCAGGCCCAATGTTCCCGCAAGGCGGTGTTCCACATGCGCCAGTGAATCTCTTGCTCTGGCCACGTTGCGAGTAAGCTCTGGTGAGTCAAGAATTGCCAGAAGGTCGCCCTTTTTGACCCTCTCCCCTTCAGAAACAAACACGTCCGCGACGATGCCCCCGTTCAAATGTTCGATCGCAATCGATCGTCCAGTCGGGACAATTGTTCCAGATGCTCTGACAAGTTCTCGGAGCGGAGTGACTGCCGCGAAAACCAAGCCGGCGGCCACAAATAGAACTAGAGTTATCATAGTGGCGCGAGCTGTTGCTGGCTGACGGGCATCTCTTCGCCGTTCTGCTTGAACGAACAGTCCGACCTTGGCCTTGTGACGGTCTTCTACTTGCGAGTTCGCTTGGATGTCGGTCATTTTGCCCCTTTATATCGATTTCGTAGTGCAGCGGCTTTTCTTCTGGCGACGTCGCCCAGGTCGTTCATCACGATGCGCCCTTCCTCGAGGCATATTATTCTGTCAGCCATAGCCAAGTGTTCAGGGTGCGCGCTTGCGAGTATGAGAGTCTTTTGGCCCTTAAGTTCTTTCAGGGTTGTGGTGAAAGCCGTCACACGTGTTGGCTCAAGGCCATTTGTTGGATCGTCAAATATATAAATGGATGCTGGCCGACTGAGGCAGCGTGCTAGCGATAGGGCGCGCAAAGTCGAGCCAGACAAGGTTTTGCGAAAAGCCTCTGTCATTCGAGTGTCCAGCCCTTCAGGAAAATGATGGATGTCATTCGCCAACCCGAGTTGCTCGATTGTTGTTTGGAGCGTGGTTCTTGTCAGATCTGGACAAGCGAGTTGAAAATTCTGCCATACGGTTCCGTGAAAAAACTCTGGCAGTTGGCGGGCATAGCCGATCATGTGCCGCAGATCGTCTACTGCGATCTGTCGGCTTTCCACCCCGTCAAACTTCACAGTTCCGCTTGATTGAGTGTGTAAACCGTCCAGCAAATCAAGCAAGGCTGTCTTGCCGCTTCCGTTCGAGCCAACAATGACTACACATTCTCCAGCCTCGATCTCGAAGCCAAGGTTTTGCAGGCTGGCCTCTGCACTTCCGTTGAATCGGAACGACACATTGGCCAACGATATGCTCCCGCGGAATGTTTTGAAGTTTGAAAGAGCTGCCCCCCGCGTAAATTCTTCGGTGAGCCCAAAAACGCGATCGATTTGTCGTTTGCTTTTGAAAACACCCTGAATTTGCGGGAGGTTGGAATAGAGAGCATTTACCGGAGCAAGGCACTTCCAAACCAAGGACATTACCGCAACCAATGCACCAAAGCTCAGCGCGTTCGACATTGCCAATTGTGTGCCAAGAAAAACCGCTGCAATACCTGAGAGTGTCATGATGCTTTGCCCTAGGGCTTGGCACGACAACTGAAATCGGCGTGCTTTGCCAGATAGGGCAGCGCTTGTCTTGGCGAGGCGGTGATGACGCGCTGCCCAAAGCTCCTGTGCGCCTAGATGCTGTAGGGTCCTTTGGGTTTGGATGGTTTCAAACAGCAGCTTTTGATGGGCTGTTCGTGCTTTTCCTGCTGCATCGTTTCGACGAGCAAGAGGCCCGATGGTTGCCCATGCTGCGACGGCAAACACACAGCAGGCAATGAGCATGGTCCCGCCAATGGCTGGACTGATAGCAAACAAGATGGCGAGAAATAAAAATATAAACGGAATGTCGAGTAGTGTCGAAAAAACCGGTCCAGAAAACAGTTCTCTCATGCCCTCGAACTGTTTGAGGCGGGCAATTTGTTGATCAACATCGCTCTTTCGAAGTTCGTTGAGAGGCAGGGCCGACAGTTTGCGAAATAGCCCTAAACCCAGCCGACCCTCCATCGAGGCGCCCATATACGCGACCGCCTTACCTCGGATAGATCGCAGCGTGAAATCCGTAAGCATTACAATGCACATGGCGATTGCCAAGGCGAGGATCAGTTCTGTCGCATTTGTTGGGATGGCGCGATCGTAAATCACCATAATCAGGACAGGACCAGCCAGAGCCATTGTGTTTGTGGCCAACGACGCAAAAAACAATGCAATCCAAGTTGTTCTGAACTGCCGCAGAAGTCCTCGAAAATCGATGATATTGGCCTTTGAGGCGCCATCACTTGATTTACCGATTTGGACGAAGGTTGCCTTTTGACGACTTATTGGTTCCCACTTTGGCGCGCTAGCATCGGGGTCCTGTTCGATCAGTACATCGTCGTCTCGGCGTGCAAGAATAATAGAAACGCTCCCCTCGTCGGCTATGCGCAGCGCCGGAAGGTCAGTGTTGGACAGTTCGCAGGTTGTCCCCGTGACAAAGGTTAGATCGAGCCCAAGGTTTCGTAGTGCAGTGATACAGTCGGATGCGGTTACGCGTTCGGTCAAATGCGGAACAGCTTGCATCAATCCTGAGCGCGAAGTTTGCCAGCCTGAAGTTTCGACAAAGCGGCTCAGAAGGGACAGGCCCGTGGAGAACGCGATTGTGTTCATGCTGATTGCGCCGCTTGATGCACTGAGGTGGCCGTGTCTTGAATCTTGTCGCAGTCCCACATGTGGTAGGTGCTAAGGGGGTGTTGCGTAAGCGATAGGTCTCGCCTTGCCAGGGCTTTCATGCTGCCTTGTGTGCTCGTCATGAGCACAGTCATGGCCTGTGAAAAGTCGCCGAGAACCGTAGCGGCAAGATTTGTGGCGCTGTCATCCAACGCGGAAGTGGCGTGGTTGAGCAAAAGGATCTTGGGTTGCAAAGCCAGTGCCCTGGCAAGGCAAACCATTTGAAGAAGACCCCGTGATTGTGGCCCTGCATCCGCGCTTAGCATTGTTTGGTAGCCAAGTGGCATAGCTCGAACTTCGGTGTCCAACCCTAGCCTCTCGCAGATGTCCATGATGTGTTTTTGGTCCTTGACCATTCCGAACATGGAAACATTTTCAAAGATTGTACCGCGGAACGCTGTGGGCACTTGGTCGACGAACATAATCCCACCATGGCCGCGACTATTGGCGTGAAGTGAGGGCGGCTTGCCATCAATTCGCATTGACCCCATCGACGGGGCTTGCTCGGCGAGTATCATCCGCATCAAAGACGTGCGGCCGCCGCCATCAGCCCCGTTGATACAAACGAACTCGCCTTGTCTGATTTCAGTCGTGACACCCTGAAACAAGATTTTTCCGCTCTTGGGGTGGCGAAAACCAAGATCTCTGAAGGAAAGTGCGCCTTTCAATTCCACATGTTTGCTTGGCGCCTTTCGCATCGGTTTTGCATCTAGTTCCGCGAGCCTGGTTTGGGCCTGGGTCACGGTTTCACCCTGCATCATCATGCCGAGTAGCTTTAGCAATGGCTGCGTTGTTCGGCCGTTCAAAAGCATGCAAGCAGCTAATTCGCCGACGCCAATCTGGCCCTGAACGACCAGAAATGCGCCGAACAGGCCCATCGCTGCGACGGCAGCTTGTCCCAATATCGCGGCCACGGATTGGGATAGACTTGACAGCCAGATTGTCGCCCGGCTTGCAGAAACAGATTGCCGGTTCAGCATTTCATACCGGCGCAACATTTGTTGCTCCATCCGGTTGGCTTTCACCGTTCCGATTTGCGTCAGGAACTCTATCAAGAATGAGTACCTTCGCCCGTCCACAGTCTTGCGCTGCTCTAGTACCTCGGTTTGCCGTCGCTTCATCAATTGGGTTACGACGAGAATGACTGAAAAAATCGTCAGCGGAACGGCGATCAACCATCCACCTATCAACCCAATCATACCGACGAAAATCATCGTGAACGGAAGGTCAATGATCAGCAAACGTCCCTGCCCGGAGTAATGCTCCCGCAATTGCGCGACGGCGCCAAAGCGTTCGAAATGAACCCCAACCCCGTCGCGCTCATGAGCACTTGGGACTGTACGAAGCACTTTCTGGCAGGCAGCATCGGAAAGGCGGGTTTCGAACCGCGTGCCTTCATGGCCAACCAGAACGATTCGACAAATCCGAAAAATCAGTTCTGCTGAGCTCACTGCGATCAGAAAAACCAGAAAAGAGCCTAGTGTGGCGTGTGCAGAGTTTGGAATCACACGATCGAATATTTGCAGCATGACCAACGGCATACCAAGTGCGAGAAGGTTCAGTGCCAGAGAACCCGTGAGAACAGTGGCGCCAAGTCTAGGCGCCTCAATTGATGTGAGAGAGTTGGTTCTTTGAGTCATATTAGCCAGCAGATGCCAATTTGTTTTTCCAGTTCTGATTAGCGGCCAAGTCTTTTCGAACGGTTTCGAGCAAATTAAAAATATGAACTATTTGAATGAGTTTCTGGGCATGAGTTCAGTGGCTTTTAACGTCCTGACGCAAATCTTTTGCTGACAGGAGATTTGTATGCGCCCAGAAGATAAAAACCCGCCGTTGGCGAAAGATATTGAAGTCACTCCTGAATCTCAGGTCGGTACAGGCGTCATCGGTGCTGAATCAGCTTCGGCCGGGCTAAAGCGAGGGGACGAGAAAGCGGTGGCTTCCATTGCTGCAGCCGGTGAAAGCTCCGAAGATACGGATGTAACACGAGGGACCTTGCACTATGGGTCTGGCACAGAATGGGGCACGCAGTTCGCTGAGGTCAATGCAGCGGTGGGGTCAGTTGATACCTATGATGCAGGTTCCGGGCCTTCACGCGACAGCAGAAGATTGGATGATGTCCTTGGCGGTGGCATGCCTGACGCGGCTTCAACCCTTCCCAGCTTCAGTGATGGCCCTCAGCATCACGACCATCCGGAACAGCCTTTTGGGTTTCAAGCACATTTGGTATCGTTGGAGAGGGAGAACTTTTTTGCACCAGATGTGTCTGGGGCTGATGATCTGTCCCCTACGCCAGATTGGGCTGGCTATGACGCGCGACTGCAAAGCACCCCCGAGGCGTTTGGCGAAACATTAGCAAGTGCCGAACTTTCTGTTTCCCAAACGATCCGGTTTTCCAAGGTTTCGCAAGGGACCCTCGCTTTTGATCAAACCGACGCCACCGATGCGGGGGGCCTGAGCCACGCGCAGGTGCTTGAGATCCCGGTTGTGGATGTGAACGAGGCGCCGGACGGGGTTGAGGTGGATCTTGCGCCGCTGCGCGAGAATGCCGCCGGGGCGGATCTGGGCGCGGTGCGTGTGAGCGATGGGGATGCCGGGGATACGGCGGTGCTCAGCGTGGATGATCCGCGCTTCGAAGTGGTGGCGGGGCGGCTGAAGCTGAAGGAGGGCATCGCCCTGGACGCCGAGGCGGAAAGCCACGTGACCCTG
>NZ_SMZO01000037.1:0-28109 GCF_004358675.1 Meridianimarinicoccus aquatilis | reverse complement strand
TCCCGGTTGTGGATGTGAACGAGGCGCCGGACGGGGTTGAGGTGGATCTTGCGCCGCTGCGCGAGAATGCGGCCGGGGCGGATCTGGGCGCGGTGCGTGTGAGCGATGGGGATGCCGGGGACACGGCGGTGCTCAGCGTGGATGATCCGCGCTTCGAAGTGGTTGCGGGGCGGCTGAAGCTGAAGGAGGGCATCGCCCTAGACGCCGAGGCGGAAAGCCACGTGACCCTGCGCCTGACCGCCACCGATGCGGGCGGCCTGAGCCACGCGCAGGTGCTTGAGATCCCGGTTGTGGATGTGAACGAGGCGCCGGACGGGCTAACGATTTCTGCAACGCAACTTCCGAGTTCAGATGATCTGGTTCTTTGGCTTGATGGGCAAGATCGTGATGGAAATTTCGCGCCTGACGCAGCCGGAGAGGTAGCCGAGGGAGCTTGGGTCGACAAATCCGGTGCGGGCAGCACTGGCTTTCTGAAAGGTGATGCTCCGACGGTTGGCGACAGTGGGTTGGATTTTTCGGGCACGAACTCGGGTTATGAGATTTCTGGAAATAGCGATCTGAACCGAGGAACTTTTCCCCAAAAGACCTTTGCGCTGTCCTTCGAAACAGGGGCCGATATCAGCGGCGTTCAGATGATTTACGAGCAGGGCGGTACCGTACGGGGGTATTCCCTGTCCATCGCGCCGGACCCTGACACGGGCGTTCCGACCCTTTGGGGGCTCGCATATAACAAGCGCGAATGGGATGATGGTCATGAACACAAGCCGCTAAACTTGGGTGCCGCAGAGCCAAATACCTTTTACAACGTTGCTTTGGTCCATGACGCGACAAACCCCGATCCGGAGGAGCAGCTGTTTTCGGGCTACGTCGACGGCGTGTTGGTGGACCAGGTGGACCATGTTGGGGTGCAGTACAATCACCCCGACGCGGCTGGGATCGGCAACCTGAATAACGGGACGGTTCTGCCGCACACCGGGAAAGCGTTCACAGGGGACATTCCCTTTGACGGCACAATTTCTGAAGCAATGTCCTGGAATGGCGCTTTGGATGTACAGGAGATAGCCGAACTTGATGGGCACTTTCTGGCAAACCGCACCCAAGTCGAAGACGGTGTTTCTGTCTTCGAAACGGCGCAGGATGGCGCGGTTGTTGCGACACTATCTGCCAGCGATCCCGATGCGGGTGACAAGCTGGCGTATCAAATTATTGATGAGAACGGCCAGCCTGTCGACGACCCGAGGTTCGAAATTGACGGCACTTCGATCAAATTAAGGTCTGGCACGGCGCTGGATCATGAGACCGGTTCAGAGCATAAGTTGATTGTTCAGGTCACGGATGAAGCCGGATTGAGCCGAGCCGAGACGCTTACGGTTCAGATTCTTGATGTTGATGAGGCCGCCACGGACATCACACTTGATACAACCTCTGTTGCTGACACCATCGCGCCGGGCAGTTTGATCGGGCTGCTGGATGCCATCGATCCGGAAGGTGGCGCGCTGAGTTTTGGATTCGTTGGTGCATCAGACCGATCCATAGATCACGACGTGTTTGAAATTGTCGGAAACGAACTGCGCCTTCGAGATGAGGCAGTTTTGCGGTTTGAACAGCAAGCCAGCTTTGATCTGAATGTCGAAGTGATCGATGCCGGTGGCAATGTCAGTTACGATACGATCACTGTCGACATCACGGATGGGAACCGTGCCCCGACCGACATTACGATAGATAGTGTTGATGTCCGCAGCGCAGACTTTGGCGCTGTTGTCGGGCGACTTGAAGTGGTGGATTTAGATGCTGGCGACACACACAGTTTTACGGTTTCGGATGCGCGTTTTACGGTCGAGGACGGTGCGCTAAAGCTTCACGATTGGGCCGATCTAGATCTCAATGAAGATGCAGATTTGACGCTGTCGGTAACGGCAACCGATGCCGCTGGCGAAAGTGTGACCGAAGAGATGGCGTTGAATGTCGCCGACGCAGCAGTCGTTCGGGTCAGTTCAGGCTTTCGCATCGCAACGTATGATTTGGAAAAGGGCGTTGAGCACGTCGACGTCGTAGATTGGGCTGCGCAACCGAATCAAGTCATCCTCTCATCGTCAATAGATCAACAAAGCGGGACCGCAGGCTCCGGGGCGATCGGGACTCAAATCACAGGCAGGTTCGTTGCGCCCGAAGACGGTGAATATACGTTCCACTTTCCAAAAAACGGCAGCGCCACACTCACAATCGATGGAGATGTTATCACACCGGATGACCCAAGTGGCAGCAGCGTGAGGGTCAAACTTGGCTCTGGGGATCATGGGATCGATTTGCGCCATGTCGGCGAGCAGGAAGAGGGTGGTCTTTCATTGACTTGGGAAGGGCCCGGTCTTGACGGAAGCGGGTTGCTAGAGGCTGCGCCAGGCATGGAAATTCCAGAGAATGGGATGATCGCGCTTGATATTTCGATCGGCGCAGACGTGGCAGAGGCAACAACGGCAGGGTTCAAGGCGAACTATTTCGACCTTGATCATTCGCTTGCTCACTTGGACGACGTAGACTGGTCCGCAGACCCGGATCACAGCGAAACTGTCGAAGAGATCGACTACACTAACAGTAACAAGAGCTTTTGGTCAGAAGGATCTGCCGATACCTTTGCCGCGAAGCTCACAGGCGCCGTTGATGTGCCAGAGGGAGGGACATTCAGCTTTCACCTAGGCGCAGATGATGGTGCCATGCTGTATGTCGATGGCGAGGCGGTTCTCGACAATGACGGCTTGCATGCATACCGGACCCGAACGGCCGAAATAGAGCTTGAACCGGGGCAACACCAAATCGAAGTGCGATACTTCGAAAACTATGGCCACGCCGGGTTGAAGCTGGAATGGGAAGGGCCCGGTCTTGAGGGTCGAAGCCTTGTGACGTCAGATGTCGAGGTTGCGGAAGACCCCTATGCCAATGATACGATCGAAATAACGGGCCTTCCAAGCGACACGTTAGTGTTGGGTGGGGCCGAGGCGATCCTTTCAGATGGTGGGCCGATTGACGTGACCGGTTGGGACATGTCCGTGATCGAAATTGCCCCGCCGCCTAACTACGCTGGAACAATCGACTGGGGAGTTAGGATCACTCCGCCCGACGGTAGTGATCGCCCGATTGCGTTTTCGGATACATTCACGCTTCAAGTGACTGACGCATCAGGAGGAGTGCCAGATCAGGAAGCCAGTTCGCCGGATGCCATAGTGTTCGATGCTGAGAATGACTTTGGCTGGGCTGAGGACGAAATTGGAACCGGATCAGCTTCATATATGGAGAGCGGCGAAAGTGATGAGGACGTGCTGTCAGAAGAGGTCATGCTTTTGCCCGATGCAGAAATTCCGGCTGAATTTATGGAAACGCACGACCGACATGACTATTAGTCCGACTCTTTCTTTTTGCAGAGCGTGTGGAAGCGAACACGAAGATCGTGACCACAGCGCGATTGGATACAACGTCCCGATCGCCATGCACTATCCCGATGGCGTCACCAGCCCGTCATCGTGAGACAGCCGGGAAATTCCAGCTTTCGGCGGTCCAAGGTTGGGGAGCAGTGCAGAAGCCGGAAAAATCCAGCTTTCGGCGGTCCAGCGTTGGGGAGCAGAGCAGGACCGAGGACAACTTGCGGCCAACGCTGACAGACACTCCGGCGACCAACGCTCGCCTGATTTCGGACTCACCGGCAGGGGCGTCCGCGATCCTAGCGCCCATTTTCGTTCCCGTCGCCGCCTGATATCCAGCTTCACTTCGGTACAAAGACAACAGAGCTTCTTGCGTTCATGATAATCCCCTTGCGCTCCAGCATCACGCTGATGCGCCGATAGCCAAACTGGCTGCGATTGGGCACGACGGCTTTCATCGCCTTGCGTGTCTCAGGGTGTCCGGCGGGCGTTCACGTCGGACCCTCTTTTGATCGACACCGACGAGTCGGTAGGCTTGGTTTGGGATATTGTGGTCCGAAATTGCCCGTAGTGCTGCCTCTCGCCGCTTGGTCGTTCGCCATTTTGCGTGCACCAATAGCTCATCGGAAGGAACGAGAAGGCGCAACACCGTGCGAGATTTGTCCAGGTTTGGTCCAAGAATTTCCCCGTTCCAGCAGAACTAGGCGCGAAAATTCACAGTACGTTCTGCGGACTTAGTCACAAAGACCTGTAAATAAATAACTTTATAGGTGTTTTTGGTGACCCCGACTGGATTCGAACCAGTAACCTGCCCCTTAGGAGGGGGCTGCTCTATCCAGTTGAGCCACGAGGCCATCTTGCGAGCGTGCGAAAGCTCTTTGCCGACGTCGCAAAACTAAGTGAGATTGGCCCCGAGTTCAAAGAACTTTTGTTGATAATCAGGGCGCCGTGAAATGTTTAAAATTCCTGTCTGCCATTGATCTATGCATTGTTTTGAATTTGGAGGGGCGCGACACTGACGCCTGCCGATCAAACATTGCGAGATGTCGGATTTTGCACGTATGATCCGTGCATTGGACGGAAGGAGCCCAAATGTCAAAACCACCGCGCCGCCCCCTTACACTGCGTGATGTCTCGGAAGCCTCAGGTGTGAGCGAGATGACAGTGAGCCGCGTTCTACGAAACAGGGGGGACGTGTCAGACAAAACAAGAACCCGCGTTCTTGAGGCGGCTAAAATGCTGGGTTACGTGCCAAACAAAATCGCCGGCGGTCTTGCATCACAACGGGTCAACCTTGTTGCGGTTATAATCCCGTCGATGTCGAACATGGTTTTCCCTGAAGTCATGATGGGTATTTCTGAAATCCTTGATGACACTGAGCTTCAGCCGGTGGTTGGTCTTAGCCATTACAAGCCAGAGCGCGAAGAGGCAGTGCTTTATGAGATGCTATCGTGGCGTCCATCAGGCGTCATTTTGGCGGGTCTTGAGCACACGGATGCTGCCCGGGCCATGCTGGCGAGCGCAGGGATCCCAATTGTCGAGATCATGGACACCGACGGTGAGCCCGTCGATGCGATGGTCGGTATTTCGCATCGCCGTGCAGGGCGCGAGATGGGGGAGGCGATCGTCAAAGCAGGTTACAAACGTATTGCATTCCTCGGAACCAAAATGCCGTTGGACCACCGCGCGCGCAAAAGGTTTGAGGGCTTTACGCAAGCGCTTGCCAAGGGCGGATTGGAGATTGCTGATAGTGAATTCTATGCGGGTGGATCGGCACTGATGAAAGGGCGCGAGATGACCGAAGCCGTTCTGGAGCGGACCCCTGACATTGATTTCATCTATTACTCAAATGACATGATCGGTGCAGGGGGGTTGCTGTACTGTCTTGAAAAGCAACTCGACATTCCGGGCGAGATCGGGCTTGCGGGCTTTAATGGTGTGAGCCTTTTGGAAGGCCTGCCGAAACACTTGACCACGATGGACGCGTGCCGATCAGAGATTGGCCGAAAAGCGGCTGAAATCATCGCCGCGCGTACCCTGAAAGGGGCCGAAGGTGGCGGTGAGGTCGTTACACTTGTGCCCGAGATCATTTATGGTGGCACGCTGCGCAACCCACCAGAGGAGTGACCGGTGGCTGAGCATTATGAACTGCCCTATCGGTCCTGCGTCGGCGTCGTTCTGGTGCGTCCTGACGGGATGGTCTTTGCCGGGCAACGACTGGACACGCCCGGGGCATGGCAAATGCCGCAAGGGGGCATAGACCCGCACGAGACACCAAAGGCTGCCGCTTTGCGCGAACTTGAGGAAGAAACAGGCGTGCCCGCTTCCATGGTGTCCATCGAAGGGCAGACAGAGAATTGGGTGACCTATGATTTGCCTGAGCATCTGCTGGGCAAAGTTTGGAAAGGTCGGTATCGCGGCCAGAAACAGCTTTGGTTTCTGTTGCGTTTTTCCGGAAACGACGAAGATATACAGATCAATACCGAGCACCCTGAATTTTCGACGTGGCAGTGGATGTCGGTGCCGGATCTGATTGCTGCAATCGTGCCGTTCAAAAAAGAGGTCTATGAGGCTGTCTTCAGGGAACTTGGCCCCAAGATTTAGTTTCCCAAAGGGATACGCAACGTTTGACCAAGAGCAGTTCCGCAGGGCGGCATACTGACCTGAAGCGGTCTAACGCTGCCACCTTGGATTATGCTTGCACGCAGTACTTTCCCGCATGTCTGAGTGCTTTCAATTGCTTCGATATAGGCGACCGATGGGCCGGACAGTAGATCGATCAGCGCGCTACCGGAGGGAAACCCAAGCGGGTAGGCCATGACATCAGGGCCGGACTCGGCCAACGCTGCGCCAGGCTTTCCCCAGCGTTCGCCATCCGGCCAGATCACAGCGGTTGGGTCAGTCGTTGATGAGGGGCTGCTTGGCAGTGCGGCTTGCAGTGTTTGTCCTTCGATTTCGACCGAGAGGGTATTGATGCCGCTGTTTACAGGGAGCGTCAGACTCAGAGTGCCTGACGGGTCTGTTTCCTCAGAAACCTTGAGCGGGCCGAGGGTGATGTCTGCGAGTGTATAGGGGGCGCAAGGGGCTTCTAGCGTCGCCACAATCGCCCCCTCCGTGCTTTGCGTAGATTGCACCGAAAGTCGTACGGTGCAGGACAGTGCTGCCGCTGAGCTGGCCCACGGAAGGCACCATGAAACAACCAGCCCGAGTAGCGGGCCTAGCCCGTGATGTAAAATACTAGGCAAAGCGCCCGTGGCAGTGTTTGAACTTCTTGCCAGAACCGCAAGGGCAGGCTTCGTTGCGGCCGGGATTTCCCCATGTCGAGCGATCGTTTTCGTCGAATTCCGGATTATGCGGGTTCGCTTCGGAGCCTATGGTCGAGTCCGCCTCTGCCAAAGATGCGACGGCGGACTGCGATGGTTGCGACCCGGCCGTTGCGGCCTGTTGCTGCGCAGCCATTTGTTCCATCATCGTCCTGCGCTCTTCTTCGGAAAGAGGCCGGATCATGGCGAGTTTCTGCGTGACTTCTTCGCGAAGGCCATTGAGCAACCCTTCGAACAATTGGAAGCTCTCGTTTTTGTATTCGCTCAAGGGGTCCCGCTGGGCGTATCCCCGGAAGCCGACCACAGACCGCAGATGTTCCAATTTCAGCAGGTGATCGCGCCACTTGCCGTCGATGGTCTGCAGAAGAAGCTGCTTTTCGATGGTACGCATGTTTTCGGTGCCAAAGTCGGTCGCCTTTTTGGCCATCAATTCGTCAGCGGCTTTGGTCAGTCGTTCGCGGATGACCTCATCATCCACGCCCTCTTCTTCGATCCATTGGCCAACGGGTACGTCTACACCCAGTTTTTCAAGCGCGGCGGCATAGAGCCCCGTCCCGTCCCACTGATCCACGTAGGATTTGGGAGGAATGAAGGTTTCGACCAGATCGTCGATGACCTGGTGACGCATGTCGCGCGTGATTTCGGCCACGTTTGTGGCTTCCATGATCTCCATGCGTTGTCCGAAGATCACCTTGCGCTGATCGTTCATCACATCATCGAATTTCAGAAGCTGCTTGCGAATGTCGAAGTTACGGCCTTCAACTTTTGCTTGCGCCTTTTCCAGCGATTTGTTCACCCAAGGGTGCACGATTGCTTCGCCTTCTTTCATACCAAGCCGGGACAGCATTTTGTCCAAGCGGTCAGAGCCAAAGATGCGCATCAGATCGTCTTCGAGCGACAAGAAGAACGAGGACCGGCCTGGATCCCCCTGACGGCCAGAGCGGCCGCGCAACTGGTTGTCGATCCGCCTGCTTTCGTGCCGCTCGGTCGCAAGAACGAAAAGCCCACCTGCCTGCAAAACCTTTTGCTTTTCTTCGGCATGTTCTGCCTCGATGCGGGTGCGCAAGTCGTCGGGGTGGGCCTCTGGGTCGGCGGCAAGTGCCTCGAACACTTTTAACTCGACGTTGCCACCAAGTTGAATGTCGGTCCCCCGGCCAGCCATGTTTGTCGCGATAGTGACGGCGCCAAGTTTGCCGGCATCGGCCACGATCTGGGCCTCTTTTTCGTGCTGGCGTGCGTTCAGAACATTGTGCGGAACGCCTGCCTTTTGCAGCATGGACGACAGCGCTTCGGACTTTTCGATAGAGGTCGTGCCGACAAGAACCGGTTGCCCAGTTTCGTGAGACTTGCGGATTTCCTCGACAATGGCTTCGAATTTTTCGCGGGCAGTACGATAGACGGCGTCGTCGTCGTCCACGCGGGCCACAGGGCGGTTGGTTGGGATTTCCACCACACCAAGGCCATAGATCTCTGCGAACTCTTCGGCTTCGGTCGCGGCAGTGCCTGTCATGCCTGCCAGCTTGTTGTAGAGCCGGAAGTAATTCTGGAACGTCACAGACGCCAGCGTCACGTTCTCGGGCTGAATATTGGCGCCCTCTTTCGCTTCGATTGCCTGGTGTAGGCCATCAGACAGGCGCCGCCCCGACATCATACGGCCGGTGAATTCATCGATCAGCACGATCTGCCCGTCGCGGACGATGTAGTCTTTGTCTTTCTGGAACAACTTGTGCGCCTTAAGCGCCTGAGTGACGTGATGCACCAGCGTGGTGCTTTCCGGATCGTACAGCGTTTGACCCTCTGGCAAAAGGCCAGCCGCCATAAGCCGTTGTTCTATGAAATCGTTGCCTTCGTCCGTGAAGGTGACGTTGCGAGTTTTTTCTTCAAGCGTGAAGTGTTCTTCGACCATTTCAGGGATGAACGTATCGACCGCTTTGTACAGTTCGCTGCGGTCCTGGCTTGGGCCGGAAATGATCAAAGGCGTCCGGGCTTCGTCGATCAGGATGCTGTCAACTTCGTCGACGATGGCGAAATTATGCGGGCGCTGGCTGAGTTGTGCCAAATCTGCCTTCATGTTGTCGCGCAGATAGTCGAAGCCAAGTTCGTTGTTCGTGGCATAGGTGATGTCAGCGGCGTAGGCGGCTTTCTTTTCCGCTTCTGGCTGCTGCGGATAAACCACGCCTGTGGTCAAACCCAGCGCGCCGAAAACTTTGCTCATCCATTCCGCATCCCGGCGGGCAAGGTAGTCGTTGACGGTGACGATGTGCACGCCCTTGCCGGACAGTGCATTCAAATAGGCCGGGAACGTGGCGACCAGCGTTTTACCTTCGCCGGTTTTCATTTCGGCGATGTTTCCGCGATGCAGAAAGATGCCGCCAATCAGCTGGGTGTCAAACGCACGCAGGCCAATAGCACGGCGTGCTGCCTCGCGGCAGGTGGCGAATGCTTCGGGCAGCAGATCGTCAAGATCGGCACCATCGCGAGCGCGAGCCTGCAAGTCGATTGTTTTTGCTTTGATCCCGTCATCGTCCAACTTTTCGATTTCTGGCTCGAGCGCATTAATTTGCGCGACCAGAGGACGAACTG
The DNA here is from genome assembly GCF_004358675.1 of Meridianimarinicoccus aquatilis. Classification (GTDB taxonomy): domain Bacteria; phylum Pseudomonadota; class Alphaproteobacteria; order Rhodobacterales; family Rhodobacteraceae; genus Meridianimarinicoccus; species Meridianimarinicoccus aquatilis. The sequence continues at coordinate 18,790 of NZ_SMZO01000037.1, read as the reverse complement.
ATTTTACCAACCGGTCGTTGGGGGTTCCAAAGACTTTTTTCGCGAGTGTTCCGATACCCAGCACGTGTCACATCTCCGCTTGCGCTGCCCTGGTGAAATGCGGCCCGTGCACGGGTTGCCCCGCACCATCGCACATCCTACAACAGCAGCCAGGACGCCCCGCGTTGCAGACCTTTCGCGATGTAAGGGGCGGTATCTTGAGTGTCAACGTCGCGGCACCGCGCGGCCCTACCCAAAGGAAGCTTCATGTCTCTCCGTTCGAGCCTTTGTCTGACCCCTCTCGTCTTTGCGGCCACGCTGTGCGCAGGGCAGGCACAGGAGCAAGCCAGCGCCGATACTGTGATAGCTACGGTCAATGGCGTGGAAATTACCGCCGGACATCTTTTGATGATGCGCGCGCAACTTCCGCAGCAATATCAGACCCTTCCAAACGATGCGCTGTTCGATGGGCTGATCGATCAAGCGGTTCAACAGCAGCTTCTTGCCGAACAAGTGACCGAACTTGATCTGGTTTCGCGTCTGTCTCTGGAAAATCAGGACCGCAACATGCGTGCAAATGCCGAGGCGCAGCGGTTGTTCGACGCGGAGCTGAACGAAGAGACAATTCTTGCTGCTTATAATGAACGTTATGCCGGCAGTGAGCAGGGGATGGAGTATAACGCCTCCCACATTCTCGTACCTTCCGAGGAAGTCGCCGCCGAAATCGTTGCCGAGCTTGCAGGCGGTGCAGACTTTGCCGAAACGGCTATGGCCAAATCCACCGGCCCGTCTGGGCCAAATGGCGGCAATCTGGGTTGGTTCGGTGCGGGCATGATGGTGCCAGAATTCGAAACAGCGGTTGTCGCGATGGAACCGGGTGAAGTGTCTGGTCCCGTGGAATCGCAATTCGGTTGGCATGTGATCAAGCTTAACGAAGCGCGCCAGGCTGACGCTCCGCCATTGGAAGAAGTTCGGTCGCAACTCGTCGGTGAGATGCAGCAGCAGATCATGGCCGACAAACTGGCCGAGCTTGAGGGGGCTGCAGACATTTCCCGCGCAACGCTTGAAGATGTATCTCCCGATTTTCTGAGCAATCGCGCTCTTCTTGAGAACTGACAAAATCATGAACCAAAAGGCAGCAAACTTGCGGCGTATGCGCCGTCAGATGTCGCGAGCGCGCAGGCTCCATAAAGCCGCTCAACAGTCTAAAGTTGCGAAACCGGTCGGTCCTAAAGTGTCCCCGCTCGCACCGGTTGGCGGTTTTCCTATGCTGCCTATTGTCAAAGGCGTGTCGATTTCCGCAGGTGCGGCCGGGGTGCGGTATCGCAATCGCAACGACGTTATGTTGGCTGTGATGGTTCCCGGAACGGTGATGGCGGGTGTAACGACGCGGTCATCGACCCGTTCCGCCCCGGTTCTTGACTGCGAGGCAAAGCTGGCCCTTGATGTCGGCGGTGAAGTGGGCGCCGCCATCGTTGTGAACTCCGGCAACTCGAATGCATTCACGGGCGCGGGCGGGTTCGCATCGGTCAAGGCGGTTGCGCAAGCTGTTGCCGACGCGACTGGTGTGCCTGAGGCGCGGGTGTTCTCGTCTTCGACAGGGGTGATCGGTGAGGCGCTGCCGCATGACCGCATCGTCGCTGTGTTGGAAAGCCTCAACGCGGGCCTGAAACCGGGTGCGTTTGATGCGGGTGCGCGTGCCATCATGACGACGGACACCTACCCCAAGGGGTCTGGGCGCGAAATATCGCTGGGCGATGCGACGGTCAAAATTGCAGGGATCGCTAAGGGTTCAGGGATGATCGCGCCGGATATGGGCACGATGCTTGTCTATATCTTCACCGATGCGCGGATTGATCAGCCACAGTTGCAGACGATGCTCCGCAGTTTGACCGACACAAGTTTTAACGCCATCACGGTCGATAGTGATACGTCGACGTCAGACACGCTTCTCGTGGCTGCGACGGGCATGGCGGGGCCACAGATCATGCCGGGCAGTGCTGATGCCGATGTATTTCGCGAAGCGCTGTCTGACGTGATGACCGATCTTGCGCAGCAGGTGGTTCGTGATGGCGAGGGTGCCACCAAGTTCTTGGAAGTGCGCGTTTCCGGCGCGGCGAGTGAAACTGATGCGCGCAAGGTGGCCATGTCTGTGGCCAACTCACCTTTGGTGAAAACGGCGGTCGCGGGCGAAGATCCCAATTGGGGACGTGTTGTGATGGCCGTAGGAAAGTCTGGTGCGGCCGCTGATCGGGATAAACTCTCGATCTGGTTCGGTCCGCATATTGTCGCCGAGAACGGCTGGGTGTCGCCAGAGTACCGCGAAGACCTTGGGGCTGCGTATATGCGCCAGCCAGAGCTTGTGTTGCGCGTTGACCTGGGGCTGGGGAATGGGACGACGACTGTGTGGACCTGTGATCTGACCCATGACTATATCAGCATCAACGCGGACTATCGGTCTTGAAGCTCGTCCTTGTTGCTGCCGTCGTTCTGGTCGACCCGGACGGTCGCGTTCTGCTGGCCCAAAGGCCGGAAGGCAAGGCAATGACTGGCCTTTGGGAGTTTCCGGGCGGCAAGGTTGAGCAAGGCGAGACGCCTGAGGCGGCGCTGATCCGGGAATTGCACGAAGAACTCGGCATCGACACGTGGAAAAGCTGCCTTGCGCCACTAACCTTCGCGTCACACGGCTATGACGATTTTCATTTGCTGATGCCGGTTTTCATTTGCAGAAAATGGGATGGAATCGTGCAAGGGCGCGAAGGTCAGGCACTCAAGTGGGTCAAACCCGCCTTGCTTCGCGACTTTCCGATGCCCGAAGCGGACCTTCCATTGATACCGGTGATTCGCGACTGGGTGTAATGCTGCGGTGCGTCATTGGCGTTGAAACATAATTTCGTAGCCAGATCACATATTTGCCGAAAATTTGTTCGCAAAGTGACTGAAAAATGTGCCGTTTTCGTGGAATGTGACACAATTATTAGTGAAATATGAATTCATCTTAACTATAAAGAGAATATGAAAAGTAGCTTTTGGGGAAGAGCAACATGCTTAAGACTATCACAATCGGAACGTGCATCTCTGTTCAGGGAACTTTCGTTCAAGCCATGAATGACGGAAAAATCGCCGTTCAAGTTGGCTCCCGCGTTTTTGAAGGAACACCAGTCGGATCCTAAGCACCGACTGGAAGGAACGCCAGTCGGGTCCGGGCGGACCACTATGTGTTTCCCAACTCCTTCCGCTTTGGCTGGACAGACGTAAGCCGCGAACTTCAAAGTTCGCGGCTCTTTTATTGTCTGATTTAAGTTCAGGTCTGTAGCGCAAAAAAAAGCCCCGGTTTCCCGGGGCGTTTCTTTTATGTCAATGTCCGAGTGACTTCTTCACGTTCGAAGATTTCGATGACATCGTTCGGTCGAATGTCTTCGTAATTTTCGAATGCCATCCCGCACTCTTGACCCGATTGAACCTCTGGAACTTCGTCCTTGAAGCGCTTGAGGGTCTTGAGCGTCCCCTCATGGATCACAACGTTGTCGCGCAGCAAGCGAACACCTGCCGAGCGGCGTGCGACGCCTTCAGTGACAAGACACCCGGCAACCTTGCCGACGCCGGAAACCTTGAACACTTCCTTGATGGAGGCATAACCGATGAACTTTTCACGGATCTCATTAGACAAGAGACCAGATGCCGCCGCTTTCACATCATCCACGAGATCATAAATCACGGAGTAATAACGGATCTCGACGCCCTTTTGGTTCGCAGTGTTCCGAGCCGAGGCATTGGCACGTACGTTGAACCCGAAGACCGGCGCATTTGACGCCTCGGCAAGTCCGATATCACTTTCGGTGATTGCCCCGACGCCGGAATGAAGGACGCGAACCCGCACCTCATCATTGCCGATCTTTTCCATCGCCTGAACGATGGCTTCGGAAGACCCCTGCACGTCTGCTTTCACAAGGATCGGCAGTTCAACGACGTCTTCGTCCGCCTTGGCTTTCGCAAGCAATTGCTCAAGCGTTGTTGCGGCACCCGCTGCGGCGCGTTTGTCCTTAGCGGCCTGATGGCGATATTCTGCGATCTCGCGGGCTTGCGCTTCGGTTTCCACGACGTTCATGACGTCACCAGCTTCCGGCGTTCCGTTAAGGCCTAGAACCTCTACGGGAACGGACGGGCCAGCTTCTTTTACACGCTCGCCCTGATCGTTGATTAGGGCGCGCACCTTGCCCCACTGCTCCCCGACGACAAAGATATCGCCTTGGCGCAGTGTTCCGTTCTGAACCAGAACTGTCGCAACAGGACCGCGGCCCACGTCAAGCTGCGCCTCGATCACGGCACCAACGGCGCTGCGGTCAGGGTTTGCCATGATGTCCAGCAGTTCCGATTGCAGCGCGATGTTCTCAAGCAGTTCGTCCAGGCCCTTGCCGGTGATGGCCGACACTTCAACATCCAACACGTCGCCGGACATTTTCTCGACGATGATTTCGTGCTGCAGCAGGTCAGTCCGCACCTTGTCTGGGTTGGCAGATGGCTTGTCGCACTTGTTGATCGCCACGATCATCGGCACCTTCGCCGCTTTGGCGTGGTTGATGGCTTCGACGGTCTGCGGCATCACGGCGTCGTCAGCCGCAACCACAAGCACAACAATATCAGTCACCTGAGCCCCGCGGGACCGCATGGAGGTGAACGCTGCGTGGCCGGGTGTGTCGAGGAAGGTCAGAACCTGACCGCTATCGGTTGTGACCTGATAGGCACCGATATGCTGGGTGATCCCACCCGCTTCGCCGGCAACAACTTTCGCGTTGCGGATCGCATCAAGGATCGAGGTTTTGCCATGATCGACGTGTCCCATCACGGTAATGACAGGCGGCCGCGGCTTCAGTTTGTCAGGATCATCCACAACGCTGTCGATGACCTGTTCAACGTCGGCGTCCGATACACGCTGCACCCGGTGACCGAAGTCTTCAATGATCAATTCTGCGGTATCCGCATCAATTGACTGATTCTGCGTGACCATCATGCCGTTCTGCATGAGCGCCTTCACGACGTCGGCGACCCGTTCAGCCATCCGGTTGGCCAATTCGGACACCACGATGGTTTCAGGCAGCTGGACGTCACGGACGACCTTTTCGCGCGACTCTTGGCTTTGGGCTTTACGGCGTTCGCGTTCCTGCTTGCGCTTCATGGACGCAAGCGAACGTTGCCGTCCACCTTCGCCGCCTGTCAAAGCTTGGTTCAGGGTCAACTTGCCAGAGCGACGACCGTCGCCCCCCATGCCTTTGCCTTTGGTTGGCGTCTGATCGCGATCACGATCCTGCTTGCGCGGGGTCGGGGCGCCTGTCTTGGTCGGCGTGGCGCGGGCCTCTGAGGGCTGAGCGGTCACAGGCGACGGTGCTGGAGCAGCTTTTGCACGCTCGGCAGCTTGCTTGCGGGCAGCTTCTTCCTTGCGCGCGGCTTCTTCAGCTTCTTCCTTAGCTTTCAGAGCTTCTTCGCGCTCACGCTCTTCGCGCTCTTTGGCCTCGATCTCGGCCTTTTTGCGCTGGCGCTCTTCTGCGCGGCGGAGTTCTTCCGCCTCGCGATCACGCGCTTCTTGCATTTCGTTCGCCTTGGCCAATTGCAGGGCCTTCAGGCGACGCTCCATTTCGGCGTCAGAAATACCTGCAGGACGGCGCGAGGGATCCCCGCCCGATACTGTCGGGTTCTTTGCTGCACCAGGTTTTGGCACCACAACGCGTTTGCGTTTGGTTTCCACAACGACGCTTTTTGTCCGACCGTGGCTGAAGCTTTGCTTCACCTGCCCAGAACGCGGTCCACCGCGAACGCCGAGAGTTTTCTTGCCGTCACTATCGCTCATATGGTCGTCGTACCCTTTCCGGCGGGGCGGTCCCCGACGTGCTTTACGCGCAGGCCTTGCAGCCGTGCGGCTTCCTCTACAACACGCGTTGTGAGTCCGCCACCCGCAAGCGCGCCATGTATCACATTTTCACGTCCAAAAGATAAACCAAGTTCGGACGCGGTCATAAATTCGATCAGACTGTCCGGCCCGTTTGGCGGTCTGAGCTTGGCTTTGCCTCGCTCGGACCCGTCAGCGGCCTGCAACAATATCTGCGCTTCGCCTGACACCAGCCAGGCCTTCGTCTTCTCATATCCTGCCACAGCGGCCCCCGATTTGCGGGCCAACGAGATCAGGTCGGTCACCCTGCGCAGCAACCCGCTTTCGACCATATCAGCCAGATCGGGCGGCGCTGTGACCTGTTTTTTGGCCCCTCGCGAGAAAGCCCGCTTTTGCACCGCGGTTTTAATCGCGTCACGATCAGCGGACACCCACATGCCTCGTCCAGGGAGCCGTTCCAGTATATCCGGCACAACCATATCGCCGGGACCGACAACAAAACGGATAAGGCCCGATTTGCTGTCTCTGTTGCCTGTCACAAGACAACGGCGTTCGGGAGTGTCCCGGTTCTTATCGGTTCCGCCGCGGGTCATACCAGATGTTCCGTTGTCGCGGCTCAGGCTTCGGCCTCATCGTCTTCGGCGGTTTCTTCGCCTTCGCCAAGTTCATCTTGTACCAGTTCCGCAGGATCAACCCAACCAAGTTGCACGCGCGCCGTCATGACGAGGTTTTGCGCTTCTTCAAGGCTGACGTCAAATGGTTCCAGCACGCCGTTGTCCTTGATGCGCTGGCCATCAACAGTTGTCCAGCCGCCAGCGAGTTCCCAGTCGGCGCATGTTGCGAAGTCTTCCAGCGTTTTCACGTCATCCTCTGCGAGGGCGACAATCATCTGTGGTGTGAGACCTTCGAAGTCGAACAACGATTGCTCGACACCCAATTTCTGTGCTTTTTCAAGCGCGGCACGGTTCACCGCGTCGATGTGATCACGGGCGCGGGCCTGCAATTCGCCAGCGGTGGCTTCGTCGACACCATCAATGACCAGGAGTTCGTCGACTTCGACATATGCGACTTCTTCCAAGGATGTGAACCCTTCGGAGACAAGAAGCTGTGCAAAGAACTCGTCCACGTCGAGTGCTTCCATGAACAACTGAGTGCGCAAAGCAAACTCTTTCTGACGGCGTTCGCTCTCCTGGCTTTCGGTCATGATGTCGATATTCAAACCGGTCAACTGACTGGCAAGACGTACGTTTTGACCCCGGCGGCCAATCGCAAGCGACAACTGTTCGTCCGGTACAACAACTTCGATCCGTTCCGCTTCGTCATCCAAAACGACCTTGGAAACTTCGGCTGGCTGCAACGCGTTCACAAGGAAGGTTGGCTGATCTTCGTTCCACGGAATGATGTCGATTTTCTCGCCCTGAAGCTCGTTCACGACGGCCTGAACACGGCTGCCGCGCATACCAACGCAGGCCCCAACGGGATCAATGGAATTATCGTACGAGATCACGGCGATCTTGGCGCGGCTGCCCGGGTCACGAGCGACGGCCTTGATGTCAATGATGCCGTCGTAGATTTCCGGCACTTCCATCTTGAAGAGTTCCGCCATGAATTCCGGCGCCGTCCGCGAAAGGAATATCTGCGGCCCGCGGACTTCGCGGCGCACGTCCTTGATGAACACACGGATACGGTCGTTCGGACGATAGCTTTCGCGCCCGATTTTTTCGTTCCGTCGCAGTACGGCTTCACCGCGGCCAATATCCACGATGATGTTGCCGTACTCTTCGCGGCGGACAACGCCGTTGATGATAGTGCCGGCGCGATCTTTGAATTCTTCGTACTGGCGTTCGCGCTCTGCCTCGCGCACCTTTTGAAGAATCACCTGCTTGGCGGATTGCGCGGCGATCCGGCCCAGTTCAACGGGAGGCACTTCATCGATGATCTCGTCGCCGACCTGGGGATCAGCAAGATAGTCTTTTGCCTGAACAACCGTTAATTCGGCTTGATAATTTTCAAGCTCTTCGTCTTCGACCACAGTCCGGACGCGGGTGAAACGGGCGACGCCAGTCTTGCGATCGATCGACACACGGATGTCCATTTCCGCGCCATAGCGAGACTTCGCAGCACGGGCGAGGCTTTCTTCCATCGCCTCGACCACAAGGCCGGGGTCGATCATCTTCTCGCGGGCCACGGCCTCGGCTGTTTGCAGCAGTTCCAGCTGGTTTGCACTGGTAATGGCCATGTTAGTGATCCTCCTCTTGGGGGGCGGTTGCAGGCGCCTCGGCGCTGTTGGATGGGGTCATCGCATCGTGATCGACGATCTCGTCGAACTGCGTTTCGTCAATTGTACCGGTCGCCTTGCGCTGGCGCAGCATTTCGCTGATCAATTCGTCAGTCAGAACCAGCTTTGCATCGCTCAGCCAGTCGAACTTCAAGCCAATTGTACCTTCTTCAATCTCAACCAGAACTTCGTCGTCTTCAGTTCCGGCAATGATTCCCTTGAAGCGGCGGCGCCCGTCGATCAATTCCGTTGTTTCGATCTTGGCCTCATATCCAGACCATGCGTCAAAGTCCTTCAGGCGGGTCAGCGGGCGGTCGATGCCGGGGCTCGACACTTCCAGCGTGTAGGCTTCTACCAGCGGGTCTTCGACATCCAGCACCGCGGAAACGGCTGTGGAGATCTTTGCGCAATCATCCACTTCGATGCCGCCTTCGGGCTTTTCGGCCATGATTTGCAGCGTCTTGGATTTGCCGCTCATCAGTCGCACACGCACGAGTTCATAACCCAGACCCTCGATCACGGGGGTCAGGATACCGGCCAGCCGCTGGTCGATGGCTGCTTTGGCGATAAGGTCGCTCATGGTGGCACTTTCACACAGTTGGATGGGCAGTGGGATTAGCACAAAAAAACGGGCTCGCGGCCCGTTGGTGTTTCCCGGTGGAGCCTTGGTGTTAACCGCCGCGCCGCTGTTGAGCGTGACTTAGACGCTCTGCGCCGGGTTTGCAAGGCCCATCACAGGCCATAGCTGCGCCTTTGCCGGGTGATTCGGCGCATGACCTGCACCAATTCTGCGCTGATACCCGGCTCTGACAGGGCATGCCCGGCTTGCCCAATCAGCTTCAACTCGGATTTGGGCCATGCTTGTGACAAGTTCCACGCCGAAGCCGGCGGGCAGATCATGTCATACCGTCCCTGAACGATCGTTCCCGGGATGTCGGCCAAGCTAGGCATATTGGCAAGGATCTGGCCGTCGCGTTCCAGAAAACCCTGATTGATGAAATAGTGGTTCTCAAGCCGCGAAAACGCGCGCGCATATTCGGCGGGGCTGTCACCGCTTGCGCCATCATTGCGAATCGATGCCAGCGCGTTTTCCCAAGCGGCCCAAGCACGGGCAAACCGGGTTTCTATCACCAAATCGCCTGAGAAAAGTCGTCGGTTATAGGCGGCAATCAGGTCGCCGCGCTCCTCTTCTGGAACCAATTGAACGAATCGCTGCCAAACATCCGGCCAGAACATGCCGGCGCCGCCGCCATAGAACCAGTCCAGTTCTGATCGCGTCATCAAAAATACGCCGCGCAATACGAGGTATGCCACGCGCTTCACGTGCGATTGAGCGTAAATCAGCGCAAGCGTCGCGCCCCAGCTTCCGCCGAAGACAATCCACCGGCCGATATCCAGTCTCTTGCGAATAAGCTCCATGTCAGCAACAAGGTGCCATGTGGTGTTCGCCTCAACGCTCGCATGGGGGCGGGACCGCCCACAACCACGTTGGTCAAACAGAATGATCCGGTACGTCGCCGGGTCAAAATACCGGCGCATCGTCGGGCTGCATCCGCCGCCCGGTCCGCCGTGTACGACAACCACAGGGATTCCGTCTGGATTGCCGCATTGCTCGACATAAATGGTATGACCATCGCCAACATCCAGCATCCGCTGGTCATACGGATCCAGTGGTGCGTAAAGCACCTGCGACGCGGTCTTTTGTCCTGCGAATTGCTCCATGATCGAACTATATAACGCGCTATTCGCCGCGACCATACGAACCGCCATAAAAAGGAGAGCATGATGACCGAAGCCAATGCAGCTTTTGCAGCAGGGTCGACCGTTGACCCCGCAGAAATCGCTAAGTTTGAGGCAATGGCAGCCGATTGGTGGGACCCGACAGGCAAGTTCAAGCCATTGCATATGCTCAATCCAGTGCGGCTTGATTATATAACACGCCAAATTGCGACAGAATTTGACCGCAATCTATCGGATGCTCTGCCTTTTTCGGGGCTGAGAATTCTGGATATCGGGTGCGGTGGCGGGCTGCTGTGCGAGCCTATGGCGCGGCTCGGTGCAGAAGTTGTGGGGGCTGACGCGGCTGCGCGCAACATTCCCGTGGCGCAGGTTCACGCAGATCAGTCAGGGCTGGCCATCGACTACCGTCATACTACGGCTGAAGATATGGCCGCTGCGGGCGAGCAATTCGACGTCGTTCTCAATATGGAAGTTGTCGAACATGTGGCCGATCCGCTGTCTTACCTGACAGCCTGCCAGCAATTACTTCGACCCGGCGGGTTAATGGTGGCTTCGACACTCAATCGGAACCCGAAAAGCTTTGTCATGGGGATTGTTGGGGCTGAGTATGTGATGCGGTGGCTGCCAAAGGGAACGCACGACTGGAAGAAATTCATCACGCCGGAAGAGTTGTTCGATTTGCTCAAGAAAGCCGGGTTGGACCCGGTTGACCGGAAGGGCTTCACATTCAACCCGGTGCGATGGACGTTCTCGATCTCTGATCGTGATCTGTCTGTGAATTATGTCACGGCGAGTCGCAAACCGGCCTAAGTCAGGCGGCGATTTTTGACTCCGCAGTGGGAAGAGGGCGGTGGTACCCGCCTCCGGCTTTGCGGGTGCGGGGCTTTGAAAATGCCCGCAAGATACAGGCGTTTTTCGAATGCCCTGCTGCCGCGACGCTCAGGGCGCTAGAAATTCTCTGTCATGGCGAAGGGATGGCATCCGACCGCGCGTTTTGGCGACTTCCGTCAGATCAAGGTCAACCATGGTGATTCCCGTTTCCGTGCCTGCATCTGCAATGACGCGCCCCCAAGGATCTATCGCCAAGCTATGCCCCCACGTTTCGCGAAAGCGCCCGTCGCTGCCCACATGTCGGCCTGTTTGAGCCGGGGCCAGGACGAAACATCCGGTTTCAATGGCCCTCGCGCGCAGCAGAACTTCCCAATGGGCTTTACCTGTAGGGACAGCAAAGGCTGAAGGAACAGTCAAAACATGCGCACCAGCCTGCGCGAGGCTGCGGTGCAAGGCCGGGAAACGAAGATCATAGCATACGGTCATCCCGAAACGGCCAATGGGCGTGTCAGCGACCACAGCGGTATCGCCGGGCCTGAACCCATCTGACTCGCGGTAGGATTCGGTGTCTGACAAGACCACGTCGAACATATGTATTTTGTCATAGCGCGCGATAATTTTCCCGTCGGGGCCAATCAGGAACGACCGATTGGCAAAGCGCGCATCCGGGTCTTGTGATTTGAGAGCCAGCGAGCCGATCAAAATCCATATACCGTGCCGAACTGCTGCATCGCGAAGTCCGGCAAGTGTCTGGTCATCATCCTCGACCGTTAAAACGGTGTTTTGGTGGCGCCTGCTCAGCGACACGCAGTTTGTAACCTCCGGCGTCAGAACAATTTGCGCGCCCAACGCTACGGCGGCCTCGATGAAACGCAAAGCAGCCGCCAAATTTTCTGGCGGCTGATCTGTACTTGTCATCTGCACCAAGGCGGTGCGCATGTCAGCCTTTCAGAAGTGGGTCGAGTTTGCCCGACCGTTCCAGCGCAAACAAATCATCGCACCCGCCAACATGCGTTTCGCCGATGAAAATCTGCGGTACCGTATGGCGGCCATGTGCCCGTTGCATCATTTCCGATTTTCGCGATGGGTTGCGAAGAACGTCAATTTCAGTGAATGGCACGCTCTTTTGGTTCAACAAGCGTTTCGCGGCGTGGCAGAACCCGCAGGTCGGCGACGTGTATATCTCAATAGGCTGCATGGGGTCGAAGTATCCTTTGTCTTTCAGCCAGAACTTAACCATCGCGCTTCACCCTTGCCAGTGCCATCACGGAAACCTGTTCTGCACCCGCCTCAAGACAGACCCTGGTGCAGGCATCCAAGGTCGCGCCGGATGTCATGACATCGTCGATCAGCAGCACATCGCGCCCTGCCAGGGCAGCTTTATGGCGCGGTGTGACGACAAAAGCGTTTTCGACGTTGGCAAATCGGGCGTCGGGCGATTTGCCATCCTGAGTCTCGGTGCGCCGTTTGCGTGTCAAAAGGTCGGGGCAAACGGGTAGGTCCAGCCGTTTCGCTACGGCGTTTCCCAGTGCGGCAGCTTGGTTGTATCGCCGCCTCAGAAGTCGCCACCAATGGGATGGAACCGGCGCAATCAAGGTGTTCGGTGTGATCAGCGGGCCTGCGCGTTGGGCCATCCAGTTGGCGAGAGCAGGGGCAAGATCCAACCGATCTCCATGTTTCAACCCAAGAACCAACCGGCGTGCCCCGCCTTCGTACAACATCACTGATCGTCCGCGCACCCAGGGCCGCTGCCTGTCGCGGCAGGAGTCGCAATGCACAGTATGTTCCGTCTCAAGGCCCGGCAAGGGGACTCCGCATAGATCGCAGGCCAGACCTAGAATGAAGGGCGTATCGCGCCAGCATGTGCCGCAAAGTCCGCCGGTGTCTTGAACCATCACGCCGCATTGCAGGCATTGCGGTGGGAAAATTAGTTGTAGCGCCCTATGATGCAAACCCATCGTTGTTTTTCCTCCCGTTTCACGGATACCCGATCGCCATGACCGCCGACCAACGCCCACGTTTGACAGATCGTTTCGCGCTCGAGGCCCATCGCCGCCGTGCGGCAGGCTCAGCGGACCCTGCGCTGTTCCTTCACGATGATACGGTAGACGAGCTCCAAGAAAGACTAAGCGATGTTAACAGGGTCTTTACACGACCGGTGGTTGTAACTGGTCATCCCGATTTTTGGGCAAAAGCTATGCCCAATGCCCGGATTGTTGCCGATGATGAAACGCTTATGTTGGAACCGGGGGCGCATGATCTTGTCGTGCATGCCCTGGCGTTGCACTGGGCCGAAGACCCTGTTGGGCAGCTTGTGCAGTGTCGCCGGGCGCTGGAACCCGACGGGTTGTTCCTTGGATTTACTTTGGCGGGGCAGACCCTTGCCACCTTGCGTACCGCCTTGGCCGAGGCTGAGGTTGCCGTTCGTGGCGGTCTGTCGCCCCGTGTTCTCCCGATGGGAGAAATCCGTGATCTTGGTGGTTTGCTGCAACGCGCCGGTTTCACCATGCCGGTCGCTGACCTGTTTACCCGAAACGTCAGCTATGAAACGGCGTTTCATCTTATGCGCGACCTTAGAGCTATGGGTGAGACCAATGCCTTGGCGGGTCGGCCGCGCCATTTCACCTCTCGCGCCTTGTTCAAGCGTGCCGCCGAAATCTATTCTGAGACTGCAGCGCTTCCCGGCGGGAGGGTCGGAGCGCGCTTTGATCTTGTCAGTCTGACAGGGTGGTCGCCAGGGCCGGACCAACCCCAGCCCAAACGCCCCGGAAGCGCCACAACGCGCCTTGCAGATGCCCTTGGGTCACAGGAAACCCCGTTGCCAGACCTTTCTGGCAATTGACCGCATGGAACTTTCACTTATTTGGTCGAACTAACTTTGCTTTTCACAGAACAGGATGCCGCTTATGCTGGATACGAAATCCCTGACCCCGACGCAGGTGGCTGAAATGTCTTCTGAACACTCCGCGCACCTGCCAGTGAGCCACCCACCCGTGGCCAAGCCGAAGATCGGCGTGTTGCTCGCCAATCTTGGGACGCCGGACAATTACGACTATTGGTCCATGCGGCGGTATCTGAACGAGTTTCTTTCGGATCGGCGCGTCATTGATTACAGCCCGTGGCTTTGGCAGCCGCTGTTGCAGCTTGTGATCCTGTCCACACGGCCCAGCAAATCAGGCGCCGCCTATAAATCGATCTGGAATGAAGCCGACGGCGAAAGCCCTCTGATGACCATCACCAAGGCCCAGACAAAGGCTGTCAAAGCCGAGATGGAAAAGCGGTACGGTGGCGAAGTCGAGGTCGATTTCTGCATGCGCTACGGCAACCCGTCGACCAAGTCGAAGGTTGCGGCGATGACCGCGAATGGCTGCCGCAAGATTCTCTTTTTTCCGCTGTATCCGCAATATGCCGGTGCCACGACTGCAACGGCCAACGATCAGTTCTTCCGCGCCTTGATGGATGAAAAGTTCCAGCCCTCAAGCCGCACAGTCCCAGCTTATTTCGACCGGCCGACTTACATCGAAGCCTTGGCGCAATCGGTTGAACGGGCGTATGGCGCGATGGAAACACGACCAGATATTCTTGTTTGTTCCTATCATGGGGTGCCAAAGCGCTATTTGATGGAAGGTGATCCCTACCATTGCCAGTGCCAGAAGACGACGCGCTTACTCAAGGAAAGGCTGGGTTGGTCAGACACTGACATCGTGACCACGTTCCAGTCAAAATTCGGCCCCGAAGAATGGTTGCAGCCTTACACGGTTGAAGAGGTCGCGCGCCTTGCCGAGGCGGGAAAAAAGAACATCGCGGTCATCGCGCCTGCATTCTCGGCCGACTGCATCGAAACGCTGGAAGAGATCAACGAAGAGATCAAGGAAAGCTTCGAGCATGCCGGTGGAGAGCACTTCACCTACATCCCATGCCTCAACGATGATCCTGCCCATGTCGAAGCGCTTGTCGAAGTAATAGAAGAGAACTTGAAGGGCTGGACCTGAAACTGCGGCTCGGCAATGTGAGTTGGGCCAGCACGCGTTGGCCCACTCATGCGCCGGACTGATCCCGAGAATCACTTCCCATCGATGTCCCTGATTACAGGGACGGCCATAAAAAAAGGGCGGTACCTTGCGGACCGCCCTTTTTAATAGGTTGTGCTGCGCGATTAGCTTGCAGCAGCTGCGCCGATCAGGGCCAGCAGGATAACTGGGATAACCCAACCTGCGTTCGAACCCGAAGTATCTTCTTCGATGATTACGGGCTCTACAATTGGCTCTTCCAGGCCACCGGCGAAACCGGCAGAAGCTGCGACCGAAAGCATGGCGGCGAGTGCGAATGTCTTCATGTTGACCTCCAGTAGGTGCCGCCCAGTGCATTTGGGTGAGGACCGCGGGCGGCGGAATTAGTGTACCTCGTATGATTCCTATAGCCGTGGCACTGCTGAAAACGCAACATATCTTGCAAGTTACGGGTGCAGTGATGCAATTCCGCCTCAGATCAGCAGGACTTGTGTCCCGACTTTGGCAAAGCTGAACAGCTCTTGAATATCTTCGTTGTACAGCCCGATACATCCGTTGGATGATTGGCGCCCGATTTTGCGCACATCATGGGTGCCGTGGATGCGGTAGTACTTCCAAGACAAATAAAGCGCGTGCGTGCCCAGCGGGTTGTCAGGCCCTGGCGGCACAAAAGGGGGCCACTCCGGATTGCGCTTTATCATCGACGGGGTCGGCGCCCAGCTTGGGCCTTCGACCTTTTGGGTGACGCTGGTCCGGCCAAGGCGTGTCATTTCTGCCGACAGCGGCACGCTTGTTGGATAGATCTTGAAGACGCTCTGATCCTCGGACCAATAGTGCAAGCTGCGCGCTTTGGTATCGACCAGAATCGCACCTCCCTTGAGGCTGTCGAAATGCGGCTGCCAACGATGGGCGCGGAACCCCGCAATATTGCGCGTTACGACTTCCGGTTCTTCTTCCGCAAACGGGTCTGTGCTGTCTTGCGCCCAGGCGGGCGCGGCGCTCGCACAGGCGAGGGCGGCACTGCTGCGTAGAAAACTACGCCGGTCAATTTTGAATGGAGTGCGGTTCGACATTAAGATCTCCCAATTCTGCGGGGTTTGCGTGACTATATGGCCCGATTGCCGCAGTGGCAATTCAAGTCGGCGTCAAGTCGCTTGCTAGCGTTTGAAACTGCGGTCTGTGCAGGGTAAGTCGGATACAGCAAACAAAGGGGCAGCCATGTTGCGCATTTCGGGCGTTCTTACCGTTCTTCTGCTGGGCCTTGGGGCCTGTGCGCCACAAAGCGGGCCTTCGGTCTCGTCTGCGGGCGTCTATTCAATCCGTTCGGGGGATGTGGCTGACATCCAATACCGGATGCTTGATTCTGTAAACGCCTTGCGGGCCGGTGCCGGTGTGGCACCTGTCGAGCTTGACGCGCGGCTGACAGCGGCGGCCGAAACCCATGCACGGGATATGTCGCGCCAGCAACGGGCTTGGCCGTTCGGGTCTGACGGATCATCGCCGTATGACCGCATCGGGCGGTCAGGGTATCAGGGAACGCTTGTGGCTGAACTCTATGCCCAGACCTTTGAAACCGAACTCGACACGCTGGCCGCCTGGATCGATGATGGCGCATGGGGCGAAGAAATCCTAAGCCCCGACGCAACTGATATGGGCTTCTCGTGGAAGCAGGACAACACCGGCCTTTTGTGGTGGGTGATCCTTCTGGGTGACGGATCAACACTCGCCGTCACACCTGCATTTTGATGCTCCCAGACTCTGGCGCGCTGTCCCTGCGGGGGCGTCCTTGCCTAGGGAGTGATGTAGATCGGTGTGCCGTCTGTCACCATGGCATAGATCTGTTCCATTTCAGCGTCGGTGACGGCAATGCATCCGGCAGTCCAGTCGCGCCCGTCGCCGGGGGTGTTTGATTCGCCGTGGATAAAGATATCGCCGCCCGGCTTCACTCCCGCCGCCTTTGCTTTGGCGACGTCAGCTCGGTTTGGATACGAAATCCCGATCGACAGGTGATAGGTGCTGTTTGGGTTGCGCCGGTCGATTCGGTATAGACCCTCAGGCGTGCGACCATCGCCGCTTTGTTCCTTGTGGCCCTCGGGTGAAAAGCCAAGATCTATGTCATAGCTTGCAACGACGGTCGTGTCGCTGATCAGGTACATCTTGCGACGTTCCTTGGCGACATAGATCTGTGTAACCTCAGGCCCGTCATACGAGAGGAACTTGGGATCTTTGGGGGTGCTGCACGAAGCCAGCCCGACAAGAGACACCAGCGTTATAATATAGAGTAAGGCGCGCATTTTTTCTGCTCGAAGTTTGTTTCACGCTAAGTGCAAAACACTAAGGTAAAGTTGGCTATACGCAAAGCACTATTGAGACGAGTTCTGATCACCTTTTTGCAAATGCGTCTCAATTTTGCGAAGCCTGTCCAAGACTTCGTCGCGATAGCTCTCGGTCATTGCGACTTCTTCCGCCGAGTGCGCGACTTGCATGGAATTTACGATCAGGCCGACCAACAGGTTCACCACGGCAAAGGTTGTGACCATGATGAAGGGCACAAAGAAAAGCCAGGCTTCAGGATAGACCTCCATCACGGGGCGCACGATACCCATGGACCAGGATTCAAGCGTCATGATCTGGAACAGCGAATAGGCCGACACGCCCAGCGTGCCAAACCAATCAGGAAAGGCCGCGCCGAACAGTTTCGTCGCCATAACGCTGGCAATATAGAAAATCAGTCCCATCAGCAAAAAGACGGACCCCATGCCGGGAAGGGCTGTGATGAACCCCTCGACCACCCGCCGAAGGGCAGGCGCGACCGATACCACCCTTAGAAGCCGCAAAATGCGCAGGGCCCGCAGGACCGACAGGCCTTGGCCTGCAGGAACCAAGGCGATGCCGACAATGGCAAAGTCGAACACATTCCAACCACTACGGAAATAGGCGCTTCGGCGCGCATAAAGCTTGAGCGCGATTTCCATCACGAAAATGCTCAGGCACAGCCGGTCCAGCCCCACGATCAATGGCCCCGCCACCGCCATAAGGCTGTTCGATGTTTCCATGCCCAGCACGATGGCGTTCAGCAGAATCACCGCAATGATCCCGTTGCGCACCTTTGGTGTCTCCAGCCACAGGTCCACGGCCTCGCGTCGTGTCATGGTCTATCCTTTCTCGCCTCGGTCCTGCGGATTTAAGGGCGCGCTTGCGCAGGGAAAAGACCTTGCCGGGTCAGATGCGTGTGATCTGTGCGGCCAATTCCACATGCGGCGACCATCTGAACTGGTCGATCACGTCGATCCAGTCGATTCTATAGCCTGCCTGTGCCAGAACAGCCGCGTCGCGGGCAAAGGTGATCGGGTTGCAACTGACAGCGGCGATTCTGCCGGGTCCGCCTTCGGCCAGTTCCGCGACCTGCGCTGCTGCACCTGCGCGGGGCGGGTCAATCACGACGGCATCGAATCGTTTCAGGTCTTCGGCCATCAAGGGGCGCCGGAACAGGTCGCGCCGTTCGGTCCGCACTGGTTTGAGTCCTTTGGCAAAGCGCCATCCGTGGGCCAAAGCGTCCAGCATCGTAGCCTCGCTTTCGACGGCGAGCACTTCTGCCTTGGTGGCCAGTGGCAGCGCAAAGGTGCCGCATCCGGCGAACAGGTCCAAAATCTGGCGCGCATCTCCTACCGCTTCGCGAACGGATGCCAGCAGCGCCGCCTCGCCTTCTGCCGTTGCCTGTAGAAACGCACCCGGCGGCGGCACCACCTGCGCTGCGCCCATGGGGAGGGCGGGTGCCTCGGCGGTGACGACAATCTCGCCATCCCAACTCAAGCGGGCGATGCCCCTTTGTGCCAACGCCGACAGGATTGGCAAAAGTTCACGGTCGAGTGGTTTTCCCCCGGTGGCGGCAATGTCCATTCCGGCAGGCGCATCGATAACGGCAAACGTGATCTCGCCCTTGCGCGAGCCTGCCGTGCGCGTGATTTCTTCCAACAGTGGAATTGCGGCCAAGATCGCGGGCGTCAGAACTTTGCACCCGTCAACAGCGGTGAGCGTG
Source organism: Meridianimarinicoccus aquatilis (assembly GCF_004358675.1). GTDB lineage: Bacteria > Pseudomonadota > Alphaproteobacteria > Rhodobacterales > Rhodobacteraceae > Meridianimarinicoccus > Meridianimarinicoccus aquatilis. Next base: position 29 of record NZ_SMZO01000037.1, on the reverse strand, counting down.
CCGGATGCGCGGCCGTGAAAGCCCACAAC
>NZ_SMZO01000036.1 GCF_004358675.1 Meridianimarinicoccus aquatilis | reverse complement strand
TCTACATCTGGGCTGATGGTGTCTACTTCCGCCCACGAATGGCTGAAGAAAAACAATGTGTCCTGGTGTTGATCGGCGCGGATGAATGGGGTCGAAAGGAAATCATCGGCCTTGCTGATGGCTACCGCGAAAGCACCCAAAGTTGGCGAGAACTGCTGCTTGATCTGCAACGACGCGGGCTCACCCACGCGCCTGACCTTGCCATTGGTGACGGTGCTTTGGGGTTCTGGCATGCGCTACGCGAGGTCTTTGGTGCCACGAAAGAACAGCGCTGCTGGTTCCACAAGACCGGCAATGTTCTGAACGCGATGCCGAAGTCCGTTCAGGCCAAAGCCAAAGGTCATCTGCACGATATTTGGCAGGCCGAAACCCGCGTGGATGCCGAGGCGGCCTTCGACTTCTTCGTCACAACCTACGGCGTAAAATACGACAAGGCCGTCGCTAAATTGACCAAAGACCGCGACGTGCTCTTGGCATTCTATGACTTCCCCGCTGAACATTGGAAGCACATCCGCACAACCAATCCCATCGAAAGCACCTTCGCCACGGTGCGGCATCGCACTGGTAAAACCAAGGGGTGCCTCAGCCGTAAAACCGGGCTCGCCATGGCCTTCAAGCTGATGATGTCAGCCCAGACAAAATGGCGCAAACTCGATGGTGCCAACCGCATGCCCGAAATCATCGAAGGGATTGAATTCAAGGACGGGATCAAGCAACTTCAAAGTGCCGCCTGATCACGCCGTCACCAACTTTCGGGCATAGCTCCACTCACACCCGTCTTTGCCTGATCTGATTGGGAGTAGTGCGCGAGTGCGTTTTTGAGGTCTGCTGCAATTCCGATGTAGTCGACAACGAGACCCGCAGGCTTGCCTTCAAACACTCGGTTCACGCGAGCAATGGCCTGCATCAGCCCATGACCCTTCATCGGCTTGTCCACATAAAGCGTATGCATGCAAGGCGCGTCAAAACCGGTCAACCACATGTCCCTGACAATCACGAGTTTGAGCGGATCGGTTGAATCTTTATATCGGTTCCGGATGGCCTCCTGCTTCGTCTTCGAGCGGATGTGCTGCTGCATCTCGGACGGATCTGATGCGCTGCCGGTCATGACAACCTTCACTTCGCCTGTGTCGTCCGTATCCCCGTGCCATTCCGGCCGGGCAGCGACGATGCGATTGTAAACCTCAACGCAAATTCTCCTGCTCATGCAGACGATCATCGCCTTGCCGTCAATCGCCTCGATGCGGGCATCAAAATGTTTTAGGATGTCAGCTACAACTGCATCGATCCTGCTGTCAGCGCCGACAAGGGCTTCCACCTGCGACCATTTCCTGGCCACAGCATCGGCTTCGTCTTCTTCGAGGTCTTCGGTCGCCTCACCAAACTCCTCGTCGAGTTCGTTGGCGATGTCTTCGTTAAGCTCGATCTTCGCAACCCGCGCCTCGTAGTAGATCGGCACGGTGGCTCCATCTTCGACTGCTTGGGCGATGTCATAGATGTCGATGTAGTCGCCAAACACACCGCGCGTATTGGCCCCAACCAGTTCGACCGGCGTCCCAGTGAACGCCACATAGACAGCGTTCGGAAGAGCCTGGCGCAGCTGATATGCGAGACCGTATTTTACATCGCCTTCCTTGGTCATCTTCGCGTCGAACCCGTATTGGGTGCGGTGCGCCTCATCCACCATGACGATGACATTCGAGCGATCCGTGATCTCAGGGAACACGCCGCCCGCATCCGGCCGGAACTTCTGGATGGTCGAAAAGACAACCCCGCCAACATCGCGGTCCAACAGGGTCTTCACATCGCTGATGCTGTCGGCCTGCACCGGTTCCTCGCCAAGAATGTCCTTGCAGCGTGCGAAGGTGGCGAACAGCTGGTTGTCCAGATCGTTACGATCCGTCAGCACCAGCAGCGTCGGGTTTTCCAGAGCTGGATCATACATCACCCGTCCGGCAAGGAAGGTCATAAGAAGCGACTTGCCAGAGCCCTGAGTGTGCCAGATCACACTGGCTTTGCCATCCCGACCGCGCGCGCCGGTAATGGCATCCATGGCTTTGCGCACGGCAAAGAACTGGTGATAGCCGGCAACCTTCTTGATCGGGCCTTTACCCTCATCCTCGAAGACAACATACCAGCGCAGCAGGTCGAGCAGCGTCTGCCGGTTCAGAAGCCCGCGCGCCAGTGTTTCCAGCGCAAGGTCGGTGCCCGCGGGAACCAGTGTTTCCCCATCCAGCGTGCGCCAGGCCATGAATCGGTCCAAATTGGCCGAGAGCGAGCCATAGCGCGCCGTGAAGCCGTCGCTGATCACATTGAGCAGCGTTGTGCGGAACAGATCGGGGATGTCGGCCTTGTAGGTCTCGATCTGATTGAAGGCCGCTTCGATGTCCTTGCCTTCGGTGCCTTTCAACTCGATCACGACCAGAGGCATCCCGTTAAGGAAGATAACCATATCAGGGATGCGAAGGGCCTTGCCGACCACATCCACCTGATTGACCGCGCGCCAGTCGTTGTTTTGATCGCTCCAATCAACCAGATGCACAACCGCGCCGCGCTCTTCGCCGTCCTGCACATAGGTGGCCTTAACGCCCTCGACCATCAGCCGGTGAAGGCGGTGGTTTTCTTGCACCAAATCGGTGGTGAACACCGCGTCGAGAACCTTTTTCGACGCATCCACCAGGGCGCGTTCGGGCAGATTAGGGTTGATGGCGCGCACGGCGTCCAAAAACACCGGTTCAAGGACGGTGTCGCGGTTACTGGCGCGCAGGGCGGGTTTCACATCGGGCGAGAGCTGTGCCCCATGAATCAGCTCACAGCCCAGATCGCCCATTTCCTCCATCAGGAAGTCTTCTAAATCCGCTTCAATCAAGAACGCCATCACATAACCTGCAAATTTTCTTTTAGGCAAAAGCCCTAATATGAAAAGGCAGCCGCATTACGCGACCGCCACCACCTGTTCCTTGGCCTCACCCACGCGTAGCTCGCCCGACATCAGACGCGGCAAGAGCGTGTCGCGGAGAGTGGCGAGGGTTTGGTTTTCATAGAGGCAGGCGCAATAACGATCGAATAAGGGAGCAACCTGAGTTTCGAACGCAGTCTCCACAGTTTCCGGTGGGACTGACACCGGGAATGCTTCAAGGTCTTTCCGAGTGATATGACCAAGGCCGATTGTCTGCTTGTTGCGAGCAATCTCGGCCATTTCCGGTTTGAAATAGCGGAGGGCACAGAACAGCGCCGCGCGGCTCATGCGCCCGTTGTCCCTTACCGCGAAGATATGCTGGTTCAGCCATGCATCTCCAAGGGGCCAAACGAAGGCATCGATCGAAGTATCCGGGTTCCCCGACCACGAGAACAACAACTCGCCGCGTGAAATCCGATAGCGGTCACCAAGATCGGTTGCGGTGAACTTCGTGTTTGCCGTGACCCCGGCTTTCAGTTCTGCGATCTTGATGACTGGCAGCGCATCTGCATCGGTAGAGAAATGCATGTTCTTATAGGCTGCCCCGTTCACCCATAGCGCTTGATCAATGAATGGCTCCGCCGACCAGCCCTCAGGCAAGCCATCCTCGCCGAAATTGTCGGGGAAGAGGGCGGCGGTGGTGGCGTCCATGTGGGCGGGGGTGCGGCCTGCGGCTTTGGCGTGGACGGGGTCGAAATCGACGAACCAAGACCGATAGAGCGCCCGTGCCATCTCTTCCAACGTCGCCGCTTTCTTGCGGTTCAACTCAATCTTGTCATCCAGCGCCCCAAGGATCGCCGCGATCTCGCGTTGTTCTTCGATTGGCGGACAAACAACCGGAATAGCCGCAGCAAGCCCAGTGTTTAGGTGCGGCATTGTTGCCCCAACCGCATTGCCTTCAATCCATGCACAAACTTCAGGGTGCGACAGGTAATTAGCAAGAAAAGCCGGATCCACAGCAGAAGCATTCGATCTGATCCGAAGACACCCTGTTCCACACAGCCAACCAGTCTCTCGCTCACCAACCAACGCTCGCTTTGAAATGTCGCCGCGCCTTGGATAAACAATATCACCCCTACGCAGCTGAAAGCGACACAAGCGCAAAAGGTCTTCTTCCGAAATACGGGCGATGCTCTCTGTCGAAATGCGGCCCCCTTTTATGTCTTGCGGCATAACGCACGGAGTGCCGACCTCAACATAGTCCGAAGCATGAAGTTGACTTCCGAAAGGTCCGGTTTGAATGGATGCGTCTGCTCCTGAGCAGAGATCGCTTAGCGATCTTACTTCCCAAGGCGCCCAAAGCGGGAATAACTCATTCATCCCAACACTCCCAACCGATCCTCAATCTCCTTCTCCAGCCGCCGGCCCTCGGCGAACTGGCCGCGCAGTTCTCCCATCAAACGGGTGAACTTTTCCTCAAAGGGTTCGCCGTCGTCCTCGACGGCCCCTGCACCGACATAGCGGCCGGGGGTGAGAACGAAATTGTGTTTGGCGATTTCCTCTGTCGTGGCGGATTTGCAGAAGCCTGCCACATCTTCGTATGCGCCTCCGTCCGGCTCGCCGCGCCACGCGTGATAGGCGGTGGCGATCTGTGCGATTTCATCCGGCGACAGTTCTTTTTGCTTGCGCGATCCGGGCACCAGCGCACCCATCTTGCGGGCATAAATAAACAGCACCTCGCCGCGCCGGTCGCGCAGCTTGGCGTCCTTAGCTACGCCGTTAGATTTGTCCTTGGCCAAGATCCACAGGCAGGCCGGAATCTGTGTGCCATAGAACAGCTGCCCCGGCAGGGCGACCATGGCGTCCACCGCGTCGCCCTCGACCATGGCACGGCGAATTTCGCCCTCGCCCCCCGACATGGACGACATCGATCCATTGGCCAGCACCACGCCGCCAATGCCGGACGAGGACAGGTGCGCGTGGATATGTTGAAGCCAGGCAAAGTTGGCATTGCCCACGGGCGGCGCGCCAAATTTCCAGCGTGCATCCTCGCGCAAGAGATCGCCAGACCAGTCCGAGATGTTAAAGGGCGGGTTGGCGAGAATATAGTCGAACCGCTCATCCGGGAAGGCATCTTTGAGCAATGTGCCCTCGGAATTCCAGCGGATCTCGGAAAAGATCCCGCGAATGGCAAGGTTCATCCGAGCCAGGCCATAGGTCGTGTGGTTGCGTTCCTGACCGTAGATGGCAATGTCGTTCTTTTGGCCCTTGTGGGCGTCGATGAACTTTTCGGACTGCACAAAGAAGCCGCCGGTGCCGCAGCACGGATCATAGACGCGGCCCTTGGTCGGTTCGATCATTTCAATCAGCGTATCGACAACGGGTTTCGGGGTGTAAAACTCGCCCCCGCGCTTGCCCTCGGCCGAGGCAAACTCGCCAATGAAGTATTCGTAGACGCGACCAATCAGGTCGAAGTCTTCTTCACTGCCGGACAGTTTGAAGTTGGTGAAGAGGTCCATCAGGCCCGACAGCATGCCACGGTCCATGATTTCCTTGCCTTAGACCTTGGGGAGCGCGCCTTTCAGGCTTTCATTGTCGGCCTCGATCGCGCGCATGGCATCGTCGAGCATGACGCCGATCTCGGGGCTTTTGGAGTTCTTGGCCAAATAGGACCAGCGCGCCCTTTCTGGCACCCAGAAGATATTCTCGGCTAGGTATTCGTCGCGGTCCTCGGGGTCCGAGTATTCATCTGCCGCGAGTTTGTCATGAAGGCGCTGAAACGACTCCGAAACATAGCGCAGGAAAATCATTCCAAGCGCCACATGTTTGTATTCGCCGGGGTCCATGTTGCCCCACATTTTGTCCGCGGCTGCGAAAAGGGTCGTTTCGATGCTCATACTGCTTCCTCAAAAAGTATTGTTTCTTACTGATAATATGGGGATGAAACCCATTTCCCAGAAACGTATTTTATCAAATAATTCTTGCAACCATAGCGTGAAGCTCGTTTGGCGCAAATCATTGTTTGGCGGGGGTAATTATGAATATGATAGTAGATCGCGGACATAGATCTTTCCCTTCGCCAGACCCAACCGCATTGCAGGATTCTGGCCGTCGCCATCGACCGGAACCAGCATATAGTTGTAATAGAATCGAAGGATGGCAACCATCTTCGGAACCATTTCAGGGTTGTAGAACGAATAGGCATGCCAGATGCGCTGTTCGTTGGATGCCGTGGGAATCCCACGCTCGAAAGCGGGGACGCGCCGCCTGGCCATATTGAAATATGCATCCACCGGATGAATGGTGGCGTTTGCGAAGAACTTAGCCAATCCATCCCAGCCCATGTCATCCAAATCTGTTTTAAGGTGGATAGTCTTGTATGGTTCTGACTTCGTGTGAAAAGGCCAAGGCACACCTGACTTCGCGAACTTTGCGGCTCTTTCGGCTGGCGAATACCTTCGATAGTTCTTCCATAACAAGATCAGGGTGATTGCCTGGAAGTCGCTCAGATGAGGGAAATGAGCTTTAACCAGCGCCATGTTTTGAGCTTCGACGGCAATGGCGTTGGTGAGCGTGGCTCTGCCTTGGGACGCTAGGGCTTGGCGATCATCGTTGATCATACCCTTCTTGAAGCTGACCTCCGCGACATTCACGCGACCGGCCTTGATCGCCTCTACATTCAAGGCACATACGGCCGCGACAAGCCCTGCTTCGTCATCGATGCAATAGTTTATCGATGCAATAGTTTGCGGCTTTGAACCGATCTCCGACCAGCTTTTTCACCAACATCATGTGAGCGAACTTGAATACATCGCCGCGAACCCAGCTTCCACGCCCAGGAAGCCGCAACTTTCCCGCCGTGGCAATGTCATCCTTGGAAAAACGCGCGCCTTGTGAACGCATGAGGGAATCCTGATACTCTGATGCGGCCCAAAGCCTGGCGTGCTTACGCATGCTGCGCGGCAATCCAAAATCACCGCAGCGTGTCATGATGCCTTCAAGATCATCAGGAGAGACATCCGCATCGTAATCGACGGTGGCCGCTACAACGAACTGGGAGAATTTGTGGACGGTTGCCATATGCAGCAGGGGAATTGTCCCGCGCCTCTGTTTGACGGGCCAGTTGACCAAGATGGTTTGAATGTCGGTCGAGAAAAATGGGTTTCGATCCTCAAAACAAACATCCAGGCGTTTCTCGCGTTCGTGGGAAAAGGCCACGGCCTGCCGATAGAGGAAGTCAATCTTGCCGTGGATCTGCTTCAAGCTGACCTCATGGATTTCACATATCCGGCTCAGAGGCACCTTTTTCACCAGGCACTTCATGATTGCGCCCGGGTCATCCGTCGACTTGTGTCGCCGTGTGGGTCTGCCGATCGAAAAAGTCTTCTTGCATGATTTGCATTGATACCGGGGATCACCCTTCGCCGTTTTTCCAAAGGAGGAGTACGAACTGGGGCTCAGGGAAACTGCCGTTCCATGGTTTTCACAGGCCTGATTTTGGCGATGTTTTCCGTTTGTTCTTCTATTCAGTCGGCGAAGTCTCCAATATTCTTCCGCCACGGCGCGGTTGGATTTCACGATGTTGGATATCTCACACGAAGGCAGAAGTAGGTCTGCTCCTCACCGGACCCGGTGATCTTCCCACGGTCGCCAGTTGGATTAGGTTTTCCGCGCCTATCAAGCGGATCGGTGAACCACCCGAAAGCGTTGCAGAGCGGGTTTCTGCAAAAATTTACCGAAAATCCACCTACGGTTGTCGGAAGCCTTCTCTTTTCAACTCCCGAAGATTTCTTCGAGACCTTTGAGGCAGGCTTCTTCACACTTTTCTTTGCCATAGCCTCGCCTGTAAAAGGAAACACCCCGCCAGACTACTGACGGGGTGCAAGACTTTCAACATTTACCGCATGGGCTGGCCTCACAGGCTCCCTTTCTCGTTTCGCTAACCCTCGATCCGATCAGGTCTTGCGCCGCCGCAAGGCCGCCAGCCCGCCAAGCCCGCTCAGCAGGAGCGCGGCGGGCAGGGGTCCCGGCACCGCGGTGGTCCCTGCTGCGGTCAGCACCAGATCGTCGACTGCGAAATCGTTTCCGCTGAACCCGGTGGACACGTTGATCAGCTCAAGCCTGCTGGAGGTGCTGTCGGCGGTGAAGCTCAGAAAATCCTGTGCCCAGACATCCAGTGTTCCGAAGCGGTCGATGACATATGTGCCCACGGAGGTGCCGTTCACCTTCAACTCGGTCGTGACGTTGCTGCCGAACCAGATCATGCCCCAAGCACTGAAATCATAGGTCGTTCCGATGGTCGTGGCGACGGTCTGACGCCAGAACACCTGGGTCGAATTCGTGCTTCCGTTCACGAAGAGCGCGTCCCCGCTTCCGGTCGTATGATCGCCGCCGCGCCCGTTCGCACTACTTCTCCCGGAGAAGGCAAAACTGATATGCGGCCCGACGATGGCCGACCCGGCACAGCAGTCGATCCGACGATACTGGTAATCCGTCTCGAACCCGACGGGCGGGTTACCGGCCCCCCCGGTTTCGAAATCCCCGTTCACGATCAGGTTCACAGGGGCGGCGGCGACCGATAAGGCCGCGCTTGCGGCAAGAGCCGCAGCACAAAAAACAAACGCGATGGTTTTCATGAAAGATACCCTCCCAACTCAGGTTAACTGTTAATTTTAATGAGCCAACTCGGGAGCGATTTAAATATGTATTCTACACAATGATTAACGATCGGCATCGCCGTCCGAGCGCCTCGGACACCGTGATACACCGGCGCAAAACGCGCTTGCAGCGCGCCGCAAGGGACGCTAAACCGCCGCCCACGGGTGATTAGCTCAGTGGTAGAGCGCTTCGTTCACATCGAAGATGTCAGGGGTTCAAATCCCTTATCACCCACCATTTCTTTATTTTCGGTGATCTATGTGCATCGCGTTTTAGGCACGCAAACGCTGGCTTGGAGCTGCTGGTCACACAGACGTAACACCGAGAACTTTCGTCGGTCGGAAATGGTCTCGTGCAACACGCTGTAGGTGCGGGTGCGAACCATTGGTTACACTGCTTGAAAGATGTTTACAGACAAGTCTGATGGTCTGGGATGGTCACGGGAAACAAAGTTTGGGGTCGTTTAGACTCACGTTGAATGCGATAGGTCGCTATCGCGCATCATGTCGCCTGACGGCGTTTTGACCCAGTACCGTGATGAAGTTGTGCCGCGCAATAGGCTGCTGCGAATGAAGTGAAAATGATCCAATGACCCCAGTCCGATCAGGGCCGAGTTACGCTTCGGATTTGTTTGGTGATTGCTTCGACAACGTTGCCGACCTTAACTGCATCGGCGGCGTCGGGATGCGGTGCTGCGAAGTTCCCACTGTCGTTGTCGAAATAGCGCCCCGACCCGTCCGCAAATTCGTCTGAAAGAGCTGCGCTGATCAAAACACTGACCCCGATATTGAGATCGCTCCCAGCAGTCCCAAACCCCTCCCTCACCATTTTCGTCGCCAACAGCGAGCCGGGGTTCACTGCGACAGAAACAGGACCCTCCGGATGACGCGCTGAAAAATTCTGGCTCCACATTGTCAGGGCAAGTTTGCTTTGCGCATATGCCTCCATGTCACCCACGCGCCGTTTGCCATTCAATACGTCGAGGTCGACCGGAGACTGCGCTGCGGACGACAAGTGTATCAATCGACCGTTGTTTGGCACGAGCGGCAATAGCAGCTCGGATAACAGGGCCGGGGCAAAAGTGTTGACGACGAAACGGGCGTCTAATCTATCGTCTGTGCGCGGTGAGACTAACTTGAGCACCCCTGCATTGTTGATCACAACGTCGATATGGTCATGAGACGCTTTTATGACTTGCGCCATAGCGCCCACTTGCGACAGGTTCGATAGATCGGCTTGAACGGCGAATGCATCTGATCCAATCTCTTGTGCCAATGCTTCAAGCTTTTCTGCGCTTCGCCCATGGACGATCAAACGGTGACCTTCTTCCGCCAGTTTCAACGCAGTCGCGCGGCCGATACCGTCAGTCGCACCCGTGATGAGAATAGTCTTTGTCATGCTATGATCCTTTGGTGAATGCGGGCAGCACGTGCTCTGCAAGTTGTGTGAGTGTGGTTTCAATAGGGCCGGTACTGAACCGCAGGTTCAAAGCCACATGGTTTATTCCAATGTTCTCGAGTTGCTTCAGATACTGCACGAGAGGGCGATGACCTGATCGAAAGCCCAGATGGATCGGGCTAGGCGGCTGATCTGGGTCATCGGCAAGATCAAAATAGAGCGGTTGCAGCACGGGCTTGGCGGGCTGATCAAGCCGTGTAAGGTTTTGACGCCAGTGCTGCAGAACACGGTTTTGAACGTCCGCAGGGCGCGGATAGGTCATCCAGCCATCACCGTTTTCGGCAATCCAGTCATTGGACTGGCGACTTGACCCTGTTACAAGAAGTGGCAGCTTGGATCCGTCTGGCTTTGGCAGCATGTCAATCGGGCTGGCAACCGTACCAAATGCATTCGTGATCTGCGGGGCGGCTTCGCCCATTGCGCGAATATAATCAAAACTGTCGCGAAAGGCCTGTGCCCGGCCGTTAAAGTCGGCATTCATGGCCGGGTATTCCTCTGGCCGGTCGCCACAGGCGACACCAAGGATCAGTCGTCCGCCAGACAAGGCATCCACGGTCGCGCCTGCCTTTGCCACATGTGCCGGATGGCGCAAGGGCAAGATAATGCTGGATACGCCCAGGGCAATTTCTGAGGTTTGAGCAGCGAGAAATCCCAAATATGTGAACGGATCAAAAACCTGTCCTGCGTCGCCAAAGCTTGGCACGTTGAACGGCACGTCGCGCAACCAGACGGCTTTGAATCCAAGCGCTTCTGCCAGTTTTACACGATCCAGATGATCCGACATATCTGGTACTGGAGTGTGCTCATATTGGGCGATTGGCACGACAAGACCGAGGCTAAGCCGACCATTTTGGAAGGTCGTATTAAAACCGCGATTGATCTGCGCAAAGTGTGATGTGGTCTCGTCGCGCATTGGGCAACCTCCGGTGGGGCGCACTGCCTTTCAAAGGCAGCGCATTTGGTTCAGGCAAGATCGTCTTGGCCTGCAATCAAGTAGTGATGGTTGACCGAACTTGGGATACGCCCTGCAAGATCGGGTGATGTTCCACCTGTTCGTAGGTTGCGGTGTGCGCGGTGGATCGTCCGCCACGTATTGCAACGCGTTGATCTATTGATCGAAAGTAATCCGGGAACCAGTTGTCGCTTGTCCGGGTCATGCCGATCGCTGAAGAGTAGGGCCCAGGCATTTCCCCTTCTTGCAAGCTCAACTGGACAGGCCGGGAAGGACCTGCTTACCGATTACACGCCCGCTTTCTTGCAGCTTGTGTGCTTGGCTCAGCGTTTCCACGGTCAGCACATCGGCACATTTTGTGATTGTGGATTGAAGCGTTCCTGCGTCGATCATTTGCGATACACGGTTGAGCACATCGCGCTGCACAGCGATATCGCCCGTTTGGAACATCGATCGGGTGAACATGAACTCCCACGAGATCGTTAGAGCTTTGGGTTTGGCAGGTGCGATGTTGAGTGACTTGGGGTCATCAATCAGGGCAATGTGCCCACGCGGCGCGATGAGTTCAACGATTGCGGGCCAATGTTGGTCGGTTCCTGTCAGGGCCGCGACATAGGTCGGTGTCTGGCCCAACTGTTTGACTTGGGCAGCCAGATCATCGCGATGATTGATCACCAAATCGGCCCCCATCTTGCGAACCCAATCTTCGGTTTCCGGGCGCGATGCCGTTGCAATGACAGTCAGTTTGGTCAGCGTCTTTGCCAGTTGGATCAGGATCGAGCCAACCCCACCAGCACCGCCAATTACAAGCAGGCACTGGCCGTCACCGCCATTTTCGGTCAGGCGGAAACTGTCAAACAGCATTTCCCACGCTGTGATCGATGTCAGGGGAAGCCCCGCACTTTCGGAGAAATCCAGTTTGTTGGGTTTTCGGCCAACGATGCGTTCATCAACGGCATGCAATTCTGCATTGGTGCCTGCTCGGGTCACATCGCCTGCGTAAAATACATCATCACCGACAGCATATGTCGATACTTCCGGTCCAACTTCGACAACTGTACCTGCGGCGTCAAATCCTAATATGCCAGAGACATCTTCTGGCGCGCGGGCCTCGCGCAGTTTGACGTCGACAGGGTTGACCGAGATACCCTTGACGGCAACCAACAGATCGTGTGGTCCAACTTTGGGCGACGGTACATCCATCATTTGCAACGCACCGCTGCCATCCACTGGGCCGATATTCTTGTAACCGATCGCTCTCATGTTTTTTTCCTGTGCTTGTGTCAAAGAGCAACCTACAGACTTAGATTGTTAAATAAATGACGTAATTTTGGTTTTAGAATTCCGAATATTGATATAATTTATGGGCATGGATATTGAGGCACTTCGTCTTTTCGTGGCCGCCGCCGAGCGGTTGAATATCACGGCCGCAGGGCGAGAGCTTGGCCTCGCTCCTGCAATGTCCAGCAATCGGTTGGCAAAGCTTGAGAATGAGTTGAGCGTTGAACTGCTCCACCGCACGACACGGAAAGTGTCGCTTAGTCAGGACGGTGCTGCGTTCCTTCCTTATGCCAGAGATATCATTGCACAGGCAGAAGCTGGGCTGGCCGTGTTGGGGAAGGATGCACACAACCCAAGCGGCATCTTGCGATTTGCAGCCCCGAGCAGTTTCGCCCAGCTGCACATCATTCCGTTGTTGCCCGTCTTTCAAAGCCTCTACCCCGATATCACATTGGATCTCAGGCTGTCGGACACACGGTTCGATATTATCGACGGCAGTTTTGACCTTGCCCTGCGCAACGCGCCGTTGAAAGACAGCAGTCTCTTGGGCCGGAAACTGGCAGACGACACGCGCGTGCTCTGCGCCGCGCCGTCTTATCTTGATCAGTTCGGTGTACCGAACTCACCCAAGGATCTGGGCGGTCACCGATTTCTCGCATGGTCTGATATGAGCCCTCGTGAGATCGTGCATCGGGACGGTGAAAATGCACGGCTGATCCCCAAAGAGATGATTACGCGAACTGTGCTGGATGATGGGACGTCCCAACGTCTTGCGACGCTGAGCGGGATGGGTATTTCCATAAACTCTCTATGGAGCGTCGCCCATGACCTCGCCGCTGGCTCACTGGTGCGGGTCCTGCCAGAGTGGGCATTGAACGATCAGTCGGTCCTCTGGCTCATCTATCCCAAATCAAACGTACTCACGCCGAAAGTAAGGTGTTTTATGGATTTTTTGATCAAACAGCTTTCGGAGCAGCAACTTTGGGGAAAATCAATGAAAGATGAGAAACAGATCGCTGGCTAACGCGCGGCGAAGTCCCGCCTTTCCGTGCACGACGCTAACTGTATCTGCGACCCGGTGTTGCACTCGTTCCATCATCAATACATGCGCAAGCCTTGTCAGTGCTGGCGACGTTGGTTCCAAAATAGTCATGGTGGGGGAGTCCGATACAGGACCGCTCTCGCGGTGATTAATTGGGCGCATGGTTTCAGTGTGAACGGTGAAGGTGTCGTGCGTGGTCACGGGTTGCGATGTGCAAAGTTGTGCGGCGAATAGAACAAAGCGCTTTGTGCGCATAGAAGATGTCAGGGGTTAAAGTCACCTCTGCAAACAATTTTTCATACTTCGAATGCGGGGCATGTGCGTCATTCAAGCCGCGCCAAGAACTCCGTGACGACCGTAGCTGCGTTCTGTGCCGCTAGTCCGAAAAACGTTGGCAATTCGTTTGCTTGTTCGCCACCACCGGCCAGGTCTGACAGAGATCTGAACGCGATGAAGGGAACTTGATTGGCATAAGCGACATGAGCCACTGCCGCGCTTTCCATGTCCAGAACCCGTGCGCCGAACGTCTCAAATGCATAAGCACGAAAGGCCGCATTATCGACGAAAGCCGCTCCTGACACTCCGTTGCCACCGATCACCATTTGCGGGGACCGGGACAAGCAGGTGCCAGCCGGATCGCACTTGGCCAGTTCAACTGTACCGGGCAACTCTTGCGCAACACTCAACAGGGCGGCGTCCACAGGAAACCAGAAACGCGTTTCTGGCTCAGCCTGACGGGACGAGGCGACCTGTTGGTTGCGCGCGTACATCATGCCAAAGCCCGGAAACTCGGTGTCCATCCATGGCGGAATGACAAAATCCTCACCACGCGCACGCCCAAAGATGGAATCGAGATATTGCCCCCATTGCGCTGCGACCACCACATCTCCGACTGACAACGACGGGTCTACGCCGCCGGCAATGCCTGAAAAGACGATAGTATCAATATCGAACCGGTCCAGCGCAAGTTGGGTGGTCATCGCGGCATTGACCATTGAGATCCCTGATAAAAACATGACAACCGGTTTTCCGGCCAACGTTCCGGTGATGAACTCAGTGCCGTTGATTGCGGTACTTTCCATATTGGTGACTTGCGATTTCAATAGCTGCCATTCCGGCTGGAACGCGGACATGACGGCGATACGGCTTTCAGCGTGCGAAGAGACGGGCAGGGCGAAAAGGCATAGGCACAAGGCAAGGGGTTTCATTGGTGCTCCTCAGGGTTGTTTCATGAGGTGCTGGAACCGCTGCCGAGTCAATCATCGGCAAGGGCGCCGCCCGTGGGTTTCATGGGGCTGCAAATGAAAATGGCGAAGAATGATAAAAGAGGTGCACAACTGGCTTGCGCCCCGTGAACGCTTTAGGTAGACCGCGCGTCGTGGGTGATTAGCTCAGTTGGTAGAGCGCTTCGTTTACACCGAAGATGTCGGGAGTTCGAGTCTCTCATCACCCACCATTTCCCTTCCTATTGATGACCAAGCTTCTGTTGATTGCCTCCGTAATCGGTGGCTGCGTCTGATTGCATTCAAATTGAGGCTTCGACCGAAAGCTGCTTTGCAAAGGCCATCGCCAAGTCATTGATTGGCGTTTGTGCAGACGCGTTTTGCATCGTTCAGGCAGTCATCTTGAGGGCATACCAGTACAGAGTACAAACGCGTCGCTCCGAGCGTCACGATAGGTTGCTGAACCGAGGCGATAGCGGCGTGACCGACGATGAAGCTCCGCTCGGCCAGCAAACTCTGGAAATCGGCAGTGCCGATGGTGAAGCGATATAATGTCTTGACCGCATCGGCAAAGATATCGCCGGGGCACGAAAACGCTTCGCCGCGCCGTCACCTTTGTCGCCGCGAAGGTCACGATGATCATGGCGGTATGCAATCTGACAAAGCTACTGACGATCGTGGCGGACTGACCATAACAGCCGCCCCCCCCCCCAACGTTTTTAGAAGCGTGGTAAAATACCAAGTTGCAAACGTTAAACGACCGCGCCGCTTGCAGACGCGGTCGTTCTGAGCTGCAGATCAGGCGACGGCGCGTGCGATACCGCATTGTTGCCAAAGCGTGTTCAGGGCACCGACAAGATGATCAATATCCGCATCCGTATGCAGCGGCCCCGGTGTGAAGCGAAGACGCTCGGTCCCTTTGGGAACGGTTGGATAGTTGATTGGCTGCACATAGATCCCGAAATCCTGCATGAGAATATCTGCAATCTGTCGGCACTTAACAGGATCCTTGATCATCACCGGGATGATATGGCTGGGATTGTCGAGATGCGGAATACCCACGGCTTCAAGCCGCGCACGCAGCCGTGCCACTTGCCGCCTTTGACGAGCGCGTTCCATTTGACTGGTTTTCAGATGCGCAATTGATGCGCGTGCCCCGGCTGCCACGGCGGGGGGCAATGCGGTTGTGAAGATGAAGCCTGATGCAAAGGAACGGATAAAGTCGCACAGCGGCGCAGAGCCGGTGATGTACCCGCCCATCACGCCAAACGCCTTGCCAAGCGTGCCTTCGATGAGCGTGATCCGGTCAGAAAGCCCTTCGCGTTCCGAAATGCCGCCGCCGCGCGGCCCGTAAAGGCCAACGGCGTGAACTTCGTCGAGATATGTCATCGCTCCGTGTTTCTCGGCAACTTCGACGATCTCTTGCATTGGGCAAATGTCACCATCCATGGAATAGACGCTTTCAAACGCAACGATGGGCGTGGACCCTTCCGGCAGGGCCGAAAGCTTGCGATCAAGGTCTTCCGGGTCGTTATGTTTCCAAAGCTGCTTGTCGGCACGCGAATGGCGAATGCCTTCGATCATCGACGCGTGGTTAAGTGCATCAGACAAGATCACAGCATTTGGAAGGCGTGCGCCAAGGGTGGACAGGGCCGCCCAGTTGGAAACATAGCCCGACGTGAACAGCAGCGCCGCGTCCTTGCCATGTAGATCGGCCAGCTCCGCCTCAAGCAGGCAATGCTCGTGGGTGGTGCCGGAAATGTTGCGCGTACCTCCGGCGCCGGCGCCGGTTTGATCGATGGCGGTTTTCATCGCGTCGCGCACGTCCGGATGCTGGCCCATGCCCAGATAGTCGTTGGAACACCACACGGTCACTTCGTCGGGACTGGCCCCGTCATGGCACGCCGCGCGGGGGAAGTCGCCGCAGCGCCGCTCCAGTTCTGCGAACACGCGGTAGTTCCCTTCTTCTTTCAGGGCGTCCAGTTGATTGTTGAACAGAGTGTCATAGTCCATGGGCGTCCTCCGGCCTCAAGTCTTTTTGTTTGGGTTCCGGGGCGGGAAGCATCCAGCGCCAGAGTTTTTCGTCGGGCAATGGCAGAACCATGAGCCAGTGTTCAAGCAGCGCCAGTAATGTCAGTGCTGCCAGCAGGGCAAACCCAACCGAAGCAGCCGGACCGGGAACGCTGTAAAGTCGTTCCAGCCAACATGCAGCAGCAAAGCTGAGCGCGGTGATGGACAACGGAAAAAGCCAGTTCAGGCGTGCATTGCGAAAATGGCTGGGCAGATGTGACAATGCTCCTGGCAGGAATTCAGTGTTGATCTTGGGTACGCCCAGGAACAAGTTCAGTTTGGCCGAGATGCGCGCAAAGAACAGCACGACAAAGGTCCAAAGTCCCGTTGTGTTTTCGGCGTCATGGCCTGTCCAGATCAGCGATACCAGCGCCGTGACCAAGAGAACTTCGTGATGTGCAATGGTCCCCCAGGCGCGCACGAACCGTTCCCATTCCGGCACAATTGCGGGGCAGGGATGCACATTGGGTCCGGTGATCATCCCCGTCAAAAAGGCAAGTTCGATCCATCCCCAAATCGCCAATGCTGCGAGGAACCCGCCATAAACGCCGCCGAGCCCGGTTTGGTCCAGCGTGACGGAATAGCCCCAGATGCCAAGACCAAGCACCGGCAGCCCAGCAAGCGCGCACCAAAATCGCGCGCGCCGCCCGTGCCGGTCAGACCACTTCACGGCCGCCAAGATCGCCCCGGTGGAGAACCACCAGACGAACAGGGCAACGAGTGCCGCGATCCAAGGATTGGCCAGCATATCAGTATGCAGGCTCAAGCCGGGGTGACGCTGGAACGGCGTTTGGAACTGACGGTATCGTGTAGAGCGATACAAAGGCAAACGCCGCTCGCGCCGATCCCCATGTCTTCGTCATCCAGCCGGAGATCCCACCGCGCGCCTTGCCTGCGGCGATATCCAGATTGGCATCCTGCAAACGCTTGAGACCGCGTGCCCAACGGGTGTGGTCGATGTCCAGCGTGATCGGAAAGATCTGCTTTGTCAGTTGCGACGTCTTGGTGAATACCGCGTGGCCGTACCAGTCTGTATCCACCCCAAGCGCGGTATGAAACGCGGGGCGCTGATGGTCGCGCACATGCATCGTGGAATAGACCGCCGTCAGGAAGAACTTGATCCACCATACGTTGACGCCCGAAGTCAGCTTGGGGTCGGTCTTCATCAGCAGCGCAAAGGCTTCGCCATGGCTGAACTCATCGTTGCACCATTCCTCGAACCATTTGAAGATCGGGTGAAAGCGATGCTCCGGGTGTTCCTGAAGATGGCGGAAGATCGTGATATAGCGGGCATATCCAATCTTTTCTGACAGATAGGTCGCATAGTAGATGAATTTAGGCCGGAAGTAGGTGTACTTCTTCTTCTGCGTCAAGAAACCGAGGTTTACCGCCACCCCGGCTTCGCGCAGAGCGTCGTTGATAAATCCGGCATGGCGCGCCTCATCGCGGGCCATCAGCTGGAAAAGTTGCGTGATGTCCTTGTTTGAGCCGCGTCGCTTCATTTCCTTATACAGAACGCAGCCTGAAAACTCGGCGGTGCAGGACGAAATCAGAAAGTCGATGAATTCTTTGCGTAAAACCGGGTCCATCCCATCCCAGTCGACGGTGTCCCAATCTGCGTTCTTCTTGAAATGCCCCTTATTCGGGTCACTGACCATCTGCGCGATCAGCTTATCCCAGTCCTCGCGCACGGAAGACACGTCGATCGCGTCCAGTTCGTCGAAATCGGTGGTGTAAAAGCGCGGTGTTAGCAATGTGTCCTGCATGGCGACGGCGGTGGCCGCTTCGCTGTCAAACTTCGCCTGCTGTTCCTGAATTGCGATGCTTTCTTCGGCGGTGACGGCATCTGCTGTGTGCATGTTCATAGTGTCACCTCGTCGCTGAAGGAAAATTCGCAAAGTTCCATCACCTCGAAGTCGCCTGTGAGGCGGGTCCAGAGGCGTTCGAGTTTGCTGGCACGAAAGATCGTGGCCTCGCGCTGTTCGCTGACGATTTCGCCAAACGGGGCCATGATCTCCGGTCCGTGCACTTTCACTTCGTCGCCTGGGTAAATGACGGCGCCGTTGTCAAAACGGACATGCGCGTGCAGGCTTTCGAATTTGTGGCTGATCTCGACCGTGCAGGGTGCGCGTTCAACCTCTTTTGTCAGTAGTCCCATGGGGTTCCCTCCCGATGCGTGGCGTCAGTCCAGAAGCCTGGCGAAGGTTCTGGCATTGCCCGCGCCAAACCCCATCAGGTCGGCGCGCCAATTGGTTGAAGGATCGTAAAGCGACAACCGGCCATTGGTGCCGCGCACCAGCGTGACCGGGCCGTCGCTTGCGACCCCGAATTTCGCGCGTTCGCGCTGTAGCACACGCCAGATCCCGGCAACAAAGCCGCCCTCTTCCGAGGAGAGATCGGCTATCACTGTGCCGTCTTGGGCGCTGACGGTGGCCGCCCCGCCCATCGTTCCGTCCAGATAAAGTACCCGTTCCTGTGCAGCTGGAACGGTCGGCGGTGTCGCGACAAGAGGACGATCCAGCAGCGTGTGTGCCGTGACCATAGTCAGACACAGCAGCACCATCCCGAACATCGTCTTGACCAGAAAGGTCGGGACCTTGGCATCGTCCATCGTGGTGCGTTGCTGGTTTTCAGGTGAAAAGGCCATCAAAGCTGTTCCTATTCTGCGGCCAAGGTTGCCGGACTGGCAGGGCGACGTGTCACTTCGGGCACGGCGATCTGCGCCTCTGCGGCTTCGGCCAACATACGCGCGACTTTGCCAGCTTCGGGAATGCAACGCAGGGCTGGTTCCGGGCGGCTCAGGTGCCACGGGCGTACATGCGGCCAACACACGAGATAGCCGACAGGCATCCCACCTGTTGGGGTCAGGGCGATTGTGCCGGTACCGTTACGGCGCGCATCAAGGTCGATGCTCGCGATCTTGGTATACGGAATGTTGAGCGTCACGGTGAGGGCCGCGCCGATCCGCATCGCCACACGCCGATTGGTAATTGTGTATACCGTGGCGCGGGCCTGGACCCAGCCGATAACTGCCAGGATCAGGCATACGAGCGCGCCAAGAAACAAGAAGGGTACCGATGCCGCGACTGCCTGGCCCAACGGCATTAGGTCGACGACAGCGACAAACCGCCAAACGGCAAGAACGCAGAAGTATCCGGCCACCCAGCCGAGGTTCAGTGAGTCGCGGGTCAGCGCCCAAGCATCGGGGCGGCCCTGCCAAAGGACGTGTTCACCTTCTGGCGGTTCCTCTGGCAGGCCCTTGATAGGCTCGAATGCGAAATCGTCATGCGACATCGGTCTCTCCGATCACAGTTGTGGTTCAAGCCGTGCGTCGGAAGCATAGAGTTTGCCGCCGCCGTAATAGGCCGAGATCTTGTCTTCTTCGAGGAGCGTCACCTGACGCGGCGAGGCTGTTTTGGGAACGGCTGCGAAGTGCGTGCCGAATATCGCGTGGATGCGGACAACTTCGGACGTGATCTTGGCGAAGGTCATCGGGACAAGTCGCTTGCCGCCGCCATGATCCTTGTCCAACTCAATCTCAAGATAGCGGACCATCTGCTCGGGCTCGTCCACCCACATGTCACTGATCGTGCCAACGATCTCGCCGTCGCCAGCCTGGACTTTCATGCCGCGCGGATCACGCCCAGCCGAGACTGCGAATTGCTCTGATGCGGCCATCGGAATGATCTTTGGGTGGCCGTGCCCATCCAACTCGGGTGCATCGCGGCGCGCACACCACGCGGCCGGGCCCACACCATCCACTAACGGATCACCGGTCGGCTCGAACGGGAAACCATCGCTGTTGTGGCTGCGCTTCAGCGCCAACTCGCCGCGCGGGTCGGGTTTGCCATCCGGAACGGTGACTTCGCCGCGGCCGTGGGGCAGCTTGAAGGTTTTTGGTTCCGGGACCGGCAGGCCCAAATGCGGGTTCGGCGTGCCGTCATCGTTTTCAAGTGGAAAGCCTTCGCGCATGTTCTCACGCTGAATGTAGATCACAAGGCCGACAAAGAAGGCCGTGAACAGCCAAAGGGCGATGCTGGCGATGTCGAGATTTCCGGTGATGTAGTAGTCCATGGTCGGGGTCCTCCCAGTGGGCCTCTTGGTTCAGGTTGGAAAATCAGCAAGCCCGATCGGGGCGCTGCCATTGTTTTGAAGTCGGGACGGAATTGGCGCGTGGCGCACAAGCGGGCCCAGCACGACAAGGGTTACGAACAAAAGTGCGATTTCAAAGTGATAGACGACCGAATACCCGGTGGTCGCGCTTTGCAGGGCGGTGCCAAGATCGCCCGACAGTGCCATTGCGTTCACCCAGTCGCGCAGGCCGCCACCCATCGCGATGCCAAGGCCTGCGGCTGTTGCTTGCGCTGCGCCCCATGCACCAAGCGCCAAACCACGGCCGGCCGCTCCGGTCTCGGGCATCGTCATGGCTGTAGTCAGAGTGGAGACCGCGAAATACCCGGCACCAAGGCCGATCAGGCCCGCGCCCGTAAAGAACAGGGCCACAGAGCCAAGGGGGTCGGCGAATATCACGGCGCAGAATGCGAGGATGCCGACAAGAATACCGGTCGCCGCCATTCGGTAGGGGTTCGCTCGCACACGAAGCCTGCGCGCCGCGATTGCAAATCCGACCAGCGCGCCGCCCGCCCACATCGTCGTGAGCAACGTCGTGGACGAGACAGACAAGCCCAGAACTTCGCCGCCATAGGGTTCAAGCAGAACGTCTTGCATGCTGAAGCCCATAGTCCCCAGAAAGACGACAACAAGAAGCCGTCCAGCAGCACCGCCGCTCATGTAATCGTTCCACGCATCCCGAAACCTGGGCCGGGGGGCTTCCCGTTCGGCTTTGGACATCGGGCGTACACGCTCCTGACGCCATAAGGCGATCAGGTTCAGGATAATGCCTGCCGCGGCTGCCCCTTGCACAACACGAACCAGCCGCAGCGAGGAAAAGTCAGTCAGTAACCAGCCAATGACAACTGCCGAAACAGCCATGCCGACAAGGAACATGACATAGAGAAGCGCCACAACCTGCGGCCGAGTTTCTTCACTCGCGCGGTCAGAGGCGAGTGCAAGTCCGGCGGTCTGTGTCATGTGCAATCCAAGGCCGGTCATCAAGAAGGCCAGTGCGGCAAGAACTTCCCCTGCCCAATCCGGGCCGAGTGTCTGATCGCCGGACAAGACGATCAAAGCGAAGGGCATAACGGCCAAGCCGCCCATTTGCCAAAGCGACCCGAACCAAAGGTACGGAATGCGCTTCCATCCAATTGCCGAGCGGTAGGTGTCTGACCGAAACCCAAGCAGGGCCCGAAACGGCGCGATCAGGACTGGCAAGGCGATCATGATCGCGACGACCATTGCCGGCACAGTCAACTCGACGATCATAACGCGGTTGAGAGTGCCCAGAAGCATCACCGATGCCATGCCAACCGACACCTGAAACAGTGACAGGCGCAGCAACTGGCTCAGTGGCAAACCATCGCTGGCCGCATCCGAGAACGGAAGCATACGGGTCGCGAAAGAGCGTTTGGGCGCAGGCGCTGTCATGGACGAACCTCCAGCGCATGGCTGATGTAAAAGCCTGAATGCACCCGTCCAAGATCGCGCACCTCGGCTGGGAGGGCGGAGAGCATTGACGCAAGCTTTTCGGGGCAATGCGGGACCATAACGGGGGCCCGGTCTGACCTTGGAAACAGTTTTCCGGCCCGCCACATCGCCATCAAAAGTGTTGTGCGCGGTGCAACCGTGAACGCAATGCTTTGCATCACGCGCGGCACAAGGCGACCCAACTCTTCGGCAATTGTGGTGTCGGTGTAGTAAATCAGACTGTCCATGGCGACGACATGGTCGAAATGCCCATGCGCCGGATCAAGCATGTCTCCACTGGCAAAGCTGACGCGGGGGCGCAAGTGATCGGGCAGGCGGGTCTTGGCAATGTCGATCAGTGATGGCGAGATATCCACCGCAACCACATCGGCCCCGCGCGCGGCGAGTTCCGCCGTCATCTGGCCCGCACCACAGCCCGCATCCAGAACACGTGCCCCTGTCAAATCAGCAGGCAAGGAGCCAAGCAACATTGCCCGCATTTCATCGCGCCCGGCCCGCACCGTGGCCCGGATGCGTGAAACTGGCGCGTCCGACGTCAGGCGTGCCCAAGTCTGCGTAGCCGTACGGTCAAAGTAGTCTTCGACGCGTGTCAGGGTGCGGTTATAGGTCATCAATCAAACCCAAGCAGTTCAAAGATTTCACGGTCTGGCAGGGGGGCCGGAGCTTGGGTTTCGGTGCTGTTGTAAAGCGCTTCGGCCAAACGGATATATTCTGCGCGGCATTGTACGATGTCTTCCTCATCCGGCATTTCGAACAGGGTCTTCTTCTTCAACCGCGAGCGGCGCAGGGCGTCGACATCCGGCATATGGCCGATCCGTTTGAACCCGACGCGGTCGCAGTAGCGATCAACCTCGTCCGTGTCGCGGCTGCGGTTCGCGATGCACCCGGCCAGCCGAACCTTGTAGTTGTTGGATTTGGCCTGCACCGCTGCAATGATGCGGTTCATGGCATAAATGCTGTCAAAATCGTTGGCGGTGACGATCACGGCCTTGTCGGCGTGCTGCAGCGGGGCAGCGAAACCGCCACACACCACGTCGCCCAGAACGTCGAAGATCACGACATCGGTGTCTTCCAGCATGTGGTGCTGCTTAAGCAGTTTCACGGTTTGACCCACGACATAGCCGCCGCACCCTGTGCCAGCCGGCGGGCCGCCTGCTTCCACACATTTCACACCGCCCCAGCCTTCGAACACGAAATCTTCGGGGCGCAGTTCTTCGGCGTGAAAATCGACGTCTTTCAAGATGTCGATGACCGTCGGAACAAGGCTTCCGGTCAAGGTGAAGGTGCTGTCATGCTTGGGGTCGCATCCGATTTGCAAAACCCGTTTGCCGAGTTTCGCAAAAGCGGCGGACAGGTTTGAGCTGGTTGTGGATTTCCCGATCCCGCCCTTGCCATACACCGAAAACACTTTTGCGCCGTCGATACGCAAGGAGTCGTCCTGATGCACCTGAACCGATCCCTCGCCGTCGCGGCCTTTCAGAACCGGCGGGGCAGAAACGCGCCGCGCCTCAAGCCCGGCGGCTTCGCGCATATTCGCCAATGAAGCGGGCGGTTGCTTGCTGTCCAGTGGGCTCATGAAAGCCTCCCAATTTCTTGTGTGCCCCGGACATCGCCGGATGTTTCCGTGCGCCGGGTTTGGCTTTGTTCGTGGTGCGGGTGGTGGTCGAAGGTCATTCTGCTGCCACACCTTCTAGTCTGTCTTCCAATGCGTCAGCGGCATCTTGCAGTGCCGCGAGCGTCGCGTCGTCTGGCTGCCAATATGCACGTTCATGTGCTTCGAGCAGGCGGTTCGCCATCCGAGACGATGCAGCGGGATTCAATTCCGCCATCCGTTTGCGCATGGCCTCGTCGAGAACGAAGGTCTCTGAAATGCGCTGATACACCCACGGCTCAACTTGGCCTGTGGTTGCCGACCACCCCATCGTGTTGGTGACAGTGCTTTCGATCTGCCGAACGCCCTCTGCGCCATGGGTAAGAAGCGCTTCGAAGAATTTCGGGTTCAATGCCCGCGACCGGGTTTCCAGTGCGATCTGGTCTGCAAGAGTGCGAACCTTTCCCGCTCCCCGCGTCTGATCGCTGATATAGACCGCTGCCTCTTGGCCGCCGCGCGCGCGCTTTACGGCGCGGCTGATGCCGCCGAGCGTGTCGAAATAGTGATCGACCGTGGTGACGCCAAGCTCGACGCTTTCAAGGTTCTGATAGGCCAGATCCACGTCCTTCAGGGCGCGTTGTAGCAGAGCGGTGTTCTGGCTGGCTTTGCCGTTTACGCCATAGGCGAAAGACTTGCGCGCCTCATAGGCGTCGGCCAACTCGTCCTCGTCGCCGAAGGCAGAACTGTCCACCAACTGGTTCACGTTCGATCCATAAGCGCCTTCGGCGTTTGAAAAGACCCGCAGCGCGGCGGTTTCCAGATCGACACCCATCTTGGCGGCGTAATCCAGCGCGTGGGCGCGGATGTAGTTCATCTCAATTGGTTCGTCTGCGGCCTGCGCAGCCTTGAGCGCGGCTTCGGCGAGCAACTTTGTCTGAAGCGGTAGCAGGTCGCGGAAAATTCCAGATAGCGTCACGATGACGTCGATGCGTGGTCGTCCCAATTCTTCAAGCGGGATCAAGTCTGCACCGCTGAGGCGCCCGAACGCATCAAAGCGTGGACGTGCCCCAATAAGGGCGAGTGCTTGGCCGATTGGTCCGCCATCTGATTTGATGTTGTCGGACCCCCATAGCACAAGCGCGACGGTGCGCGGCACTGTTGGGTGTGCCTCAAGCAAAAGCTGTGCCTGGCGAGCGCCATCGCGGCAGGCGAATTCAGTCGGCATCCGGAACGGATCAAAGGCGTGGATGTTGCGACCGGTCGGGACAATGTCGGGTGAGCGGATCAAATCGCCGCCGGGCACGGGGGCGGTGAACCGACCTTCAAGCGCGCGAAGCAGGGCGGGGATTTCGTGATCTTCGCGCAGCGCTGCATCGACACGAGCACGGACAGCGTCATCTGCATCGCCGAGGCGAGCCACATGGTCAGCTCGCGCGACATCGCTGATCGGGGCACCGACAATGTGCAGGCCCTCGGGGATCAACGCATCTTCTGTTTCCAGCAGGGCAAGCCACAGCTTGTCAGGGTCTGTTTCGCGCATATCCACTGCGGCGGCTTGTTCAACGATCAATGCGGCAAGGTCTGCGCGCTCTGGCGCATCCGGGACCAACGCGCGCCAGCGGCTCAAGCTGTCCTTGAGGTCGGCCAATCCGCGATACAGGCCCGACTGTGCCAAAGGCGGTGTCAGGTGCGTGATCGTGACGGCCCCTGAGCGTCGCTTCGCCAACGTCGCTTCGGAAGGATTGTTGGCCGCATAGAGGTAGATATTTGGCAACGGCCCGATCAGCCGGTCCGGCCAGCAAGCCGCACTTGGACCGGCTTGTTTGCCGGGCATGAATTCCAGAGCGCCGTGCATGCCGAAATGCAAAACCGCATCGGCGCGAAACGTGTTGCGCAGCCACAAGTAAAAGGTGGCAAAGGCGTGGGTCGGGGCAAAGCCACGTTCGAACAAAAGGCGCATCGGATCGCCTTCGTATCCGAAGGCAGGTTGCAGGCCCACGAACACATTTCCAAATTGTGCTCCTAATACAAACACGCCGCGTCCGTCAGATTGCACACGGCCGGGGGCGGAGCCCCAAGCTTGCTCTATTTCGTCCAGCCAAGGCGTGTCGCGGACCATTTGGTCGGCGGGCACATGAGCCGCCACATTGGCTTCCTGGCCGAACGTTGCAGCCGATCCTTCAAGAACCGCGCGCCGCAGGTCTTCTACGGTATCGGGCGGGGTCAGGTCATACCCATCTGCCTTGAGCGCGTGCAGCGTGTTGTGCAGCGAGCGGAACACGTCAAGATATGCGGCCGTGCCCGCAGCCCCGGCATTGGGCGGAAAGCCGAACAAGACAATCGCCAACTTGCGCTGCGATGCTTGTGAGCGGCGCAAGGCGGCTTGTTTGGCGACCCGCGCAGTCAGCACTTCGATCCGTTCCGGGCAGGGTGCCATTTCCCGGTCGTGACCGGCACGGGTGCAGGCATGTGCGCACCCGTTGCAGCCGTCGGCGCCGTGGCGACCTGCGAACACCGTGGGTGTCGTGGCGCCGTCCAGTTCAGGCAGCGCAATCAGCATGGTTGTCTCAATGGGACCCAGCCCGCCTGGGGATGCTGCCCATTGGCCAAGTGTCTGGAATTCGAGCGGGTGCGCCGCGATATAGGGGACATCCAGAGATTTGAGTGTCGCGACTGCACTGTCATTGTCGTTGTAGGCGGGGCCGCCAACGAGTGAAAATCCGGTGAGCGAAAGCAAAGCGTCAATCTTAACGCCTGTTTCGATGCGAAAGTATTCTTCAATGGCGGGGCGGGCATCGAGGCCGCCTGCAAAAGCGGGGATCACCCGAATGTTGCGTGCCTCCAGGCTGCGGATCACGGCTGAATAATGTGCGGTATCCGATGACAGCACATAAGAGCGCATCATCAGCAACCCAACCGTCGCCACAGGCTTGCGCGGCGCAGGCAGGTCGGCGGGGTCGGTGGTGATCCTGCCGGGCAAATCAGGGTGGTAGAGGCCAACATCTGGGTAGTCGAGCGGCGCAGGTGCCGCCGCCCCGCGCCACGCTGTTTCGCGCGAATACCTTGAGACGAGGAACCGAACCATCGCTTCGATATTGTCGTCAGACGAGCCGAGCCAGTATTGCATGCACAAAAACCAAGCGCGCAGGTCCTGACTTTTGCCGGGAATGAACTTGAGGATGCGGGGCAGACGGCGCAGCATCCGCATCTTTTTTTCGCCATTCTCGGCCGACGGTTTGGACGAACCGCGCAGACGCTTGAGCATCTTTGACATCCCCGAGGGCGGGGATTGCATGTCCAAGGTTCCCATGCGGGTCAGGCGGACGATCTTGGCGTCTGCAATGATACCTACCATTGCGTCACAGCGTTGGCGCCGCGCAGTCAGATCGGGCAAGATTGCCTCGATATGCTCTTCGAGAAAAATCAAGTTGCACACGATGATGTCGGCCTCGGCGATCGCCAATTTGGCCCGCATCAGCGCATCGGGGCATTCGCCCCATTCCGCAGCCGCATGCACGCTGAGCGACAGGCCCGGAAAATCAGCACTAAGCCGATTTTGTACCCGCGCGCAGGGCCCTGCCGCATGAGCGTCGAGCGTGAGGATCACCACCCTGTAGCCCGGAAGCGGGCCGGAGATCATCGCATCATCGCGCATAATGGGCCTTCGCTTCGTAAAGCGTGTCGACGCTGATCTCTTGCAAGCCTTGATCGGCAGCGAATTTTTCGGTGTTCCGACGCGCTTTGCCGCGCACGAAGAAGGGGATCTTCTTCAGTTCACGCTCGGCGCACGCGAGCCAAGTCACCACATCACTGCCGGTGCCGGTGCCGGTGCCGGTGCCTGTGACGGGGGCCGCGTCTGCGCCGGGCATCGAGCCCGTCTCATCCGCCGCATCGCTTTGTGCGCTACGAGGCACCGACTTGCCGCCGTGGTGACTGGCCCCCGCTGCATCGTGGAATTCGAAGTCGTCCCGGAACATGTGGAGAAGGTGTTCTTCCAGACCCATGACGAGCGGATGAACCCAGGTATCGAAAATGACATTTGCGCCTTCGATGCCCATTTGCGGTGAGTAGCGCGCCGGGAAATCTTGGACATGTACAGGCGCAGAGATGACAGCGCAGGGAATGCCAAGCCGTTTGCCGATATGGCGTTCCATTTGTGTGCCAAGGATCATCTCGGGCGCGAGGGCTTCTATGCGTTCTTCGACTTCGAGGTAATCGTCGGTGATGAGCGCATCGACGCCAAACTCTTTCGCGGTCGCGCGGATGTCGCGGGCGGTTTCTCGGTTGTAGCAACCAAGTCCCACCACTTCGAAGCCCATCTCGTCACGGGCGATGCGAGCTGCGGCTTTCACGTGTGTTCCATCGCCGAACACGAAAACCCGCTTTCCGGTGAGATAGGTGCTGTCGACGCTGGCCGAGTACCAGGGCAACCGAAGACGGGTTTCATCTAGCTGGGCCGGGATGTTCAGAAACTGCGCCAGCTCGGCGACGAAATCACGGGTGGCGCCAACGCCGATTGGCACGGTTTTGGTAAAGGGCAGTCCCAGTTCCCGCTCCATCCAGCGACACGCGCTTTCACCGGTTTCCGGGTACATCAGGACGTTGGCGTGCGCCGCGCCAAGGCGCGCAATGTCAGTTGGATTTGCGCCCATCGGTGCCGTGACGTTAACGGCAATGCCCATGTCCAAAAGCAATCCGGTTAATTCCGTTATGTCGTCGCGGTGGCGAAATCCAAGGGCGGTAGCCCCAATCAGATTCACGGATGGGCGAGGTGTCTTTTCACAAGGGCGGGCCAGCGCGCGTGTGATCTGGAAGAATGTCTCGTCCGCGCCAAAATTCTCTTTGCGCTGGTAGCTTGGCAGTTCGAGTGGAATCACAGGGACAGGCAGATCCATCGTCTCAGCCATGCCGCCGGGGTCATCTTGAATAAGCTCAGCGGTGCACGAGGCCCCAACGATCAGAGCTTGGGGTTTGAACCGATCATAGGCTTCACGGCACGCTGTCTTGAAGAGGTCGGCAGTGTCAGAACCGAGATCCCGCGCTTGAAAAGTCGTGTAAGTGACGGGTGGGCGGTGGTCGCGCCGTTCGATCATTGTAAACAGCAGATCCGCGTAGGTGTCGCCCTGCGGCGCGTGCAATACGAAATGCAAGTCAGTCATCGCTGTTGCGACCCGCATTGCGCCCACATGAGGCGGCCCTTCATATGTCCATACCGCAAGTTTCATCGGCGTGCCTCTGCCCGAGCGGCGGGAGGTTGGGCCGCATCCAGTTTGAGAAGACTGCGGCGGCGGATCGGGCGTGAAAACAGCCCCGCCAGGTCACCTGCTTGTTCGTAGAAATGGACCGGTGTGAATACCAACTCGATCGCCCATTTGGTTGTCAGGCCAGCCGCTTCGAGTGGGTTCGCAAGGCCAAGCCCACATACTGTGAGGTCGGGCCGGGCTGCATGGCAGCGGTGCAATTGTAGATCGACGTCCTGGCCTTCTGAAAAGACCGGCCCTTGAACCATCATGTCCATATCGGGTGCCATCAGATCGCGGTGCAAATAAGGCGTGCCGACTTCAATCGCTGTCATGCCGCACTCGCGCGTGAGAAAGCGAGCCAGCGGGATTTCCAATTGGCTGTCAGGAAAAAAGAAAACCGATTTTCCTGTGAGGAATTCAGCAGCTTGAGCAACCGCTTTTCGTGCCCGTGCGCGCGGGGCGGCTGTGACTTGATCGAACAGATCTGATGCCACGCCAAATTCGCTGGCGATGGCGCGAAGCCACGCTGTTGTGCCTTCTTCGCCGAAGGGAAAGGGGGCGGCGATGTGTTTTGCGCCGCGCCGTTCAAGTGCAGCGTGCGTGTCGCCGAGAAAGGGCTGAGTGAGCGCGAAAACCGTGTTTGGGCCAACTCCCAATTCGTCTTGTTTGCGGGGCGCGGGAAGGACACGAATGGGGCCGATGCCCATCGCCTCTAAAAGGCCAACGGCTTGCTGTTCGACGACGTCTGGCAAAGCCCCCACAAGAAGCAGTTCTCTGGCCTGTGTTTGTGGCAGCACCGGGACCATGGCGGCAAGGCAGGCATCTTCGCCCTGAGTAAAAGTGGTTTCGATGCCAGAGCCGGAATAGTTTATCACGCGAACCTGTGGTGCGTGGCGAACCGTCATCCGTTCAGCGGCCTTGGCGAGATCAAGCTTGATCACTTCGGACGGGCACGAGCCGACAAGAAACAACTGCTTGATATCCGGGCGGCGCGCCAACAGACGGTCGACTTCCCGGTCCAACTCGTCTTGCGCATCGGCCATCCCGGCCAGATCCGTTTCTTCAAGAATGGCGGTGCCGAAACGGGGCTCTGCAAAAATCATGACGCCCGCAGCGCTTTGCAACAGATGAGCGCAGGTGCGGCTGCCGACCACGAGGAAAAAGGCGTCCTGCATCTTGCGGTGCAGCCAGATGATTCCGGTCAGACCGCAGAACACCTCGCGCTGGCCACGTTCACGCAAAACGGGAACGTCCCGACAGCCTGTGGCGGGAAGGGGCGCTAGATCGTTCATTGCGTCACCGCCGCATCAAGACGAGCAGCCCGCAATTTAAGAAGGAACTGACCAGCGTTGATGACATAGGCTGCATAGGCTGCCAGAGCGAGCCACATCAGCGGTTGCGGCGATAGCGCGCCACTGAAAAGAGCGATGACATAAGCGGTGTGCAGCGCAATCACGCCGAAGCTGAAAACGTCTTCCCAGAAGAAGGCGGGAGCAAAAAGATACTGCCCAAAGACTGCCTTTTCCCAAATCGCTCCTGTGATCATAATGAGGTACAAAAACAACGTCTTCAGCAGCACAGATGATGTTGCGATTTGGTACCCTGCGCCGGTCGCCATGTACCGAAGAACAAGCGCAAGAGACACAAGAAACACCAAGAACTGAAGCGGCGCCAGAATGCCCTGAATGAGGGTCCATGCCGATTCATCGCGCCGGGCGCGCTGCGCTGAATTGTACAGCGGCTCTTTGCGTTTGGCATGTTTTGCCTTTGGCGGCATAGGGGCGACTCCGCGTTCATTGTGCTGCGAGAACCTTGGGGGTCGAGGGGCATTGTGTCAACTATAACTTACACTAATGGGGTGCGGGCATGTGGCCTGCAGCAGGTTGGGCGCGCGGGAGCTGTGTGTAAGAGTCTGATGTTATGAAGAAAATGAAATAGAAGAGAGAATATTCTCAAAATGTGTCCAATGGCTTTGACATTATTTGAAGCTTGCGCAACACTTTGGGTGTCAGGTTTTGGCGCGTCGGAGGAGGCGCTGCATGCCCCTGATAAGGAGGTATGCGTGCTCAAATTGCGCCCGATGTCAGAGCAAACTCGCCAATCACCGAAAATCGCTGCTGCGGTTGTCGCGTCTCATGTCCTTGCCTCTCTAAAAGGTCGGCCGGGGTCACGCCCGCGCCGAACTGCGATCCGGCCCTGCGAGACGCTGCTCACCACTCTCATTGATGCGAGCTTAGGATCCCATTTTGATAGCCGAGCAACGGTCGCTGCGATGTGCGAGCGGGACGTGTCAATCAACGACATCGCAGATTTCTATGTGCCGACAGCGGCACGGCGGCTTGGCCGAGCGTGGATTGAGAATGACATCAGCTTCGCTCAGGTGACTGTCGCGAGCGGGCGTTTGCAGGAAATGCTCGGTGCACTTGTCAGAGCGAATGACTTTGTATCGCTTGACGAACGGGCTGCGCCAAATGTTCTGGTGGTGAGTCTGGAAGGGGACCATCATACCATCGGTTGGAAACTTGTGGCCGTGCAGTTGCGTAGGTTAGGGGCATGTGCGCATGCAGTCTTGGACATAAAGCCCCATGACGCAGCGGACACAATCCAACAAGCTTCCTACGATCTGGTACTTGTGTCGTCGTCTCGACCAAGTGTATTGGAACAAATAGATGAATTAACGGCTGTTCTTCATGATAGGATGGTCGACGTACCACCTATTGTCTTGGGCGGGATCGTTGTAGACCTGCTTGAAGATCCGCCCGACCGCACCGATATTGTTGCGGTTACAAATTGTTTGGAGACCGCGCTGTCGATGAGGAAACGAAAGTCGACGGCCGGTCTTTAACCGGAAAGTGACGCTGAAATGAAAGCTGCCGGTATCAGAAACGGGACCACGCCCGGGGCAGCCGATTGGGGTGGTTTGTCCACAATCGAACCGAAATCCCTTGGTGGTATTGTTGCCGCTGCCTCTGACATAACGATCCTGATAGATGCTGCTGGCGTTGTGTCGGCGTTAATGATCAACGATTCCAGCAGGGATTTGGGGAATCTCGATCACTGGGTTGGGCGGTCGATCCGCGATTTCCTCACAAGCGAGAGTATTCCAAAGTTTGACGCGGCTGTTGAGCAGCTTGAGGCTTTCCACGGCCATTCCAAGGCGGTGGAGTTGAACCATAGCGACAACGCTGTGTGGGATTTTCCAATCCAGTACACGTTTCATCCCATCGAGAGCGATGGCGGTGTCTTGATGATGGGGCGTGATCTTCGCCCGATCGCCGAGACGCAGCGCCAGTTGGTTCAGGCGCAAATCGCATTGGAACGCGGGTACGAAGCGCAGCGGGAATTTGACTCGCGATATCGCTTGCTCTTGGCGACAGTGACGGATGCAATTGTTCTCGTGTCGCTAGGCGATGGCCGGGTGAGTGATCTTAATGACAACGCTGCGGACCTGTTGGATCAGGCTCGCAAGGACGTGGTCGGAACCGTGTTCGCGTCGCATTTTGAGAATGTTCGCCGCAGCGAGATGGAAACAAAGCTTGTCAATTCGGCTTTGTCAGAAGGGTCAGACCCTATATTGATGCCCACCGCGCGAAGCGGCCAGGTGCTGCGTATTGCGTCAAGCGTGTTTCGGGTCGGCAGCGACCGGGTCGTGATTTGCCGTTTGGTTCCACACGAAGATACCCCGCGTATGGAAAGCGGGGGCATGGGCGCTTTGCTTGAGTCGCTGTTCGCCAAGGCGGTGGAAGGCGTGCTCTTCACCGACACGCGCGGTGCCGTGCGCAATGCCAATGACCGCTTCCTGTCCATGGTGGACGCGGCGCATCTTCCTGCTCTCAAGGGCCGGAATTTGGTGGAATTTCTGGCGCGCGGCCAGGTCGATCTGGGCGTGATCTTGGATAATGTCATGAGCAGCGGGCAGGTTCGGCTTTATGCGACGGAACTGATCAGCGATTTTGGTTCTAAGATCCCGGTTGAGATTTCGGCAACGCTGTTGGGCGAAGGGCGTGATGCGCATATCGCGTTCGTTTTCCGGGATAGCGGCCGGATGGACGCCCTGCGCTTGCCAACGGCTGAGGGCGAGAACACGGCACAGCAGAATATACTTGAATTGGTTGGATCAGCGTCGCTCAAGGAAATCGTGGCCGAAACCAATGACGTGATTGAAAAGCTGTGTATCGAAACCGCGATCAAGCTGACCAACAATAACCGCGTTGCAGCAGCAGAGATGCTCGGGATGTCACGGCAAAGCCTTTACGTGAAATTGCGCAAATACGACTTTCTTAAGAAGGGCGAGGAAGACTAGGGAGTCCGCGCGTGTAAGTAAAAGATTACACTTTTGCACGGTCAAATCCACGGTTTTGCTTGCCTCAAAGCGCACTGTCAGAATAGTCTGACAGTATGAGTATTGCAGACACCCTCTTTCAACGCCGCTGGCCGGACCCTGTCGCAGCACTTGCGATGATACGTCCGATAACGTGGTTCCCCCCCATGTGGGCCTATCTGTGCGGCGTGGTGTCGTCTGGTGTCGCGCCGGGCAGCGCGTGGGGAATGGTTCTGCTTGGCGTGGTTCTTGCGGGGCCGCTGGTTTGCGGCATGAGCCAAGCGGCAAATGATTGGTGCGACCGCGACGTCGATGCCATCAACGAGCCGGATCGCCCAATTCCATCAGGGCGCATTCCCGGTCGCTGGGGGTTATGGATTGCTCTGGCGATGACGGTTCTGTCGTTGGGGGTTGGTTGGCAGCTTGGCCCGTGGGGCTTTGGCGCGACCTGCCTCGGCGTTGTGGCGGCTTGGGCTTATTCTGCGGAACCTGTGCGTTTGAAAAAATCGGGATGGTGGGGGCCGGGTCTGGTTGGGCTCTGCTACGAGGGGTTGCCGTGGTTTACAGGGGCTGCCGTGCTGTCTGTTGGCGCTCCGGCTCTGCCTGTTCTTGTGTTGGCGCTTTTGTATTCCATTGGCGCACATGGGATCATGACTTTGAATGATTTCAAAGCTCTAGAGGGGGATCGTCAGACCGGGGTGAATTCTCTTCCGGTGACGCTTGGTCCAGAGCGCGCGGCCCGGCTTGCCTGCTGGGTGATGGGATTGCCACAAGTTCTGGTCATCGGGGCCTTGCTGCACTGGGACAAGCCGCTGCACGCGGCGGGCGTCACGCTGGTGCTGCTGGCCCAAGTCGCAGCGATGCGGGTGCTGTTGCGCGATCCGCGCGCCAAGGCCCCTTGGTACAACGGAACCGGCGTTCTTCTCTACATAACAGGCATGATGATTGCAGCCTTTGCTGTGCGCAGCATTGGGGTCACGCCATGACGCTGGGATGGCTTTCGATTTTCCGGCTTGGTTTGGTGCAGATGGCGCTGGGGGCCGTTGTGGTGCTGTGCACCTCCACACTCAATCGTTTGATGGTTGTTGAGCTGGCGCTTCCGGCGTTGTTACCAGGCCTTTTGGTCGCACTCCATTACGGGATTCAGATCAGCCGCCCGAAATGGGGCTTTATGTCTGATACAGGCGGCCATCGTACCCGGTGGATCCTTCGCGGCATGGCGCTACTGGTTCTTGGCGGGCTGCTTGCTGCGGGCGGTGTGGTCCTTTTGGAAAGCAACTTTTTCGCTGGCCTTGCGGTGTCTGTTTTTGCCTACGCTTTGATAGGGCTGGGCGTGGGGGCTTCTGGAACATCGCTTCTGGCGCTGTTGGCCACCGCCACAGCACCGCGCAGGCGCGCTGCCGCGGCCACAGTGACATGGCTGATGATGATCTTCGGGATCGCGCTGACGGCTGGCGGGGTGGGCGCAGCGCTTGATCCGTACACGCCGATGCGGCTGCTCAGCATCGTCGCTTGTGTCATGGCAGGGGCTTTTTGCCTGACGGTCCTCGCAGTTTGGGGGATTGAGGCCCGTCTCGCGCCGTCAAAACCCGAAGCAGACCCGATACCCTTCCGGGTTGGGCTTCGAGAAGTTTGGGGTGAACCCCGTGCGCGCAATTTCACCGTCTTCGTGTTCTTGTCCATGACGGCCTATTTCATGCAGGAATTGATTCTCGAACCCTATGCTGGACTGGTGTTTGGCTTCACGCCGGGCCAATCCACAACTCTGAGCGGGGCGCAAAACGGCGGCGTTCTGCTGGGTATGCTGTGTGTCGGTATCGCAGCAACAGGCCTGAAAATCGGAAGCCTGCGCGGGTGGATCGTCACCGGCTGTATCGGGTCAGCAGGCAGTCTTTGCACCATCACCTTTCTGGGACAAATCGCGCCGGTGGTGCCGTTGACAGCCGCTGTTGTTGCATTGGGCCTGTTCAATGGGATTTTCGCTGTCGCGGCGATTGGCTCGATGATGGCACTGGCCGGGCAGGGGCGGCGCGCCCGCGAAGGCACGCGCATGGGCCTGTGGGGC
>NZ_SMZO01000035.1 GCF_004358675.1 Meridianimarinicoccus aquatilis | reverse complement strand
GGCGACCAGCTTCTGGTTAGTTTCCCGCAAGATATCTTGTTCGCAATTGACAGCGCCACCGTTAGCAGTGGGGCGCAAAGCGAATTGCGCACCTTCGCCGCGAACTTGCAGCGCTATCCCGATACCAACGTGGTCATCACCGGGCACACCGACAACACAGGCGACGCCGGGTATAACTTTGACCTGTCCACGCGCCGGGCCGGGTCTGTGGCCAGCGTTCTGGTTGGCGCGGGCGTATCGAGCGGGCGCATCACGGCAACGGGCCGGGGCGAAGATGCTCCCATAGCATCCAACCTGAATGCAGACGGGCGCGCGCAGAATCGCCGCGTTGAGGTGATCATTCGGCCTGCAACACAGGGTTGAAGCTGCTTTGCACCGCGTCTAGACGAGCGCACCGCGCAAGCCTATCATCGTCCAACCTGAGGAGAGGGCGATGACGTTCCGAAAGATCGAACCCGAGAAATTATCGCAATCTGTCATACGGCAGATTGAAGAACTGATTCTCCGGGGTGTTCTGCGCCCCGGCGAACGCCTTCCTTCGGAACGGGACCTGGCAGAGCGGCTTGGCGTGTCACGCCCCAGCTTGCGCGATGCCGTCGCCGATCTTTCGGCGCGGGGCCTTTTGACCAGCCGAGCCAATTCAGGGATCTTCGTTGCAGAAGTTCTCGGCTCCGCCTTCTCGCCAGCCCTTGTTAAGCTATTCTCCAGCCATGACGACGCTGTCTTCGATTACATCGCCTTCCGCCGCGATATCGAAGCGCTGGCCGCTGACCGCGCGGCGCGCATGGCCAGCGACACCGACCTTGCGGTCATCGACACATTGCATCAACGGATGCAAGAGGCGCACAAGCTGCGCGATCCGACGCTCGAAGCGCAACTCGACGCCGAATTTCACCTGTCCATCGTCGAAGCGAGCCACAACGTGATCATGCTGCACATGATCCGGTCGATGTTCGATTTGCTGCAAAAAGGGGTGTTCTATAATCGGCAATCGATGTTTCGACAGCGGGCCAATCGCGACGGGCTTCTTGACCAACACTCATCGATCAACCGCGCCTTGCAGAATCGCGACCCAGACGCAGCGCGCGCTGCTGTGGTGCACCACTTGGACTTTGTCGAGCTGATGCTGCGCGATCGGCAGCGGGCGGACGCAAACGAACGTACTGCAGAGCAAAGACTGGCTCATGAACGCGAACGCGCAGCGCGCGCCAAATGAGCGCCCGCCGCAAACCGACATTTTAATGCAAAGCAAAAAGCCCCGAACCAAATGGCCGGGGCTTTCTAAGTCACGTTCGTAGCCCGCCCTCAGTTCAGGCGCGCACCGACTTCTTCAATCGACTGATCAATCAGCGCAGACGCGCTTTGGTCAGTCATATCGGCCTGCAGCACGTCACGCGCAACAGATACGGACAATGCAATCGCCCGCTCTGTGACTTCGCGAACAGCGGCAGTTTGTGCCTGCGCGATCTGGTCTTCAGCGGCTTGAACACGGCGCGCAATTGACGCTTCTAGATCAATTTTCGCCTGCTTTGACGCAGATTCAGCATCGCGCTTTGCGCCTTCAACAATGCGGTCTGCTTGCGCCTGCACATCTTTCTGTTTGCGCTCGTAAGAGGCAAGCAGCGATTGCGCTTCTTCACGCAGGCTGCGTGCTTCGTCCAGTTCCGCTTGGATGCCGTCAGCGCGCTTTTCCAACAGGCCGCCCAGAAGACCGGGAACCTTGAAGTAAAACAACACGCCGATGAACAGCAGAAACGCCAGCAGCACAACGAAGTTCGTGTTGTGCAACGAAAAGAACCGGTCCCCCGCGGCAAGTGCCGGGCTTGCGGTGAGCAGAAGTGCCAGAGTCAGCTTCTTCATCAGGCTCATCCTTTCAACCGTGCGTCGACAGCCGCATTGATGCGCCCCTCGTCCGCGGTCCCGCCAAGCGCAGCAACCAAAGCACCCGTTGTGTCCTTGGCCACAGCTTCAACGCTTTCCATGGCAGACGCCCGGATTTCGCTGATTGCCTTTTCAGACTCGGCAGCACGTTCGCCGATGTCTGCGTCGGCTTTGGCTATTGCCTCGTCCAACTCCGCCTGCATGGCGGCGCGCGTCTCGTTTGCGATCCGCATGGCTTCAGAACGCGCATCGGCAAGCGCCTTGTCATAGGCTGCCTCTGCTTCGTGGGCCTTGAGCTTGAGCTCTTCAGCAGCAGCGATGTCGTTGGTGATTGCGTCCTGACGGTCGGCCAGAATGCCTGCGATGCGGGGCAACGCCACTTTCGACAAAATGAAATAGATCGCGACAAGAGCAACGATCAGCCAGAAAATCTGGTTAGGAAAGGTCCCGAATTCGAGCTGCGGCATACCCGCGGCTTCGGCTCCGTGTCCCCCTGCGGCCGCACCATGAGCAGCATCTGCTCCGTGCGAACCAGCGGCCCCGTGTGCCGCCTCTGTTGTATTCGCCATGTCGTCCTCCAGGAACCTGTTTGCCGAAGATGGGCCGGGCGCATGACTGCGGCCCGGCCCAACCTGTAACAATGGTCCGGGTGGATCAGACGGCGAACATCAGCAGAAGCGCGACGAGGAACGAGAAGATCCCCAGTGCTTCTGCGAATGCGATGCCGATGAACAGCGTCGCGGTCTGGTCTGCGGCGGCGGACGGGTTACGAAGTGCGCCGGACAGGAAGTTACCTGCCACGTTGCCCACACCGATTGCGGAGCCACCCATGCCCATGCAGGCCAGTCCAGCGCCGATGTAAGCACCCATTTGAACGATATCGCCTTCCATCTGTCGTACTCCTTACGTTGGATTTGGCATTCGATTGGTTGTTGTAGTGTGACCGGTCTTAATGGTGCGGATGCAGCGCATCACGCAGGTAGACGCAGGTCAAAATCGTGAAAACATAAGCCTGGATAAAGCACACCAGAATTTCGAGGCCGTACATCGCGGTGATCGCGACGATCGACAGCGGCGAGATGGCGGCGATAGCGGCAAAGCCCGCGAACACCTTGATCACAGCGTGACCGGCCATCATGTTGCCTGCAAGTCGGATGGAATGGCTGACGGGGCGCACGAAGTAGGAAATCACTTCGATCAGCGCAAGGATCGGACGCAGCGGCAGAGGCGCTGACTGGACCCAGAACATTCCAAGGAAAGAGACACCGTTCAGCACAAAACCCAGCACTGTCACAGTCACAAACACGGCGACAGCAAGAACGGCTGTCACGGCGATATGGCTTGTGGTGGTGAAGGACATCGGCAAAAGGCCAAGGAAATTGGCCACAACGATGAACATAAAGAGTGTCATGATATATGGGAAATATTTGATCCCATCTTTACCGGTCACGTCCACAATCATTTTGTAGACAAACCCGTAAGCCAACTCGGCGATTGACTGCGCTTTGCCCGGCACAACGCGGGCCTCCTTGGTCGAACGAACCAGCAGCAGCGCGATAACGCCAACAGTGATTGCCAACCAAAGCGTTACGTTGGTCGGAGTGTACCAGGACACTGCCCCATCGCCAAACAGCGGCGAGACAATGAACTGATCCATGGGGTGAAAGACAAGACCGCCTTCGCTGGGTTCCGTTGCCACCTGACACTTCCCTTTCTCGCAACCCCGCCAAGCGGGGGATCATTACGCGCCCCCGGGGGGCTCTTTTCCCTGAACGGCATCCTGCCGCCCTGCCTGAACTTCGCTTGCGGTGCGCAACATGACGCGCACACCGGCCGCAAAGCCAAGCAATGTAAACAGCACCAGAAACAGCGGGATTGTGCCAAAGAGCGCATCAAGCCCGTATCCGATGCCAACGCCGATCCCGAGACCGGCGACTAGCTCTGTCACCATCCTCCAACCCATCTGGGCCTTTGAATAATGTTCCTCTTGGTGTGGCTTGGCAGGCTCTTGCGCCTTGCGGGCGTTTTCCAACCGGGCTGCGAGCTGTTTCATCCGCTCGTCGTCCGTCTTCGCCATTCCAATCCCCTATGAGGTTCGAGGGGACACTAGGCTGAGCAGCGCCCCGAGTCAACGCGCTGCAACGCGGCGACAATAGGAACTAAGGCATTGATTTAGAATGATTTCAAAGGTGGCTGCGCAGGTGTCGCAGGGGGCACCTCGGCGCAGCCACATTCAACCGTTTGGTTGACAATCAGCCTTTCGCGGCTTTTTCTGCCCGAGCATCGTGTCGCGACACCATAATCTCGAACCAAAGCCAGAAAGCAGCGGGAATGGCCAACACGAAGGGAATGATCAAAACGATCAACCCGAACTGCGCGACGCACCAAAGCCATGCAGATGCCACGATCACTGCAGCCCAGGCGCGATTTGACGGGTCACCATATAGAATGTCACGGGCCATCCAGCCCAGTACGGGAATGTTAAGGAACACCCTTTTGTGGAAGGGCAACTCAGGCGGGAGGGGGGTCAAAATGCTCATGGACGTTAATTGGCCCGCAAGGCGGGGCAGGCAAGAGCCGGTCGGCTTGTTTTCAGTACATATTGACCGGAAACACTTCAGACCGTAACGCCGGTGCATGACAGACCCCACCCCAGACGCCCGCACCGCAGCAACCGACCCGTTAGATCAGGTGTTTGCAGCCCTGGCGGACCCAACGCGGCGCGCAATCCTGTTCATGCTGTTGGAAGACGACATGGCCGTGACCGACGTGGCCCATCCATTCCAGATGTCCCTCGCGGCGATATCAAAGCACCTGATGATACTCACTCGTGCCGGGCTGATTACACAGGAAAAGCGCGGCAGGGTGAAATGGTGCAAGCTAGACCCAGACGCCCTTCGGGCGGCGTCGGTCTGGATGCAGGGCTTTGGGCAATTCGAGCCCGTGAACCTTGATGCGTTCGAACGGTTTCTCGCCGCCGAGTTGGAAGGGACAGATCCCTACCCCGGCCCCGCTGATGAAAACCTGCCCGATCCGGACCACAATCAGCCCCAATCTTGAGCCGACTTCTTAAGGTGCTTCAAAAGCGCCTGCACCTTTACAGTCCGATGCAAGTCGACATGTGTGACCAACCAAAGCGGTGAATCCCAATCGGTACGCGTCTCAACGACCTGAACAAGGTCTGGATTCTCTTTCGCCTCCCATAGCGGCATAAAGCCAAGACCCACACCTTCGAGGATCGCATGCTTGACCGCGCCTGCATCTGTCGTGCGGAAGACAACCTGTGATCGCGGCACCCGCTCCTTCATCCACTTGTAGAACGGCGCGCGGCTGTCTTCTTCGTCAGGGCCAATGAACATGTGCTTCTTCAGGTCGGCGTCACCCTCGGGCATGCCGTGCGCCTCGATATACTCACGTGACGCGAACAACGCCGTTCGGTTTGTGAAGAGGTGCTGCACCACATTATCAAGCTGCTCGGGTGGCTGCCCCGCCCGCACAGCGATATGCGCCTCGCCATACTCAAGCCTGAATAGCCTCTCTGCGGTAAGAAAGCGCGTGACCACTTCGGGGTGGTTTGCCTGAAAAGAGGCAATCGCGGGAACAAGCAGCGGCGAGAACACCGCCAATGACGTGATCAGCAACTCACCCGTCACCGTATCGCCCCGCCCCTTAAGCCGACCGACAAGCTGGGTGAACTGATCATCCGTCGTCTGCGCAACCTGCAACAGATCGCGCCCCGCTTCTGTCGGGGTATACCCACGTGCGTGACGCTGGAACAATTTCGTACCTAGCCGCGCCTCCAACGCATCAATATGCCGGATTACCGTTGCGTGATGCACTCCCAATTCAGCTGCCGCCCCCGACACAGTGCCCTGCCGAGCGACGTGAAACGCGGTTCTAATCTCGTCCCAGGCTTCAATAGACATAATTACCTGTGCATTTATGAACACTCTTGGCTTAGAAAGGCACACACGCGCCCGTTTCTCAAGTCAAAACGTGAGGTCGGCGTAGCAGGGCACAGCACCCGGCAACCCCTTTTTTGATTGAATACGGCTGCATCACGCACTGCGTGATGACGATACGTTCGCTCACGGACCCGCTCACCCCTGTGTGATTGCTTCCCTAAAGACATGTGAAGAGAGCCGATTTTTCCGACCCTTTTCAATCATTTCCGAACACTCAAAGCTTTCTCATCGGCGCGGCACTGAAACGGTCCGCCCCGCTCTGGGCCTCGCCCACTTTACATATTGAAAGGAAGACCAATGAAACGCTCCATAACACTCTCCGCCCTGGCACTCGCAATCGCCCTGCCAACCTTCGCAGGCGCACAGACCGCACCGGGCACAGCACAGTATGCAGCCAATCTGGGCGTAAACGCCGAGCAATTCACACTGAGCGAGCTCGTTGCTTTGGACAAAGCACTCGAAGACAACAACCGGACCGGCGCCAACTTTATCCTCAGCCAAGCCGGGTCTGACGTAAACTATGACCAGTTGCAGGCGGGCCAAATCTCTGATCCGAACGCTGCTCCGCTGGTGACACGCGCATCGTCAACGTCGTCGACCTCCACAGCAGGTAAGTCACAGATCGCTGCGACCATCGGTGTTGATCCCGCAGACTTCACCCTGAACGAACTGGTTGGCCTTAAGTCTGCTGTCGACACCAATGATGAGCAAAAAATCCGGGCGATCCTCACGAAAGCCGGGGTCGAGCGTAACGCTCTTTCGATCATGTAATCTGCAGTTCATAACCCCTGAGACGCAGAAAAACCCGCGCTTCATGACCCGTCGCACCCTGTGCGGCGGGTCTTTTTTTGGCCAGTGCAAGTATAAAAGTGTGCATTTTCACACATGGCCTAGGCGTTCATGCACAGAAACACGGGGAACCTCACAACATGGTGAAGGCGCAAAAACCTTACGTTTTCGAAGGAACCTCCTTCGCACCTTAACTCTGTGCACCCACGCTCAAGGCCCGTTTCGGTGACGACGATAGAGGCATCACAGGCACGTGATCACTACCCCGACGTAAACGCGGGCAAGCCAATTTTAACCCCCCTTTTCAATTGGTTGGCCGTGCATAGATTGATTAGGGCAACGGCACGGGGCAATGACGCTCTTGCCGAAACGGGGTTCGCCCGACAAAACCAAGAAAGGGACATTCTATGACCTTTAAGATCACAGCCGCCGCACTTGCACTTGCAACCGCTCTGCCAACCATGACCTTCGCACAGACCGATAATGCGCAGTACGCCGCATCCATTGGTGTAAATGCCGATAACTACACGCTGTCTGAGCTGGTTGAACTGGACAAAGCGCTTCGCGACAATGATCGTGAGAAAGCCAATCTTGTTTTGTCCGAAGCTGGGTCTGAAATGACCTACGAGCAACTGCAGGCAGGCATGACGGCGAACGGCATGACCATGTCCGACATTGAAGCGCCAGAAATGGAAGCGGCCGAAGTTGAGACATACTCCGGCGGCAAAGAACAGATCGCAGCCGTCATCGGCGTCGACGCGGAAGATTTCACGCTGAACGAACTGGTGGGCCTGAAAGCCGCTGTTGATACTGGCGACGAAGATGCGGCTCAGGCAATTCTTGACAGAGCTGGCGTCGAAGGCACAGCCGCGTCACTGATGTAAGCGATATTGGCTCACGCCAGTAAGACGAAAAGGGCGCCAAGTGGCGCCCTTTTTCATTAAATCAACTTGCTGCACGTTGCTGCAATTGCCGCGTTTCTGGACTGCGAAGCACATATCCGCGCCCCCAGACAGTGTCGATCAGACCGTCGCCACCAGTCAGCTTTTTCAGCTTACCGCGAATTTTGCAGACGAACACATCGATGATCTTGACCTCTGGCTCATCGAGCCCGCCATACAGCTTGTCCAAGAACATTTCTTTCGACAGCGTCACACCCTTGCGGGATGCAAGAAGCTGCAAGACTTCAAATTCCTTGCCAGTCAACGGTACCAGCTGTTCATCCACATACGCCTTGCGGCTTACCAGGTTCAGCATCAGCCGGCCAACGGTCAGTGACAGCGTTCCACGCGGCGCGACAACACCTTCTGCGGTAATTGAATTCAACAGATCGCTCTTGTGGAAGGGGCTAACCAGATGACGCATCCCTTCGAAGCCGGGCAAGACCTGATCAGCAAGCGCCGCACCGACGATAACCACGACCGAGTAGCTTGCCAAATCTCGATCCAGACGCCGCAGGGTCGCCATGCACTCGGAACCGGGCATATCAGCGTCGAGCAGAATTAAGCCTTTGGGCTGCTCGGTCGCCTTTACATCGTCGACGGTGGTCAGGCTTTCAAATTGGTAATCGAGTTCCTGATCGCGCAACATGGCGCCAACACTGCGAGACAGATCTG
The DNA here is from genome assembly GCF_004358675.1 of Meridianimarinicoccus aquatilis. Taxonomy (GTDB): domain Bacteria; phylum Pseudomonadota; class Alphaproteobacteria; order Rhodobacterales; family Rhodobacteraceae; genus Meridianimarinicoccus; species Meridianimarinicoccus aquatilis. The sequence goes on along the minus strand of NZ_SMZO01000035.1, from coordinate 27,203 downwards.
GGCTGCGTGTCAAAAGGTAAATGTTCATCTTGTCCTCCAAGCGTCATCCGTAGTTCTGACGGTATGACGTCCGCTAAATGCTATGATGTCGGTAGTCTGGTTAACCGGCCGTTTCGTAACGGGCCACTCAACGACCGCCTCGCAAAACGTCGATACGCGTAACCTTAAGGCCGGACAGACCGTGCCGTTCAACAGCTCTGATCCAATCAGAAAGCTCATCATCGGAAAGCTCATACCGATCAATTGCATCAGCACGTTTAATCAAGCCGTAAAGCACGGCTTTTGCAACCACGGCCTTGCGGCTGGCGACCCAACGGCGGGTATCCGCGCAGGGAAGATCATCATGACTAATGACGCTGCCGTCAGGCAAGGTAACCACACGCGGTCCATCTGTTTTTCTCAAGTACATTTCCACTTTCCTCGTTCACTGCGATAGACACGCCGGGAGTGGTCCGAAAGTTTTGCTTTCGGTTGGCGGCACCTACCGCGAAGCAGCAAAAAAGCTACAAACACGTTGTTTTTATGAAGCCGTTCGGTGTGCCCGTTCGGCTGGTCGATGAAATGAATATACGGGGATGCAACCAACGGGTGCAGTCTCGCAGATGGTTAATCATCACGCGAAAAGACTTGAGGCCGACCCCTAAAGACTCGCGGACGCTATCCTAAAGAGTAAGATTAACGCCCAGTCACGACAGCACTACTTCCCTTTTTGTGTTTCCCGGTGTTTTGGCGACTCGCCTTGACAAAGCCCCACAAACCACGCAAATGCCGCTCAAACCCCGGAAGCTTCGTGCCTCCGGTCCCTTGGCTTTGCCGGGATCGCCGTCCACCAGCGCGTTGCGCCCGTGGGCGTGCTTTGCCATATGCTTTGCTCCTCAAGTGGACCGGAACGATGTCAGACGGGATCTTCGCGCGATCACAAAGGGGCCCCGCCCATGTTTGAAAATCTGTCAGAACGCCTCGGCGGTGTCTTCGACCGCCTGACCCGACAGGGTGCGCTGAGTGAAGATGACGTAAAAACGGCCCTTCGCGAAGTCCGCGTCGCGTTACTTGAAGCCGATGTGTCCCTTCCCGTTGCCCGCGACTTTGTTAAGGCGGTTGAGGTCAAGGCGACCGGTCAGGCCGTCACCAAATCGGTGACGCCGGGCCAGCAGGTCGTAAAGATTGTTCATGATGAATTGGTCCATGTTCTTGCAGGGGATAACGATGACCCCGGCGCGCTGAAGATTGACAATGCCCCTGCCCCGATCCTGATGGTCGGCCTGCAAGGGTCAGGTAAGACCACGACCACGGGCAAGCTGGCAAAGCGGCTGAAGGAAAAGAACGGCAAGCGCGTTCTCATGGCGTCGCTTGACACCAACCGGCCCGCCGCGATGGAACAGCTTGCAATCCTCGGCACCCAGATCGGTGTCGACACCCTCCCCATCGTCAAAGGCGAAAGCGCGGTCCAGATTGCCAAGCGCGCCAAACAGCAAGCCACTTTTGGCGGCTATGACGTCTATATGCTTGATACGGCCGGTCGCCTGTCCATCGACGAAGAGTTGATGGCCCAAGTTGAGCAGGTGCGCGACGTTACATCCCCGCGCGAAACGCTGCTGGTGGTTGACGGTCTGACCGGGCAAGACGCCGTGAATACTGCGCAAAACTTTGACGACCGCATCGGCATCACCGGCGTGGTTCTGACCCGTATGGATGGCGACGGGCGCGGCGGCGCCGCTTTGTCCATGCGTGCCGTCACTGGCCAGCCGATCAAATTTGTTGGTCTTGGCGAAAAGATGGACGCGCTGGAAGAATTCCACCCCAGCCGCGTCGCTGGCCGCATCCTTGGCATGGGCGATATCGTTAGCCTTGTTGAAAAGGCGCAAGAGACGCTTGAGGCCGAACAAGCCGAACGCATGATGAAGCGGTTCCAGAAAGGTCAGTTCAACATGAACGACCTGAAGGGTCAGCTTGACCAGATGCTCAAGATGGGCGGCATGGAAGGCGTGATGGGGATGATGCCCGGCATGCAGAAGATGAAAAAGCAGATCGACGCCGCCGGGATGGACGACAAAGTCCTCCGCCGTCAGATCGCGCTCATCAACTCCATGACCAAAAAGGAACGCGCCAATCCCCAGCTTCTTCAAGCGTCGCGCAAAAAACGCGTGGCCAAAGGGGCAGGCCTTGAGGTTCAGGAGTTGAACCGTCTTCTCAAACAGCACCGCCAGATGGCCGACATGATGAAGAAGATGGGCAAGATGGGCAAAAAGGGCATGTTGCGCAATCTCGGCGGCATGTTCGGCGGCGGCGCCGGTGGCCCGTCCGAAGCAGAAATCCAGGCAGCACAAGCGCAAATGGGCAAACTGCCCGGCGGCGGCAGCATGCCTGCCGGTTTTGGCGGCATAGGCGGCGGCGCAGCTTTGCCCCCCGGACTGTCTGGTTTCGGGAAAAAGAAATGATGCCCGTTGAGACTCACAACCTGAGGGGCCGCCATGTCCGCTGACACCCCAGATAACGACACCGTTGCGCGCGCCGCGACCGTGCTGGCCGAACACCGCGCCAGCATTGACAGGCTTGATGCGATCCTCGTCTACACTTTGGGCGAGCGGTTCAAACACACACAGGCCGTCGGCGTGCTCAAGGCAACGCACGCCTTACCCCCGTCCGATCCGGCGCGTGAAGCCGCGCAGATCGCCCGGCTTGAAAGCCTCGCCAATGAGGCTGACCTCGACCCTGAATTTGCAAAGAAGTTCCTGAATTTCATCATTCAGGAAGTCATCAAGCATCACGAACTTCACCAATCCTGAGGCAGCTCAATCCGCGCCCAGTCAGCCATTCAAAGGAGAAATCGACATGGCCATGAAACTTCGTCTCGCCCGCGGCGGTTCCAAGAAACGCCCCTTCTACCGGATCGTTGCAGCAGACAGCCGCATGCCACGCGATGGTCGTTACGCAGAGCGCGTGGGCACCTACAACCCGCTTTTGCCCAAAGACAGCGAAGACCGCGTCAAAATGGACATGGAGCGCGTAAACTACTGGCTCGCCCAAGGCGCCCAGCCGACTGACCGCGTCAGCCGCATGTTGGAAGCCGCAGGCGTCATTGCCAAGAAAGACCGCGCCAACCTGAAAAAAGGCGTTCCCGGCAAGAAAGCCGCTGATCGTGCTGCTGAAAAGGCTGCAAAAGCGGCCGAAGCTGCTGCACCCGCAGAAGAAGCGGCAGCAGAGTAAGACCTGATGCGCCCTGCCCCACAACGGGGCAGGGTTTATTACTTCGTTGGAGCCCGCGATGATCCGGCTTGTGATCTATGTCCTGATGTTTAGTGGCGGCCTCTGGGCCGGATCTGAATATGAACGGGTCACTGCGGTGGAACGCTGCTTGAACGCGGGTGGCTCTGCTGACCCACGCGGTTTCTGCATTGGACCACAGCAATGACCGCCGATTCCGAAATGATTTGTGTCGGTGCAATTGCGGGCGCCTATGGCGTGCGCGGTGAAGTTCGGCTGAAAAGCTTCTGCGCAGATCCCGCAGCGATCGAAGGCTATGCCCCGCTTTCAACCGAAGATGGTGTACATAGCTACTCGGTTCAGGTGACCGGACAACTCAAGAACGGGTTGACCGCGAAACTCGGCGGGATTGGTGACAAGGAAACGGCTGATGCGCTGCGCGGCACCCGGCTCTATGCCCCGCGCGACCGCCTGCCCAGCCTTCCCGATGATGAATATTACCACGCTGATCTGATCGGTCTGGCCGTCCTTGATACCGGGGGCAGCGCGCTTGGTACTGTGGCCGCTGTGCACAATCACGGCGCCACAGATCTGCTTGAGGTGCGCCTTGAGGGGCAATCTGAAACGGTTCTGCTGCCGTTTACACTTGCACTTGTTCCCACGGTTGATCTGGCCAGCGGTCGGATCATTGCGGACCCTCCCGAAGGGCTGTTTGGCGATGCCGACACGGCGCCGGATAAGGACACCCCCACATGAGTGCCCCAAACCGGTCCCACGGTCGCAAATCGATCCGGGCCACCATGGTTCCTCGCGATCTTTTGGAAGACCCCGAGGATATTGTGGGCGCTTGGAAAGCGCGGGTCATTACCTTGTTCCCCGAAGTGTTTCCGGGTGTTTTGGGCGCATCACTGACAGGCAAGGCGTTGCAGCAAGGCCTGTGGCAACTCGATTGTATCGACCTTCGCGAATTCGGCATCGGGCGTCATCGCAATGTGGATGACACGCCTGTTGGCGGCGGAGCAGGTATGGTGCTACGCCCTGACGTACTGGCCAGCGCACTGGCCAAGGCCTCGCGCGGAACACCCGAGGACCGATCGCAATGGCCTGTGGTCGCCCTGTCACCACGCGGTCGCCCGTTCACCCAAGCGATGGCGCAGAAATGGTCAGAAGCACAGGGCGTGACCCTGCTTTGTGGACGTTTTGAAGGCATCGACCAGCGCGTTATCGATGCTTTCGGCATTCAGGAAGTATCGTTGGGCGATTTTGTCATGACGGGCGGCGAGATCGCTGCACAAGCCTTGATTGACGCGACAGTCCGTCTTATACCCCGCGTGCTTGGGAATCACGCGTCGGTCGAGGAAGAATCCTTTTCTTCAGGCCTGCTTGAGCACCCACAGTATTCGAAACCTGTCGATTGGGATGGCCGCACGGTCCCTGACATTCTCCTGTCTGGGCACCACGCGCATATTGCATCCTGGCGGCAGGACCAGGCTGAACGCCTGACCAAGGAACGCCGCCCTGACCTCTGGCGGGCTTACTGTGCGCAGCATGGTAGGGACCCGGACGGGGACCAAGAGCTCTGAGGGTGCACACACGTCGCGGACTGAACCGCGCCAGAAAAGGATGACCGCGATGGATTTGATCGCACAATTGGAAGCTGAGCAGGTCGCTGAGCTTGGGAAAGAAATTCCCGATTTCAAGGCGGGTGACACCATCCGCGTTGGTTACAAAGTGACCGAAGGCACGCGTACCCGTGTGCAGAACTATGAAGGCGTCTGCATCAGCCGTCGTCATGGCAGCGGTATCGCCGCTTCGTTCACCGTACGCAAAATCTCGTTCGGCGAAGGCGTGGAACGTGTGTTCCCACTGCACTCGACCAACATCGACAGCATCACTGTGGTGCGTCGTGGTCAGGTACGCCGGGCCAAGCTGTACTACCTGCGCGAACGTCGCGGTAAGTCTGCTCGTATTGCTGAAAAGACCAACTACAAGCCGCTGGCCACATCGGCCGACGCCAAAGCGTAAGGATCGGCGAGATGAAAAAGAACCTGCACCCCGAATATCACGTCATCGACGTGAAAATGACCGACGGCACCGTCATTCAGATGAAGTCGACCTATGGCAACGAAGGCGACAGCATTTCGCTGGATATCGACCCGTTGTCCCACCCGGCCTGGACCGGCGGCTCGACCCGTCTGATGGATACCGGCGGTCGCGTGTCTAAGTTCAAGAAGAAGTACGAAGGCCTCGGTTTCTGAGACCTCGCTTCATAGAATTAGAAAACGCCGCTCCGGGCTCGGGGCGGCGTTTTTCGTTGTAGCGTCTTTAGGGATCCTAGTGTCCGGTTCTTAGCTGCGCCGCCGCAAACCGGCCAATCCAAGCAGCCCCACCAACATCAGAGCCACGGATGGCGGCAAGGGCACCTGGCTGGTCGTTGGTGCAAGGAACGGTGTCGCCCCCCAGACCGACGCGTCGTATCCGGTGTCACGGCTCAGCAAGCTTGCCATCGTAACCCCGTCCAGCCACGCATCCAGCGCGGCCTGAGCCCCGGTGTCAGAAAAGCCAAGCGTCAAACCTTCGATATTGCGAAACTGAAGTGCCCACAACGCGCGGCCGGTTTCGCCAAGGTATTCGCCGTCAGCCCGAAATTCCCCGAACAGTCCAACAATCAGGTCGATACCATCCGACTGCCCCGCATACGCATCGATAATGTATTGTGGTAACAGCACATCCAACTCGACGCTGGCAAATCCAAGCGCGTCGCGCACCGTTTGGTAGTCGGCCAACCCGTGATCGCGACCCCGTTCGATATTCGTTGCGAACAGATCAATGGGGAAAACCGCAGAGGCGGCTGGGATTTGTCCATTGCGCAAACTGTCTTCGACGACGGTATCAACAGGCTCGCCCGCTTGCTGTGTCAGGCCATAGAGACGTTCGGCTTGAGTTGCGGGATCAAGGCAGCTTGACGTGAAGAAACAGGTGTCCAGCGTGACCTCGGTCAAGGGGCCGCCCGGCGCGCCTGTCACGATCACTTCGGGCACCTGCGTGTGGCCAATCCGGCCTGCCGCCGTAGTAAACTCGTTGATCGCTTCGGACACTCCGGCAAGGACCGTTGGGTCAGGCAGATACGTGTCCAACGGCGCCGCTCCGATGAACAGCGGTAAAAGTTCGTCATAGAAAATCTTGTGCTGGATATTGGCAACGACAACCCGCGCACGTTCGAAGATGTCTTGATCCGTGCATGACGGGCACGCTGCCGCGATCTCATCGGCGATCCGGTTGTGTTCACGCAGGAACAGCGCGTGAAGCGCGCGCAGCGATGGGTTCTCATCAGCGCGCATATCACCCGCAGCGGGCATACCGTCGATGATCGGAACATCCCCATCGGCGCTAATCTTCATCCTGCCGCCCGAAAAGCTGCGCAACTCCGTCTGGCGTGCTATCGAGCTTCCGTAAACGGTCGAGCCATCAAACGCGGTGGTCACGTCATCCAGTTGTTGGCGCGGTGTGCTCACACCAGTGCCCGTCTCGTATCGCGCACGGTCCATCGCGATATCGGTCTGGCCCGTCCCAAGCAGCGGGTCAGCCGGATCATCGATAGAAATCGGGGAAGACTCTGACGCATCTGTCGGCGTGTGGGCAATTTCGTGACTGGCGATAAACTGAAACATCGCAACGGCCATATTGCTCAGCGGTGCAGCATCGGTCGCAGCATTGGACGGATCACTCAGAATATTTGACAGCGTTCGGGAATTGGGACGATCATCGCCAGCCAGCGTTCCAACCCCGTCACTGTACTGAGCTTCTGCAAGCCGGGACAACGGATCAAGCGGAGTAGTCGCTGGCAGCGATGGCCCTGTTACCGACAGCGGCAGGGCCGCCAATACAGCGGCAGGAAGTGTCGCAGCCGTAACCGCCAGAGGGGCAACTGCGAGCGTTGTCGCCAAGCCGAGAATTGCAAATGGAACGCCAGATCGCACGGTTAGAGCCATATCAATGCCTTCATGAATGAGCAGCTTTTAAACCAAAAGCGGGCTAATCACCGAATTGTGAAGGTCACCCCGACCAGCTGTCAAGTTTTCGCCCTGCGTCATAGACGCAGCAAATGGCCGGGTTTCGCAATTATCGTGCTTCCCAAGCGTTCAAACACTAAATATGGTTGCAAAGCCTGCATTGGGCAGAAACCCGCCTAAACAACTTCAGGACAACGCGTGGCCTATATCATCGTTATCGGGAATGAAAAGGGCGGCTCTGGCAAGTCCACAACGACGATGCATTTGGCGACCGCGCTGTCGCGAATGGGGCATCGGGTTGGCGGGCTGGACCTGGATCTGCGTCAGCGGTCGTTTGGCCGATATGTTGAAAACCGAGAAGCCTATTGTCGGCGGGAAGGTTTGCACCTGCCTATGCCGTGGTATCTGCCTTTGCCCGAAATCGACCCTGCGTCGGTTCCGGACGGCCAGAACGTCTATGACTTACGGCTGGATGCGGCAATCACCGAGATGGATGGCAAGGTCGACTTTCTGCTGATCGATTGCCCCGGCTCGCATACGCGGCTCAGCCAATTGGCCCATTCCATGGCCGATACGCTGGTGACACCGCTGAATGACAGCTTCATCGACTTTGATTTGCTGGCCCGGCATGACCCGGAAACCGGTCGGATCACAGGCCCCTCGGTTTATGCCGAGATGGTCTGGAATGCCCGGCAGTTGCGCGCACAGGCCGGGCTTAAACCGATCGACTGGCTGGTTATCCGCAACAGGATGGGCCGGCAGCAGATGCACAACAAAAAGCGCGTTGGCGATGCATTGAACGAGTTGTCAAAGCGCATCGGTTTTCGTGTAGCCCCCGGCTTTGCCGAGCGGGTGATCTTTCGCGAGTTGTTCCCACGCGGACTGACCCTTCTGGACCTGCGTGATGTGGGTGGCGGAAGCCTCAGCCTATCAAATATCGCGGCGCGCCAGGAAGTGCGGGACCTGATAAACGCGCTCAACCTGCCCGGCGTGCGCGCCAACTTTTAGGAACCGTCCTTGTAAGGGCAGCCGCGTCAGTAAAGATTGCCATCTCGCGAGGCGAGAACCGCCAGCGATCGCGTGGACGGGAATTGCGCGAAGGCAATCAGCAAGATCGAAGTCATCGGTACCGCAATGATTGCCCCAGTCAGCCCCCAAAGCGTTGACCACAGCACCAGTGCAAGCATCACGGTTAACGGACTCAGGTTCAAAGAGCGGCTCATCACGCGTGGCTCCAGCCAGTTGCCCACATAAACCTGACAAGCTGTCAAAGCGACCAGTGCGATCAGCGTGAGCTGCAGATCGGCCGTGGCCAAGACCGTGTATGAAATGACAACCCCGACCCCCAAGAGCGATCCGACATAGGGAATGTAGTTTAGTATGGCGATCACGAAGGCCCAGAAAACCGCATTTTCGATCCCCAACAGCAACATGACCATATACGATAGCGCGCCAACGATCACATTGATCATGGTCTTTGTCGACAGATAGGTCACGATCTGCTGATTGATCCGGCGGAACACTTTCGTCGCAGGCTCCCGATCGTTAAGATGAGGCAGCACCAGTTCGATCTTGCGCTGCATCGGGCCACGTTCCGCGACCATGAAAACGATGTAGGTCACGATAAGGACGATATATCCACTGATGCTGGCAACTGAGGACAGCAGATTTAACGACAGCCCGGTTATATCAAAGCTATCAATCAGAAAATCACGGACCCCTTCGGGCGTCTGGACACCGTCCATCCCGAAAAAGGCTGCCACCTGCGCTATGGTATCCGTAAAGCGGCCTTCAAAGGCGAGTTCGGTTTGAGCAATGTTGCGCAAGTTGGACACCGCCACGAGGCCCATCACGGCCAACGCCAGCCCAAAGATGGTCAGCACCAAGACATAGGCAAGCCAACCGGGAATTCCCTTCAGCAGTGTAAAGCGTTGCATGCCGATCTTTGCCCCGACAAGGACATAAGTCAGCATGATCGCAATCACTACTGGCAGGATCACCGCCTTGCCGACCACCAGCAACCAGCCCAATGAAATGGTCAGCGCGGTCATGTGGAACGCATCGCGCAGCAGCATGGACAGTCCTTTACATGATCGGCAGGCCCTTGGTCAGGCGTCGCGTACCACGTAGACTGAGCAGTTGGAATGCCGGACTACACGGCTCGCATTGGGGCCAAGCAGGTAGTCACGAAGGACAGGTCGATGCGAGCCGATCACGATCAGATCGGCCCCATCCGTTTTTGCCACTTTAAGAACCTGTTCATATACCGTGCCCGTAGCGACCACATGCCGGACAGAGGCGTTCTCCTCCGCGCCTAAAGTCTTTTCAACTAGGTCAGACAATGACTTGGCAGCTTCAGACTCGAGTTTATCGTGGAACCCTTCCTTAAAGTAACTTCCGACCATTGATGTCCCATAATCCGGAAGAACCGTCATGACATCCAGCCGCGCGCCATCTAGCTTTGCCAGTTGCGCCGCACGGCGCAACACAGGGGCCTCGTGATCCGGCTGGCTTATGTCCAGCGCACACAGAACAACTCCACTCATGCTGTGGCCTCCTTTTCCCGACCGGCGCGGCCCATCTGAAGGAATACGATTCCCCCCAGCAGCAACAATGCCGGTATCCACATAAGTTCCTTGGGCATTTGCTTTGCGGGCAATTGCACATCGGCCAGTACGACCGGCGTGTCGCCGTAGAAGTCAAACCCGCTCATGTCTTCCGAGAAGGGCGTTCCGAAGAACGGCTCGTCCATGACCATCTGACCGCCATCCTCCATGAATGTCAGCCCCAGCGCATCCAACCGGTCTGCACCGCTGGCACCCTCGCCTTCGACGGGAACCGCCAAGGTCAGCTCCTTTGGTTCACCGGTCAAGAAATCGGGCCCAGCCACAATTATCCTCATGGTTCCACCCGGATCGGCACCCCCGATAGCCTGTTCGATCTGCGCCGGTGCGGCCTGTTCAAACGGTGGGTTGATCCGATCCATGAAGAAATCGGGACGGAACAACGCGAAGGCCACAAGAATAAGCAACACGCTTTCAACGATGTTCGATTTGGTGATGAAATACCCCATCGAACCCGCCGTGAAGACAAGTATCGCCACCGTTGCCACGATAAACACAACAATCCCCTGAACCAATCCGACATCGATCAGCAAAAGATCGGTGTTGAAAATGAACATGAAGGGCAGTGCAATGGTGCGCAGGGAATAGAAGAACGCAACAAACCCGGTCCGGATCGCGTCGCCCCCTGATACCGCCGCTGCGGCGAAACTCGCCAGTCCCACAGGCGGCGTCACATCCGCCATGATCCCGAAGTAGAAGACAAAGAGGTGCACCGCGATAAGGGGCACGATCAACCCTGATTGCGCGCCCAGTTCGACCACGACCCCCGCCATGAGCGAGCTGACAACGATGTAATTCGCCGTGGTCGGCAGACCCATCCCAAGGATGAGCGACAGCACACCCACAAAGAACAGCATGGCCAGCAGGTTGCCACCCGAGATGAACTCCACAAGGTCTGCCATCACTTGCCCGATGCCCGTGAGGGTCACGGTTCCTACGATCACGCCCGCCGTCGCCGTGGCAAGGCCGATCCCGATCATGTTCCGCGCACCGGTAATCAGACCAGAGATCAGGTCATTCACACCGCCAAGCGCAGCGGTCACAACTTGGCTCTCCCCCCGGAAAATCGCTTTGAGTGGACGTTGTGTCAGCAAGATGCCGAACAGAAGGAACGTTGCCCAGAACGCCGACAGACCGGGCGATTTCTGTTCAATCATCAGGAAATAGACCAGCACGATGATCGGCAGCAGGAAATAAAGCCCCGCCTTGTAGATCTCGCCAACGACGGGCAGTTCCACGTGTTCGGCATTGGGATCATCAGGTTCAAGGTCGGGCACGGTCGACGCCAGCCAGAGCAAAGCAACATAGGCCACGAATACCAGCACGGCCAAAACCCATCCCGCGCCTTCCGGAACGCCGGCCACAATCCAGCCAACAGGGTACTGAACACCATAGCAGAGCGCCGCAAAACCAATGAAGAATGCCGCCATCCCGCCGATGGTGCGCCCCATGCTGACAACTCGGTTGCCCAGCGTCGGCAGGTTCTTTTTCACCGCTTCAAGGTGAACGATATAAACCAGTGCGATATAGCTGATCGCAGCAGGCAGGAAGGCGTGGGTGATCACCTCGACATAGGAAATGCCGACATATTCCACCATCAGAAACGCCGCGGCGCCCATAACCGGCGGCATGATCTGGCCGTTCACAGAACTGGCCACTTCGACCGCGCCAGCCTTTTCCGAGCTGAACCCGACCCGTTTCATCAGTGGAATGGTAAAGGTCCCGGTGGTGACCACGTTCGCGATGCTGGACCCGGAAATCAGGCCAGTCGCAGCAGACCCCACAACAGCCGCCTTGGCAGGGCCGCCGCGCAGGTGCCCCAGAGCGCCAAAGGCCATTTTGATGAAATAGTTGCCCGCACCGGCCTTATCCAACAGCGACCCGAACAAGACGAACAAGAATACAAAGCGCGTTGAGACCCCAAGCGCGATGCCGAACACCCCTTCCGAGGTGATCCACATATGGCTCATGGCCTTCTGCAGGCTCGCACCGGACCATTGGATGACTTCCGGCACCCATGGGGCTGAGCCAAAGAAAACATAGCAAAGGAAGATTATTGCGATAATGGCCATTGCAGGGCCAAGTGCCCGCCGGGCGGCTTCGAACAATAGCAGCAAACCGACAAGCGCAAACCACTTGTCCGTGTTATCGGCCAATCCGCCACTTTGGACAATTTTGGCGTAAAAGAAATAGCCGTACATCGCAAGGAACGCCGCCGCGACCGCCATCACCCAATCCTGGATCGGGATATAGTTGCGGGGGCTGGATTTCAGCGCCGGATAGGCGAGGAACGCAAGAAACACCGCAAATGCCAAATGGATCTGGCGCGAGTTGTTGATCAAGTCGCCCGGCAGAATATTATAGGCGACAGGCGACGCAAGGATCACCTGGAACAGGGACCACAGCAACGCCACAACTGCCACGAATATTGCTACCATGCCCGTTGGATTGCGCGCCCCGGCATCGCTGGCATTGACCATTTCCTGAAGCTCGGCTTCGGATAGGCCCTTCTTTGTGTCGTCGCTCATACTGCGTCCCTTTTGTATTGCTGAAAGAAAATCGGGGACCGCTTTGGCCCCCGATCTTCAGTGCATCAGTTCAGAAGACCAGCTTCGGTGTAGTACTTGGCAGCGCCGTCATGCAAAGGCGCGGACAGACCATCTTTGACCATTTCCTCTTTCTTGAGGTTGGCAAAAGCAGGGTGCAGCTTGGTAAAGTCGTCGAAGTTTTCGAAGACCGATTTGACCAGCGTGTAGACAACCTCGTCAGATGCATCGGTGGAAGACACGAATGTCGCGCCCACACCGAAGGTCTGAACGTCGCTGTCATTGCCGCGATACATGCCGCCCGGAATGGTGGCCGTCCGGTAGAACGCGTTATCGGCAACCAGCTTTTCAACGGTCGGACCGGACACGTTCACCAGAACGCTGTCGCACGCAGTCGTTGCTTCCTGGATCGACCCGGAAGGGTGACCAACGGTGTAGACCATCGCGTCAATCTGGTTGTCACAAAGGGCGGCGGATTGCTCGGCCGCTTTCAGCTCTGTTGCAAGTGCGAAATCGTCTGTGGACCAGCCCATGGCATCCATCAGCACTTCCATGGTGCCGCGCTGACCGGAACCAGGGTTCCCGATATTGACGCGCTTGCCCTTGAGATCTTCAAAATTGGTGATGCCGCTATCGGCGCGTGCCACCACGGTAAAGGGCTCTGGGTGTACCGAGAACACAGCGCGCAGACCTTCGAATGGACCTGCATCCGCAAAGGACGATGTGCCGTTATAGGCGTGGTACTGCCAGTCGGACTGCGCAACACCGAATTCCAATTCGCCAGCACGGATCGTGTTCAGGTTATAAACCGACCCGCCTGTGGATTCGACGGAACAGCGCATGCCGTGCTCTTTGCGGCCCTTGTTTACCAAACGGCAAATCGCGCCGCCTGTTGGATAATAAACACCCGTCACGCCGCCGGTGCCGATGGTGAAAAATTCCTGGGCGCTGACAGCCGGTGTCATCATTGCGCCCGCTGCCAAGACAACGGCCGTTAGTTTGAGTTTCGCAAACATCGTTTCCCCCTGTTATATTGATTTGATTTCAAACCGGCTGTGCGTCGACACCACCGGCAAAAACAGTGTTGCCCGGTCATGCAAACCCGGCAGGCACGGGTTGTCAATGCACGGCTCAGCAGCGAAACCTCTTTTCCTAAGGGAAATTCTGCTTTCTTTCGGTTGGTTGCCATAGGATCAAGCAACTTGAAAAGCAGCGCAATACAAAGGCTTTGCTCAGAGCTACTCCGCCAACGTCATGTCGATCACCATGCTACCGACTTTGTGCCTTTCTTGAACGCGAGCATGTGCGATCGCGATCTGCGCAAGCGGCAGCCGGGCGTCAACCACCGGGCGCAGAACCCCATCCCGCCACATTTCAGCGACCGCTTTGAGATCTGCCTGGCGGTCGGGGGCAACGGCCAAAAGCAAGCGCTTGCCGCCGCGTATCCAGGACCAGATTGCACGCATCAAATCCTGAACTCCAAATTCCAGCGGCACGAAGCGCCCATTGTTGGCGAGCGCTGGCTTGGCTTGTGCAAAGCTCAGGCTTCCCACCGTATCGAAGATCACATCATACCGATCCCCCCGCCACACGACGGGCCCGGCCGTGTAGTCAAGCACATGCGCGGCACCAAGATCCCGCAGTACCGCTTCGCGGCCCGGTCCGGCCACGGCTGTGACCTCTGCACCCAAAGACTGTGCAATCTGAACCGCATAGACACCCACACCGCCCGACGCCCCTGTGATCAAGACCCGTTCACCCAGCGTCACCTGCGCAATGTCCCGCAAGAACACCAATGCCGACATGGCCCCGAACGGCAACGCGGCGGCATCAACTGGAGCCGCGCCCTCTGGCAAAGGCACCATCACCCCGTTTTCAGGCATGACAAGGAATTCCGCATGCGCCCCCATTTTCAGAGAAACACCAAAAACCGATTGTCCCACGGCATAACGCGTCACCTCTTCGCCGACCGCAACGATCTTGCCAGAAAAATCGCGGCCCAGAACCGGCTGGCGTGGCTTGCGTAGCCCGGACATCAGGCGGCCAAATATCCACAGACCGCCGGGAAACGCCGAAGCACGAAAGCGCCAGTCAGCCGTGGTGACGGAAGTTGCCGCAACTTCAACCAAAACGTCAGACGGGCCCGGAACGGGGCGCGGGGTTTCCGCAACGGTCACGACATTCGGTGGCCCATAGCGGTGATAGACGGCTGCTTTCATTTCTCTGCTCCAAAACAGTTTCCGCCACCTAGGTACGCGCGAATTCCATTAAACAAAATTGACTGAATTTCTCCAAGTGATATGCAAAAATGCATGGATTGGCGCGCATTGAAATTTGACTGGAACCGCGCACGGGCTTTTTTGGTCACGGCAGAGGAAGGGTCGCTGTCTGCCGCAGCACGGGCACTGGGCATGGCACAGCCCACCTTGGGCAGGCAGGTTGCTGCACTTGAAGATGACCTTGGCGTGTTGTTGTTCGACCGGGTCGGCAAAGGACTTGTGCTTACCCCATCAGGGCTTGATCTGCTGGACCATGTGCGCGCCATGGGCGCTGCAGCAAGCCGTGTGTCATTGGCCGCAACGGGGCGCGCCAACAGCGTTGAAGGGGACATCATCATCACAGCCAGCGAGATCTACTCAACACATCTGCTACCTCCAGTGATCGCGGACCTGCGCCGCACGTATCCTGGTCTGAACATCGAAATCATCGCCAGCAATCTGACCCTGAACATTCAGCGCCGCGAGGCGGATATTGCCATCCGCAGCTATCGCCCGCAGCAACCAGACCTGATCGCCCGCAAACTGCGCGACGACCAAGGCCGGTTCTACGCAACGCCCGCCTATCTGGACAGGATCGGCCCGGTGGTCGAGCCGAGTGACCTGTCGCGTGCAGACTTCATCGGGTTCGAAGATACCGATGTTATGCGGAACGCCTTTGCAGAACAGGGGATCATGCTTGAGCTGCGCAATTTTCCGATCATCACCGCGAACCATATCGTTCACTGGGAACTGTGCAAATCTGGGGTCGGCATCGGCATCGTACCCGAACATGTGGGAGATCGCGAACCGGCCGTGCGCCGCGCCCTGCCCTCAATGGCCCCTATGGTCTTCCCGATCTGGCTCACGACTCACCGCGAATTGCACAGCTCGCGCAGGGTCAGAACCGTGTTTGACGCCTTGGCTGACGCTTTGTCGCGCCCGCCCGCTTGAACCCGGACTCATTCGGCCAGATGGCATGCCACGCGAGACGTGCCGACGCGGCGCATCTCAGGGCGCTCTGCGGCGCAGCGGTCCACGGCGCGGGGGCAGCGCGGGTGAAACGCGCAGCCCGTTGGCGGATTGATCGGGTCCGGAATTTCCCCCTGGGGCGGCTCTACATCGCGGCCATACGCATCCATGCGAGGCGCGGCTTCGAACAACATCTGCGTGTAGGGATGGCGGGGCGTTTCGAACAGATCGTCTGCGCCCGCCTCTTCGACCAACCTGCCCAGATACAATACTCCAATTGTGTCGGCCATGTGCTGCACAACCGTCAGATCGTGGCTGATGAACAGATATGTAAGACCGAACTCTTCGCGCAGATCAGACATTAGGTTCAGCACTTGCGCCTGAACCGACACATCCAACGCCGAGGTCGGCTCGTCACACACGATCAAACGCGGGTTGTCCGCCAAAGCCCGCGCGATACAGATGCGCTGGCGCTGTCCGCCGGAAAATTCATGAGGAAACTTGCCGGCATCCTCGACCGAAAGGCCCACCTGTTCCAGCAGTGCTTCGGCGACGCCCTTTGTGTCGCCGCCGCGCGCCGCCACAGGCTCGGCAATAATGTCACGCACACGCCACCGGGGATTGAGACTGGCATACGGGTCTTGAAAGATCATCTGAACGCCTGTCCGGCCCGCCCCTCTGGCATCGTCCTGACCGTCAGGTGCACGCACCTCAACCTCGCCTTCTGACGCGTCCAACAGCCCCACGACCATCTTGCCAATCGTGGACTTGCCCGACCCGCTTTCACCGACCAGCGCGTACACACTGCGATCGGGAATATCGAAGCTGACATTGGACACAGCCGTCAGCCGCGCACGCGGAAGCCGTTCGATCACCCGGTTAAGCCATGGCTTGGACACATCAAAGATGCGCGTCAAATTGCTGACCCGAACCAACGGCACTTTGGTTTCATCCGTCATGCGGGCACCTGTTCGCTGTCCGACACGGGAAACCAACACGCCGACCTGTCGCCATCGGCCTCAAGCCCGGGCGCAGGATCCACATCGCAATTCAAACCGCGCCGGGGGCACCTTGGGTGAAACGCGCACCCCTGCGGGAGCGCACCCAAGCGGGGCATCGCGCCGGGGATCTGGGTCAAGCGCCGCTGCCCCCGTGACGCGCCGGGGGTCGAGCCCATGAGCCCGACGGTGTAGGGGTGACGCGGCGCGCCAAGCACATCTGCGACAGGGCCGATTTCGGCCAGACGCCCGGCATACATGACCGCCACGCGATCCGCGGCTTCGGCAATCACACCCATGTCATGCGTCACCAGCATCACCGCCGTGCCCCGGTCCCGGCACAGACGCTTCAGCAAGGCGATAATCTGAGCCTGGACGCTCACATCCAATGCCGTTGTCGGCTCGTCTGCGATAATCAGCGAGGGTTCAGCGCAGAGCGCAAGCGCGATCACAACCCGCTGGCGCATCCCGCCGGAAAACGCATGTGGATAGCTGTCCACCCTGTCCTTCGCTGCGGGGATTCCGACCTCATCCAGAGCCGCAATCGCCCGTTCGCGGGCTTGGGCGCGAGAAAGCGGCAAATGTTCAAGAATCGTCTCGGAAATCTGATCACCCACCGTCAAAAGCGGATTCAAGCTTGTCAGCGGGTCCTGAAACACCATGCCGATCTGCTTGCCGCGCAGTTTGCGCATGGGTTCGCGCCCGAGTTGGTCAATCCGGGTGCCGTTCAGCCAAACCTCGCCGCCCGCGATCCGCGCGGGCCGGTTCAACAGGCCAATCACAGCGTTGCCCGCCATGGATTTTCCCGCGCCACTTTCGCCAACAACGCCGAGGATTTCACCCGGCGCTATGTCATAACTCACCTTGTCGACGGGCCGCAAAAGCCCATGCCGGGTCGGTATTTCAACAGTGAGGCCCCGCAGGGATAGCGTTGGCTCAGTCAAAGCGAACTCCTGCATCATAGGGCCGGACCCCGGCGCACTTCGGCCTTTGGGCGTTTAAATTGTGGGCAAAATCCTGAAAAATGCTACTTTCAAGGGCGAAAGGGACGCGCGGCACATCACTTTGCTGCGGTGCAGCATTTCTGACAGCGTCACAGCACCCCTTATCCGTCACCATGAACGACGTGGCGCAATGGGGGGATGAAAATGCGCCGGACGGCTTAGTGAAAGGATCATTGACCATGTGTATCTCTGCCGAAGCTCTTGCCCTGTTCTTGAACATCATCGGAGCCGATCTCGTGTCCACCGAACCGGGACGCGTCATTGTCCACGCGACCGAAGGCGATGTCGCATATGTCGCCCATGAAGGGGAATGGTGCACAATGGGCCCGCAATTGGACCGACGCGCCCGGTTTGACGCTTTGAACGCGCAGTAAACCGCGCCCATCACCGCAACCTCGGGTTCAGCGCATCACGCAACCAGTCACCAAGCAGGTTCACCGACAGCGCCAGCGCCAAAAGGGTCGCCGCAGGGAAGGCAAGAATCCACCACTCCCCCGAGAACAGAAAACCCTGCCCGATCCGGATCAGTGTGCCAAGGCTTGGCTGGGTTGGCGGCGCGCCCACGCCGAGGAAACTGAGCGTTGCTTCGGCGATGATGGCCAAAGCAAGCGATATCGTGGCGATGACCAACACGGGCGACAGAACATTCGGCAGGATATGGCGCAGCATGATCGCGCTGCGTGACCGACCGATCAACCGCGCGGCGGCAACGTAGTCACGGCTTTTCTCAACCATGGCTGCCCCCCGGACAACGCGCGCGAATTGCACCCAGTCCGACAGACCGATCGCAAAGACCAGCACCCAAATCGCCATTTCGTTGCGGTACTCGGGCGGGGTCACGCCCTTGGCAATGCCAAAAACCAGCATGGCAACCAGAATTGCGGGAAAGGTCAGCTGCACATCGGCCACGCGCATGATGATCGTATCCGCCCAGCCGCCAAGATAGCCGGCAATCAGCCCAAGCGTGATACCGAGCGTCATCGCAAAAGCCACCGCCATCACACCGACAAAAAGAGAAATCCGCATCCCATAAAGGATTGTTGAAAACACGTCCCGGCCTTGGTCATCGGTGCCAAGCCAGAAGGTGTCGCCGGTAAAGGCGTTCGGCTCCATCGGTTTGGAAAACCCGTTCATCAGGTTCAACGTGGACGGGTCAAACGGATCATGCGGCGCAATCAGCGGTGCGAATACCGCCGCCAACACCAGCACAAGAACCACCGCCAAAGACACCATCGCGACCGGTGCGTGGCGAAAGGACCAGCCAAGGTCACTGTTCCACGCGCGCCGGAAACGGCCGGGCTGAGTTTGGTTTGTGGGAAAGTCAGTCATCAGTGCCCCCGCGCCGTATCGCCGCGCAAACGCGGGTCAATTGCAACATACAGCAGATCGACGATCAGATTGATGCCAACGAACATCACCGAGATCAGCATCAGATAGGCGGCCATAACGGGGATATCGACGAACTGGATCGCGTTGATGAACAAAAGCCCCACACCTGGCCATTGAAAGACGGTTTCGGTGATGATCGCAAACGCGATGATCGACCCAAGCTGAAGCCCGGTCACGGTAATGACCGGCACCATGGTGTTCTTCAGCGCATGACGGAAATTGACTGTGCGCTCGCGCAATCCCCTTGCACGGGCAAAGCGGATATAATCGGTGCGAAGCACTTCAAGCATCTCAGACCGGACAAGACGCATGATCAGGGTCATCTGATACAATCCCAGCGTGATGGACGGAAGGATCAGCGCCTTGAGCCCGCTTTCCGTCAAAAAGCCGGTGGACCATCCCCCCACACGCACAACATCGCCGCGGCCAAAACTTGGGAGCCATCCCAGCTCAACGGAGAACAGATAGATCAGAAGTATCCCGATCAGGAAGGTGGGCAACGACACCCCGACCAAGGAAACGGTCATGATTGCGTTGGCGGCAAATCCATCTCGCCTGATCGCGGTAAAAACACCAAGGCCTATGCCAAGGCTCATGGCAAACAAGCCCGACACAGCCGCCAGTTCCAGCGTCGCAGGCGCACGTTCCATCAGGATTTCAGCCACGGGCCGACCCTGCCGATAGGACATGCCGAAATTACCCTGAAACGCCTCGCCGAGGAAATTCCAATACTGGACCGGGAAAGGGTCATCGAGACCAAGCGTTTCGCGTAACCGTTCAACATCTGCTTGGGTGCGTTCTTGGCCCAGCATGTTGTCGACCGGGTCGCCAACAAAGCGAAACATGGAAAATGCGACCAGTCCCACAACCAAAAGCACAACAGCCGATTGAAAGACCCGGCGCAGGATATATGCAAGCATGTCTTCTCCGTCTGTCGCTCATCCACCAGACCGGGGATGGCCGCGCAGGTCAAGGATTTACGTTGCGTTGCGCTGGCAGGGCAAACGGTTTGAAAGCATCGCCCTGCCAGGTCTCAAGTGCACTCAGTCCGCCAGGTTCACCCAACGCAGCATGAAAAAATTGTCCGGCCGCTGGGTGACCGTGATACCGTCGCGCACCCCCCACAAAAGCGGCTGAACGTACAAAGGCACATAAGCCACCTCTTGCTGCAGGATTGCGGCGGTTTCATCCAGCATGGCCTGACGCGCGCTTTCATCGATTTCCGATTGGATCAGCGGCAACAACGCATCAATTCGCGCGTTGGAATAGCCCCCGAAGTTCCAAGTACCCAGATCAGCAACAGGCGTGTGCGCTAGAAAACGCAACGGGTGCTCTGCGTCGAACGTGCCGGGGGACCATCCCAGCAAATACATGTCGAAATTATCTGCCCGCAACTCGGTCCAGTAATTGCGAACCGGCATCGCATCCAACGTCACTTCGAGCCCAATTTGTGCGAGCATCGCCACCACGGCCTGACACACCGACGCGTCATTGAGATAGCGGTCATTTGTGCACTTCAGCTCGAAGCTGAACCCATCGGGATACCCAGCTTCGGCCAGCAGCGCGCGCGCACCGTCAAGATCAAGGTCGGGCCGTGCTGCGTTGGCTTCAGAATAGCCGCGCAGGCCCGCAGGCACCAGTTGCGACGCGGGCTCGGCACTGCCGCGCATGATCGTTTGCAAGATCGCGGGCACATTCACCGCCATGGACACGGCCCTGCGCACGCGTTCATCCAGAAATGGGTTTGGTCCGGCCCCTGACAACAACTCTGGCGAGGTTTGATCAAACCCAAGCATGATCACACGCGTTTCGGTCCCGCGGATCAGGTCCACACCGGGGGCTTGTTCCAGCCGCGCCGCATCCTGAATTGGCACCGGGTTGATCATGTCGATATCCCCCGACAAAAGCGCGGCCACGGCAGTTGCCGGGTTCTGGATCGGGGTGAACGTGGCACGGGTCAGATTATGCTCTGCCTCGCCCCACCAGTCGGAATTGGGCTCCAGTACGGTGCTCAGGCCCGGATCGCGTTCGACCAACAGGAAGGGACCAGTGCCATTTGCATGCAGCGTGGCATAGTTTTCGCCGTCTTTGGCCGGATATTGCGCCTCGTTTGCGTCGGACCAGCCTTTATCCATGATCATCCAGTTGGCGATGCTGTCCGGAAAAATCGGGTTCGGTGCCTTCGTGCGAATCTCAACCGTGTAATCGTCTTTCGCGACCATGGCCGCCACGGGCGAGAACCAGCTTGCCGTATCAGCCAATACGCTAGAGGCGCGCTGATACGACCAGAGCACATCTTCGGCAGTGAACGCGCTACCGTCGTGGAATGTCACGCCTTCGCGCAGATAAAAGCGCCAGCCGCCGCCGTTTTCAAGCGGCTCCCACGAGGTGGCAAGCGACGGCTCAAGTGTCATGTCTTTGCCTCGTCGCACCAGCCCTTCATAGACGTTGTTCAAAAAACTCAGCACCGGAGTCGAATTGACAGCGTGCGGATCCATGGTCTGAGGGTCTGTTGTGGATGCCCAGCGGAATTCAGACGCATGCGTCGTAGTGCCGACAAGAACGGTAAGGGCAACGGCGAGGGAAAGACGTGCCATCTGTGATCTCCTTGAAAAGGTGTGTGCTGGTCAGCTTTTGAACCGGCGTTCGATATCAGGCCGGTGCGTTCAGCGCACCGCGCGCGAGGCGGGCCAGAACTTGATAGACCGATGTGAAGATGTGCGACAGAAGCGCAGCGGAAAGATTGATGCCATCTATCGCAGCGTAACCCAGAAAACGGCCAAAACCGGCAACCACTTGCATCAGATTCTGCTCGGTTTCGGAAGATCGTTGAGCCGCCCCAAACATCAGTCCCGCCAGACGATCGATCGCTGTCAGCGTTGGAATGCCAACAAGTACCAACCCAACGGACAAGGCCCGGAACAGCGCCCTCAGGGCACGACCAAGCGCCCAGATCAGCCCCGAGGACATCATCCCAAAAGACGGGCTTTGCGCCTTGCCAATCCAGTATTCGAACGTGTCATTGAACGATGTTTCTCCCTGCGCCGCCTGCATTTCGCGCCATGTGTACCCGTACAGGGCGTTGCGATAGCTTGGGATGCGGTGCGCCTCGATCGACATCAGGCTGCCCCCGTGCGGACTGCGTAATCCGGGCATGTCTATCGGGGCGTGCATGAAGGGCCATGTCGGAACCATCGGCACCGGGTCGGCACCGCAATACACCCGACGATGGTGTGTTGCGTCCAGTTCTGACGTCATGAACCGCGAAAAAGCCCCGTGCCCAGGCCGGGGCGCGCCAAATGTGTAAAGATGTACATCGCCGCGATTTTCCAGCTTGAACTGCGCCGCGAAGAGGTTTGCAACCGCCCCGCCCAAGGAATGGCCAACGATATGAATGTGGGAGGGGTCCTTGCCCCGCATGGACGCGTTGACGTCGTCCTTCATTGACGCATAAAGGCGAGAAAATCCGGCATGAACGGGAAAACCGCCCGGCCCCGTGTCATAGGCGACATTGGCATTGCTCAGCCAGTCCTGCTGGGTTTCGGTGCCGCGCGTGACCACAGCCATATGACCTTCTAGCGGTCCGCGCCCCCGAAGAACCATGCCAAAGCCCGATTTTGCACCCAAGAGCCTTCCACCAGACATTCCAGCCACCGCCGCGCCGGACACGTCGAACACGTCTTCCAGAACCTCCGGGCTACCGATCTGCCGCGCCACAGCTCGGCGCACGTTCCCCTGCTCGCGCACGCCGTAAACGGCGTCGGCAAGAGTGGCGGCAAGACCTGGCGATATTTCCATGACGTAAATCCCTTACTGCCCGACCGGCGGCTTAACTGTCGTCAAGTTCGCATGTGCCCCAAAAAAAGCCCCTCGCGTCGGGTTCAATGTCTGTCCGGCATCGAATCTTGAACGGCTTGCCGTCCAATTCGCCATCCCGGTCGTAATTTCGTTTCTTCAAATCCAGAAGGATCAACTCGGCACCGGCGATCTCTGCCGACACCTCGATCCCGATACCCGGTGCATGTGGCAGACGCCCCGTCAAACCCGGCGACACCGCGACCTCGGGGAATGAAAAGCGCCCTTCCGCATCGGTGATCACGTCACTGCTATCGGTTCGGCTATTCCACCCCCAGGTCCACCTGCGGGTCACGCGCACCCCAGCCGCCGGCGTTCCGGCCTCGTCGACCAACACGCCGTGCAGGGCAGAAGCCATGACATAGGTTTTTGCCAGCATAGCATTTGTCCCCAATGCCAAAATCGCGACCCCCAAAAGGGCCACGAAGAACAATCGTCTCAGTTTGATCCGACGTTGCACCATTTCACCCGATCTCGTTCGTGATGCCTAGCCTGTGGGGAAGGCACCAAGATGACAAGGCGGGGAAGCCATACCGGGCGGCGATACCGCCCGGTATGATCTTCAGTTCATCGTGATGTATTTGATTTTTGGCTGATCTTCCGGGTCGACAAGGACACCGACCTTCGAAGACATACCCCAGTTTAGAACCTGGTGGTGGATCGGCAGGTACAAGGTCTCAGCTTGGATCACTTCCCAAATCTCGGCGATGGTCGCGTTCCGCACGCTGAGATCCGTTTCCGACGCCAGCGATTCGATTTTCGCATCCAGATCTGCATTGGAATAGCCGGTCGCGTTCCACGAACCGCGCTCGTCATCTGTCGTGTGAACCAGGAAGTTGAAGATATACTCGCTGTCATAGGTCGGAACGCCCCAGCCCAGCATGTAGAAATCGGTGGTCTTATTTGAGATCAGTGGGAAGTGCTGCGCCTTCGGCTTGGCATCCAGCGCGACGTCGATCCCGATTTGCGCCATCATGCCCACGGCGGCCTGACAGATCGCTTCGTCATTGATGTAGCGGTCATTCGGGCAGTCCAATTGAACCGTGAAACCGTCACCATAGCCCGCCTCTTCCATCAAAGCCTTGGCCGCTGGAATGTCGGTACTCGCCTGATCCAGCGCTTCTGACCAGCCGTTGACAAAGGGCGGTGCGATCATGCCCGCCGGCTGGCTTTGGCCGCGCATGACGACCTGCTGAATAGCTTCGCGGTTGATAGCAAGGTTCATCGCCTGGCGGACGCGCGCATCAGCAAACGGGTTCACACCCTCAACGTTGTCACTGTCCAGATCATCAGCGCCCATGTTCAGACCAAGGAAAATCACCCGGTTCTGCGGCGCTGTGCGCACCTCAAGCCCATCTGTGCCGGCAACGCGGGCCAAATCCTGAACCGGAACGTCCTGAATCAGATCAACCTCGCCCGAGAGCAGTGCAGCAACCCGCGTAGCTGCGTTCTGGATCGGGGTATACTCGATCTCGGTTACGTCCATGGGGAACAGGTCCTTCCCCCAATAGTCGGGGAACTGCGTCAGAACGGTCCGCACATCGGGCTCGCGGCTCGACAGAATGTAAGGGCCAGTGCCATTGGCGTTGCGCGCCGCGAACGTGTCCTCGTTGCCTTCGTAATCCTGAACTTTCACGGCATCGTTTGCCACGGTCCAGTCTTCATCCATGATGAACAGGTTCGTCAGGTTGCTGGGCAGGATCGGGTTCGGACCGTCGGTCACGATTTCAACGGTCATCGGGTCAGGCGCGCGCACCTCTACCACGGACGTCAGCAATTCTTTCATGTCGCTGTCTGGCGTTTTGGCGCGATTGATCGAAAACACCACGTCAGAGGCGTCAAAGGTCGCGCCATCGTGGAACGTCACGCCCTCGCGCAGCTTGAAGATCCAAACATTGGGGTCATCGGGCGACGGTGCCCATTCCGTGGCCAAGGCTGGCTCGAACGACCCGGTCATGTCACGGATCAGAAGCGGCTCGTAGATCTGGTGCGCAACAGTGTGTGTTGGGCCTTCGTTCTGTGCGTGTGGGTCCAGCGTGAGGCTGTCGCCGGCACGCGCCCAACGAAGCGTTTCGGCTGGGGCCATTGTGGTTAACGCCGTCGTGGCAAGCAATGTGACGGCGACAAGGCCGGGGGTTCCAGTCATTGGTGGTAGCTCCCTGTTTTGTTTTTCTTAACCCCAAAGCATGTAGACGCTTTGCCAAAGGCGCAAGCCCCGGCTTGTGCGAAATGCGGCGCAAGCCCGTCCGGTGACATCGCCTGAGGGCGGACTGCACAGTTCCTAGCCACCCTTGCGAGGCGGCTCGACAGAACATTCTCCTTTGGTTGGGGACAAACCGTAGGGCTTTACCAAATGCCACACGTAGTCGGGCACCATCGTTTTCATCCGTTTGGGGTGAACGCGCCGCAAATGGAGCACAGTCTCGACCGCTTTCATCTCGACCCGCGCACGGGCGAACTCCAAGCCACGCGGGCCAATCCGAGGCTGCAGGAACGACACGATGGGTCGCAGCCAGTTTGGCATGCGCCGCAATGGCATCCCGCCCGCGGCGCGCGCTGTGTTCGCCAGAAACCCTTTGACCGCCCCGGCGCGTGACCCTCTATCCGTAAGCGGACGCACGGCCAGCCGGGCACCAAGCGCCCTGAGAGCCGCCTCACCCCGCTCGTTGCGCGCGATAACCCACTGGTCACCGTTACCCCCCATATACCCCACCGTTACGTCCGCCAAACGGTTGGTATAATCCACGCAGGTCTTGCACGTCAGAGGAAAGAAATCCTCTGGCAGCGCAGAAATCGGCAAGCTCAAGAAAGGCACCAAACGCGGGGAGCGCCCGTCGTCGAAACGCAATTCCACTTTGAAATCCGTGCGAAACTCCAAATAACTGATCGTGTCCGGTTTGGGATCTAGCAGGGACAGGAAGTGATGAAAATTTTCGGTGGTGGTATTGTCCGAACAGGGGGTGCCGATCACGGTGATCGCATCGAACCCCAACTCCGCCTCCAGCGCCCTCAGCGCATATACTTGGCACGGGATGCCAATCAGCGCGATGCGGCGATGCCCCGCCGCGCGGGCAGGTTCCAGTGCAGATAGCAGCGGAGCATACCCCATGCGCATCCCCCGGCATTGCGCCAGATCCGCAGGATCCGTGACGATAACCGGGCGTGGCTTCCAACGGTCTTGCGGATCTGGTGCAACTGTCAGCACCGCATCCACTGACCTGGCTTCCAACAGTTGCGCCGCGATCGCCGTGGTCAAACCGGTCCACTGTGCCCCGGGCGCTGGTGGCGCAAGACGCGCACGCTGCATGCTGCGGATGACGCCAAAGAACGATTCATCGCCGTCACTGGCGGCCGTCCGTCCGTGAACGGCCCTCTCCAATGCGCCATAGTCCGGTGCAATAAATTGGCAGGCGCGACCACACGCTTTCCCGTCGCCGATGCGCGAGACACCGCAATCCGTGCACAGACCGGGCCGCGCTGCGCCGCCAATTGCGAGGCTGGGAAGGACATGCGGGGCGGTCTGTGGTCGGTCGCTCATATGCCTTGCCTACCGGCACCGATGGCGCCAGTCCATTCCCGATGGTTTTTGGAAAGGCTCCACCGATACGCGGGACCGCGCGCCCGGTACGGGCGCGCCACGCCCAACGGGAGGAGACATCGCACGATGTCGACGACGGGCGGGAGCGTCGCTTGCCATTCCACCCGTCTACTCAGCGCGGGAACGCAGGAACAAGAACAAAGGCAGCCCGCAACTCACGCCGATACAAAAGGTCGCCGGGATCGCAACAAGCTGGACCCACGCCTTGCGCTGAACCGTCTCCACCAAGACCCAAAGCGTCAGCGCGATGGCCGCGATGGTCAAATCCCACGTCAAGCCAGTGGTGCTGTCGTTGACATACCAAGCATCAATCAACCCGGACAGCCCGCCCGGATTGGACGACATGTAACTGACAAACCAATACATCGGGTGCACCGCGCCCCAGATCGCAAGAGCCAGGTAGATCAAGGGCAGAACTCGCATCGGAACCTCCATATATCAGGTTGCAACAAGGTAGTGCACTCACCTGCCAAGTCCCGCTATAAGCACCCCTGTCACAAACGGGCCGCAACCCCGGAATAGCCAGAACCACTGACGGTGATGCCCGGTTGCGGCGCGGGCTCTGGGTCCGATGTGGGACGTGTCGGCGCACCATCAAGCCCGCACGCCGAAAGCACGACAAGTGCAATCAGAAGGATCGGCACTGCGCGGCTCATAGGCCCAGCCCCAAACGCCACCAACTGCCCGATCCGACACCGACGCGCACAGGGCCAACGCCGACGCTGGCCCCGACACCGCCCGTGCC
>NZ_SMZO01000034.1 GCF_004358675.1 Meridianimarinicoccus aquatilis | reverse complement strand
CCTGCTCGTGATCGGCGGCAGCCAAGGCGCGCGCATCCTGTCCGACATGGTGCCTGCCGCTGTCGCCGCCCTGCCACAAGATCTGCGCGACCAGCTTCGCGTGTCGCACCAGGCCCGCGGCGAGGATCACGCCCGCGTATCCGCCTTTTACGCCGAACATGACATTACCGCTGATGTGCAACCCTTCTTCACCGATCTCCCCGCTCGTATGGCCGAGGCGCAGTTGGTGATTTCGCGTTCCGGGGCGTCTTCGGTTGCGGATATCTCTGTGATCGGGCGTCCCTCTATCCTGATCCCGTTCGCGGCGGCCACGGGTGACCACCAAACAGCCAACGCGCGAGGGTTGGCCCAGGCTGACGCGGCAGTGGTGATCCCCGAAAGCCGGCTGAATTCCGCCGACCTGTCGGGCCATATCGCAGCGGTTCTGCAACACCCTGGCGCGGCCATAAAAATGGCGCATGGCGCTTTGGATCAGGGTCGGCCAGATGCAACCGACCGATTGGCGGGGCTGGTTGAACGGCTCGCCCAAGACAAACAAGCAGAGCAGGCAAGCACATGAAACACTGGGAAGCACGGATGAACGCGGCAACAAAACTCCCCCTGGAATTGGGCGCAATCCACTTCGTCGGCATCGGCGGTATCGGCATGTCCGGCATCGCCGAGGTGCTGCTCAATCACGGCTACCAAGTGCAAGGCTCTGACCTGAAGGCCTCCAAGATCACCGACCGACTCGCCAGCCTTGGCGCGAAAATCTTCACCGGGCAGGCTGCCGAAAACCTCGAAGGGGCCGAAGTCATCGTGATCTCGTCGGCCATCAAACCCGGCAACCCGGAACTGGACGAAGCCCGCCGCCGCGGCCTTCCCGTTGTGCGCCGCGCCGAAATGCTGGCCGAGCTCATGCGCCTGAAATCCAACATCGCCGTCGCGGGCACCCACGGAAAAACCACGACCACAACCATGGTCGCGACCCTGCTGGATGCGGGCGGCATCGATCCGACCGTCATCAATGGCGGCGTCATTCACGCCTATGGGTCCAACGCGCGCATGGGGCAGGGCGAATGGATGGTGGTCGAGGCCGACGAATCCGACGGCTCGTTCAACCGCCTGCCAGCCACCATCGCCATCGTCACCAATATCGACCCCGAGCACATGGAACACTGGGGCGATTTTGACCGCCTTCGCGACGGGTTCTATGACTTCGTTTCGCGCATTCCGTTTTACGGGCTGGCCGTGTGCTGCACTGACCATTCGGAAGTGCAAGCACTTGTGGGCCGAGTGGCCGACCGCCGCGTGCGTACCTTTGGCTTCAATGCCCAAGCCGATGTGCGCGCCGTGAACCTGCGCTATGAGGCGGGCGTGGCCCATTTCGACATCTCGCTGGCCTATGAAGACACGATGATCGAAGGCTGCGCGCTGCCCATGCCGGGCGATCACAACGTGTCCAACGCGCTGGCCGCCGTCGCCGTTGCCCGCCACCTTGGCATGAAACGCAGTGCCATCCGCGAGGCGCTGGCCGCCTTCAAAGGTGTGAACCGGCGCTTCACCAAAGTTGGCGAAGTGAATGGCGTGACCGTTATCGACGATTACGGCCATCACCCGGTCGAAATCGCCGCTGTGCTGAAAGCCGCGCGGCAGGCCACATCGGGCCGGGTAATCGCCGTGCACCAACCGCACCGCTATTCGCGGCTGCACTCGCTGTTTGAAGATTTCTGTAGCTGTTTCAATGATGCGGATGTGGTGGGGATCACCGAGGTGTTCGCAGCAGGCGAGGCCCCGATTGACGGTGCATCGCGCGAGGGGCTGGTTGCCGGGCTGATCGCCCACGGCCATCGCCACGCCCGCGAAGTCATGTCTGAAGACGATCTGGAACGCCTGGTGCGCGAACAGGCACGGCCCGGTGATATGGTCGTGTGCCTTGGGGCGGGGACGATCAGCGCATGGGCCAATGCCCTGCCAGAGCGGCTGAGCAAAGACTGAAGCACGCGCGCAACGTCGCCTTATGTGGCGGCGTTTCGCGGCGCGTGCCCGGTTGGGTCGGCGCGTGTGGTGTCGGCTTACCTTCCCCGGACACCTGAGTGAATGATCTTATCATACCTGCGCAAGCGAGGACTCCTCCTATCATGCGCAGCCTTTACTTGTGCCGCACCCAGAACCCGATAATCATCGGCGCTCGAAGGTCGCCCGCTGCTGGGGGATTGGGACCGGCATTGGGCGCTGCTCACCGACATTGCGCTGATCCAGAACGAGGTCTGGGATGCTGGCCCGGATGAGGTGAACAAGAAAGTAGTCGACATCTACCTCAAGCATACAGTCAGGCGCCAAACCGAGGATCTTCTAGTGGAAAACGCGCGGCTTCGCGCTTTGATACTTCAAGCTCCATACGCTCCACGGGATCATAACAATCCACCCGAGATTCTCGAGTTGGATCATCAACGATACTCTGAGGTTTGCGAAGCGGCATCAGTTGCACAAGATGCGGTTCAGGAAATCGCCACCGAAGCGCGCAAAGAGGCCCCGAGCCTTGGGCAGCTTGAAATCAGCGCCTCAAAGCTCTCTGAGGCCGTCAACACGGTTCTGCGGTACCTCGGCGCGAAATTTGATCTGGCAATCGATACTCTGATCAAGTGGGGTGTTCCTGCTGGAATGATGTGGGTGGTCGCCAAACATGATAAAATATTTCTGATCTTGTCCGATGTCAGGACATTGGTGGGGGCTGATCTTCCCTAACGCGGCCTTTTCTTGTTCAGGTTTCTGTGGGTGTAGTGGCGGACGCTGTAGGGCTCGGCGCTGATTTGCGATTGGCACCTTCGCCATGCCTTGCATCCGCCCCGCAATCCGGGGCAGAGCTTTGGGGGCGGCCCGGTGCCGACCTGTCGCCGAATGTTCGACAGGAGTCATACATGTGTCATACAGGAGTCATACGTGCCCATGGCGGCCTCTCGTCCTTTGTCCGAACTCACCTGGCTGCGCGTTGGTGGGCCTGCCGACCGGCTGCTTTTGCCCGCGTCCGAGGCAGAACTTGCCGCCGAATTGGCCGCGATGGACCCGACTGATGCGGTGTTTGTGCTGGGGGTCGGGTCGAACGTGATTGTGCGTGATGGGGGTATTCGCGGTACGGTCATCCGGTTAGGACGAGGGTTTAACAGCATTGAAATCAAGGGCGATTTGGTGGTCGCTGGTGCGGCTGCGCTGGATGCCCATGTGGCTCGCAAGGCGGCGGCGGCGGGTTTGGATCTGACCTTTTTGCGCACCATTCCCGGCGCGATTGGTGGGGCTGTGCGCATGAACGCGGGCTGTTATGGATCCTATGTCGCTGACCACTTCGTGTCCGCCCGCGCCCTGACACGGCAGGGCGACTCGGTAACCCTTAGTGCATCTGATCTGAATTTCCGCTATCGCCACAGTGACTTGCCCGACGGCTGGGTGTTGACGGAAGCCACGTTCCGCGCCCCCGAGGGCGGTGACCCGGATGTTTTAGAGCGCAAGATGGCCAACCAGATCGCCAAGCGCGATGCGACGCAGCCAACAAAGGACCGCTCAGCCGGATCAACCTTTCGCAACCCGTCGGGCGCATCGTCCACGGGGCGCGCCGATGATGTGCATGACCTGAAGGCGTGGAAGCTGATCGAAGACGCCGACATGAAGGGCGCAATACTTGGCGGTGCCCAGATGTCGACCAAACATGCCAATTTCTTGATCAACACAGGCACTGCGACTGCGGCCCATCTGGAAGCTTTGGGCGAGTTGGTGCGAAAAAGGGTTTTCGATTCCAGCGGGATAACGCTAGACTGGGAAATTATGAGGGTAGGTGAACCGGAACAATAACCCGGGCCCACCCCCAAGCCACCCGGAAAACCGGGGGTTTCGAGCAGTAAATGGGTCGAAATGGCCCGGAAATGAGGCAGGATCGTGTCAAACAACACGGGTCCCTTGGTCGCCGTCCTTCTGGGCGGTCCTTCGGCAGAGCGCGAGGTGTCGCTCTCATCCGGGCGCGAGTGCGCTTCGGCACTGCGGACGGCTGGCTATCGCGTCGTCGAGATTGATGCTGGTCCTGATCTGCCGATGCGTTTGGCAGATGCTGCCCCGGACGCTGTATTCAACGCACTTCATGGCCGTTGGGGCGAGGACGGAACTGTTCAGGGGCTTCTGGAATGGTTGGGCTATTCCTATACGCATTCAGGCGTTTTGGCGTCTGCTTTGGCCATGGACAAAACCCGCACTAAGACAGTCTTTGCCGAAGCGGGGCTGCCGGTCGTCGAGAGTCGCATTGTCGCGGCAGAGTTGGTGCGCAAGGCCCATGTGCTTGATCCGCCCTATGTGGTGAAGCCCAACAATGAAGGTTCGTCGGTTGGTGTCTACCTGGTTCAGGAGGCGTCGGATGCGCCCCCCAACCTGGGCACTGACATGCCTGAGATGGTCATGGTGGAGCGCTTCGCGCCGGGACGTGAATTGACCACGACGGTGCTTGGGGCAGGTGTTGGGGCTGCCGAAACGCGCGCGCTGACCGTTACCGATATCGTCACCGAGGGGTGGTACGACTACGACGCCAAATACAAGCCCGGCGGCTCGCATCACGTGGTTCCGGCAGACATTCCCGAAGCCGTGTTCGATGCCTGCATGCGCTATGCCGTCAGAGCCCATGATGCCCTTGGGTGCCGCGGAATGAGCAGAACCGATTACCGCTGGGATCCGTCGCTCGGTGTGGATGGGCTGATCTTGTTGGAAACGAACACCCAGCCGGGCATGACGCCGACATCGCTTAGCCCGGAACAGGCCGCGAGCTGTGGCATTGATTTCCCAACGTTATGCCGGTGGTTGGTGGAGGACGCGTCATGCGGACGTTGATCCGGGGGCGCAAAGCGGACCGCGCCGCGATTCCGCACGATCCCGCGCCGTCGCGGTTGCAATACCGTTTGAACCGTATGTGGTTGTCGCCCTTCATCCGGGTGGCGCTGATCCGAGTATTGCCTGTTTGCTTATTGATTGCGGCCCTTGGGGTCTGGGGCACCCGGCCTGCGCAGATCGCGATCATGACGGGATGGATTGTCGATGTTCGGGCCTCGGTTGAGGCGCGTCCTGAATTCCAGATCAGGCAGATGTCACTGACGGGGGCATCGCCGGTCTTGGCCAATGCGATCCGTGAACGGGTAGGGCTGGAGTTTCCAGTCAGTTGGTTTGATCTTGATCCAGAGGTGATCCGCGCCGATCTTGCGACGCTTGACGCTGTGGCCGATGTAGCCGTGTCGGTGGAGTTGGGCGGCGCGCTGCGGGTGGTTGTCACGGAACGGGAGCCAGCAATTTTGTGGCGGCGCCCGGGCGGGTTGGAATTGCTCGACGCAGACGGATACCGGGTTGCGTATATCGACCGCCGGGATGGCCGCGCCGATTTGCCTTTGATCACCGGGCGTGGCGGCAACGCGGCTGTGCCAGAGGCGCTTCGCCTTTTTGACGCGGCCCGGCCGTTGGGGGACCGCTTGATCGCCTTGAAACGTCAGGGCGAGCGCCGCTGGGACATGGTTTTGACGGATGATCAAGTGATCCAACTACCCGAAACCGGAGCACGCGCGGCGATGGAGCGCGTGTTGGCCATGGATGGTGCCATGGATCTTTTGGCACGAGACATATCGGTGGTGGACCTGCGCAACCCTCTTCGCCCGACGGTGCGCATGGGGCCAGCAGCGATGGAATACTTGCAGATGACGCGTGATTTCAGACAGGGGCTGTCGGTACAATGATCCAGCTTTTCGAAACCCAAAGAGCGATGCGGGCGATGCGCAAGGCTGCGATGCAGCGCGGTGTCATGGGCATTGTTGATCTTGGTACGTCCAAGGTGACCTGCCTCATCCTGCGTTTTGACAGTGGCCACATGCCGGAAACCGAAGGCGTCGGCTCTATGGCGGGGCAGGCGCAGTTTCGGGTGATCGGCGCGGCAACGACCCGTGCGCGCGGGATGCGGCACGGCGAAATTGAAGTCATGCAAGAAGCAGAGCGCGCGGTCAGGACCGTTGTGCAGACGGCTCAGAAGATGGCTCAGGTGCGAATTGACCATGCGATTGTCAGTTTTTCAGGTGCCTCCCCGCGATCATACGGGCTTACTGGCGAGGTCGAACTGGGCGGGCGCGAGGTGTCAGAAGCCGATGTGGCTGCGGTTCTGGCCAATTGCGACACGCCCGACATCGGGCTGGGGCGCGCAGTGCTGCATGCGCAACCGGTGAACTTTGCCCTCGACTATCGCAGCGGTTTGTCTGACCCGCGGGGGCAGCTTGGGAATAGCCTGACCGCTGACATGCACCTGTTGACTGTCGATCAAACCGTTGTTCAGAACATCATGCACTGCATGCGCCGCAGCGATCTGGAACTGGCTGGTCTTGCATCATCCGCATATGCAGCGGGCGTTTCGGCCATGGTGGAAGACGAGCAAAAGATCGGCTCCGCCTGCATAGATCTGGGCGCTGGAACGAGCGGGCTGTCGATCTTTTTGCGCGGTCACATGATCTATGCTGATACGGTTCGGATCGGCGGCATGCACGTCACGCAGGACATATCGAAGGGGCTTGGCATTCCGGTCGCGCTGGCCGAGCGTATCAAGACGCTGCATGGTGGTTTGATCGCCACCGGGCGCGACGATCGCGAGATGATCCCGCTGACTGCCGAGACCGGTGATTGGGAACATGACCGGCGCGAGATCTCTCGCAGCGAATTGATCGGGATCATGCGTCCGCGCGTCGAGGAAATTCTTGAGGCAGTTCGCGACCGATTGGACGCTGCGGGCTTTGATGATCTGCCAAGTCAGAAGATCGTCCTGACCGGGGGCGGAAGTCAGGTGCCGGGTTTGGCATCCCTTGCGGCGCGTATTCTGGGCCAGCAAGTTCGGCTTGGCCGACCGCTTCGTATTCAGGGCTTGCCCCAAGCGGCCACAGGTCCGGCATTTTCGTCGGCTGTTGGATTGGCGTTGTTCGCGGCGCATCCGCAGGACGAATGCTGGGATTTCGACATCGCCAATCAGCGGTATCCGGCCCGATCCCTTCGCCGCGCCGTGAAGTGGTTCAAGGAGAACTGGTGAAGGCAGCGCTATGTGGGGCGGCGATGCCTCGAAACAGGCATTGTCAGAAATATCCGAAATTGGAAGCGTGCAGGCTGCAGTTGTGCGCCAAGGCACCGTGTTGACCGCAACATAGGCGCAATGCGCGCCAAAGTGGTGGATTTTCGCCAAAACCTGTCAAGGCCTAGTGGTTTTTTGACGGTTTTTATTCAT
Organism: Meridianimarinicoccus aquatilis; assembly: GCF_004358675.1. Classification (GTDB taxonomy): domain Bacteria; phylum Pseudomonadota; class Alphaproteobacteria; order Rhodobacterales; family Rhodobacteraceae; genus Meridianimarinicoccus; species Meridianimarinicoccus aquatilis. The sequence goes on along the minus strand of NZ_SMZO01000034.1, from coordinate 29,434 downwards.
TTACGCGTGACCCGAAGGCCAGTCATGGTTAGGATCAGGTAAATAAGCAGTGCGCGGGCGCAAAGTTCGCGGGTCAGATACAGGCGGATCCAGACATGACATTGAACCTGACAATGCCGGAGCAGGACGAACTGAAGCCGAAGATCACTGTCTTCGGCGTTGGCGGTGCGGGCGGCAACGCAGTCAACAATATGATTGAAAAGCAACTCGACGGGGTCGAGTTCGTTGTGGCGAACACAGACGCGCAGGCACTTCAGCAGAACCAGTCACCAGCCAAGGTCCAGATGGGCCTTAAAGTGACCGAAGGGCTTGGCGCCGGCGCGCGGCCTCAGGTCGGTGCTGCAGCAGCCGAAGAGTCGATTGAGCAAATCGTCGACCACCTTGTCGGAAGCCACATGTGCTTTATCACGGCTGGTATGGGCGGTGGCACCGGAACGGGCGCTGCACCGATCATCGCACAAGCCGCGCGGGAATTGGGTGTACTTACGGTTGGTGTTGTCACCAAACCGTTCCAGTTCGAAGGCGCCAAGCGGATGCGCAAGGCGGAAGAGGGTGTTGAGGCGCTTCAGAAAGTCGTCGACACGCTTATCATCATTCCAAACCAGAACCTGTTCCGTCTCGCCAATGAAAAGACGACTTTCACCGAGGCGTTCTCGATGGCGGACGATGTCCTGTACCAGGGTGTAAAAGGCGTCACGGACCTTATGGTTCGGCCTGGTCTCATCAACCTCGACTTTGCGGACGTGCGCGCCGTGATGGACGAGATGGGCAAAGCCATGATGGGTACAGGCGAGGGCGAGGGCGAAACCCGCGCTGTTCAAGCCGCCGAGAAGGCGATCGCCAACCCGCTGCTTGACGAAATCAGCCTGCGCGGAGCGCGCGGCGTGTTGATCAACATCACGGGTGGATACGATCTGACGCTGTTCGAACTGGACGAAGCGGCAAACCGCATTCGCGAAGAAGTGGATCCGGACGCCAACATCATCGTCGGCTCGACCCTCGACCCGGATATGAATGGCACCATGCGTGTGTCGGTTGTGGCAACCGGTATTGATGCTGCCCAGAACACGGCTGAAACGCCTGTTCCACGTCGCCGTATTTCAGAGCCGCTGACAAACACGGTTTCTGCTGAAGCCGACAAGGGTGCGCTGCCGGAGCAGGTCGAATTGCCGGCCGTTGCCGCCGATGCATCACCCGAGATGCCGCTTGCAGCGAGTGCCGCTGACGCACAGCCGCAGGTGGATTCTGCAGGGCTGTTCCGTGATCTTGATCTTCAGCCAACGCAGACTCCGCAGCAGATTGCGGCAGATGATGGTCTTCCGCCGCCTGCGTATGTTCCGCAGCAACCCGAAGTGGCCCAAGCCAGCCCACAGGCTCCGGCCCCCGGCACACCATCGCCTGAGACGATTCGGCGTCTGGAAGCTGCGGTTCGCAAAACGCCGGAAGGCGCAGGGCCGCGCACCGCAGCTCCTGCACCCGTGGCAACACCGGCGGCCCATGGCGCGGATAAGTCACGCTTTGGCATCAACTCGCTGATCAACCGGATGACCGGCCAATCGCACGACCCGCGCGCGCAGGGCGGTCGGTCTCAGCCGCCGATGCAAAGCCTTCCACAGGACCAGCCCGAGGACGATGCGGAGCTAGACAAGATTGAAATTCCGGCCTTTCTTCGGCGCCAAGCCAACTAAACATCACACAATTATTTTAAAAGGGCCGGGTGAACCCCGGCCCTTTTTTGTTCATTTTCAATAATTTAGGTCCAGGTTATGCTGCATGAGCAAAAAGCCGCCTATCTGAAATGTTAACTGTTTCAAACCGACATGTTGTTTGAATTGTGATGCGCCGACTCTTCCAATAGCAACAGGATCAGAGAAGGCCCAACTTGGGCCGAGAACCAAAAATGTCTGGATCACGTGATGCAATCGACCATCGCAAATACGGTACAATTTTCGGGTGCGGGCCTCCACACAGGGCGTCTCGTCCGTCTTTCCGTCATGCCTGCCGACGTTGATCACGGCATTGTTTTTCATCGTACCGATCTCACCGGGGATGCAGCAGTTTTGCCTGCGCGATGGGATATGGTCGAGCAGACACCCTTGTGCACTCGGCTTATCAATGACGAAGGTGGTTCTGTTTCGACAATTGAACACCTTATGGCGGCTCTGGCAGGGCTTGGTATTTCCAACGCTCTGATCAAGATCGATGGACCCGAAGTTCCGATTCTCGACGGGAGTGCGGCGCCGTTCGTGCGGAAGCTGGTTCTGACGGGTGTGACGGCGCAGGACAGCGAAAGCCGCATTCTTAAGATACTGAAAACAGTCGAAGTTCGCGTCGGCGACAGTATTGCACGGCTTGATCCGTCGGACGGATTTCACATTGAATTCGATATCGATTTCGAAGATGCGGCCATCGGTCAGCAATCTCGGGCGCTGAACATGCGGAACGGTGCGTTCGTACGGACATTGTGTGACAGCCGTACTTTCTGCCGTCAGTCCGATGTCGATGCGATGCGCGCCAATGGACTTGCTCTTGGCGGGACGCACCACAACGCTGTTGTTTTCGACGGCGCACAAGTACTGAGCCCGGGTGGTCTGCGGCACGAGGATGAGCCTGTACGGCACAAGATGCTTGATGCGTTGGGCGATCTTAGCCTCGCGGGCGGTCCGATTCTTGGCCGTTACACGGGCGTTCGTGCCGGTCATGCCATGACCAACAAGCTGCTGCGCGCTGTTTTTGCAGACAGCTCCGCCTATGAGTGGGTGGACTGCGATCCGGCGACGGCTCTGTCGCTTCCGGGCGTTGGTGTACGCCCTTCTGATCTGGCAATGTCTGCCTGACCTGAGGGCAGACCGAACAAATCATTGGCAATCTTTGGCAATGGCCTTTTTCCTTCCGTTTTTTTCGTGGTAACTGCTTCCACGTCTGGGGAAGGAGCCTGAACTTGGTCAACACCATATCGCATGTCATTCGCCGTAGAGCGCGTGGATTGGTGCTTTCTGGGCTGTGTCTGGGGTTGGCAGCATGCGCTGCCGATAAAGGTCCGCCACTTGAAAACTTCACACCCAAAGAGATATTCGATCGGGCCGAGTACGAGCTTGAAACCGGTGATCTTGAAGATTCCGCGCGCTATTTTTCAGAGGTAGAGCGGCTTTACCCCTATTCTGAATGGGCCAAGCGGGCATTGATCATGCAGGCCTTCGCTCTTCACGCGGATCGTAAGTACGAGGATGCACGCGCGGCTGCGCAGCGCTATATCGATTTCTATCCAGCTGATGAAGACGCTGCGTATGCTCAGTATCTCTTGGCGCTGACCTATTACGACCAGATTGGTGAGGTTGGCCGTGATCAAGGCATAACCTTCCAAGCATTGCAGGCACTTCGCACGGTCATCGAACGGTATCCAGATAGCCAATATTCCCGCTCAGCGATTCTTAAGTTTGATCTGGCGTTCGACCACCTTGCGGGCAAAGAGATGGAAATTGGCCGCTACTACCTTAAACGAGGCCACTACGCTGCCGCGGTAAATCGGTTCCGCGTCGTTGTGGAAGATTTTCAAACGACATCCCACACGCCAGAAGCATTGCACCGATTGGTTGAAGCAAATCTTGCCATGGGTCTCACAAATGAAGCTCAGACAGCAGGCGCTATTCTCGGGTACAACTACCAAGGCAGCGATTGGTATCAGGACAGTTTCACCTTGCTGACCGGGCAGGGGCTGTTGCTGGAACCGGCAGGCCAAAGCTGGCTGCGGGGCATCTGGCGGCAATCCGTTCAGGGGCGTTGGCTTTAATCAAGGTGTAAGTCGGGCAGTTGTCCGCCGCCGCACAAGGATGAACGGCACGCCATGCTACGCGGCCTCGATATTCGGGACATCCTCATAATTGACCGGTTGGAACTTGAGTTTCAACCGGGTCTGAATGTGCTGACCGGGGAAACCGGTGCCGGAAAATCCATTTTGCTGGACAGCCTTGGGTTTGTGTTGGGCTGGCGTGGGCGTGCGGATCTGGTACGCAGCGGCGCCGCGCGTGGTGAGGTCACCGCTTGGTTCGAATTGCCCGATGGCCATTCTGCACGGCAGGTTTTAGCCGAGGCTGGCTTGCCGGACAGCGAAGAATTGGTTCTTCGCCGCACCAATACGAATGACGGGCGCAAGACTGCATATGTGAACGATCGACGCGTTTCTGGGGATGTGCTGCGTCGCTTGTCAGAGTGTTTGGTGGAACTGCATGGCCAACACGATGATCGCGGGCTGCTTGACCCGCGTGGGCACGGCGCACTTCTGGATGTGTTTGCGGGGCACGAGGGGCGGCTTGCGGCGTTGCGTGATGCGTGGCGTGGTTTGAGCGCCGCGCGCAAGGCCGAGGCAACGGCCCGCGATCAATTGGAAGCGGCTCGGGCAGAGGAAGATTTCCTGCGCCATGCCGTGGCAGAGCTTGACGCATTGGACCCGCAACCCGGCGAAGAGGCAGAGTTAGACACAAAGCGCCGCACGATGCAGGCCGCCGAGCGGGTGCGCACCGACGTTCAGCAGGCAGGGCAAGTGTTGGGGGGCGATGGGGCAGAGGCACATCTGGCCAACGCCCTGCGCTGGCTCGAAGGTGCCTCTGATCAGGTCGGAAACTTGCTCGATGCACCACTCGCCGCGCTTGATCGGGCGATGACCGAACTTTCAGACGCACAATCAGGTGTCGAACAGTGCCTGCAAGCGCTGGATTTCGATCCTCTCGACCTTGAGGCGACGGAAGAACGGCTTTTTGCCTTGCGGGCCCTGGCGCGAAAGCATGATGTCTTGCCAAGTGATCTTGCCGGGCTTGCGGCAAATCTGCGGGCGCGTCTTGCGGGCCTTGACCGAGGCGAGCAGGAATTATCGTCACTGGCGGCCGAACGTTTGGCAGCACAGGCTGATTTTGATGCGCAGGCCGACGAACTAAGCGCCGCGCGCAAGGCGGCCGGCTCAAGGCTTGATGCGGCGATGGCGGCGGAACTTGCGCCCCTCAAGATGGAACGCGCTGTATTTTCGACCGAAATCGTGCCGAGTACGGCCGGGCCTTTGGGCGCGGACGCTGTAAGTTTTCGGGTCGCGACCAACCCCGGTGCGCCATCAGGGCCGCTCGACAAGATTGCGTCGGGTGGGGAATTGTCACGGTTTTTGTTGGCTTTAAAGGTGTGCCTGACAGCGGACACAACTGGCGTGACTCTCATCTTCGACGAAATCGACCGCGGCGTTGGCGGGGCAACGGCCAATGCGGTGGGCCGAAGGTTGGCGGCTTTGGCGGGCGAGAATGGTGGGCAGGTGCTTGTTGTGACCCATTCCCCTCAGGTGGCCGCCCTTGGGGCGCATCATTGGCGTGTAGAGAAGTCTGTTGTTGAAGGGGTTACTTTCTCGCGTGTCGTTCCGTTGTCCCCGGATGAGCGGATCGATGAAATTGCGCGGATGCTGTCTGGCGATCAGGTCACATCCGCTGCGCGAGAGGCCGCGCGCGCGCTGCTGAACGTCTAGCTCTTGTCGTCGCCAAACACGGCGGCGGCACGGCCGACCAGCATGAATGCCCGTGCGCTACGGGTCTCGGACAGCGCGACCACACCGTCCTCGGTCAGGTCCGGAACCAGCGTTCCAAGCATTTGATCGAAGCGCCGCAAGAAGTGGTGAGCGGTGTCGCGGTAAACAGTGTTGTTTTGCAACCGGTCGCGGCATTTTGCCAAAGCCGCCTGATCGTGGATACCGCCTACAGCCGCAACGGCACGGTCCCGATCATTTCTCGCAAAGCGACGCCACAACTCGGGGTCAGCCCGGACGTGGTCAAGATCATCCATATATATCCCGTCCTGCGATAGAAGGGTCAGCATGTCCTGCGCCGCTTGCACCACCAGTCGCATCTTGTGGTCCTCAAGCGCCTTTTTCAGCGCGCGCAATCCGTCGCGGTCATCGGGTGTTTCAGGAAAATGAAGCGCCCGAATAAGGTCGGGATGCGTTAATTGCGGGACCGGATCGCCCCCTTGGTCGAAAGGAAGGCTGTCTTGCGGAGATGTTTGTCCCCGCGCTGGCGTCGGGGTGGTTGCAGCTTTCTGCTCGACTTGTGGTTTTGTGGCTAGGGGCAACTTGACCGGTTTTGGCGCGGGCGTCTCGTGCTCTGATCGCTGCCGCAAAGCGTCGCTGAGGGCCTTGCGCTCCACCCGAAGTTGAAGTGCCTGCGCCTTCAACTCGCCGAGCGACAGCGCGAGGCTCGTTCCAATCGCGACAAGCACGAGTGGCAAAAGTCCGCCCAAGATAACAGGTACAGAAAGACTGCCTGGATATAGCGTCAGCACAAAAAGTGCCGCCCAAGCCACAGCAACACCTCCGGCGATCAAAAAAATCATCGCGCGGCTGGGGCTGCTGTCTGACTGGTGATCGGATTTTGCCATGGGATGGCGCGCGCGCCCCCGTCAGGAAAACTTGATGCTGAGAATTTCGTAGCTTCGCTGGCCACCTGGCGTGCGCACCTCGACGCTATCGCCTTCGTCTTTGCCGATCAAAGCACGCGCCAGCGGAGACCGGATGTTCAACTTGCCCTTTTCGATATCCGCCTCGGGTTCGCCAACGATTTGGAACGTTTTTTCCTCGTCCGTATCCTCGTCAACGAGATGCACGGTTGCGCCAAATTTGACGCTGCCCGAAAATTTGCTGGGGTCAATCACCTCGGCGCGGCCCATGATCGATTCGACCTCTTTTACGCGCCCCTCAATGAAGCTCTGCTTTTCGCGGGCCGCGTGGTATTCGGCGTTCTCGGACAAATCACCATGCTCGCGCGCTTCGGCGATCGCACGGATGACTGCCGGGCGTTCTACCGACTTGAGTTTTTTCAGTTCTTCATCCAGCGCGTTGAAACCCGCGCGGGTCAGAGGGATTTTTTCCATCGGTCTTCTTTATCCTGGCTGCGGGGCTGCGCCCTGCGAAAGCGGGCGACACGGTCAACCGACCACATCAAAACGCCGCGATGAATGCAAGGGGGCGCACAGCGGTGTTTTTTCATGCGGCGTTGCGGCACTGAGCGCGACGTTTGAATTGACCTGCTGTCATTTCACCCGATAACCAACGGTAACGCAACATCACGTGGATTGCTGCTTCTGCAGCATGACGCCCAGTAGAGGATGACAAATGACCCAAATCGAGCGCGAGGAAATGGAATATGACGTTGTCATCGTGGGGGCCGGCCCGGCTGGGCTGTCTGCTGCGATCCGGCTCAAGCAACTCGATGCAGAGATTTCGGTTGTCGTTCTCGAAAAAGGGTCTGAGGTCGGTGCGCATATTCTGTCCGGTGCTGTGCTGGATCCGGTTGGCCTGAACGCACTGCTCCCCGACTGGAAAGAGCGCGGCGCCCCGATCACCGTGCCCGTGCGTGAGGACAAGTTCTATGTGCTGGGCGAGGCCGGTAAAGTACCGGTGCCGAACTGGCCCATGCCGAAGCTGATGAGCAACCATGGCAATTACATCGTCTCAATGGGCAATGTGTGTCGTTGGATGGCGGAACAGGCCGAAGAGTTGGGTGTTGAAGTTTTCCCCGGCATGGCGTGTTCTGAATTGGTTTATGGCGAAAATGGCGAAGTGGCCGGCGTTGTTGCCGGCGAGTTCGGATTGCAGGCCGACGGGACGCCCGGGCCGGGCTACGAGCCGGGCATGGTTCTGCGCGGCAAATACGTGATGCTGGGTGAGGGCGTCCGTGGATCTTTGTCCAAGCAGGTCATTGAGAAATTCGGGCTGTCCGATGGCAAAGAGCCCCAGAAATACGGTCTTGGCATGAAAGAAATCTGGGAAATCGACCCGGATAAGCACCGCGAAGGATCGGTCACGCATACGATGGGTTGGCCGCTTGGCAGCAATGCGGGTGGTGGGTCGTTCATTTATCACCTTGAAAACAATCAGGTGTATGTCGGCTTCGTTGTGCACCTGAACTACGAAAACCCGTACCTTTACCCCTATATGGAATTCCAGCGGTTCAAGCATCACCCGATGGTGGCTGAGCTTTTGAAAGGCGGCAAGCGCGTGGCTTACGGCGCGCGGGCGATCTCAGAAGGCGGCTGGCAGTCGATTCCCAAGGTCGTGTTTCCGGGCGGCGCTTTGTTGGGCTGCTCTGCAGGGTTCGTGAACGTGCCGCGGATCAAGGGCAACCACAACGCGATGCTGTCGGGCAAGATGGCTGCTGAGGCGGCTCAAGAGGCGCTTGCAGCGGGTCGGTCCGGCGATGAGTTGACCGCATACGAAGCGTCGGTTCGCAAAGGTCCGATCGCCGACGACCTGAAACCAGTACGTAACGTCAAGCCCTTGTGGTCAAAATACGGGCTGACAACATCGCTCATGTTGGGTGGGCTCGACATGTGGACAAACTCGTTTGGTTTTTCGTTCCTGGGCACACTCAAGCATGGCAAAACCGATGCCGAGGCGACGCAGCGGACCTCGCGCCATAAGCCAATTGATTACCCGAAACCCGATGGGACGCTCAGCTTTGACCGTTTGACGAATGTAAGCTTCGCGATGACCAATCACGAAGAAAGCCAACCGGCGCACCTTAAACTCAAGGATGCCGATGAACCAGTGGCCTCGAATTTTTGGAAGTATGGCGGACCCGCAGCGCGGTATTGTCCTGCTGGCGTGTATGAATTTGTCGGTGAGCCGGGCGTCGACCAGAAATTCGTGATAAACTTCCAGAACTGCGTGCATTGCAAAACCTGCGACATCAAAGACCCTGCCCAGAACATTGTCTGGACAACGCCGCAGGGTGGGGATGGGCCAAACTACCCCAACATGTAACGGCACACGTCAAGTTGTGATCCGCGCATACGGTGCGCGGATTGCCTTCGCTCCATGGCGGGACTACGTTCACATGAAATGATCCGATACCGGAGACACATCTTGCGCCTTTTGCCTTCCATTTTCGCCCTTGCGCTTTGCGCTCAGATTGCCGGACCGGTACACGCTTTTGGCACATCCGGATCGTACCTCGCCGCGCGCCATGCCAGCTTTGAGAGCAACTTTTCAGTTGCTGCCGAATATTACACCCGGGCGCTGGCCTTGGACCCCGGCAACCCGGGCCTCATGGAAGCGGTGATTTCATCCAACATCAATCTGGGCGAGGTCGCGCGCGGCTTTCCGGTTGCAAAACGGATGATTGACGGCGGACTTCGCAGCCAGATCGCCAACATGGCCGCACTTGGGCAATTGGCCAGCGAAGGGAATTTCGAGGCGCTTTCCGAAACGCTGAAAACCGAAGAGACGGTTGGTGTGCTCGTGGACGGGCTTGCATTGGCGTGGGCTGAATATGGTGCAGGGCAGGTGACCGAAGCCTTGGCAAAGTTCGACGAAGTGTCGGGCGAGCAAGGACTTAAGTCCTTTGCGCTGTATCACAAGGCGCTGGCGCTGGCCGTTGCGGGCGATTTTGAAGGTGCGGACGAAATTCTGTCGGGGCGTGCCGATGGACCATTGCAGATGTCGCCGCGTGGAATTTTGGCCCATGTTCAGGTCCTTGTTCAACTGGACCGGCGCGACGATGCCATCGAGCTGATTGAAATGGCGTTCGGTGATAATGCGTCACCTGAGTTCGAAATGCTGGCAGACGATCTGAGGTCTGGGGCAGACATTCCTTATTCTGTCGTGACAAATGCCGCCGAAGGCATTGGCGATGTGTTCCATGCTGTTGCATCAGCCTTGGTTAACGAATCTGCGCCGGGTTACACGCTGCTTTACGCGCGGATGGCGGAATTCCTCAATCCGGGGAACATCGATGCGACGTTGCTGAGCGCGCAACTTCTTGAAGATCTCGAACAATACGAGTTGGCAACCAAAACCTATGATCGCGTGCCGCAAGATCATCCTGCGTTCGTCAATGCCGAGATTGGCCGAGCTGAGGCCTTGCTTGACGATGGTCGGACCGAAGGCGCTGTCGAAGCGTTGACGCAATTGGCGCAAAGATTTCCCGAGATGCGGATTGTTCAGTACCGTCTCGGCGACATGCTGCGCAGCTTGGACAGGCACGCAGAAGCCAGCGAAGCCTATGACCGTACCGTTGCGCTGAGCGGTGAGCCGGAACAATCAGATTGGCCGCTGTACTTCGCACGGGGCATTTCGTTTGAACGCACAGATCGCTGGGATGACGCCGAAGCCGATTTCCGTCTGGCTCTCGAACTGCAACCCGGTCAGCCGCAGGTCTTGAACTATCTGGGCTATTCGTTGGTTGAGTTGGGCCGCAATCTCGATGAAGCGTTGGGAATGATTGAACGCGCCGTCGCGGCGCGACCTGATGATGGGTACATCACTGACAGCCTTGGCTGGATTCTGTACCGCATGGGGAAATATGACGAAGCGATTGTCCATATGGAACGCGCCGTCGAATTGATGCCAGTTGACCCGATCATCAATGACCATCTGGGCGATGTCTTATGGGCAGTTGGCCGCCGCGTCGAAGCTCAATTCCAATGGCACCGTGCGATGTCCTTCGACCCGGAACCAGAAGAAGCAGAGCGCATCCGGCGCAAACTTGAAGTCGGGTTGGACGCTGTCCTAGAGGAAGAAGGCGCAGATCCACTTGCCGTTGCCGAAGACGGCTGAGGCCTTTGCTCCCGCCAAGATAAACCTGTGTCTGCACGTGACCGGCCGCCGCGAAGATGGGTATCATCTTCTGGACAGTCTTGTTGTGTTTGCGGATGTTGGGGACCGTATCACTGCAACGCTGGCGGACAGCATGAGCCTGCGCGTGGATGGCCCTATGGCCGGGTCCGTTCCGGTTGGGCCTGACAACTTGGTGTTGCGTGCTGCTACTCTGTTTGAACCGCCCATCGACGCAGCGATTACCTTGACCAAGAATTTACCCGCAGCAGCGGGTGTGGGCGGTGGGTCATCTGACGCCGCTGCGTGTCTGCGGGCCCTGAGCGAGCTTTCTGGCCGCGCTTTGCCTGGGCCGGATCGGCTGCTTGGATTGGGCGCAGACGTGCCTGCATGCGTGGCGGCAGAGCCGCTTAGAATGCAAGGGATCGGCGAGAAGATTACCCCATGGCCTTCCTTGCCGCCATTGTGGGTGGTTCTGGTCAACCCGCGTGTATTGGTGTCCACTCCTGCTGTTTTCAAAAGGTTGGAACGCCGAGACAACCCGCCGATGCAAATCCCGGCTGAGGATGCAGGGATCGATACCTTCGTGCAATGGCTCGCGGTACAGCGCAACGATATGCAATCTGCTGCATGCCAGATCGAACCCGTGATAACGGATGTTTTGACGGCGTTGTCAAAGACACCGGGCTGCGCATTGGCGCGGATGTCCGGGTCTGGGGCAACGTGCTTTGGTCTCTTCTATGATGCCAAAAGTGCCGAGCAAGCGCAGGCAACCATCGCAAGCAAGAACGGCGGATGGTGGTGTCAGTCAGCGGCAATTCTGAAGTGATCAGCTGATCCGCGACACAACATAGTCGGCTAAATCAATCAGCAGATCGCGCAAATCGCTCGGCGGTAGTGGGGCCAGAGCGTCTTTTGCCTTGGTGACCCATTCCATCGCGTCAGCCCGCGCCGAGGCCATCGCATCATGTTTGGCAAGCAGTTCAAGGGCATGCTCAAGGTCCCCTTCGTCTTGCTTGCCCTTTTCGATGACGCGAACCCAGAACGCCCGTTCGTTTGCATCTGCCTTTGCGACGGCCTTGATCACCGGCAGCGTCAGCTTGCGTTCGCGGAAGTCGTCGCCGATGTTCTTTCCGGTGTCTGCCGTCGCCCCGCCATAGTCCAGAAGGTCGTCCACGATCTGAAATGCGATGCCCAGAGCGTCGCCATAGGTGAACAGCGCGGTTACGTGTTCTTCCGGGGCGCCCGCGATGACGCCGCCCACTTCGGTCGCGGCCGAAAACAGAGCAGCCGTTTTGCCGCGCACAATTTTCAGATAGATCGCCTCGTCTGTCTTCAGGCTCTGGGCGGCCGTCAGTTGCAGAACTTCGCCTTCCGCAATCGTTGCAGAGGCGTTGGCCAGAATGTCCAGAACGCGCAGTGATCCGGTTTCGATCATTAACTGAAACGACCGAGCGAACAGGTAGTCCCCGACAAGAACAGACGACTTGTTGTCCCAAAGAAGGTTGGCGGTGGGTCGCCCGCGACGCTTGTTGCTTTCGTCGACGACATCGTCGTGTAACAAGGTTGCCGTATGAATAAACTCTACCGTCGCAGCCAGATGAACGTGATGCGGGCCTTCATATCCACACATCCGGGCCGCCGCGAGGGTCAGCATCGGACGCAGACGTTTTCCACCGGCTTCGATCAGATGGGCCGAAATTTCCGGGATGCGCGGCGCATGTTCAGAAGCCATCCGATCACGGATGAGTAAATTCACCTGATCCATATCCTGTGCCAGTGCGGCGGACAGACGTTCCATTGGCTTCACTGCAGCAGTATCGAGGCTCATCACGGTTCCGTTTGCTGTCTCGACAACCCTGGGGGCATGTCGTAACTGACTGAATATGAGGGAGCTTCTGCGCACCACCGACCCAACGATCGTTGCCTTTGCAACAGCGCTCCTCCAAGGAGAGGATATAGACTGCTTTCCAATAGACGTCCACATGAGCGTTTTGGAAGGGTCGATTGGAGTGTTGCCCCGGCGTGTGATGGTTCGCGACGAAGACCTCGTTCGCGCGCGAACGGTTCTCACGGATAACGGTATTCCGTTAGGGCTGTGAGAATGGGGCAGTCACTGACCCATGATGCATTTCTTGGCGGACGCCTTCATATATGGCAGCCTAAACGTGGATATCGCGCCGGAATGGACCCGGTTCTGCTGGCGGCGTCGATTCCGGCCCGCGCAGGGCAAACTGTTCTGGACTTGGGCTGCGGTGTCGGGACAGCGGCATTGTGTCTCGCTACAAGGGTGCCGGGGCTGAGCCTTACGGGTGTCGAGGTGCAGCCGGACTATGCTGATCTGGCTCGGCGAAATGCGAACGAAGCCAAGTTGCCGTTGGATGTAGTGACCGCTGACCTTCGGGCTCTACCCGGTTCTGTGTCAGCACGATCATTTGACCATGTACTTACGAACCCACCCTATTTTCAACGCGCGCAAGGCACCGAGTCGGATGATGCCGGGCGTGAAACGGCCATGGGCGAAGAGGTGCCCTTTGCTGTCTGGCTGGATGCGGCAATCAAAAGGGTCAGACCGGGCGGAACTTTGACCGTGATACAGCGAATGGGTCGTCTTCCTGAGGCTCTGGCAGCGATTGGAAGCCGATTGGGCGCATGCGAAGTGCTTCCCATCACCGGGCGCCCCCAGCAGCATGCCGAAACGTTTCTTCTTCATGCGGTGAAGGGGCGGCGCACGCCTTTCCGGCTCTGTCCCCCCTTGGTCACTCACCAAGGCGAATCGCATCGAGGCGATCGCGAGCATTACACAGCACCGTTGATGAACGTGCTCCGAAATGCCGCAGCTATGCCGGGATACCCAAATTCCTAAGGTTCCAGACGATTTCGACTTATGCGTGTATGTCGATTTTGTGATGGGCACATGTGTTTTTGGTGACAGAGCGGTAATTTTGTGATGCCATGTGAGAACCTACAACAACAGAGGAGATATAGATGTCAGTGAACGCGCATTTGCAGGAACTAAGACGGAAGCATCAAACCCTGTCTTGTCAGGTCGAAGAGGCACAACGAAGTCCGGGGAGCGACGGTCTTCAACTGTCGCATCTCAAGAAGCAGAAACTCCAGCTCAAGCAAGAGATTGAGCGTTTGTCCGTGCAGCAAGTCGGCTGACCATCGATAACATTGCTGTTTAAATTCGGGCATGTCAGCGGCAGTTGACGTGCCCTTTTCTGTCTATCTGCGCATAAAAAAACCGGCCCAAAGGCCGGTTTCGTTTTCTATCAGCTCTGCCGTTCTAGACGAAGAACTGCCCGCCGTTGGCGGAGATGGTGGAGCCAGTGATGAAACCTGCATCATCGGATGCAAGGAACACAACGCAGCGTGCAATCTCTTCAGGCTCGCCAAGACGTCCAACCGGGATTTGCGGAATGATTTTTGTGTTCAGCACGTTCTCATCAATCGCGCGGACCATCTCGGTGCCGATGTAGCCGGGGCAAATCGCATTCACCGTGATGCCTTTGAATGCGCCCTCTTGTGCCAAGGCTTTAGTGAAGCCCAGATCGCCCGCTTTCGCAGCGGAATAGTTTGCTTGGCCCATCTGGCCTTTTTGGCCGTTGATGGAGCTGATGTTGATCACGCGGCCGAACTTGCGATCACGCATACCGTTCCAAACTGGGTGGGTCATGTTGAACAGACCGGTCAGGTTGGTGTTGATCACATCGTTCCACTTTTCAGGTGTCATCTTGTGGAACATCGAGTCGCGGGTAATCCCGGCGTTGTTCACAAGCACTTCAACTGGACCAAGATCAGCTTCGACCGATGCGATGCCGGCGGCGCATGCGTCGTAGCTTGACACATCCCACTTATAGGTCTTGATGCCGGTTTCTGCAGTGAATGCTGCGGCTTTCTCGTCATTGCCAGCATAAGTGGCTGCAACGGTATATCCCTCTGCCGCCAATGCCTTAGAGATCGCCGCGCCGATTCCACGCGAGCCTCCGGTGACCAGTGCAACACGTCCCATGTGCGCTCCTTCCTTGATAAAAGTTGTGTAGGATTCCTGTAGGTTTTCTGTAGGAGTCCTGACCGTGTGGTGGCGGCTTATAGAGGCCGCCGTTGGGGCGGATCAGTGCAAGACTGACCCGCCCTTCGCAAATCAGTCGCGCTCGACGCACAGGGCAACGCCCATGCCGCCACCGATGCACAGAGTGGCGAGACCTTTCTTGGCACCGCGACGCTTCATTTCGAACAGAAGTGTATTCAGAACACGGCAGCCGGATGCGCCGATCGGGTGACCGATGGCGATAGCGCCGCCGTTCACGTTCACGATTTCCGGATCCCAACCCATTTCCTTGTTCACGGCGCAGGCTTGCGCAGCAAAGGCTTCGTTCGCTTCCACAAGGTCCAGATCCGCAATCGTCCAACCGGCTTTGTCCAGCGCCTTGCGCGACGCATAGATCGGGCCTGCACCCATGATCGACGGGTCGAGACCAGCGGTCGCGTAGGAGACGATGCGCGCAAGTGGTTCGATCCCGCGCTTGGCCGCGTCGTCGGCATGCATCAGCAACGTTGCCGCCGCGCCGTCATTCAGGCCCGATGCGTTGCCGGCTGTCACTGTGCCGTCCTTGATGAAAGCGGGGCGCAATTTGGCCATGCCTTCGACCGACGCGCCGTGACGGATGTACTCGTCCTTGTCCATCACGATCTCGCCCTTGCGGGTCTTGATTGTGAAGGGGATGATCTCGTCATCGAATTTGCCGGCCTTTTGGGCTGCTTCGGCCTTGTTCTGGCTTGCGGCTGCAAATTCATCCTGCATTTCACGGGTAATCTGCCATTTTGCAGCAACGTTTTCGGCAGTTTGCCCCATGTGGTACTGGTTGAACGCGTCCCAAAGACCATCTTTGATCATCGTGTCGACGTATTTCATGTCGCCCATTTTCTGGCCTGCGCGCAGGGCAGCTGCATGGGTGCTGATTGACATGTTTTCCTGGCCGCCCGCACAAACGATGGACGCGTCACCCAACATGATGTGCTGAGCGCCAAGTGCAACGGCGCGCAAACCGGAGCCGCAAACCTGGTTAATGCCCCAAGCTGCGCCTTCTTGTGGCAGGCCGGCGTTGATATGCGCCTGACGGGCTGGGTTCTGGCCTTGTGCGGCTGTCAGAACCTGACCGAGAATTGTCTCTGAAACTTCGGACTTGTCGATCCCAGCGCGGGCAACAACGCCTTCAAGTACCGCAGCACCCAGATCATGTGCCGGCGTGTTGGCGAAAGAGCCTAGAAAACTGCCAACTGCAGTCCGTCCTGCCGATGCGATAACTACGTCCGTCATTGTTGATCCTTCCCATTGTGATCATGGCAGGGGTTGCGCAGTTAAACCGCATACCCCTTCGGCAGAAGGAATAGGCGGTGCAGAGCGTCGGAGCAACAGACAGGGTGTCCCATTAACCAAGAGGGACACGGTGCCGCATGATTAACCGCTTGCTATGGCCGGTTCACTGGGCCGCCACGCGGGGTCAACGGTCGGACGACCAAGATGATAGCCCTGACAGGCGTCGAGTCCGCAGGCGGTGAG
Organism: Meridianimarinicoccus aquatilis; assembly: GCF_004358675.1. GTDB lineage: Bacteria > Pseudomonadota > Alphaproteobacteria > Rhodobacterales > Rhodobacteraceae > Meridianimarinicoccus > Meridianimarinicoccus aquatilis. The sequence continues at coordinate 13,289 of NZ_SMZO01000034.1, read as the reverse complement.
CCAACGCGCCTCTGCAGCGGTTTCTACGGCCTCGGCCACGGTGTATGCCTCAAAATGCTGCGCGAGCCCGCAAAGTGCCCGCATCAAGGCCTGATTGTCGGGGTCGCTGTGCACGTTGCGGGAAAAGCTGCCATCAATTTTCAGAATATCGAACCGCCAGTCCCGCAGATGGCGAAACGACGTGCAGCCTGCGCCAAAATCATCAAGGGCAAGACTGAGACCCATCTCGCGCCAGCGGTCTCGTCGGCGTGCGAAGACCGGCAGGGGCGGCAAGGGGGCGCGTTCGGTCAGTTCAAGGATCAAGCGTTCTGCCGTCTCAGGGGCCGTGCGCAACTGCATGTCCAATTCGCGATGAAACACAGGGTTGTGAAGTGAGTCGGGATCAACATTCACCGACAGACGCAAGCCGGGATGTGCGTTCAACTCGGCAATGCCCAATGACAGCGCCCGAATGTCCAGCGCCCGGCGGAGAGTCGGGTTCCGCAGTCCCAACAGAAATTGCCCCGGTGCAAGCAGTTGCCCACAAGGCAAACGCAGGCGCAGCAGTGCTTCATGGAACGCAACGCGATCGCCAGCGCCGACAATCGGCTGAAAAGCGAGCAAAACACGTCGCTCCGACAGCGCCTTTGCAATCTCAAGTTCTGGCAAGTGGGACGGGGTGGTTTGTGCGCGCATGGGACGCTCCGGGTTGGAAGGCATGAGATGACCCTGACCGCCGAATCTTAAAGCATGGCTAAATGTTCTTAAATTGTTCCGGATAAATGCTTCGTGCGTGGTTGAACGGTCACGGGTCGGCCATTTCCATGTAAATGCCACGCCACATTGGTGTTCTGCATTTAGATGAAAGGCTTGGAAAACGCTCGTTTGGCGATATGCAGATTGGCGCGGGGGGAAGTGATCGAACGACAACAGCGCGTCGTGCGCGCCGGTCTTTTTACAGTATTTATCTGATGGCGCAGGCGGACTGAACCAGCGGTGGTCCGTCCTAAGACACGGGGTTTGCGGTCTCGGCGCAGAACATTTCGTACATCAACCCAATGGTCCGGGCGGCCCGTGGGTCACTGATAGAATAATAGATGACCTTGCCGTCGCGGCGCGACTTGACCAGCCCTTCCATGCGAAGGCGAGCAAGTTGTTGACTGACGGCAGCCTGCCGTTGCGACAAAAACTGCTCCAGTTCCGAAACAGATTTTTCACCAGTGCTGAGGTGGCAGAGTATCAATAGCCGACCCTCATGGGCCAAAGCTTTCAAGAACGACGCGGCCTTTTCAGACTGTCGTTGCATGTTGGACGCAAGCGCTTCGCTCGAGTCTGTGATGTCTGTTTGCGGTGCACTTATTTCCAAAGTCGGTACTCTCTAAGCTGTCGCGCGGTACCCGAAAACGATTTTTTCTGCGTCGCAGTGTGGTCTTCATCGTAACGGCTAACAGAAGGAGCAGACGGGGTATCGCGCACAGAAAATCCTTTGTGCAATCTAGTCGTTTATAGACTGAATTACAATGCAGTCCCGATTTGACGTCTGTGGTGTGGTATCGTTGCAGGGATTTGCTGCGGCGCAGCGTCAATCATCAAGGCAATCCAAGGCCTTGCGGAAAATTCCCGGGTCTACGTTTCCGCCAGTTGCCACGGCGATCACAGGGCCGGTACCGACAAGTTGACCTGAAAGCGCGGCGGCCAACGCAACAGCGCCGCCCGGTTCCAGCACAATGCGCAAATGCGCAAAGGCCAGTGCCATTGCCCGCAAGGTTTCGGCATCGGTCACGGTCAGTCCGCTTCCGGCCAGTCGCGACAGCACCGGCAGCGAGAGCTTGCCGGGGGCAGGGGTCAGGATGGCGTCGCAGATTGATTTTGCGCCGGGGGCATTTGGGCCTGGATTGCCGCTGAGCGCGCGGGCCGTATCGTCGAAACCCGTTGGCTCGACGGTGCGAACCCGTAGGCCGGGCGCGCCGCGTTCCAGCGCCAGTGCAATTCCGGTGCTCAGCCCGCCACCGCCGCAACACACCAACACATCGGCGTTGCCGACACCGATCTCGGCGGTTTGTTTGACCAATTCCAACCCAACGCCAGCTTGCCCTGCGATCACAAACGGGTCGTCAAACGGCAAAACCAGTGGGAATCCCCGGTCTGCGCAAATCTGCGCTGCAAGTGCGTCACGGTCCCCGGTCTGGCGATCATAAGTCACGATTTCGGCCCCATACGCGCGGATCGCGGCGATCTTGGCGGCGGGCGCATCGGCGGGCAGCACGATGACTGCATCCAGCTGCGCTTCGGCGGCGGCGCGCGCGATGCCCTGACCATGATTGCCCGACGAGCAGGCAACGACCCCCGTCACATCCCCGGCTTCGCACAGGGCCGTTATGGCCGACTTCGCCCCGCGATACTTGAATGATCCGGTATGCTGCAGGCATTCGGCCTTGATCAGAACCGGCCGTCCCGCAAGCGCATCAAGGGCCGGCGTGCGCAGCAATGGTGTTCGGCGCACATGCCCCGCGACACGCACGGCAGCGGCATCAATCATCGCAATACTGGGCGCGGTTTGTAAAAGTGTCGTCATTTCAATGCGGCAAGGAATTGTGAAATCGCAGTTTGTGCTTCGGGTTCGTCCAGGAATGGCACATGGCCGCGATCCGGCACTTCGGCAACGATCATGTCGGGCCGCCTCTCTTGCATCTTTGCGGTTGTTTCTGTGCTGAGCAGGTCGGAGTTCGCCCCCCGGATCAAGGCCAGCGGCAGTCCTGCAAACGCATCAAAAAGGGGCCAAAGATCGACTACCGCGCCAGTGGCCGATTGCTCCAGCACAGCATTGCGCAAGCGCCAGTCGTACCGCAGGGCAAGGCCATTCGGGGTCTGTCTCCATATCCGCTCTGCATGGAGCCGCCACCGATCCAGCGGGACGCCGGGAAAGCGCGGCTCGGACGCGGCTTTCAGCGCCGCGGCGCCGTCATCCAGTGTGCGCTGCCGGGGTGCCACGCCCAGATACGTAAAGATATGGCCCAACCCGGATCCGTCGATTTCCGGTCCAATATCGTTCAAACAGACGCCTGAGAGGCGGTCCCGGTGCGTGGCGGCCAGTGACATTGCGATCAGCCCGCCACGCGATGTACCCAGAATGGCAGCCTGATCCAGCCCCAGATGATCCAGTAGATCCAACGCATCCTGCGCCTCGCGGGCGAGGGAGTAGTTTCGATAATCCGGGTCATATGCCGAAGCGCCGCGCCCGCGCGTGTCCAGCCGGATAATGCGCGCCTGATCTGCGAAATCGCGCGCCACGAAGTCAAAATCGGCCATGTTTCGCGTCAGGCCGCACAGGCAGAGCAAGGCGGGGCCGGTTCCTTCGTCTCGGTACGCCAGTTCAAGCCCGTCCGAGGCTGTGAAATACTGCGGCGGGTCGATGGGGGCGGGATGGGCCGCAATGACATCGGGCACGCCGGTCAAATCCGATGCGATCGTGCCGGGGCGAGCTGTCAGCCTGTCCACCGGTGCGCCGGCGCGGTTCACCCAGAGCGCTTCAAAGCCATAGCCCGCTGCGCACCCGGCGTCCCACCCGTTAGAGGAGACGAACAGCACCTGATCACGGGCAACGCCCAGCTTTTGCTCCACCAGATCATAAACTTTGGCGGACGGCTTGAAGATGCCCACATCTTCCACCGACAGAACCGTGCCGATCAGATCCTGCAGGCCGGCCGATGCAATGGCGGCCTGCAACATGCCGGGGCTGCCATTTGACAAGATGGCGACCTTGAGGCCCTGAGTTTTCAGTGTCCGCAGCATTTCGGGCACTTCAGGATAAGCATCAAGTTCCATGTACAAGGCCATCAGCCGGGCCTTGAGCGCTGGATCGCCGTCCAGCCCCTGTGCCTCAAGCGCCCAATCCAGACCATCCTCGGTGACTTGCCGGAAGTCCGTGTGCGTCTCCGACACGGCGCGGAGCCATGTGTATTCCAGCTGCTTGGCGCGCCAGTCTGCGGCCAGCTTTGGCCAGGTTTCTGCCAGAGCCTTGAATTCAGGTTCGGCAGCAGCGCGGCGGGCCGCCGCCGCAACGTCGAACAGGGTGCCATAGGCATCGAACACGGCGGCGCGCAGGGTCATAAACTGTCCTTCAAATAGAGTGGATGCGCTATTGCGCGTCCGGGTTTGGGGCCGCAGGCGGCGGAACAGGTGTTGTGGGCTCGGGCAGAGCAGGGGCGTCTGGCTCGGCTTCTGCACCTTCTGCTGCCGTGGCATCGGGCACGGCCGGGGCGTTGCTTTCTACCAGAACACCGTTGCGCCATGTGCCCGAAAGTACCTCGCCGGTGGTGTAGGTCAGTGTGCCCGTGCCTTCGCGCTTGCCGCCGACAAATCCGCCCTCGTACACATCGCCAGTGGCATAGTCGGCCCGGCCCTCGCCGGTGATCGCACCGTCGAGCCAGTCACCGCTATAGGTCATGCCGCCCGGTGTGGTCATCGTACCGGAGCCGTGGAACAGGTCATTGCGGAACCCGCCCTCATAGGTCGTTCCGTCCGCATAGACGGCGCGGCCGGAACCACTGCGCACACCATTGTCCCACTCGCCGTCATACCTATACCCATCCGGCGCTGTCAGAACTCCGGAACCATGCTGCTGGCCACCGGAAAATTCGCCTTCATAGACGACGCCATTGGCCCGTCGGCTCACGCCGCGCCCGTCGATGACGCCTTTCAGCCATGTGCCGGTATAGCTGTCACCATCGGGATAGGTGATGCGCCCTTCGCCGTCGGGAAGGTTCCAGGCAAAGGTGCCTTCATAGATGGACCCGTCCGGGTAAATCAGCCGCCCTTCGCCATTGTGCTGGCCGTCCAGCCAATCGCCGACGTAAAGATAGCCGTCCGTGCCGCGAAAGGTGCCGATGCCATTGCGCTGATCGGCCGAGAATGCGCCCTCGTACACGTCACTATTGGCATAGGTCATCTTGCCGTTGCCTTCGCGGCGTCCTTGAACCAGCACGCCTTCATAGACATCGCCGTTGACATACGTGACCCGGCCAAAGCCGCTCATCTGGTCATCGACCCACGCCCCGTCATAGGTGAACCCATCGGGAATGGTCAGCCTGCCGTTGCCGTTGCGCTTGTCGCTGCGCATGTCCCCGACATAGCGCGCCCCGTCGGGATAGGTGATCTCTGCTGTGCCGCTGCGCAGACCCGCCTGCCAGCCGCCGTCATAGACATACCCCTCTGGCCGCGTCCACACGCCGGGCCCTTCGCGCTGATTCTCGACAAACTGCCCCTGATAGACCGACCCATCGGCATACGTGGCCGTGGCATCGCCATGCAGCGCACCGTTTTGCCAGTCGCCAATGATGACAGACCCGTCCAGCAGGGAAATCTGCCCCCGCCCATGCGGCTGGCCTTCCAGAAACCCGCCCTCATAGGTGGCCCCATCTACGAATGTGGCGCGCCCTTGGCCGGTTCGGGCACCGTCCAGCCAGTCGCCCTCATAGACGTACCCACCCGGCAGAATGTACCGGCCCTGTCCATTGGGTTTGCCATCTTTCATGGTGCCTTCGAAAACGCCGCCATTGGCATATTGTTGCGTGACGATCTGGGCGCTGTCCTGCGCGTGTGCAGCCCAGCTTGTCAGCACAAGAGCTGTTGCAAGTATCGCCAATTTCCCGTGTCGTTGTGCCGCCGCCATGCCCGCAAGTCCCCGTGGTGATCCACCTGTTCCCCCCTGTGCTAGATCATCGCTGCGAAAGGGGCAACAATCCAGCCTTTGACAAGACGCACAGTCGGCGGCGTTTGGCGGGTTTCACATCCTGCGCGAGCGGCTTAAATAGCCCGCAAAGGAGTATCGCAGATGGCCGACACCTTCCGCATCACGCTGGCGCAACTCAACCCTGCTGTCGGGGACCTTGCCGCCAATGCGGCGCAGGCAAAAGACGCTTGGAACCAAGGGCGCTTGGCCGGAGCGGGGCTTGTTGCGCTGCCCGAAATGTTCATCACGGGGTATCAAATTCAGGACCTTGTGCGCAAACACGCCTTTGTCACGGATGCCATGGCCCGGATAGAGGCGCTTGCGGCCGACTGTGCAGACGGCCCGGCGCTGGCGATCGGTGGCCCGCTGTATCAGGATGGCAAGCTGTATAACGCCTATCACATCTGCGAGAGCGGCCGGGTCGTGGCCCGCGTGCTGAAGCACAAGCTGCCGAACACGGATGTGTTCGACGAAGTGCGTCTGTATTCCGAAGGGCCGATCAACGGGCCGGTGCGGATTGGGCCGCTGCGTATCGGGATGCCGATTTGCGAAGACGCCTGGAGCGGGGATGTCGCCGAAGCGCAGGCCGAATCCGGGGCAGAGATTTTGCTGGTGCCGAACGGATCGCCCTATCACAGGGACAAGCACGATGAACGCTTGTCGCATATGGTGGCCCGTGTTGTCGAAACCGGCCTGCCGCTGCTGTATCTGAACATGATTGGCGGGCAGGATGATCAGGTCTTTGACGGTGGCAGCTTCGGGTTGAACCCCGGCGGAAAACTGGCGTTTCAATGTGCTGATTTCATACCGGACGTGACCCATGTGGATCTGGAGCAGGGAACAGAAGGGTGGCGCATCGTGGATGGCCCGGTTTCGCCGCGGCCGTCGTCATTGGAGCAGGATTACCACGCGATGCAGCTTGGCCTGCGCGACTATCTGGCGAAGACCGGGTTTTCCAAAGTGGTTCTTGGCCTGTCCGGCGGCGTCGACAGTGCAATCGTGGCGGTCATCGCTGCGGATGCGCTGGGGCCGGAAAACGTGCGCTGTGTCATGCTGCCGTCGAAATACACGTCTCAGCCGTCGCTTGACGATGCGGCCGATCTTGCCGGGCGGGTTGGCACGCGGCTCGACAGCTTGCCGATCAGCGGCCCGGTTGATGCGGTCAGCGCCACGCTTGCGCCGCTGTTCGAAGGGCGCGCGCCGGACCTGACCGAAGAAAACATGCAAAGCCGCCTGCGCGGTGTGCTGCTGATGGCGCTGTCCAACAAGTTCGGCGAGATGCTGCTGACCACGGGCAACAAATCCGAAGTCGCGGTCGGCTATTCGACAATTTATGGCGATATGGCGGGGGGCTACAATCCGATCAAGGATCTCTACAAGACCCGCGTGTTCGACATCTGCCGCTGGCGCAATGAAAACCACCGTGACTGGATGAAGGGGCCTGCGGGCGAGGTTATTCCCCCGCAGATCATCACGAAACCCCCCACCGCGGAATTGCGCGAAGACCAGAAAGACGAAGACAGCCTGCCGCCCTATCCGGTGCTTGACCGCATTCTGACGATGCTGGTGGACGAAGACGCGTCTGTCGCCGATGTGGTTGCGACGGGGATTGATCGCGAGACGGTGAAGCGGATCGAACACCTTGTGTATATCAGCGAATACAAACGCTATCAGGCCGCTCCGGGTGCCCGGTTGTCAAAGCGGTCGTTCTGGCTGGATCGGCGGTACCCCATCGCAAACCGGTGGCGAGACACCAGCTAAGCACTATGATACGCCCGAAATATGAACTTGAATGCGGGCGTTCACTTTTTGTTCGCATTTTTTGGTTGGAGAGCGCGGCCAGCACCGCTACCTTTGCGTCTGACCGGAAGGGACTCGCACCATGGCTGAACTTAAGAACATCGAAGTGCGCGGCGCGCGCGAGCACAATCTCAAGAGCATCGATGTGGATATTCCGCGCGATCAGCTTGTGGTGATCACCGGCCTGTCCGGGTCGGGCAAATCCAGCCTCGCCTTCGACACGATTTATGCCGAGGGGCAGCGCCGCTATGTGGAATCGCTGTCTGCCTATGCGCGGCAGTTTCTCGACATGATGCAAAAACCCGATGTGGACCATATCAGCGGCCTGTCCCCGGCGATTTCCATCGAACAAAAGACCACCAGCAAGAACCCCCGCTCAACAGTGGGCACGGTCACCGAAATCTACGACTACATGCGCCTGTTGTTTGCGCGGGCAGGGACGCCCTACAGCCCCGCCACCGGCGAGCCCATCGAGGCGCAGCAGGTTCAGGACATGGTGGACCGCGTCATGGCGTTGGAGGAGGGGACACGCGGCTTTCTGCTCGCCCCCATCATCCGCGACCGAAAGGGCGAATACCGCAAGGAATTTCTGGAACTCCGCAAGCAGGGGTTTCAGCGCGTCAAGGTGGATGGCGAATTCTACGATCTGGACGAGCCGCCCAAGCTCGACAAGAAGTTCCGCCATGACATCGACGTCGTCGTGGACCGCATCATCGTTCGCGATGGGCTGGAAACGCGGCTGGCCGACAGTTTCCGCACCGCGCTTGATCTGGCCGACGGTATCGCAGTTCTGGAAACTGCCCCCCGTGCCGCAGACGGTGAAGAGGCCCCAGAGCCAGAGCGCCTGACATTTTCAGAAAACTTCGCCTGTCCCGTGTCGGGGTTCACGATTCCCGAAATCGAACCGCGCCTGTTTTCCTTCAACGCGCCGTTTGGGGCCTGCCCGGATTGCGGCGGGCTTGGCGTTGAGCTGTTCTTCGACGAAAAGCTGGTCGTCCCTGATAGTGCGCTCACCCTTGAAAACGGGGCGCTGGCCCCTTGGCGCAAGGGGAAGTCACCGTATTTCCTGCAAACCATCGAAGCCATCGCCAAGCACTATGAATTCAACAGCCGCACGCCGTGGGGCAAGTTGCCCGCCCATGTGCAACAAGTGTTCCTGCATGGGTCCGGCGACGAAGAGATCACCTTCCGCTATGACGAAGCCGGGCGGGTCTATCAGGTCAGCCGTGTGTTCGAAGGCGTGATCCCCAACATGCAACGGCGCTATCGCGAAACTGACAGCAACTGGGTCCGCGAAGAATTCGAACGCTATCAGAACAACCGCTCTTGCGGCACCTGCGAAGGCTACCGCCTGCGCCCCGAAGCGCTGGCCGTGAAAATCGCCGGCCTGCATGTGGGGCAGGTGGTCGAAATGTCGATCCGACAAGCGTTTGATTGGTGCGAAAGCGTGCCTGCATCGCTGAGTGTGCAAAAGAACGAAATCGCGCGTGCGATCCTCAAGGAAATCCGTGAACGGCTTGGGTTTCTGAACAATGTCGGGCTTGAATACCTGACGCTGTCGCGCAACGCCGGCACGCTGTCGGGCGGGGAATCCCAGCGCATCCGCCTTGCCAGTCAGATCGGCAGCGGGTTGACCGGGGTGCTTTATGTGCTCGACGAGCCATCCATCGGTTTGCACCAGCGCGACAATGACCGTCTTCTTACAACGCTCAAGAACCTGCGCGATCAAGGCAATACGGTGATTGTCGTTGAGCACGACGAAGAAGCCATTCGCGAGGCGGATTACGTCTTTGACATCGGCCCCGGTGCAGGGGTGCATGGTGGGCAGGTCGTCGCCAAGGGCACGCCTGCCGAAATCATCGCCAACGAGGCATCCGTCACGGGCCAATACCTTGCAGGAACACGCGAAATTCCGGTGCCCGCCATCCGGCGCAAGGGCAAAGGCAAGGCCAAGAAGATCACCGTGAAGGGCGCGACGGGCAACAACCTCAAGAATGTGACGGTCGACTTTCCGCTGGGCAAGTTTGTCTGCGTAACGGGCGTGTCAGGGGGCGGAAAATCCACGCTGACCATTGAAACGCTGTTCAAGACGGCCTCCATGCGGCTCAACGGGGCGCGGCAGACGCCAGCGCCGTGCGAGACGATCAAGGGGCTGGAGCATCTGGATAAGGTCATCGACATCGACCAGCGGCCCATTGGGCGCACGCCCCGGTCGAACCCCGCCACCTATACCGGGGCGTTTACGCCGATTCGCGACTGGTTCGCCGGTCTGCCCGAGGCCAAGGCGCGCGGGTATAAACCGGGGCGGTTCAGCTTCAACGTCAAGGGTGGCCGCTGCGAGGCGTGTCAGGGCGATGGCGTTATCAAGATCGAAATGCACTTTCTGCCCGACGTGTATGTGGAATGTGAAACGTGCAAGGGCGCCCGGTACAATCGCGAAACCCTTGAAGTGCGGTTCAAAGGCAAATCCATCGCCGATGTGCTGGATATGACCGTCGAAGATGCGCAAAGCTTCTTTCAGGCTGTGCCGTCGATCCGTGAAAAGATGGATGCACTGGTGCGGGTCGGGCTGGGCTATATCAAGGTTGGCCAACAGGCGACGACTTTGTCGGGCGGCGAAGCGCAACGCGTGAAACTGTCCAAAGAACTGTCCAAGCGCGCAACGGGCCGCACGCTGTATATTCTGGACGAGCCGACAACCGGCCTGCATTTCGAAGACGTGCGCAAGTTACTCGAAGTGCTTCACGAATTGGTGGAGCAGGGGAATTCGGTCGTTGTCATCGAGCACAATCTCGATGTGATCAAAACTGCCGATTGGCTGATAGATATTGGCCCCGAAGGCGGCGACGGCGGCGGCACCGTGGTGGCGACAGGCACGCCTGAAACGGTGGCCGAGGTCGAACAAAGCCACACCGGTCATTATCTCAAGCCGATGCTTGCGGCGCGGCGCGTGGCGGCTGAGTAACCCGGCAACACCCGGCGGGTCCATCAATGCACAAGCGGCGCGAGACCAGATCACCGCGCCGCGTATCAGACTATTGTTGCGCCTTAATCATCGACTGACGACCGGCCTAGGCGGTTGTAGTCACCGGGTCATCGGCAAGCTGGGTCACCACCTTCGCACCGGCCTCCAGCGTGCGGTGCACAGGGCACTTGTCCGCGATTTCAAGAAGCCGCAACCGCTGATCCGTGCTCAGCGCGCCCTTTAGCCGGATCACCCGCGTGAAACTGTCGATGCGCGGGCTGACGGCCGTGTCTGCGTCTTGCGCGTGAACTTTGTTGTGCGTGATATCCACCGACACAGACTCAAGCGGCCACCTCTTGCGCCGGGCGTACATCCGGATCGTCATCGACGTACATGCGCCCAGCCCGGCGGACAAAAAGCCATAAGGCGACATGCCCCGGTCGGTCCCGCCATAGGCGCGCGGCTCATCTGCAAGAGCGTGATGCTTGCCACCAGAATTGATATCCTGAAGGAACCCCTCCGGGTCCGCTTCGGCCACGCGCAAAACGCCCTCTGGTATGCCGGGGGGCGGGGCAGGCGGGGTCAGGTCAAGATACCGCACAGACCATGCTGCGATGACCTCAGCCGCGTATTCCGCATCGCGCGGGCGCGAAATCAGATGGTCGGCTTCATCCAGCGTCACAAAGCTTTTCGGGTGCTTCGCGGCGGTGAAAATTGCGGTGGCGTTGTCGATGCCGACAATCTCGTCACGGGGCGCATGCATCACCAACAGCGCCTTTTTCAGATGCGCCAATGCATCGGTCAACTGCGCCGACCCGACATCGGCAACGAACTCTTGCCCGATGCACACAGGCCGTCCGCCAAGATCAACCGACGTCTTCCCGTCGCGCGCGATCTCGTCAAGGGCATGCTCGAAATTCTCCGTGACGTGGGACGGATCAAACGGCGCACCAAGCGTGACAACACCGCGGGCCGAGGGAACTTGCGCAGCAGCGGCCAACACGGCAGCGCCGCCCAGCGAATGGCCAATCAACAGATCGGGCGCCATTCCCCGTTCGGCAAGCGCCGCCGCCGCAGCCACCAGATCGCTGACATTGGTGGAAAAGGTGGTGTTTTCGAACTCGCCCTCGCTGTGGCCCAGACCCGTGAAGTCGAACCGCAACACCGCAATGCCCGCTGACGCGAGACGTGCCGCGATGCGCCGCGCCGCAGGAATATCCTTGCCGCAAGTAAAGCAATGGGCGAACAACGCGGTCGCCCTGTGTTGACCTTCGGGCAGATCAAGCCGCGCAGACAGCTTCAGGCCAGCATGGCCCGGAAATGTGAATCGTTGTGTCGGCATCAATGCCTCCTGGGATGATGCACTGAACATGCCTCTCGGGGCCTGTTTCGGCAAGGGATCCGAAACCTGCGTCACGCAAGGGTGACATCAGCGGAGCATTTCGCCGCCCTCAGGCACGCGCGCGGGTTGACTTTGGTCCCGCAAATCGCCATGTGGCCAGTAGTCAACGATCCGCTGCCGCGTGAGCAGCCCTCGGCGCACCAAAAGGCCGATCCGATCCTGACATCTTCTCTGGTTCCCATGTCACGCAGGGGTCAGGCGCTTTGGCACCCGCCCCGGCATCCGGCCGTTCGGTTATCGCCTTGCGCAACCACTGCGGCACACCCGGCGCTTGAAAGGCGCGGGTTGGCCCGTTTTTTACCGGCTGTTGCCGGTTGATGAAGGACGATCCGACGATGGATTTCGACATGCTGGGGCTTGCACCCCGTCTCGTGGCCAAACTGGCCGAACTCAAAATCACCGATCCCACGCCGATTCAGGCGCAGGCGATCCCCCATGCCATGAACGGCCGTGACGTGCTTGGCCTTGCGCAAACCGGAACTGGCAAAACCGCCGCCTTCGGTCTGCCGCTGGTGCACATGATCTCTTCGGTCGGCACCAAGCCTGCCCCGAAAACCGTGCGCGGCCTTGTTCTGGCGCCCACGCGGGAGCTGGCAAAGCAGATTTCTGATGCACTTCGCGATTTCTCGGACGGCTCGCACCTCAAGGTTGCGCTGGTCGTTGGCGGCGCGTCCATCAATCCGCAGATCAAACGCCTTGAGCGCGGCACCGACCTGTTGGTGGCCACGCCCGGCCGCCTGATCGACCTGCTCGACCGCCGTGCCGTGCGCCTTGACGAAACCCGCTTTCTCGTTCTGGACGAAGCGGACCAGATGCTTGACCTTGGCTTTATCCACGCGCTGCGCAAAATCGCACCGCTGCTGGCGAAAGACCGTCAAACGATGCTGTTCTCGGCCACCATGCCGAAACAGATGGCAGAACTGGCGCAGGCCTATCTGACCGATCCCGTGCGCGTGGCCGTGAACCCACCGGGCAAAGCCGCCGACAAGATCGACCAGTCGGTGCACTTCGTCACCAAAGAGGGCAAAAGCGAGCTGCTCATCAACCTGATGGGCAAGCACAAGCAAGAACGCGCCCTGGTATTCGTGCGGACCAAGCATGGTGCAGACCGTCTGGCGCGCCAGCTTGAACGCAACGGGTTCGACGTGGCCGCGATCCACGGCAATCGCAGCCAGGGCCAGCGCGAGCGCGCCATCGTGTCCTTCCGCGAAGGGCGCATCAAAGTGCTGGTTGCCACGGATGTCGCCGCGCGCGGGATCGACATTCCAGATGTGCGCCACGTCTATAACTACGACCTGCCGAATGTGCCTGATAACTATGTCCACCGCATTGGCCGGACGGCTCGCGCCGGCGCCGATGGCGCGGCGGTTGCGTTCTGTGCCCCCGACGAGATGGGCGAATTGCGCGACATT
>NZ_SMZO01000033.1 GCF_004358675.1 Meridianimarinicoccus aquatilis | reverse complement strand
TGCGTATTTCGCGGAACTTGGGCAGTGATTTCACGCGATCTCGGGCACGCGTTTCAGGCCATCGTGGGCAGCCATTTCACGGTCGTGGGCAGGCTGGTCGACTAGGTGCATTGAGTCAGGCCTGATCGGTTGGGTCAAGCGGTTTTGTGATGCTCATCTTTCTTCGCATGCTTTCTCCGGATAGGGCGAGGCGGTGGGCGTTGTGAACCAGCCGGTCGAGAATAGCATCGGCAAGGGTTGGGTCGCCGATGGCCTCGTGCCATTGATCGACGGGCAACTGGCTGGTGACGATGGTGGAGCCGCGGCCCTGGCGGTCCTCGAGGATTTCCAGGAGGTCACGGCGTTCGGTGGCGGTCAGCACCGATAGACCCCAGTCGTCGAGGATCAGCAGCTCGGTTCGTTCGATGGATTTCAGGACACGGGCGTGGCGCCCGTCGCCCCTGGCGATGGCCAGCGCCTGAAAGAGCCGGGGCACACGGTGATACATCACGCGGCGGTCGTCGCGGCACGCCTTGTGGCCAAGCGCGCAGGCGATCCAACTTTTCCCAAGCCCGGTCGGGCCGGTAATGAGCAGATTTTCATGCCGGTCGATCCAGCCGCTGTCGATGAGGTGCGCCATGACGGATGTGTCGATGCCGCGCGGACTGCGCATGTCGATGTCTTCCACGCAAGCCGCATGGCGGAGCGCGGCAAACCGCAGCCGCGTGGCCAGCTTCTTGGCATCACGTTCTGCCGCCTCTCGATCGACCAGCAATCCAAGTCGCTCTTCGAAGCTGAGGCTTTCGAACATGGCGGAGGCGCGACGCTGTTCGTCGAGCGCCTTGGCCATGCCGGTGAAGCCAAGGGCCTCCAGCCGGTCGGATGTGGGATGTGTCAGCATGGGATGTCTCCTTTTCAGTGGTAATACTTCTGGCCGCGTATGTTGGGGTGCTGCAGCGGCAGCTCGTCAGCGTCTGGTTCCAGGAACGCCTGATCGAGCCCGTTCTTCAGGATTGACCGGATTGAGGATACCGACCGCGCCTTGATGGCGACGCCCCGGCGACAGGCGGCATCAAGGCGGTCAGGTTCATAGCTTTTGGCCAGCGACAGCACGCCCATGCAGGTGCGGAAGCCCTGCTCGGGGTGCGGTCTGTCTTCCATGACGATCTGACAAAACGCGGCGACCGAGGGCCCAAGCTTCTCAGCGCTGGCCAGAACGCGCGCCGGGGTCCATTCCGCATGGCGGCGGTGCGATGACGGCATGTGATCGGGCACCGTGACGTGGCTGCGCCGCCCAGGGTTGCGGACATGGCTGGCGATGCGTTTGCCACGGTGGAAAACTTCGACCGTGGAATGGGTTGCGCGGACGTCGACCTCCTGCCGGATCAAGCTGAAGGGTACCGAATACCAGCACCGGTCAACCTCGACATGGTAGTCGGGTGCAACACGGGCTCGCTTCCATCTGGCAAAGACATAGGGATCGGCGGGCAGCGGTTGCAGGCTCGGGCGGTCCAGCGTGGCGAACAGATCGGCGCGGCTTGCACCGTAATCGCGCATGACCCGGGTGTTCAGATCGTCCAGCAGAGGCCGGATCGCGGCGTTCAGTTCGGCGAGGGAGAAGAACCTGTGATTGCGCAACCGCGCGAGGATCCAGCGTTGTGCCACCTGCACCGCCACTTCGACCTTGGCTTTGTCTTTGGGCTTGCGCACACGCGCGGGCAGAATCGCGGTGCTGTAATGCTCTGCCATCTCGGCATAGGTCCGGTTCAACCCGGGATCGTAGCGGTCGGGTTTGATGACAGCGGATTTGAGGTTATCCGGGACCACCGCCTTGGGCACGCCGCCCAGATAGGCGAACATCCGGGTATGGGCACCGATCCAGTCTTCCAGCCCTTCCGAGGCAACAGCTTCGACGTAGGTGTAACTGGACGCCCCCATGGTGGCGACGAACAGCTTCGCCGCATGCACTTCGCCAGTTTCTGGATCGACAATGTCGATCGTGTCGCCCGCGTAATCGACAAACACCTTCTCACCGCCCGCATGTGTCTGCCGCATACTTGGGCGGACACGCCCCTTCCAGGCGTCGAAATGCGTACAGAACCACGTGTATCCGAACCCGCCCGGATGCTGCGCCCGGTATTCCTCCCACAACAGCATCCTGGTGACACTGCGCTTGCGCAGCTCCTTGTCCATCGCGGCCCAGTCCGGAACAGGGCGATCCGGATCCGGCACGCTCGGCGAGGACGGGAACAGCAACAGTTCAAGGCTGTCGTCGTCCAACCCATCGGGAAGCGGCCACCTCAGGCCCGCGTCGCGAGCCCGCCGCAGATAGGTGCCCACACTTCCCTTCCCAAGCCCGAGCGACGCGGCAATCGACCGCTCGCTCAGCCCTTGGGCAAACTTCAATCGCAATACGTCCCGTATCCGGCGCATGGTCAAACGTCCTGTCGGCATTCCATCCCTCCTGTTGATACGGAGGGGGAGTATCTTCAGTTCGTCGACCAGTCCTGCCCATGATCACGTGAAATCAGTGCCCGCGATCGCGTGAAATCCGCGCCCGCCTTCCCGCGAAATCAGTGCCCACAATCAGCTGAAATCAGTGCCCGCCATCACGCGAAACGCGCAAACTGACAGAGCTCGCACCGGAAACAACCGAGATTGTGCGCTTTGGCGACAACGCGGCAACGCGCGCCGCGTACGAATCCGGTCAGGTGGACGTCCTTGTCAGCGGCAACACGCTTGCGGCAGCGATCAGCGATGCAAACGCCGAGATGGATATCGAAACCAAGTTCATCTTGAAGGAATCCCCGGCGTTCATCGGCGTTAAAAAGGGCAACCTTGATCTGTTGTTCTGGACCAACACGTTCATCCTTCACAAAACCCTTGGTGGACAGTTGAACGAGCTTTCCGAAAAGTGGCTTGGTCAGGAACTGCCCCCCCTGCCAAACCTCTAAATCGAACGCCGGATCGTCCGGGCTGAACCGGGCGATCCAACCCTACCTTGCGGCTAAATTCAAAATGCGGCCAGCCGTTCAAACACCCAAGACCACAAGACGCTGCAAATCGTATGGCGCACGATCCACGTTGCCATGTCACTGCGGTACAATACTGCAAATTGAAGCCGGCCGAAGACTAGGCTGCACGCTACATCGGGGCCTCGTGCCCGCCGCGCCGTGTTGGCTGAACAAACACATCCCGAAAAACAACTACTACCCCGCAGGACTATACCAAAGCGGGGAGCCCCATGCGCGCTCTTGAATGGTCGCCGGGACATCTTCGAGCAGCGGCAGATCATTGCGCACAGCATCATAGGTCGTCCAACGCGGCGTTGGAATTTCCAACGCCCGAGCGTAGTAAAACGCAACTTCCTGGGGGTCGAAATCCTCGTCAGTCCACGACCCCATCAGGGTTGATGTTCCGATATCATTTGTAAAAAGCGCGGTGGTCAGGTCAACGGTGTTGCCCACCGGTGGGAGCTTGCCAGTCGACAGATCAATCGCACGGTCCCCAGACCAGACGACATCAATGACCTTTTCATTGGGATCGCCGTTCTCGTCGACCCAACCCTTTATGATCTGGATCCGATCAAGGTTCGCGCCGTCCGGATCTTTCTCGGCATAAACGGTGAAGGTCGGGGCGATGACGGTTGGGCGCAAATCACCCCCCATCGGTGTTCCCAAAAGATACCCCTGCTCTGCCATTGCAACAGGATCGGCAGGAGCAGATAAATCCGGCCCCCCGAACATGCGGATCTTAATCCGTGGACCAGAAGTGGCGAAGGTCTCGCGGCGCTTCATGGCGTCGAAAATCGCAGCGCGGGTGTTCTCTGTCGCCCAGACACCACCGATCGATCCGATGGACAGGTCCTTTCCGTCGATCCACCCCAGAACATCCCCCGTCCGGCGCCGTTCAACGCTGCCATCTTCAGGGCCATGTGCGCCGATGAATTCGTCTTCAGCCACAGCTGACATCAACCCGTTATGGTTGTCTGTGCCGCCCATGAAGCCGTACTTGAACGGATTTACGCCCAGCTCAGACTGCTTTTGCAGACCGACCTTCAGCCCCCCGCGCACAAAGTCGCGCTGCTTGAAAATGCGTGCTGAGTTTTTCTGGATCGAGTCCGCGTTTTCAAATCCTGCAAACTCGTCCGCCGCCCAGAACTTGCGGTGCACTTCCGAGTTTCCCTTAACCTGCATCATCTCGATCAGCGGCTCGAAATGCTGTCGGGTGCGTGCATAGTCCAAATCCAAAGCCGCGCCAAAACTGTCGACATCCGGAAACATCCGGCCTTTGGACGCATTGGAATTATGCGGGATCGCCAAAAGGTGACGGCCCTCGGCTTCCTGAACACGCATCCAATCCCACAAGCGTTCCTCTTGGTTCAACTCGATATAGGACGGAACTGTATCCGGCACGTTGTCATCGCGGAACAGAACATTGCGGTGCAGGTTCGCGCCATTGGGTGCACCAGACCATTCAAACCCGATCATGGCCGTAAACACACCCGGATCGTTCGCATCATTCGCCGCGGTCACGATAATATCCCACGCGCTTTTTGTCGTGGACGGCCCGGCATAGAACGGCGGGTGCTGCGGTGTCGTGGATCGATTTGACGAGACCACGTACTTAAAAAACCACTCTTGGCGCTGCTCCAGATCGCTCATAGTCCGCAGTTCTTCCAACTCATCGTTGTCGTAACCAGGCGCATCCTCATAAATGGCCGAATACATCTCGCCGATATATTCGGAATGATCCGTGACCGCCGCGAAATCGAGCGGGCGCTTATGTTGCGCCACCGAGCCATCGGGCAGCGTTACAGGCTCTCCGCGCGCATAGGCCAAGCTGTCGGCCGGCATCAGCCGCGTCCCGCCGATGTATGCGTCAAGCGACAGGGCGGTGTGCATATGCGTTTCGCCAAAATAGGCATTGCGGAGCGGGTTCGGGTCCGCACTCACCGCAACAGGTAGAGCAATCAGAGCGGCAGAGAATAAGGCGCGCATGAGCATCAATCCGTGCTTGGTGTGAACCAGATCGGCGACGTGTAAGCCCGTTCCCGAGTAATCATCTTGACCTCGCTCGGCATGTCCACCCCGAACCGCACAGCGTCATAAGCGGTCCAGCGCGGTGTCGGGATTTCGATCACACGGGCATAGTAAAACGCATGTACATTGGGATCAAAGTCAGGATCGGTCCAGACTGTTCCAAGCTCTGGCGCGCCGATGTCATTGGTCCAGCTTGGGATCGTCAGATCAACCGTATTTCCAACATCGGGCAATTTACCGTCTGCGCCCGGCTCACGCCCGTCCGACCAAACCACATCGTAAACCTGCTCGCGTGTGTCGCCAGTAGCGGGGTCCACCCAACCCTTGATGATCTGAACCCGATCAAGGTTTGCGCCGATCGGGTCGCGCAATGCATAAACCAGAAAACTCGGCGCTGTCCCGTCTTCAGGTGCGATCAGGTCGCTGCCCATCGGAACACCCTTGGTGTAGCCGACCCGCGCCAATTCGCGGGTGTGCACATCCTCTGGTGCAAAAGATCCGCCAAAGAACCGCACAGTGATCCGCGGACCCGTGGTGGAATACACCTCGCGCCGTTCCATCGCATCGAAAATGCCCGCGCGGGTATTTTCCGTCGCCCATACGGCCGTCGGGCCGGGCGTGGCGTATTGCCAACCTTTATAAGAGATATCCAATGCAACATTGCCCTTTGCCACCGTCGTGGCTCGGGTCGCAGACGGTTCCATCCAAGTGAAAGCACCGAAGAAATTGGCGTCGTCACCGGTGGTCAGGCCTGTGTGAATGTCGGACCCGCCGACAAACCCCAGCTTATAGGGGTTCACGCCCTGCTCTGCCTCAAACCGGATCCCTTCTTTCAGGATACCGCGCGCATATTCATAGGGGATCATGGCGTCGGCATTGGCAGCCGAAACATCAAGGTTCGCCCAATCCCATGTTTCGTAATCTGCGAATTCATCGGTGGGCGAGATCAGCAAATGAGTTTCGCTATCACCCTTGGTTTGCTGAATTTCAAGCAACCTTTCCCACGTCTGGCGAGTCTTGAGATACTCGACATCAAAGGCTTCACCGTCGCGGAACGTGTCATTGGGCGCAAACATACGGCCATTGGACAGGTTCGGATTGTGCGGGATGGCCAGCACATCGCCGCCGGTTTTGTCCTCATAGGCCTGCATCCACTTCCAAAGATCACGTGGGTCCGCACTTCCGGCGGGTGGACTCATGAGGAATGGAACAACTTGCAACGCCCGTTCTGGGCCGTCCCGGAAAATGACATTGCGGTGCAGGTTGTCGCCCGCCACCAACGACGTCCATTCATACGCGATCATCGCGGTGAAAACATGGGGCGTGTTGAACTCTTCGGCGGCCTGCACAAGGTCACGCCATGTGTTGTCATACCCTGAGGTGCCGGGCTGATACAGCAAGGCCTGGCTCAGCGTGCCTTGGCTGAATTTGGCAATCAGTTCGATAGACGCCTCTTTTGCGTCGTCGCCGCCCTTGGCAAAGGCATCGTGAAACCGCTTCCCGTCCGGGTCTGACATAATGTTCGGCGCGCCACGAATGATATCGGTGATCACCCCCATGCCATCCGTATGCTCGGTCAGCATATAAAAATCGAATGGACGAGATAACTTGACGGGTTGGCCGGTGTTTGACGTTACCTGCTCACCGCGCGCAAAGCGGTACATGTCGCGCGGCATCAGGGTGGTGCCGCCCCCACCCGCGTCCGCCGACAGTGCCGAGTGGACGTGTGTGTCGCCAAAAAACACCTGCGTGGGAAATCCGCGATCAGCATAAGGCGAATAAGGGCGCCCTTTCAAACTACCCGCCGCCGCATCAGGCGGAAGGTCTTGCGCAAAGGCAGCAACTGCCAGCAACCCGGCAAGTAAGAATGCCAAAACAGACGATTCAAATTTCACAGGTGGTCCTCGCTTCGGAAAAGTGTCGTGCCGCTGTCATCCAGTCTTATCATTCTTGCGAAAAACATCGGCATGGAATTTACCGTCGTTGGTCGCGCCTTGGCGCATCGCATTTCGATCGTGAATTGGCCGACCTCAATCATCGGCTTCCAATCAAAATACGCCGCCATGCCCAATCTGGAAAGTAACTTCGTTTCGCCACGGCAACGTGCGGGATCGAACCGACACAGCCCGTACGCCGTATATTGAAATTGGGGTGCAAGGCCGCCGATTTTGCAGACGTGAGCACAAGGGCTATCCCGAATGGATATCACCCATGGTCAACACCGGCGATGCGTCGATCTCGCCGGCATCAAGCATCGCCGCCACGCGCTCCAGCGACGCGACAAGCTGCGCCTGCTCCCAATCTTCCAGCGCGTCGAACGACGCCACATAGCGTTGCTGTAGCGCGTCCGGCGCATTGTCGACAGTGGCGCGCCCTGCATCCGTCAAAACCACGTTCGTTTGACGACGGTCGGCATCAGATCGAACGCGCTCAACCTGCCCGCGCGCCACCAGTTTATCGACCAATGTTGTGATCGTGCCTTGGCTCAACCGCATCTGCACCGCGAGTTCTTTGGGGGTGGCGCTTCCATCCGGTTTGCCCGCAACGATCTGCAGCACCCTGAGTTGCGACGACGTCAGGCCAACAGATTGTGCCAACTTACGGGCATAGATCTCGGTCGCGCGCAGAATACGGCGCAGAGCGATAAGGCTGGCATCAATGCGGTCGGGGCCTGTCATGTTCATTGAACAAGCGTAATCGCAAAGCGCGACTCCTTCAACAATCAAAGGACATTTCACATTACTTTGTCATCCAAAGCATATTCGTGACGCCGCCGGGGAAAATGTGCGCTGTTCTTGGCCTTTTTTGTCGGTTTTTGCCAAATTTCTGACTCAGGGTTGAAAATTTCATCTTCGCATGTAATTTGACGATCAAAGAAACAATGTGAGAGCCGAAGATGCCAAAGGATCTGATTGAGCAAGACACGATGGACCCGGACACGCGGGTGCCCTTTTTGCGCAAACCAACTGCGGAAGACGGGGCGGAAATCTGGAATCTGGTACGCAAGTGCGGGCCACTGGACGAAAATTCGATGTACTGCAATCTGATCCAAGCCGATCATTTCCGCGACACCTGTGTTGTCGCTCAACTGAATGGCCACATCGTTGGCTGGATTTCCGGTCACATGATACCCGGCGCCAGCGCTTTCTTTGTCTGGCAAGTCGCCGTCAGCCAGGAAGCGCGCGGTCTGGGCCTTGGCCGCAAGATGCTGGCGCATCTGGTTGCGCGTAAAGAATGTCGCGATGCGACACATCTCAAGACGACCATCACGAAATCCAACGAAGCCTCTTGGGCGCTGTTCCGCAGCTTTGCCCGCAGCATTGGTGGCGAGTTAACAGACGAGCCGCATTTCGAGCGGGAACTGCACTTCGATGGCGCCGCCGCGACCGAACACATGGTCACGATCACACTGCCACGATCGGTAACCCACCTGCGCGCCGCAGCTTAAGCCGCCGCCAAACCTATTTCATGATTTACTGAAAGGACGCTCCATGCCCAAAGACATGGCTACGACCGATATTGCCATTTTCAAGCGCCGCGAGAGCGAAGCGCGTTCCTATTGCCGCGGCATCCCTGCCCTTTTCACCCATGCAAGCGGATCGGAAATGTTCGACGCCGAGGGCAACCGCTATATCGATTTTCTGGCTGGATGTTCGTCGCTGAACTATGGCCACAACGACCCTGACATGAAGACCGCGTTGATCGATCACATCGCGGGTGACGGCCTGGCTCATGCGCTGGATTTGCACACTGATGCAAAGGCCAACTTCCTATCCGCCTTTGAGCGGCATATCCTGCGCCCTCGCGGCATGGATCACCGAGTTATGTTTACAGGCCCGACAGGCGCCAACGCAGTCGAGGCCGCGATGAAAATCGCCCGCAAGAAGACCGGGCGCACAAACATCATCGCTTTTACCAACGGCTTTCATGGCGTGACGATGGGCGCGCTTGCGGCGACCGGGAATGGCTACCACCGGGGCGGTGCCGGAATGGACACATCGGGCGTTACCCGCGTCCCTTTCGAAGGCTATGTAGCGGGGCTTGATAGCGCCGATTTGCTGGACAAGATGCTGTCCGATGGATCAGGTGGCATTGACGCGCCGGCGGCGATCCTGTTCGAGCCCGTACAAGGCGAAGGTGGGCTGAACGCCGCCTCTCCTGAGTGGGTTCGCAAAATCGCTGACATCGCCAAGCGGCACGGGGCCTTGCTGATCGCGGACGACATCCAATCCGGTTGCGGCCGTACAGGGACCTTCTTCTCGTTTGACGAGATGGGTGTGATGCCCGACATCATTACCATGGCGAAGTCCATTTCTGGCTTCGGGCTGCCGCTGGCATTGAC
The DNA here is from genome assembly GCF_004358675.1 of Meridianimarinicoccus aquatilis. GTDB lineage: Bacteria > Pseudomonadota > Alphaproteobacteria > Rhodobacterales > Rhodobacteraceae > Meridianimarinicoccus > Meridianimarinicoccus aquatilis. Next base: position 32,855 of record NZ_SMZO01000033.1, on the reverse strand, counting down.
GCTGATCCGACCTGAAAGTGACGTTTTCGGCCCGGCAGAGCATAACGGCACATTCCGCGGCAATACCCATGCGTTCATCACGGCACGGATTGCGATCGAAAAGTTCTGGGCCGATGACCGCTTTCAACTGGACCTGGCTGAGAAATCAGCGCTTGTGACGGCCGAATTGCAAAAGCTGATTGATCTTGTTCCCGGCGCTTACCTCAAAGGGCGCGGAATGATGCTGGGGGTCGATGTGGGCACCGGCGAATTGGCCGGAGCGATTTGCGCTCGTGCGTTCGAGCATGGCTTGGTGATCGAAACCTCCGGCAATAACGATCAGGTGGTTAAGGTCCTTGCGCCGCTGACGACGCCCCACGAAGTCCTGCGCGAAGGTCTGGAAATCGTGATCCAGTCGGCCCGCGAAGTTCTGTCAGAAACAACCAAAATCGCAGCGGAGTAATCCCAATGATCGTACGCGACCTTCATAAGATCAAAGGCACCGAGCGTGAAGTTTCGGATGCACGCTGGACTTCGGTTCGCATGCTGCTTGCCGATGACAAGATGGGCTTTTCGTTTCACATCACCACGCTTGAGGCCGGTTCCGAGCATACGTTCGAATACAAGAACCACTTCGAAAGCGTCTATTGCATGTCGGGCAAGGGGTCGATCACCGATTTGGCCACGGGTGAAACCCATGAAATCCGCCCCGGTGTGATGTATGCCCTGAACCTGCATGACAGGCACACATTACGGTCGGAAGAAGAACTGGTCATGGCGTGCTGCTTCAATCCGCCGGTAACCGGAACAGAGGTTCACCGAGCAGATGGATCATATGCCGCCGCTGAGGAACAGGAGACGGCCTGACATGAGCCTGACCGTTGAAAAGATCGGCGGGACATCCATGTCCCGCCTTGATGAACTTGTGCAGTCTTTGTTCATTGGTGATCGGGCCAAAACCGACCTTTATGGCCGGGTGTTCGTCGTGTCCGCATTTGGCGGCATCACCGACCTCCTTCTTGAACACAAGAAGACCGGAAAGGCCGGTGTATATGCCCTGTACACATCGACCGAAGGCCAAGACTGGAACGCCGCATTGCAACAGGTCGAACGCGCCATGTGTGCCGAGCACGACCGCCTGCTGTCTCATCCAAGCGACCTGCAAGAAGCCGAAGCGTTCGTCCGTGAGCGCATCAACGGCGCGCGCAACTGCCTGAGCGACCTTGAGCGGCTTTGTTCCTATGGGCACTTCCGGCTTGCGGACCATCTTCTAAAGATCCGGGAATTGCTGTCGGGACTTGGCGAAGCACACTCCGCTTTGGTTGCCGTGCTTTTGCTTCAACGGGCCGGGGTCAACGCCACACTTGTCGATCTGACAGGCTGGCGGGACCAGACAGACTTCAGCTTGGAAGACCGCCTGAAGACCGCGATGGATGGTCTGGATGCCGCCAATGAAATGCCCATCGTCACAGGGTACGCACAGTGCCGCGAAGGTTTGATGCGCGAATTTGATCGCGGTTATTCCGAAGTGACCTTTTCGCGTTTAGCGGCCCTTCTTGGGGCAGACGAAGCGATAATTCACAAAGAGTTTCACCTGTCATCCGCCGATCCGAAACTGGTTGGCGCAGACAAGGTTCGCAAACTCGGGCGCACAAATTACGATGTGGCGGATCAACTGGCCAATATGGGGATGGAAGCCATCCACCCTAAAGCCGCACGTGTTCTGCGGCAGGCGCAAGTGCCATTGCGGGTGACCAATGCTTTCGACCAGCAGGACCCCGGAACACTGATCGACGATCAGCCAACCCAATCCCCGGCAGTAGAGATCGTCACCGGGCTCGACATCATCGCGCTTGAAATGTTCGAACAGGACATGGTTGGTGTGAAAGGCTATGACGCCACTGTGCTAGACATTCTCACGCGGTACAATGTGCGGATCGTGTCAAAAGTGTCGAATGCGAACACCATTACCCACTATGTCGATGCACCGGCAAAGGTGGTTCGCAAGGTAGAGACCGATCTGTCGACTCTTTATCCATCGGCAAAGGTGTCTTCCCGTCCGATGAGCATCGTTTCGGTTATCGGTCGGGACATGCAGGGTCTTTCTGTGCTGAGCCGCGGACTTCAGGCGATTGCCGCCGGTGGCATGGAAGCTATCGGGGCAACGCAAGGGCCGCGCAATGTTGATGTTCAGTTCATTCTGGAACGCAAAACACTGAAGCCAGTGATTGTCGCGCTGCACAACGCCTTTGTTTCTCCGGCCGCGATACCTGAGCTGCGCGTCGCGTAACACTAAGGCTCTATTACGGCGGCGCCTTCTGTCGCGCACGGCGCCGTCACACCCAGCATCAATTCCTGCCTTGTCTTCGCAAAGAGAACAGACGCCGCGCATCTCTAGAGTTCCCTTCAGATAGTTGAAAGTTTGTGAAACGGCTGGACCTTGGGGCCGGTTCGTTTCATCGTGCGATCAGGTTCACGGATGCGGGCCGTTTTCGAGCGACGAGGTATTTTCTTGATGAAGTCACACTTTGTTTGTCTGACCGCCCTGCTGTTGGCTCTTGCAGCTTGCGATGTTCCTATCACGTCGTCCGACCCGACCGAGGTCGCGTATATCGAAACTCTACCCGAAGGCGTGATCGCCCTTGCCGCGCCCAATCAGAACCTTCAGGCCGTGAAAGTGCTGCCCGAAGACGGCTGCTATTGGTATCTGCATGACGGCCCCGTCGAAGCAACGCTGCTTCCGCTGCGCAGCCGCGATGGACGACCGATTTGCACGCGTGCGCCTGACGAAGTTGCAACCTAAACCGTGAAACAGAGCACTTCAGGTGCTCGCAACCCGGTTCGGTGAATACAGGTACGCCGTCGCCCCCGTGCTGATTTGGTCATAGAGCGCGTTTATGTGCGGCATTGCCATACGCACACAGCCTGAACTGGCGCGACCCCCGATCGAACGGGGATAGGGCGTTCCGTGTATACGCAGATACGTGTCCCGATCGCCGATATAGAGGTAGAGCGCGCGTGACCCCAAAGGGTTGCGCGGGCCGCCATCCATGCCGTCGGCGAATTGCGCATATTCAGCCGGATCGCGTTTGATCATGTCGGGTGTTGGCGTCCAACGCGGCCATTTTGCCTTGCGGCGGATTGTATACGTCCCCGGCTCGTAAAGATCGCCGCGTGCAATGGCGACGCCAAAGCGCATCGCGGTCCCGCCGGGTTCGATATGGTAAAGATATCGCGCTACGGCATCCACATGGATATCACCTGCCTTCAAACCCGGTTTTGCCGTGACCCGAACCGGCAAAAATCGCGGGTGCAAATTCCAAGGATTGGATGTCGTCAGATCATACCCAAACGGGGTTACTTGCGCGTCCCACGATGCCCACTGACTGCGACCCGACTGCGCCAAAGCGGGCGCACAAAGTCCGGTCGTCGCCAGCGCTGTGGCAGTGGTGATGAAATTTCGCCGTGTCTGCATGGTGGCTCCTCTCATGCTGTTGGCATGTGAACAGTTCATTTCCGCCAACTAAGCCACAGATTGGCGCCACGAACCAGAGTGTTGCATAAGATGCACGCCCTCGGCAGCATGCAAAACCAAGTTGCCCTATCTTTAGACATCCTGTTGTCTTGGCCACGCTTCTCGGACGATGATGTAGCGTAAACAAATCCATCGGGAGGATGCCATGCGCCGTAAACCGCACACACACCGTCAAAAGACGCGACGTATCGCGCTGGTTGCGGCTGCTTGCCTTCCGACTTTTGCGCATGCCGGTGATTGGGCCTACTCTGCGACGCTTTATGGTTGGATGGCCGGGCTCGATACGTCCATTGAAACAGCGCAAGGCACGTTGGAAACCGAGCTGAGTTTCGCCGATGTGCTTGAAAAGCTTGATGCGGCGTTTTTTGGCGCCTTCGAAGCACAGTCTGAGAAGCTCGGATTTATTCTTGATCTCAACCACACAAACCTGACCGCATCCAAGGACACGCCATTTGGTGCAGCCTTTCGGTCAGCCACGGTGGAGACGACCCTGTCCATCGCGTCAGGCTATGCCACATGGCGGGTTTCTGAGACAGCGGCAGCGCAAGTCGACATCGCAGGCGGGTTTCGCGCCTATGATCTTGATCTTGACGTCACTCTGAACGCAAACACCTTGCCGACACGTTCGTTTACAGACGGTGACCGGTGGGTCGACCCGCTTGTTGGTTTCCGCGTTCAGCTTCCGATCTCGGATCGATGGAGCGCGTCAGCCTTGGCCGATATTGGCGGCTTTGGAATCGGAAACGCATCTGAGATGAGTTGGCAAGCCACCGCGACCGTTGAATACAGCTTTAACGAAACATGGGCCTTGCGTGCTGGATACAGCCACATGGATATCGACAAGGATTTGGACGGGCGCGACGTGACCTTGACCCTGAGCGGTCCGGTTCTGGGTATCAGCGCCCGCTTTTAGCACGCACCACCTGCAAGAGGCACAGCGGCCATCTCAAGACCCTGTCGCGCACCATCAACCTGCAAATTGGGCAAACGTCGACGGCGTCAACCAGCGCGCCATTCCGCGTGGGAGTACAGGTGTTACACTCTATGAACGACGCTACGCTGGGGCCTCTTTTGCGCCCGTCATGAATGCGACAGCATCTGACATGGTGTAGTCTTTCGGATCGATCACACACAGTCGTTTGCCAAGTCGGTGCACGTGGATACGGTCTGCAACCTCGAATACGTGGGGCATGTTGTGGCTGATCAGAATGATCGGGGTACCGCGTGAACGCACATCAAGGATCAGTTCCAAGACACGGCGAGATTCTTTTACGCCAAGGGCTGCGGTCGGTTCGTCGAGGATAATCACCCTGGACCCGAACGCAGCGGCACGTGCCACGGCCACACCCTGGCGCTGACCACCTGAAAGCGTCTCGACCGCTTGGTTGATGTTCTGGATCGTCATCAGCCCAAGCTCGGACAGCTTATCACGCGCGAACGCCTCCATCTTCTTCTTATCAAGTTGGCCCAGCACCTTCCCCATGAACCCCGATTTGCGGATTTCACGGCCCATGAACATATTGTCTGCAATCGACAGGGCTGGCGACATGGCAAGCGTCTGGTAGACCGTTTCAATGCCGGCATGGCGCGCATCGATCGGGGATTTGAAATTGACCTTCTTGCCCTCAAGATAGACCTCGCCTGCATCAGGGACCACAGCACCTGACAAGGCCTTGATCAGCGAAGATTTCCCCGCCCCGTTGTCACCGATCACCGCCAAAATCTCTCCCGGATACAATTCGAAATCGCAGTGATCGAGAGCCGTGACCTTGCCATAGCGTTTCACAAGGTTCTTGCCGGAAAGGATGGGTTGTTGCTGGGTCATGACGATACCTTTCTAATCCACTGGTCAAGCGCCACGGCGCCAATGATCAACATGCCGATCAACAGGAATGTCCATTGCGGATCAGCCCCTGCCATACGCAGGCCCATTTCAAACACACCCACAATCAAGGCACCAAAGAAGGCACCGAAAATCGATCCGCGACCACCGAACAGGGATATGCCGCCAATAACCACCGCCGTTATCGACTGGATATTCCCGATCACACCGGTCGACGCCGATGGCGATACCGAACTGAATCGCCCGATCATCACCCACGCGGCCACTGCACAGATCAGACCTGCCATTATATATACCGACATCAAGGTTTTATGGACGTTCACACCGGCCAGTTGCGCGGCCTCTGGGTCATCGCCCACAGCATAGACATGGCGCCCCCAAGCCGTCGCGCGCAACGCATATGCAAGGGCGACAAAGATCAGGATCATCAAGATGACACCAAAGGTGAAATTCGCCCCGCCAATCTGAATTTTGTTGCCCAAGAACAAAAGCGCCGGCGCATCTGCGCGCAGATCACTGCTGCGCAGGGTTTCATTACGTGAAAACAGATAGGTGGACGCTAGAACAATCTGCCACATGCCCAAGGTCACAATGAAAGGCGGGATTTTCACGCGACTCACAAGGAACCCGCTGATCGCCCCGATACCGCCCCCAAAGGCGAGCCCGATCAGTAGGCTCAGTTCCGCAGGCACCCCATAGCGAAACGTGAATTGCCCCATGATCACCGTGCATAGCACCGCAATTGCGCCCACAGAAAGGTCAATTCCAGCCGTCAGAATAACGAGGGTTTGCGCGGCTGCCAAAACGCCGACGATCTGCACTTGTTGGAGGATCAGCGTCAGTGTGCCGGGAGAAAAGAACCGCTGGCCAAGGATCATTCCGAACAACCCGATCGCCGTCACCAAAATGATCAGAGGTACAAGAGCTGGATTGAGATGAAGCGCGTGCTGGACCTTGCCGATCAGACCTTTCCGCTCGTCTTCGAACTGTGCGAAATGCGTCTCTGTCTTATCTTTGACCACGTCTTCATAGCTTTGACTTTCGGTCATCTGCGCCCTCCAATACCGAATTTTAAAAACGGCCTTAGTAAGGCCGTGCTTGAAACGGGCAGCAGTTTGCCGCCCATCTCATTGGTTCTGTCAGGATGTGATCACACCGAGACCGCAGGATTTAGCCCCAGCAGCGGTCTGTGCCTTCAGCCACGTCGATCGACTCAACGCCATCTGCAGGTTGACCTGTGACAAGGGACACGCCCGTATCCAGGAAATTTTTACCCGGTGTGTTTTCTGGCAGAGTCCCGTCAGCCGCGTATTTAACAATCGCTTCGATACCGAGGGACGCCATCAACAATGGGTACTGTTGGCTGGTCGCGCCAATCACGCCATCCGCAACGTTTTGAATACCCGGGCAACCGCCGTCCACAGACACGATCAGCACGTCATCTTCACGGCCGATTGCAGCCAGCGCTTCATAGGCACCCGCAGCAGCAGGCTCGTTGATGGTATAAACCACGTTGATCTCTGGATCGACGGCAAGGCAGTTTTCCATCGCTGTGCGACCGCCCTCTTCGTTACCGGCTGTCACTTCGTTACAGATGATACGCTCGTCTGTTTCGTCGCCCCACCTGTTCACATCAACAGTGTCGATGCCGAACCCCGTCAGAAAGCCTTGGTCGCGCAAAACACCAACGGTGGGCTGGCTGATCGCAAGATCAAGCATGGCGATCTTCGCGTTGGCCGCGTCGTCACCCAAGGTGGCCGCAGCCCACTGTCCGATCAACTCACCAGCAAGAAAGTTGTCAGTTGCGAATGTCGCGTCAGCTGCATCGATCGGATCGAGCGGCGTGTCCAGCGCGATCACCAGCAGACCAGCTTCGCGGGCTTGTTCAACGGATGGCACGATGGCCGCAGTGTCGGATGCGGTTATTAGAATGCCGGACGCGCCATTTGCAATGCAGGTTTCAATCGCAGCAACCTGTGCTTCGTTGTCGCCATCGACCTGACCTGCGTAGGAATTAAGTGTTATTCCAGCCGCTTCGGCAGCCGCAGCCGCGCCTTCACGCATCTTGACGAAGAACGGGTTTGTGTCGGTTTTGGTGATCAGGCACGCGGACGTGGCGTGATCGTCAGCCAACGCCGAACCAGCAGTTGCAATGGTGACAAGCGCAGTGCCGATGAGCAACTTTTTCATGATGTCCTCCCAGACTTTTTGATAGGTCAGAGCCTCCACTCCGACGGTTAAACGACAGACCACCGCCCGTCATCTTCCCCTAAGAAACGCGATTCTTGCTCGGCTGTCAATTAATTAGTTAAGTTTTCTTATTAATATGTTTACCTGTGTTTTTAGGCTGCTAAGGTGATGCTTATGGAAGACGGACTCATCAGATCCATCAGCACCGGCTTGAGCCAGAAAGGCGTTCGCGATCATAACGAGCGTCTTCTTCTTTCGCTACTTCAGCGCAACGGACCGATGCCGGGCAGCGACTTGTCACGTCTCGCAGAACTTTCCCCGCCGACTGTGTCCAGCATCCTTCGCCGCCTTGGGGACGAGGGGATTGTTGAACGAGGCGAACCTGTTCGCGGGAAAGTTGGCAAACCGTCTATCCCGATAAGGTTGGCTTCAAACGGCGTGTTCTCATTTGGGCTGAAGATTGGACGCCGATCAGCCGATTTGGTCCTTATCGACTTAACCGGGGAGCTGCGCGAAGAGCGGCAGCTGACCTATCCATCGCCGATTCCGGGCGATATTTTTGACTTCTTGGAAGACGGCGTTGACAGCATTACCGAAGCGATGCCGCCCGATCACGTCAGCCGTATCTGCGGCATAGGAATCGCAGCCCCATTTGAAATTTGGAACTGGCCCGACAGATCAGTTGGCACGGCAGAGGCGTCCTCGCCCTGGAAAGGTATCGATCCAAAAGAAGAAGCTCAGCGAAGGACAGGTTTGCCTGTTTTACTCTTGAACGATGCCACTGCGGCCTGCCAAGCAGAACACACATACGGACGTGGAAAAGAGTTCCGCGACTACGCCTATTTCTTTATCGGCGCATTCATTGGTGGCGGGATCGTTTTAAACAACTCGGTCTTTGAAGGACGCCAAGGAAACGCTGGCGCACTTGGATCACTGCGCAGCATTGGGCCCAATGGCGAAAGCATGCAGCTGATCGATATGGCGTCAATCCATCAACTAGAGCTGCGCCTACGTGAGGTCGAGCTTGATCCACAACAGCTTTGGACAGACCCTGATAGCTGGCATTCTTTGTCGCGCTATGTTGACCCATGGTTGGGGCAGACAGCCCAAGAACTGGCCAAGGCTGCTCTGTCCACCTGTTCGGTCATTGATTTCGAAGCAATCCTGATCGACGGTGCTTTTCCAGCAAGCATCCGGGATGACCTCGTTTCTCGTGTGCGCCGCTATGTCGTAACCCAAGACACCCGCGGCCTGATCCAACCGCGCATCGAAAGCGGCAGCATCGGCGGCAAGGCCCGAGCAATTGGCGCCGCCACACGACCCATCGGAGCGCAATTCATGATGCAGGCAAGTGTAGGGGTGACAGTCTGATTGGTGCGTTGCAACAAACGGACCTGCCACTAACTGCCATTTAGCCGCCCTGTCCTGCGCGTCAGGGGTAATTGCGGAAGTACGCCCAATGCTGCAGTACGCCTTGATTTGTGCAACCGCGTCATCGACAGAACTCGCCGACCATCAATTCACCCTTGTTTGTAACGGTTTGAGTTGTGAATGAATAGCAGCCTTCATTCTTAGCAGGTGCGTAGCGGATGAAATAGGGTTCACCCTCATATGTGTAATCCATGCTGCGACTGCCATCATCGTTTTGCGTAAACACAAGACCCTCAACCCCGCCTTGTGGCGGGCGACCTGGCTGCGTTCCACCTCCCGTTGCAGCGGACAAAGGGCGCACACGTGGCAAGGCATCAAAATCAGGGACTTCGCCCATGAGACATTGAACGATATAGGGGGAGCCGGGTGACGTGTGATATCGGTAGCCAAACACTTCATCGGGTTGACCATTGCAGACATCCAATGTCCCCTCTGCGATCGCAGTCCCGTCAGGATTGGCATCGCCGTAGATCGGGAAGCCGTCGAACGCCCAACCAATGATCGCAGCGTCAGCAGCGTTTTCCATCTGCTCAATCATACAAACGGGCTTGGCGTGATAGTGGTAATCATCGCCCCGTCCCGCATGACCGCCGCACACGTCCAACTGGTTGGTTTGCAAGGTGTCGTGCTGCGCTTGGTGGTGCGCGAGATCGGCCTCAGACATCTCGCCGCCACCAGTATAATCGTAAATCGGCACACCGTTCACCGCAACGCCCAAAGCCGCATCGCGCGTCAAAGGTGTCGTCCCCAGCGTTGGCGTCAAGATGATCGGCGCGGCGTATTCTGCAGGTACGGGCACCTGTTCGTTTGTGCCGATAATCCCCGTCATCAAGTCGTGGTCTGGGTAGGTGTCTGATGTCAAAATTGCGTGGCTGTCGGTGCAAGTCACAGTGACATCGTCAGTAAATCCCGCATCCGCGACAGAGGCGGCAACCACGTTGCACTGATCTTCATGGGCGCTGGCGTGTGTGGGAACAACCACAATCGAAAAGGCAACAAGCGCGATGGGTCTGGAAAGGGGCATAGCTTGATGGTCCCGCATATGGTCATTCTACCGTCAGGCGGCACAGAACAGTGTTGCTTTGCTCCAGATCTGGACCCCAAATCAACTCAGCACTCTCAACCCAATTGATTTTGTCGTAGCCGTCCTTGGGGCTGACCTGGCGTTCGGAATAGACATCCGCTTGCGGCCAATCAGAGGCATCAAAATCGGCTGTATCCCATCCTGCGGGTTCAGCCGCCATTTCAAACGTGCAAACTCCTTCGCCCGCGACAGGATCAGTCGCAGATTCACAGGATTTGTCGATCGGTGCGGTATGGATCACAAGACACTGCCAGCCATCATCACTGACGGCGACAGGTGACCCTGCCTCATCCAAAATCTGCAAAATCACGCCGCCGTCGCCCATTTGTTGGCGCGAGGTTCCAATATACTCCAACCCTGTGTCGTTCTCTTTGAAATCCTTGGCGACCAAACCAATTACAAAAGGGCGCTCGGCCTCAAAACTGAACCTTTCAGCATTAAACGACCGCTCTGTGGTGATTGATACGCTGTCTTCTGCAACCTGTACGCCATCGATGCGCATCTCAAACCAATTGTCGGCCCAAACATCTGCCGAGAGGGTTTCAGCTGAAAGCGGAAGTACAGTTGTGGCCAGTACGGCCAGTGCGTTGAGAGCAAGCTTCATGATTGGATCCTTGGCTGAGGCAATACATCTTTAACGCAGCCGATGTGTTTTTCCGTCGAAAGAAATCGTTATGAAAGCGATCAGTTGAAGCTTCAAAAGCAATGTTGATTACTTTCGCTCTTGGCACATCGAACCGCAGACCTCCGCCCTCGCACGCGGAACGTCGCGAACGGGCCGAGCATTTGCGCGCGCAACCATACCATGTGCGGTGAAAATTTCTGTTCTGGGTGACGCTTTGACAGCACGAATTGGTGGTCGAGATTTTCTGACTTGGAGAGCCGGTGAAGGGGCCACCCGTGCTGAGCAAAAACGAACTTGGGCGCATTTTGGTTATGGCTCCCAGCCTGAAGGCCCCCGCGTGATGTTATCGCTGGCCTATGGTTGCGGGATGCGTGCCGACGAAGTTGTGCGGCTGAAGGTGGGCGATATCGACAGCGCTCAAGAAATCACTCGAATTTTTCAGGCAAAGGGCTGCAAAGACCGCGACGTCGTGCTGCCTGCGGGTGTTTTGGGCCTTCTGCGCGACGGGTTGAAAGCCGCGCTTCCCTTGGTCCAACCCGAGACGATGGTCAATTCTCACGCCTCGGCCTGTTATTGACTGAATGCGGTGCAATCATACCGGGTATGCATTTTCGGGGCGAAATTGCGTAGGGCCGTTAAAAATATAGGGCCCGTTGAAGACACTTGAACTGGACCCATAAGAATGCTGCCACTGGCACAATCAACCGTCGGGTTGATCGGATAAGGGCAATTGCGACCCCCTGTTTGGCGGAGACCCCCACATGTTTACCACGTTGACGGCGCTTGTTGTTGGCGCAGTCTTTTTTTCAGCCCTACTGCGCGGGATAGCAGGATTTGGCTTCGCGCTGGCCGCTGTGCCGATCTTGTCGCTTGTCTTGCCACCTTTGCAAGCCGTGACGCTTGCCGTTCTGATGCAGGTGATTGTCGGGGTACACGACATCTTTTCGATGCACAGTAACGTACACAAACCCACTTTGATGCGGCTTTGTCTGGGATCGCTATTGGGAACACCAATTGGCATCTTTGCTCTGGCAGCGCTGAGCCCAGATGCGGCAAGGATTCTGATTGCAGCAGCCGTTTTGGGCGGGCTCGCATTGCTTTTGCGGTACAAACCAACAGAACCACGCCCGCGCCATGGGCTTGCTCTGTTTGCTGGCGTTGCCTCTGGCGCGTTCTCTGGGTTGGCAGCAATGCCCGGGCCACCCGCCGTTGCATTTTACCTAGGCAGTGGCATCAGCGCGGTACAAACCCGCGCTTCGCTGTTCTTGTTCTTCTTTGTCACCGCTTTGATCGCAACACCGGGCCTGATCATTGCAGGCGGTGTAAGCGCCCAAATCCTCGCCCTTACCGTCATCTCAATACCGGCGCTGGCACTTGGCACAAAAGTGGGAACGGAAGTGTTCAACAGGTTGGATGGGGACCAGTATCGCCAGGTTGCGATTGGCGTCATGGGCTTGTCAGCCGTTATTGCCGGTTGGCGTGGCTTGTCCGGCTATATCTGAGGCGACACACCGACCAACCTTGGCAACCGTCAACCCAGAGCCCACGAAACCAACCGGTTGGCACCCATAAGAAACACAAGACCTAGCGGGCCAAGCTCGCCAAAGAATGGGGTCCGCTCTGACCGCGCCGCGCATGGATCAAGCAGGGAAACACAACCCGTAACTGAACCGATGAAGCCGACCGTACTGATCAGCGAGATTGGACCACGGCCTGCCCCACGGCGCGGTTTCCACCCTGAACTTGGCCAAAAACGCTCGGATACAGATTGCAACTCGTGATCGCAGCATCAATCGGTTCGGCAACCACATCAGACGTCCGGCTTGCACTGAGTGACCTTTGACAACCACTGGGCATCCCGCAGCAAGCGCCGCCGCCGTATCGCCACCCACCGTTGAAAAGGCCAGTGGAAACCCCGAAGCTTCGAGCACCGCCAATGGGGCAACGGATCAACCGAATTTCAGTGCGGGGACATGGCGCACGATCAGGCACTGCTTCGTCAATGCGGCGATCCAAATATTCCCCGCCTCCGCTCGCCATTCAGGCGAGCCTCTGGCAGACCTGTATCATTGCAGCCAATAGGCGTAGGTTCGTCGAAGGGTTCGCCAAGCTAAGGATCAACCTGCTCACATCACGCCCTGCGGACCACCACCGCATGACCAAACGACGTTTCAGCGTATGCTCAATCTTGGAAGAAAATTTTCCACATCGACCATATTTGTACTTATTTGTGATTTTCGAGCCTGAGTTAGCCACCATCCCTACATCAGGCACAAACTCGGGCTGATGCCCGAAAGGATGGTCGTTTTCATGGGCGCATATGCGGGTTTGGAAATACTGATTATCCGTGGCTAAGCGGACCGTTTTGTCACCATCACAGCCCAAATCACCATCACGAACACATCCATTCGCTGGCCTGCTGCACGCTGCCCTTATCCAACTGATGCAGTGATCAAAGAATATCTCGACAGACGTGCACTTTAAAAATATTTGTGAAATCCAAGTCGTCAGGTATTGAGTTGCAATCGGTCGCATTCACATGTGCCCATGCGACCTTAGGATGGCTTCCCACACATCGTTGTCGGCGCATCTAGTCTTTATGTATACTAGTTGATATACTAGTTCTTAGCGCCCATCTTTAAGTCCGCCACCCCGCGGCGACCGGCATCTCGCCGGATACAAGAAAAGCTGCAGCATGCCGGAAGAGGACAGGACAGTGACGGAAACAGCCACACCCCAAACCCGCCAAAGCAGCGTCGCAATGATTGTCGAATTTCTCTATCGCGAAATCACCTTGATGCGCCTTCTGCCCGGCACTCGCATTTCAGAAGCTGACATTGCCGCCCGCTTTGGCGTTTCCCGCCAACCCGTTCGCGAGGCATTCAGCCGACTTGAGGCCATGGACCTGATCTTGGTGAGGCCCAAAAAAGCGACCGAAGTGCGGAAGTTCTCGGCAAGCTCAATCGAGAAAAGCCGCTTCGTACGCGCCGCAATCGAAGCGGCCGCCTTGCGCAAAGCAGCCAAAGCCTGCGGCCCTGCGGAAGGCTTCCAACTTGATGCGCAGTTGGCGCTTCAGCGTAAAGCATGGGCCGAACGCGACCAAAAAGCCTTTGCAGAGCTCGACTATGATTTTCATAAGACTGTGTGTGAAATTGGCGGTGTGCCCTATGCGTTTGACCTTATTCGGGCTGAAAAGGAAAAGGTCGATCGCCTGTGCACATTGGGCCTTTCAAAAGAAGAACGCATGCCGCAACTTATAAGCGATCACCAAGACATTGCTGACGCCCTCAAGGCCGGTGATGGCGAAGCTGCGGTTGATGCGGGCATGGCCCATCTGACCAGGCTGGACGAAACGATCGCCGCGATCCGCAAGACCGGCTCGGCATATTTCGAAGACGGCGACGCATAGCTTCGCGCTTTCGCGGTCGAAATTCCCGATCATTTCTTGTGAAAACTGAACGCGGCGAAGCATACTGGGGCGTTGGCCTATTTTTATCTTGTATCCCAGATAAAATACAAGCATGCTCCCGTCGTAGGCCAGAGTCGCTTGGAGGGCGAGGCCACGCAAAGCAACCTGGAGGGGACGCATGACTATCAATTTCAAATTTACAACTCTCACGGCCGCTGCCGCATTGGCAGCAGGGCTTGTGTCTGGTGCACATGCAGCCGATCTGCGCGGCTGGAACATCCACGTCGAGGACTATCCTGTGTCCGCCGGCATGGAGTCGTTCATCGCCGAAGTAAGCGAAAAAACCGGCGGCGAAATTTCTGGCAAAGTTTTCCACAATGGTGTTCTGGGCTCGCAGCCCGACGCAATTGAACAAGTGCGTCTTGGCGCGCTCGACTTTGCTGTCTTCAGCCTTGGGCCGATGGGCCAATCCGTACCCGAAACCAATGTTGTATCGCTTCCGTTCATCTTTTCGAGCGTACCAGAGATGTACCGCTTGATGGATGGCGCCGTTGGCGACGCGATCGGCGAAGGCATGAAAGAAAAGGGTATCATTGCTCTTGGCTGGTATGCAGCAGGCGCACGGTCTTTCTATAATTCGGTTCGCCCGATCAATACACCGGCAGACGTCGAAGGCCTTAAGGTCCGCGTCATGTCCAACGATCTCTTCGTGAAAATGATCGAAGCAATGGACGGCAACGCAACGCCGATGGCCTTTGCAGAAGTCTATCAGTCACTGAAAACAGGTGTCGTGGACGGTGCAGAAAACAACCCACCATCCTACGAGTCGACCAACCACTTTGAAGTGGCCAAGTACTATTCCTTGTCCGAGCACCTGATCATTCCAGAAGCGCTGGTCATGAGCAAAGCGACTTGGGACAAGCTCACGCCCGAGCAGCAGGACATCGTGATGGCAGCAGGCCGCGCAAGCGCCGACTACCAGCGTGAACTCTGGGCAGAGCGGGAAGCGGCAAGCCTTGAAATCGTCAAGGCTGGCGGCACCGAAGTGAACACCATCGCCGACAAAGCGCCATTCCAGGAAGCCATGACCCCGGTTTATGACGCCTTCCTTGAAAGCAACCCGGACCTTGCCGATCTGGTCAACATGATCCGCAACGCCGAGTAATCTCAAAATGGGGACCGGTTTATTCCGGTCCCCGTCATTTCGTTTGAAAGACAGCCAATGACCTCGGATCTTGTCTACGGGCAGCGGGTTGGGCGGGCTCTCGGGCTCATCCGAACGGTTTGCCTCATAGTGGCCTCTGTCGCTCTTGTTGTTCTTATCTCGACATTCGGATGGCTGGTGTTTGGCCGCTACGTCCTGAACGCCACCCCCACTTGGGTCGAACAATTAGCACTTCTTCTGATTTGCTATATCGCGTTCCTTGGGGCCGCTGTTGGCGTGCACGAAAACACGCATATTGGCGTGACTCTTTTTCGCGACATGCTTCCTGTCACGACACGCAAATGCCTGATGATTTTTACAGATTTTGCTCTGGCCGCCTTTGGTATCGCAATGCTCGTCGCTGGTATCGCTTTAATGCGCTTTGGCTGGGATACGATGCTGCCCATGCTGCAGGTGCCAGAATCCCTGCGCACGGCGGCAATCACCTCCCTAGGCGCGTTGATGGTTCTTTTTTCTGGCACACGCGGCGTCGCCCGCATCATCCGGTTCGACGCGTGGTCGCCCGATACCCTGTTCGAGGATAATTGACCTTGGGACTTCTTCTACTTCTTGGCGTTTTCGCAGCGGGTGTCGTAATTGGCGCTCCTGTAGCTTTTGCAATGGGTATCGCCGCCGCCGCGGCCTTCTGGTACGAAGGTTTTCCGGCGCTGATCACATTCCAGCGCGCCACATCCGGCGTATCGGTGTTTTCGCTTCTGGCCATTCCGTTCTTCATTTTCGCCGGCGAAATCATGCTGCATGGCGGGATCGCCAAGCGCCTAGTGAAGCTTGCATCCGCACTGGTGGGTCACCTCAAGGGCGGCCTTGCGATGGTCAACATCTTCTCGTCGATGCTTTTCGGCGGCATCTCAGGGTCTGCGGTCGCTGATATTTCAGCCCTTGGGTCACTGCTGGTACCCGTGATGAAAGAGCGTGGCTATCGCCCTGATTTTGCCGTCAACGTCACAGTGACCTCATCCATCGCCGGGATCGTCATTCCACCAAGCCACAACATGATCATCTTCGCTGTTGCGGCTGGTGGTGGTATTTCCGTCTCTGGTCTGTTCCTTGCCGGTGTTCTGCCCGGCATATTGATGTGCGTCAGTCTGGCTGTTGCGGCCTACATCTTGTCAGTCAAGCACAACTATCCGTCCGAGCCGTTCCCGGGTTGGCGCGTTGTTGCAGAGACTGCGCGCGATGCCATTCCGGGTTTCATGACTGCGGTCATCATCGTTGGCGGGACGCTATCGGGCGTCTTCACCGTGACGGAATCTGGTGCCTTTGGCGCAATCTATGCTCTTTTGCTCACGACGTTCTATTACAAGACACTGACGTGGGAAGCCTTCAAGACCTCAGTCACCGGCGCGGTTCGCACGACGTCGATGGTAATGATCCTGATCGCATTCGCCAGTTCGTTTGCCTACCTGTTGGCCCTGTATCAAGTGCCTGCAAAACTGTCGGGGCTGCTCGTCTCGATTTCGGACAACCCGATCATCATTCTTTTGATGATCAACGTGATCCTGCTTCTTTTGGGTATGATCATGGACATGGCCGCGCTGATCCTGATCTGCACACCAATCTTTCTGCCCATCGCCAAAGGTCTTGGAATGGACCCCACACAGTTCGGCATCATGTTGCTGATCAACCTCGGCATCGGCCTGTGCACACCCCCTGTCGGAACCTGTCTTTTCGTCGGATGCGCCGTGGGGCGGATACGCATCGAAGAAGCCATGAAGTCAATCTGGCCATTCTACATTGCCATTTTCGTGGCGCTGATGCTGGTCACCTATGTTCCTGCAGTGTCGCTTTGGCTACCGTCGTTTCTTCTGAACTGATGTGCAACGTCGCTAAAGTCTGACTCTTTTGTCGGCCAAACCTCACGAAATGCGCGGCTCACGTCGCGCATTTCTGTGCCTAATTCTACCTTCCCTGCGTCCTGCGCGGTCAGCATCATGAACCGCCCCGGGTTTGCCGGAGGCTTCAACTCCTGAATAGGATGAAGCCACAACGAGCAAGACAACACACAAATATCCTCCTGAGGTCCGCGAGCGTGCGGTGCGATTGGTGCTGGACAACCGGGGCCAGCACAGTTCCCGCTGACAGGCGATCATGTCGATCACCGCAAAGATCGGCTGTTCGGCGCATACGTTAAATGAGCGGGGCAAGTAGGCAGAAGTCGACGGCGGCAAACGGGCGGGCGTCCCGACAGATGTCGCCGACAAGATGAAGGCGATGGGGCTTGCTCACCGCTCCGACCGCGGCAGCCAATACCTGTCGATCAAATACACAGATCGGTTGGGAGAAGTTGGTATCGAGCCCTCTGTCGGCAGCGTCGGATACAGTTATGACAATGCCCTGGTCGAGACGATCAACGGTTTGTTCAAAGCCGAGGTCATTCAACGCCGCGGACTATGGCGCAACTTCGAGGCAGTGGAATACGCAACACTCGAATAGGTGGACTGGCTCAACAACCGCCGTCTGCTTGAGCTTATTGGGAACATTCCGCCGAAAGAAGCGGCGGCCAATTTCTATGCGGCCATGGAAACTGAGGAACGAGCCGCGTGACTAACTGCAATCAGCCTCCGGCAACCCCCGGGGCGGTTCGAGGCCACTTTTCGATCTTCAACGTGCAACCCAAAAGAAACGTGAACAAAGCCTCAGTTGCGTCTTGGCCGCCTGCGCGGTGTGAGCATGATGAGGAAGAAGATCATCAAAAGCGGCGTCAGCAATAGTGAAAACAAGAAGGTTCCCAAAAAACCAAGCCTCGACCCGGTACCGACGACCGCTACCGGGATGCAAAGCAACACGTAAATCGCCGCAAGAATGTAGATCACTGTGTCACCCTAGCTTGTTTATGCACCTCTACGCAGTCGAAGCTGCCGCATCGGCCGAAGCTGCCGCAGTATCGTCAGACGTCTTCCTGCGAGACGCAAGTAATTCAGCGGCCAGTTCACGCCCCTCTTCATATGCGCTGCGGACTTGCGGCACATTGGACCGAGGATCGAAATCGAACAGCGTACCGCCCATCTCGAAGTGTCCAATAAACATCTTGCCAATAACATAAGCCGTTGCACCATTCGCAATCGGCAGTGTGACTGTACCCGCTGCTGTGCCAATCCCGGGGATCAGTTTTGCAAGACTGAACCCGACTGTAACCGCCGCTCCAACAGAGCCAAGAACACCCATTATCGACAGGACCGCTGTTCTGGCAATCGCTGCCTTGAAGGGCTGATCGTAAAGCGTGCAAAGTCGCTTTACCAACATCACATTGGACGCAAGGCCAGTTGCGATATCCACCAGCGGGACGGGTATCAGGCCCAATCCCAACGACGCGACGATGTGTTCCTTGACCATTCTTTCGGCCCGAAACTGCCGTGTCTCTTCGGTGATCATAACTGTTCCATCGTCGTGATGAGCCGCCTTCATGTCGGCTGCTGGCGAAGCACTCGCGCTGTTCGCTTTATTTCCCTTGGTCTCGTCTGAGTCCGCCGGTGTCGTAGAGGTTTTTGGTCTGGCTGCCATGATTGTCTTCTCACCTAGTCTGAAACCGCCTTTCACAATGAGACGACTCAAAGCAAATGGCGCATTAACGGCAATAAGCGGGGCAAGAAGAAGCCTGCGCCCAATCCTGATTCTTTTTTTGGGACGTCCAGCGGCCCGGATACTCATTTCACTATACCATGGATTGAATAGAAATGGCACATTCGATCAATTCCTTTCTACTTCCGTCGGGCGCGGCAGACCGGCTTCGTTGGGCACAAGTGCCCATGGCGGAATCAAGTTTCCATCTTCGGGCATTCTGACTTCACCGTCGCTTGGGCGATCTGGAGTAAATATGGTCCCCGTGGGGGCCGTTATGTCCAATCCGGTCGGGGCCAATTCGCGCAAGGTATGATTCGCATCAGGAAACAATGGCGCAAGCCTGTCAAAGTCGAGGTTCCCGGTGTCTTCAGGCACAGGAACGATCTGTGGCGGCGGGCCGGGCGGCAAGGCACCGATTTCTCCACCCAGAATAATCGGCAATTGCCCCTCACCCGATCCGATAACCACCATCTTGGCATTGTCTGAACTCGCCAATTTCACAGTCGCTTCGATACCCTGCCACGTCAGGACATCTTCGCTCAACGAGGACGCCACAATGGAATAGAAATTCTGAACGCCGATCGCCTCTATCCGCTTCCTTTCCGCTTCCGCCCGTTGGGATGCCAGAATGAAGTCGTAGGATTCTGCGATCTGCTCCTGCTCAAGCTTGCGATTGATCGCAAGTCGAACGATGTCGGGCATTTCCAAACGCATGATCAGCACAGACGTGAACTCGACCAAGTCACGAACAGCAGTATCATCGAGTTTTGCCGCTATTTCGCCCTGAAAAATACTGAAATCTGTGGAATACACTGCATGAGACGTGTGGCGCGAAAAAACTTCGCGGACCGTCGAAACCACGATGGGTTCAATCACACGCTCGCGGTAATTGGGGCCCAACTCTTGATGTAGCTCACCAAGCACATCGGCTTTGGGGCGGTAAAGCACGGAAATTTCGATGTCAAAGGACATGCCTTCAGACGACAGCGCCCGCATGTTGTGGCGGCTGTTCTGCAGTCGAATTTCATAGGTGTAAAAGCGGTCCCAAGGCAACTTGACCACCAAACCTTCGCCATAAACGTCCGTCTGTGTGCCGCCAAGAAACGGATCATAGCGCACCCCGATTTCGCCGGGAAGGACGTAGACGAAGATCGACCGCGACAGCGCCATGATAAGAAATCCAACCACGACGATAACTGCCACTGGATAGACGAAGAAACCGCGCCGCACGAAGGGAATTCGAATGTCCTCATCAATTGGGCGATCGTCGTCGGGGTCAAGGATGTCAGCTTCGGGTCTCCTTTTCATGCGGACCTCAGCGAAAGCTGCCCTTCTTCCATGAAATAGAGCCTGTCAGCTTGGCTGAAATAGCGTTCGTCATGAGATATCACGAGCACTGCATGTCCTTTCGCCTTCAGATCTGGCAGGATCTCTTCATAAATGCGGCGACGGAACTCTGGGTCCTGTTCAGCCGCAATTTCATCAAACACCATGATATCACGGTCTTCTAAAATCGCTATCGCCAGCGCCAGACGTTTGCGTTGGCCCGTGGACAGGTTCAGCGTCGTGAATTTACCATCAACATACGATGTTTTGCCGCCCAGTCCCACATAGTCCAGCGCGCTATCGACCGCCTCTTTCGGGATGTCGCGATGCCCGTAAAGCCGATCGAACAGATGAAAGCTCGCGAATATTGCCGAGATGTGCTGGCGGTAACTGATAGCATTGGCCGCAGTGATTTTCATGCCGTTCCAAAAAACAGCGCCGGATGTCGGTTCGTAAAGTCGACAAAGATTGCGCAGCAAAGTCGTTTTACCAGATCCATTTCCGCCCACGATGAAAACGATCTCGCCACGCGATAGTGTCAGGTCACAAGGTCCAATGCTGAAACTGTCAGAGCCGCCTTCTGCTGTCGGGTATGTATAGGACAGTTGGTTAAGTGCCAAAGATTCAAACGGTGGCAAGCTCAGGCTTGGCACGATTTCAGTGTGCTGGATGTCTTTCAGTTGTCTTTCCAGTTTGCGCAACTCCGTAAAGGCAGCGTCACCTCTCAGGATCGTCGGCATGATCCGCAAAAGCCCTTCGATCAACAGCCAGATCACTGAGGAAACGTAAACGATTTTCATCGCCGTCGCGGCGCTATCGACATATTGGGGCGTTATGAAGGTGACCGAACCAAGCAGAAGATAGAAACTGGCAAACACAAGCACGCCAAAAGCTATCATCGAATCCAACGCCTGCAATCGCGCCGAACGGGCAGACACCGCCCGGACCGTCAGGAAGTTCTTGAACAAATCCTCGCTGCGATTTCGGTCCATGCGTGCTTCTGGCAGACCATCCAGAAGCGAGTTAAAGCTGTCAAAGAACCTTCGCTCCGCCGCTTGTCCAACCGCCATGGCCTCGCGCGCCTTCTGCGTTCGAAACCGGCTTGCCAACACAACAATCGCAGTCAAGGCGACCACTAGAACTGCCGCCATTAACGACAAGGTTGCGACGTATATGGTCGCAAGGACGAATGTCACGGCTGAGGCCACGCCTTGCGTCAGAACAGCGGGACTTTCTGCAAGGATTTGCGCATTCCGTGCGAGCGTGGATTTAATCTTCTCTTGGCCAATCATTTCAACCTGAACGAGATCGGCTTCCTTGAGCAGTCGCGCATATTGAATCCGCATATGGTGGGCGATACCTTCGCCAACTGCGTTCATGATCCGCGTGGTTTCACCTCGTGACACCACAGTTATCGCGCACACAAGAATGAACGCGGCGAACAATTCGTAATCAGGCCCGGCGACTGGATCATAATCCGTCACCGTGTTGACCAAGATCGCCACCCCGAGTGTTCCAAGACTGGACAAAGCCACATAGACATATACCCAGCGTCCGCTGGACAGGATGGCACGATGAACGACGGTCACAAACTCCATGGGTGTATCTTGGTCCTCAGGCTTTGTTCTGGTCGTTTTGCGCCGCGGTCTTCGCCTCATATTCAGCCAACGCGAATTCCAAACGCTCACCCATTTCTATAAGGCCCTTTAGTGCCATCGTTAGTCCGATCAGGATAACCGCATGATGAACCTCAAAAAAACCTTTGTAGTCAGGAAGGGTTTCTTGAAGGAACTCATCAATTCCCATGAACATCAAGACAAAGCCGACTAAGACGTTCAACACAGGATGCCTTGAAATCTTTGACAAGGGCCGCTGGATCACCTTTGCGATCCGCAGTGAAAGCGGTAAGCGCGTGGGAGCGGACCGAGGACGAAAGAGTGCCATTGGGCTGGTTCCTACATCGCTACGACGTCGGGTTCAGCGGCGTCCAGGTTGTCATCGACAAAGGCTGCAAGTTCACCAATGGTCAGTTCCGCCCTCGGCTTGCCTTCCGGCAACAAAAGCGGCTCGTACATGATCTTTTTCCCAATTGATTGGGTCACCAGCGCCAGAACATTCAAAAGGTCGATCGACGTCAGCCCAAGGTCGGCCCGCATCCGTGTATCGGGCTCAAGCCACTCAGGATCGAGATCAGACCGAACCTTGGCGATACTGGTTGTGATTGTCGCAATGCTCGACATGTGCACTGACCCTTCCGTCTGATGTTTTACTTAGAAGCGTCAACCTCTGAGCGAGGCGAACAGCCTCCACCTCAGGGATATTGCACAGGGCAACATGATAGGTATCGACCTCAAGAAGTGTAATTGAAATTGACTCCGACGCAACCACAATTTGAATCTGGTCGCCGCGCAGCCGGGCCCTGAAACGGGTTGGCGCCCCCATCAATCCTGTGCCAATGGCTTTGGCCGCAGCTTCCTTTGCGCACCACACCGCTTTGGCCCCGAACCGGTCGATTACCGCACCCTCCGAGGGATGAAACGCAAGTGTATTGCCTTGAAATGGGTCATCTGGCGCTGCGACAGGCTCAACGTCGATTCCCACCGCCGTACCCGGCGGCGCGACAGCGCCAACGGCCGCTCCGGCGCAATGAGAGATCGAGCAGTGAACGCGCGTTCCATCCGGCTGAACAAGTGAAGGCCGACCCGAGGCATCTTGCGCAACGCTCAGTTCCATCAGATCGGCCGCCATCGGATCGGGGAGCGTGCACAACCCGGCTTCTTTCACCGCGATCCTGCCCATCAGCCACTCTTCTTGTCGCGGACCACGTGGAGGAAGAGCGCGAAACGTGTCGCGTTCGCCTTCTGAAAGGCAGGCAATCGCCAAGGAGCGAAGCCAGATACGATTGCTGGTTGTCAAAAAGCCGCGATCAAACCCCCGGATCATTCTGACAGTGACACCGCCCGGCGCGGCAAGCTGCTCGACCAACGAGGCTTCTTGCCGACCGCGGAAAAAGCTTGTTTCGAAGCGGCGCGGCCAGTGGATGAACACCATCTTCAGACCGTCCATGCGAACCAGAACCTGCCCCCCTTGCGAACGGTAGTCCAGTGTTCCGATGAGCGTTCCGTCAACGGTCGATTGTTGGGTGACGACGTGCAAAGGCGTTCCCGCCACCGGGCGGGGACCGTAGAAATTGATTGACTGCACAAAGACGGGAAAAACGCCGAAGCTGCTGGTTGTTTTGTGTTTTTGATGCAGAGCAAGGATTTGACCTGCACTATCGAGAAGCGGCCCCGGCACCTCGCGCGGTCCGCGCAAACCCGGGATGACGAAGCGGTCCTCGGTTGGCGCAGTCACACACAAGGCGATCCCTGTTTCAGACCAGCCCGACACGGCCCCAATGCTTGTGAAACTGGGGCCGTGGAACAGCCGGTCGGCAAACTCTTCGCCCGTGCACACCGGACTACCGTCGCGATGGTTTCGTGGCGGCGAGCCCATGTCGTCAGGAAGCGGCACGGGCGGCGCAGGGTAGGCGCGCTGCAACACAACCTCGCAGGTAACGGCCAAACCGCCACCACTGTCATCTTGCGCATTGGAATGATCCATTTTGACCGAGAACCGGCGCGCATTTGCATCCGCACCAGCTTGTGATTGCACCACAAGGCGAAGGTCAATCTGCCCGCTATCTGCCGCGATCCAGCGATAACCGCGCAAATTTTCGATCTGGGTGACAACCCACCCGGAACCAGCAAGCTGTGAAGACGCCGCCGCCGCAATTTCAGCGGACATCATAAGGGGCAGTACCGGCAATCCGTGGCGCACCGGGTCAACCGAGCGAGCTTTGCAAAAGGCGTGATCGGCCAAAAAGCTCTGGCGCGTCGGGTCCATACACAGGGAGGCCGACAGCGTGCCGCCGTCAATTTCAAGATCCGTCACTCCGAATTGAGCCAGCGGTTCGTGCGGCAGCGCAGCAGGGGTCATTTCCACCGTCGGCGCGGGACGAGCCGGTTCAGCATCGGTCATAGCGTCCGACGCTCTTAACTGTTGCGTGAGCGACGAAAAGATCCGCGTTTCTTGCGCGAGCTGGGCGCGCATAAGATCAAAATGCGCGGCTGCGATGGCAGACAGCATGGCCGATTTTGGTGACTGCGCCGCAGGCAAAGGCGGATCGTCTGGCAGCGCGGAAACGATCGGTTGCACCAAGGCTGGAGTCGTCTTCGGCGATTTCTCACAGGTCAGACCGGCAACTGGAGCAGTCACACGAGCCGGGTCGCGTCGCGCAGGTGCCGCTTTGTTCGGGTGGCCAAAATCTATCCGGTCCAACTGGCCAAGCGTGAACATCTGGGCCAATGTCCGCAAGATCGTGGTGCCATCCAACCGGGTCTCTGTATCCATGGCCAAGGCATTATGCGGCGCATCCCCAATCGTATCGCGCACGAACCCAGCAAGATGCCCCCCCGGACCGACATCAACGAAAACCCTGATGCCATCGGCATACATTTGTTTCA
The DNA here is from genome assembly GCF_004358675.1 of Meridianimarinicoccus aquatilis. Classification (GTDB taxonomy): domain Bacteria; phylum Pseudomonadota; class Alphaproteobacteria; order Rhodobacterales; family Rhodobacteraceae; genus Meridianimarinicoccus; species Meridianimarinicoccus aquatilis. Next base: position 8,142 of record NZ_SMZO01000033.1, on the reverse strand, counting down.
GCGCTTTTCGGAACAGGACAGGCTCGCTCCATTGCCGGGTCGCAGTTTCGATGATCTCATCGCGCGTTTCCGGAAAAGGCGCGCCGGTGAACCCGCTGTACAATCGAACCTGCCCTGCCCCGAGATCAAGCATCCCGTAATCCTTGATGAAGCGGTCCACGATAGGGCGGAAATGAGGCGTGTGATAAGGCGCGCTCAGCGGCAAGCGTACAACCAGAATCCCGTCTTTTCGCAATGTCTTCAGGCGCTGTTCCAGCACCTTGACAGGGCCCCAGACCACTTTTTGGCTCGGGCAATTGTCCATCATCATCAAAACCGTATCATCGAGCAACGTGTCCACCACAGACGGGTCCATTGACGATGGCACGGCCAGGGCAAAGCACCCCGCCCCCCCGCCCGGTTCAGACAAATCGGCACCATCGCCAAAACTGTCATCCGCTTCCGAGAAGAGGCCGCACATGTGCGACAGCACCGAGAATTGTCCGCGCCGCGTGGTCGTTCGGATCACCCCAGCGGCCAACATCGCGGCATTCTCTCCGTTCGAATGGCCCAACATGGCATCGGGTCGCAAACCCATGCTTGTCAGCAAATCCGTATGCGCCAAGGCCGACGCAAGACCCGCATAGCCACCGCCCGCCAAACCGTGAAATGATCGCGCAGCCGGACTGTCATCGGGCCAATCCTCCAGCAAGAGACGGCTGGGAAGGGGCGATAAGTTGGCCGGGTTATAGCGATCCAGCGCATCAAACCAGTCGCGCAGGCCGGGATGAACAGCCAGTGTCGCACGCAGCATGCCGCGATACTGCGATCCCTGACCTGGAAAAAGAAAGGCAACAGGGTCTTTTCGAGCGTCCGGGTCGAAGAACAGGCCCGCCGGGTGTGTGACACGTCCCTTTGCCGTAACAATCACCTTACGGGCAAGCGCCTTGGTGCGCTCCGCGTCATCGCCGTTGCGATACAAGAACGCCAGCCTTACCCGTTGCTCCGACGTCGCCGCAATCCCGCGTGCGCCCGGTTGCCAAGCCAGTAATGCATCAAGCAACCCCGACCGATCCTGCGCGGCAAGGGTGATCACCTCAACCGGAGGGTCGATCAGTCGCTGCGGGTCGCGCGCAGCATCATCTCGCAGGATGATCCAACGGCCATCGGGCAAAACCAATCCAGCTTCACGCTTATCTGCCCCGCTGATCCAAGGGCGAGCGTTCTCCCAGGACATTACATTGGGACCGATGCGCCTGTCGTGTAATGCGATAGATAGATCCCAAAGGGCTTCGCCTGTGTCGGCCCCTTCAGCGCGGCGTTCCAGCCATAAGGGCGGTGACCGCGTGTCGACAGGCGGAAGCTCAATGTCCCCCATCGCGATAGTGACTTCGGGCAAACGATCCGGCGCACTATCCGGCAACACCAGCAGTTGCGCACCGGGTTCACGGGCGGGCAAGAATACAAGCGCGCCCTTTTCGCAGTGCAAGCTTCCTGTTTGTAAAGCAGCGGCAATGCGCTGCGACAGCGCGTCCTTAGACGTATTTACCAGAGCATTGCGCCCCAAGGACAAAGACGGCTTGATCCACACTGTCACGAAGCGGCCCGGATCACGACCTCAAACCCCAGTGCAGCAAGGCCGTCATTGCCAAATGCCAGCGTCGAACACGACGCTAAGCCTGCCTCATGCAAAAGCGTTTCCATCTCTTGCGGGATGAGCTTTTCCTCCAGGGTTGTGGGCAAATACCCAACCTCTGCGCGCATCGCATTAAATCGATCCATCAGGTCCTTGGGCATATCACGACGTGCATCATGGATCAGACCAATTCCGGCGGGTCGCAAAACGCGCGCCATCTCTTTCAATGCAGTGCGTTTGTCGGGAATATGGTGGATCGTTGCACGGCTGACCACCATATCAACACTTGCATCGGCCAGCGGTAACTCCTGCGCATCGCCTTGGCGCATTTCAGCCCGCACGGACTGCGCAGCAAAACGGGCATTGCCGGCCATAACCATGTCGTCGTACAATTCGAGCCCGATCATCGTCCACCCGGCAAAGGCCGCACGCTTTGACAGGCGATCAAGGACCACACCGGTGCCCGCGCCGACATCGACAAAAGTGCCTGTCTGAACCGGGCGAAGCGCCTCGCAGCGGTCAAGGAACAGTTCATCCCATGGCCCGAGAACCGCCTCGGAAAATCGATCATAGTCTGCTGCGTTCTGGCGGTTTCGCAAACCCTTGGCGAGCAACTTTTCTGACATCATAGCCACCCTGTGGGAAAGGAGTTTAGGTGATCCCGCGCGGTCTGGCGACGGACGCCAAAAGCAGGACGGTTCTTACGTTCAAGGACATGCGCGGTCATGCCGACCGAGCGCGCCATCATCGCCAATCCGGCGGCGGTACCGGGATCGCGAATGCCAGCGGCGATCATCGCGGCACCACAAGCAAAATCGACATTGGGCCTGAGGTTCGCTTTTGCCTGCATATGCGCGCACGCCTTGTCATAGACACCCCAGATCGGATGCACCGACCCAAGCTCTTCGGCACGGGACCGAATGCGCGGCGGACGCGGGTCTGTATTCAGCAACGGATGGCCAAAGCCCCCAACCATCTGACCCGATGCCAGCATGTGATCAAGTAAGGAGGCGATGTCCTTGTCGGTCGATGATCCATCACCGGACTGCGCCGCAGCAAGGACGCCAACCGCCTGCATTGTCGCCCCGATATGTAGCGGCCCAGCAGCGGCAAACCCCGCCGCCACGGCATGCTGAACCGAAACACCGGTGCCAATGGCAATGCGCGGTATCATGACTGAAGGCGGGAGCGGCCCAAATCCACCCGTCCAACCAACCATCACATCTTCGATCACTTTCAGATCGCAGGCCGCAACATCCGCAGTCTCTGCATTCAATCCGCACGACCGTTGTATAAACCCGGCCCCGGCCACTGATGGGCGTGTCTTGCCTCGGGCCGCGCGCCACGCCGCAATCACCCCGGGCACGGCAGCGGTAACCGCCAAGCCGAATTCTGCATCTTTCGGCAACGAGGGCAGCGCAGTTCGCAAAGGGGCGGCATCTGCGTCTGTGGTGGCACACAGGCCAGCCATGGCTGCAATGGGCATACCTGCGCCGCCCGCAGATATTGCGTGAGCAGTCAAAGCCGCCGGATGCTCCGGACCAACGGCTTCCATTCTGTCCAGCAGAGCATGATCCAGCGCAACGGGATCAGTTTTGGTGTCGCCCAATACCAGAAGCGTCATTTCCGAAAAACGAACGTTCCCGATCAGATCGGTGATCGACCGGCCACGAACCTCAAGCCGGTCGGGGTCAATCGAAACGCCATCAATATCAGTACCCCGATACAGCAGCGTCTTTGTATCCGCCTCTACGCCCTTCAACTGGAACGCTCATCGTAGGTGTCAACGAAGGTAAACCCGACGTTGTGAAACATCCTGAGGCCATAGTCGATGACGATGCGAGGGTAGTAGTTGGGGAAAAGTTTTCGGAGCTTGCCCTGCTCGGACTCGGGCGCAGCAGGATGCGGTTCTGTCGCCAATACGGCCGAGAAAAGCTCACGGGCAAAATCCGTTCTCGCGATCCAAAGCCCACCGTTCAGGTGTTTGTAGTCAGAGCTTTCGGACCCCGGCAAACCAAGTTCAAAACTGGAAAGGTCTTCGGCGTTTGGCCAGCTCAATTGACACCCGCCAAACACCATGTCCGCCCCCGCAAAATCCCGTGCCATGTCATCCACAAGCCGATCTGGGTCGCCTGCAAGGATCGCATCGCGACTGTCCGCATGCAGCACCCACGGGGTCCGGATGTCGGCCAGTGCATTCAGGATCGCCTGCGGTTTATGGACTGCGTTCGACCATTCAGTGAACTCACGGCCGGCGACAACGACCGGCACACCCAAGTGTGCACAACTGTCCTCGAACAGCCCCATGGCGTCGTGGCCGTTGTTGCAGGTCAGAACAGTTACCCTGTCACTCTGGCCGATTTGCCTTGGCGCTGCGCCAAACACATGTGCGCGAATTCGAGGCCAAACGGGTTTGAAATCGTGATACCCTTGCGCATGGAACAGCAAAGGCTCCGTTCCTGTCAGCGTGTTGTAAAACCTGCTTCTTACGGGGGCGGCGACGCTCATGCTGCCCTCGGAAGAGCAAACGCCGGCCCGCCAAGACGCACCAGGATAGAACGCTCGCCGCTGTCCGTCTCTGCTCGGCCATGGAGAACGCGATGATTGTTGATCAAGACGATATCGCCTTGTTGCCAGTATATTTTGCGCGTCAACTTTGCAGAGGTCTGCTGCACATCTTCGATAACAGATTTGGGCAACTCGCTCCCATCGCCTGCACGAACCACGATCGGGCATTCCGCGCTGCGCAATCCGGGCAGGTTCTTGGCCGCCCACCCCGAGCGGAACGCCATTTCGCCCATGTAAATAAAAAGCGCATTGTTGATGAAAAGCGTCTCCTGCTCATAGGTGCGCAACGCCGAGCAAGTAAATTCTGCGCTGACGGTGCCAGTCTCGGGGTCATACGTCATGGTCAGATCGTTGCTGGCACAAAACGCCCGCGCTTCGTCAAGATTGTCGGTCATGAAGGTCGCTTGCCAGTCGCCCTCGACAAGGTTCCGCACATACTTGATCTGATGGTCGCGGAACCATGCCTGCGTCTCTGGTTTCAGCGCCTGATACAGCGCCGCGCCATCGCATAATGTTGTCTGCCCGCCTTCCAAAGGCGGTACATCGGCATAGAACCACAACAATTGCGGCGGCTCTTTCATGTAATACATCTCACCATGCAAGGGGATGCCGAAGTTCGCTTTGTGGCCTGTGGTCGTCAAAACCGTGTTGTGGCCCCCAACCTTTTCCCGGTCCAGCATGGCAAACCGCAAACCGCCGCCACGATAGTTCGAAAAATCGTCGGTCAGTTGATCTGAAAACGCAACAAAACCATCAGTGTCATGGGTAAACCCCCGAAAAAGCAACACGCCATAGTGCTGTAGCAACGCGCTCACGTGCTCTGGTGTGATGTCGTTAAGCGCACGGCCGCGTGCCTCTATAATCGCCCCGATCCCCGTATCGATCGGGGCCGATGAGAAATCCTGTTCCAACGTGTCAGCGTGCATGGTTTCGTTTCCTCTTGGTGTCACGTTCGGTCGACGGGGCACTCGGCCCCCAAGTTTTCCATCCAATTTCCCCGCCCTGCGATAAGCTCTACCGGCGCGCTTTCCGTCGTCAGTGCCCAATTGGCGGTCGCAGCGCCCGCTTGCAGCGGAATTGCTTCGATGCCACGGGCCCGAAACTGCGCGTTCACAGCCTCCGAAGCCATACCGGCCCCGGCCCAAGGGCCCCAGTTAATGGACGCGACTGTTACATCCGGGCGTGTTGATTTGAGCCAAAGTGCGGCACGGTTCAGCACCTCGTTTGCCGCGCCATAATCAGATTGCCCTCGATTGCCCAAGCGCCCGGCAATGGAACTGAAGAACAATACATGACTGTATCCAGCCGCTGCCGGGTGGGCCAAAAGGATATCAAGCGCAGCCGTTTTAGTGCCCAAAACCCGGTCAAACGAGGCCGGTGCCTTCTGTGCGATCAGCTTGTCCTCTATGATGCCAGCGCCATGCACCAGTCCGTCGATGCGCGCGTGCACGGTGTGGATCTGGTCCATTGCTTCGGTCACAGCGGCGCGGTTTCCCAGATCGACGGCACGCACATCGACCGTGAAGCCATGCGCCCTGAGATCATTCAAACCGGCGCGCGCCGCCCGATCGCGCAAAATCCGTTCGATCCGGGTTTCCACTTCGGGAGGACGCGGCATTTCACCCCGCGCACGGGCCGCTTCGATCAGAACGCGGCGCAGTGCGTTGGCGTCGCTTGCATCTGCATATGCTGGGTCCTCTGCCTCGGGTTCGGCGCGCCGGGATAGCGCAATAATCCGGGCGCCGGGCGCCGCTATGGCCTTGAGCGCCGCAACGGTAACACCCCGCACGCCGCCTGTCGCCACAACGACCGCATCTTTGCCAAGCGCCGGTTCGTGCTCGGGATCTGTTTGACGCTCGCACTCGACCACATCCAGAACGACGCGTCCCGCGCTTGTATACCCAACCTCCACGCGGCCCGTCAGGAAACTCATTTCGCGAAGCAAAATCCCTGCGGCCTCAACGTCAGGGATGCTCGCAGCAAGATCAATCGCGCGAACGGCGATCTGCGGATGCTCTAGCGTGACAGAATTCAGCAGCCCCTGAACACCGCCAGCCGCGCAACACGCAAGGTTGCCTGGCGGAAGCCCTTCCATCGCAGTACGGCCCCCCAGTCCGCCCAGCCGCGTCAGAGCAAATATCCGGGCTGGTGTTTCCGCTGTGCTCGTCAGATCAGGCAGTGCGGCGGAAATCGCCCGGTACAGCGCTGTGGTCCCCTCAGCCGTCGCCGTGGACCAGTCGGCCGATTGCACACAGCCCGCCAGATGGATCAGACCACGGATAGGCCCAAGTGCATCACGGGCGTCTGCAATGGCTTCCGGCAACGCATCCGGGACGGGATCCAACACGCGGTGCTCAGTGCCCGTCGATGTCAATTTCTCAACGACCGCGGCGGTCAACTCCTCCGGTCCGCGCAAGACAATCAATGGCCCGAGATCAGTCTTCCCAACCGCCTCTGGTAAAGTGCACGCGCGTGGGGCCATGACATAAAGTGGGCAATCTGCGTTGTGGGGCGCCGTGGTGGTTGCGGTGTTATCCGCCTCCGCCGCCGACGCCCCTTGGTCAAAAGGGCGCGCGCCCTCCCCGGTGCTGATGGCAGACATTGCCGCATCAACCCAAATGTCCAGAACGCGTTCTCGTGCCACCCTTTCAGCATCTGACCGAAACGCATCGACCGCATGGGGCGGCAATGTCCCGATAAACCGTTCGAGGATCTCTAGCCGTTTGATGGATTCAATCCCGAATTCTGCCTCTACATCAAGGTCAAAGGCAATCATGTCATCGGGGTATCCGGTGTGATCCGCAACAATTTTCAACAAAGAGGCGGCAACACCGGCGCGGTCCAAGGGCGCGGACGCAACTTCCGAAGGGGCCGCTGTGGCAGGCGGGGGTACTGGTGCCGTTTCTACCCTGGCAGCGGCAGGGACCGGCACCGGTTCTGGCAACGGCGGGGCGGCGACCGGCAGGGCGGACACGGGCGCATTCACCACCGTTTCGCCCGGCGCACCGGTCAACAGCAAATTCATCACCTGCTCCTGCGTTTGCAGGAATTGGCGCATCGTGGCCTGATACTCGCTGTAAGCCGTAAGCAGACCGTCTTCGTTGGCTGAGTTCATCAAAGCTCCTTTTGTATCGGAGGGCGTGGTTTCTGACCTGGGCGTGGCAGGCTCTTGGCGCGGCACCGGCACAGTGTCGATCGTCCGAAGCTCGTAACCCCCGGGACGCGCGGCAACCTCGGAGTGGGCGGGCCGAATGTGCATTCCATCCACCAGCCAAGCCGATTTCGGCACGGCGGTCGCCGCCGCTTGTGTCAGCACCGCAAGCGACACACCCAAACGCGGCGCAAGTTCGGCGACATCAATATCGTATCCCTTTGCCCAAAGCCGCGCCAAAGCGACCAGCATTCCGCGCAAACCCCGCCCGTCATCCATTGAGACAATTTCAACGTTGCTTAGCGCGCCTTCTTGTGTCCCGCCGCGCCCTTTCAAAAGCTTGGCGGTCAGATGGCTCAGCACACCCGTTGGCCCAACCTCGACGAAAGTGCGCGCACCGGCATCGTACAGCGCCTCAACTTGGGCGATCCAATCCACTGGTTCACAAATTTGGGCGATGAACTGCTGGGCGATGCCATCGGGCGTTTGGGGAAATGGCTTGCCGCCACGGGCCGATATCACTGGGCAGTTTGGCTCGTTCAGTGCAACTGCGTCAAAAGCTCCGGCAAACCTGGCCGCTGCATCGACCATCAAGGGTGAATGAAACGCCCCCCCGACCGGCAGCATCCGCGCGGCACAACCGGCATGTTCCAGCCCTTTGGCCGCCGCCTCCACAGCGGCCTTGGCGCCAGAAATCACCGTCTGATCCGGCGCGTTCAGGTTGGCAATCACCACATCGGCGTGGTGGGCCAGCACCTTGGTCACTTGGGCGACCGGCGCTGCGACTGCGCACATGCCACCCGGCGCT
>NZ_SMZO01000032.1 GCF_004358675.1 Meridianimarinicoccus aquatilis | reverse complement strand
GGGCCCGGCCCGGCCGCTTGCGCGCCCGGGCGGTTCCCCTGCAAGACATAGGGCACCGTCAGATTATGGGGCCTGAACAGAGGAGCGTTCCATGCGTATTCTTTTCACGGGCGGCAGCGGCAAGGCCGGGCGCCATGTCATCCCCGAACTGCAGGCGCGGGGACATCATGTGGTAAACGTGGATTTGACGCCTTTGGATCTGCCCGGCGTTGATACTCTGTGTGCCGATATCACCGACAGCGGCCAGATGTTTCAGGTGATGACCTCGTATGGCAACCTGTCAGAGCTTGAAGCTGGCACTGGCCCCGCCCCGTTTGACGCCGTCGTCCATTTTGCCGCTGTTCCGCGTATCCTGATCCGCCCGGATGGCGAGACCTTCCGCGTCAACACCATCGGCACCTATAACGTGCTGGAAGCGGCCACCAAGCTGGGCATCCGCAAGATCGTCTTCGCCTCGTCCGAAACGACCTATGGTATCTGCTTCAACGATGGCCCCATGGACCCGCCGCATCTGCCCATCACAGAGGACACGCCCACCAACCCCATGGACAGTTACGGCCTGTCCAAGGTTTGCAATGAGTCGACGGGCAAAGCGTTTCAGCGGCGCAGCGGGGCCGATATGTATGCCCTGCGCATCGGCAATGTCATCGAGCCGCATGAATACGAAGCCTTGTTCCCGTCTTTCTTTGCCGACCCGGACCAGCGCCTGCGCAATGCTTTTTGCTATATCGACGCGCGGGATCTTGGGCAGATCGTCCACCGATGCGTGATGACGGACGGGCTGGGCTATCAGGTTTTCAACGCCGGGAATGACGGCAATTCAGTGGCACTCACAACGCCCGAGATCATCGCGCGCTATTATCCGGACGTTCCTCTGACCCGCCCGATGGGCAGGGATGAGGCGATCTATTCCAACGCCAAGATCCGCAAGATGCTGGGCTTTGTCGAAGAGCACCCTTGGACAAGATATGTGCCGGACCCGCGCGCCTGAGCTTTGGCGGTCTAGTCCGGCGGTGTGAACGCCGCGCGCGCATTTATCGCCGCCTGCCGCATCACACAGCCTTCGGTATGTTCGTTGATCAGCCCCATCGCCTGCATGAACGCGTGGGCCGTCGTCGGGCCAACGAATTTCCACCCGCGTTTCTTCAGCTCTTTCGAAAACGCAACCGAAGCCGGAGAGGTGGCGCGCACGGGCGATGCAGGCCGGTCCTCCAGCGGTTCAAAGCGCCAGACGAAGGCCGCGAACGGCCCTTCCGTATCGACCAGGTCGCAACACCGGCGGGCATTGTTGATCACCGCTTCGATCTTGCCCCGATGCCGGATGATGCCCGCATCCCCCAGCAACCGGGCGACATCCGCGTCGTCAAAGGCCGCCACTTTGCGAAAATCGAACCCGGCAAAGGCCCGCCGGAAATGTTCGCGCTTGGCAAGGATCGTTCGCCAACTCAGCCCGGACTGAAAGCTCTCAAGGCATATCTTTTCAAACAGGCGTTGATCGTCGGCGACCGGATAGCCCCATTCTTCGTCGTGATAAGGGAAAAACTCTGGCACGGTTGAACACCAGCCACAGCGGGGGCGCCCGTCCGGTCCATCCACCGTGTCTTGCATCAAGCGCTCCTTTCATGATCACCCTGCGCGATATGTGCCGCAAGGTTCGGTAAAGCAGAATCGCACGGCTCGGCACAAGGCTTGTCGCAGGGATGCCCATTGATCAGGATGCGAACACGGCTTGGCCGCGGGCGCAATTGACCGCAAAAACCCTGTTTCGGCGGCGGCGAAGGGCGGCAAACTGTGGGAAATCCCGCCGCTTCATTGGCCCCGGCAGCGTCCAGAGTGTGCCGCCCATTGACTGCCCCCCCAAACCGCCGCATATCCCAGCCATGACCGAACTTGCACATATCCGGAACTTCTCCATCGTTGCCCATATCGACCACGGGAAATCCACCCTGGCCGACCGGCTGATCCAGCTCACTGGCACAGTTGCCGCGCGCGACATGCAAGAACAGCTGCTCGACAGCATGGATATCGAACGCGAACGCGGCATCACGATCAAGGCCAACACAGTTCGCATCGAATATCCTGCCAAGGACGGCATCACCTATGTGCTCAACCTGATCGACACGCCCGGCCACGTTGATTTCGGCTACGAAGTCTCCCGCTCCATGCAGGCGGTCGAAGGCTCGCTTCTGGTGGTTGATGCCTCGCAAGGCGTCGAGGCGCAGACCCTGGCCAACGTCTATCAGGCGATGGAAGCCGACCACGAAATCGTGCCGGTCCTGAACAAGGTCGATCTGCCTGCCGCCGACCCTGACCGCGTGCGCGAACAAATTGAAGATGTCATCGGCATCGAAGCCCACGATGCCGTCGAAATCTCGGCCAAGACCGGCATCGGCATACCCGACGTGCTGGAGGCAATCGTCACCCGCCTGCCAGCCCCAAAAGCCGGGGACCGCGACGCGCCGCTCAAGGCGATGCTGGTGGACAGCAAATACGACGCCTACCTTGGCGTGATCGTCATCGTGCGCATCATCGACGGCGTGCTGAAAAAGGGCGACCGCATCCGCATGATGAAAACCGGCGGCACCTATGACGTGGACGATGTGGGCATCTATCGCCCGGCCATGACCTCGGTCAAAGAACTGGGCCCCGGCGAAATCGGCTACCTGAACGCGTCGATCAAACAGGTGCGCGACACCCGCGTCGGCGACACCATCACCCACGAAAAACGCCAATGCGCCACGGCACTTCCCGGTTTCAAACCGTCCGTCCCGGTGGTCTTTTGCGGCCTCTTCCCGGTGGACAGCTCCGAATTCGAAGACATGCGCTCCGCCATCGAGAAACTCGCGCTCAACGATGCGTCCTTCTCGTTCGAGATGGAAACATCCGCCGCGCTCGGCTTCGGCTTCCGCTGCGGCTTCCTTGGGCTGTTGCACCTCGAAGTCATCCGCGACCGGATCGAACGTGAATACGACATCGAACTGATCACCACCGCGCCCTCGGTCGTCTATCACTTGCACATGAAGGACGGCGAGTTGCAGGAACTGCACAATCCCGCCGACATGCCCGACCTGACCTATGTGGACCATATCGAAGAGCCGCGCATCAAGGCGACGATCCTCGTGCCCGACGAATACCTGGGCGATGTGCTCAAACTCTGCCAGGAACGGCGCGGCATCCAGCTTGACCTGACCTATGCGGGCACCCGCGCCATGGCGGTCTATGACCTGCCCCTGAACGAGGTCGTCTTCGATTTCTACGACCGGCTGAAATCGGTGACCAAGGGCTACGCGTCCTTCGATTACCAGATGGAAGGCTACCGCGAGGACGCACTCGTCAAGATGCAGGTGCTGGTGAACGACGAACCGGTGGATGCGCTGTCGATGATGGTGCACCGGGACCGCGCCGAAATGCGGGGCCGCGCCATGTGCGAAAAGCTCAAGGAACTGATCCCGCGCCACATGTTCAAAATCCCGATTCAGGCCGCCATCGGGGGGCGCGTGATCGCCCGTGAAACGCTCAGCGCCATGCGCAAGGACGTGACCGCGAAATGCTATGGCGGCGACGCAACCCGCAAACGCAAACTTCTGGACAAGCAGAAGGCGGGTAAGAAAAAGATGCGCCAGTTCGGCAAGGTCGAAATCCCGCAGCAGGCGTTCATCAGCGCGCTGAAAATGGACAACTGACAGGGCCGGGCGGCCCGCGCCGCCCGCCGTTCTGCCAATGCGTGTCAAAACGCACGGACCTGATTCTTTCCTTGGGGCAACCTCGGTTCAATGATGAACGGAGGGTCCAATGCAGAACATTCTCGAAGCCAGCATGCTCCTGTGCTTTTCGCTCGGCTGGTACATGTCGATCCTGAAAATGCTGCGCACGGGCGAAGCCGTCGGTAAAAGCGCCGCATGCGTCGCGTTGGTCTGCTTTGGCTACGGCGCGGGCCTCAGCGCGAAACTGATCGAATATTCGCTCACCGGCACCATGAACCCGATCATCTGGTTCTACGCCTGGAACGGGCTCGTCACGGGCTTTGACCTGTTCCTCGTGGTGTTGCTGACCCGCCGTGCTGCTGGGGTTGTGCAATCAGCATAACCACCACCCGGCCCGCTATGCCCGCGCAAGCGGCCCCCCAAGGCAAAAGCGAAGCCAACCTGTTGGGTCCGCAACTCCCAAGGAGCAGAAGGTCAATCCCTTACTCAGGCCGCTCGTTGCTCGGGTTCTCCGCCTGCTCTGACAAGAACTCCCCGGTGTTCGAAATCCCCTGACCAACCGGCTTACAGCCCAGCAGTGCCAGCAGACCCAGACCCAAAATCAAAACGCGTGCCATGTCGGCTCTCCTGTCCAAACCTTCCGAACGCTAGCACCCAACACAGGGCCGATCCAGTGCTTCCATGGGCCAGCAGTTGCGACCGTCCGCTCGCCGCTACGCCGCCGCCGCACCTCGGCGCGAAAACCACACCACCAGTGCAATATCAGCCACCATGGCGGCGCTGTTGAACAGGGAAATCAGCTGCACAAGGTTCACGCCGCCGCCGGTTTGCAGCACCGACAATTTGGCCATCAGCCCGCACAGCGCGCCGGATGACACAAGCATGACCGTGACCCGGTGCTTGCTTGCCGCGCTGCCCGCCCGCAGGGTCGACAGGATCGACCAGCCAAGATTGGCCGAGAAACACAACAACATTGCTACTTCGAATCCCGCCTGCATCGTCCCTCTCCGGCCTAGTGCGCCCATTTGCACGCATGAGCAGAGTATGGGTGGGCCGCCGCAGCGAATGTGTTGCGGCGCACAGGTCGGCCAAAATGCGCGGGGGGCCGCCTCCAAAGTCGGGAATCCCCCACCAGCGAACCTACGGTTCCGGCAGCGGCGTCCCCGATGTGACAAGCGCGAGCCGTGATCGGAACAACGCCCCCCGCATCAACCCCGCATCAACCCCGGCTCATCGCCTGATCAATGTCGGGCGCGCGTCCGGGGGCACATCTTCCACGGTCCCGGCCTCGCGCGGCACCTCCAGCCCTTGCGCCTCGCGCAGCAGCCGGTCCCGCTCGCTCGCGCGGTACTCTTCGATCAGGCGCTCTCCCAGCCGAACATCGGCGATCTTCATCTGCGCATAGGTCGCCAGCACCCGGTTCACCGCATTTTGCCAACCCGGTCCCAGCGCCCTGAAATAAACCGACACGCTTTTGTCCAGATAAAGCGTTGTCTTCACCCGCGGCTCGGGCAGATCCACGTCTTGCTCCAGCGCGTCCCATGCCTCTGGGATCACGTCGCGCAGGTCATACGCACTGTTATGCTTTTCCGCCTCCTCGGCATAGGCCGACAGGATCAGCCGCTCATACGCATGTCGCGCGGCTCTGCTACGGCCGTGGCGGACAGGTTGGCGATGGGCCGGGGAAGGGCGGTTGGCTTGGGGGCGCGAGGGCATGGCGGTGGCTCCGGTTGCTGACCCGTAAAGACTGCCAAAGCCCGGTTAACAGGCGGTAAGACCTGCGTGCGCAGGCACCGACACATTACCGACGCAATACCGACGCCCCACCGCGCATCAGCACTGGACCGGGCGCGGCCATGGTCTTAGCGTAAGGCAAACAGATGAGGGGCAGGCATGGCAGGCAGGGCGATCACGGTTGCGCAGCAAAAAGGCGGCAGCGGCAAAACCACGTTGGCCGTTAATCTTGCCGTGGCTCTATATGGCCGAGGGCACACCGTTGCCGTACTCGACACTGATCCTCAAGGGTCCATGGGGCGCTGGTTCATGACCCGCCGCGACGCAATGGAAGAGCCGGGGATAGAATTCGCAACGGCCAGTGCGTGGGGCGTGGGCTATGAATGCGAAAAGCTGAAAAAGCACCATGATTTCGTGATCATAGACACACCCCCCAAGATCGACAGTGACCTGCGTCCGGCCTTGCGCGAAAGTGCGCTGGTGCTTGTGCCAGTGGCGACCAGCCATGTGGATCTGTGGGCGACAGAGTCGGTTCTGGAACTGACCGGGCGGGTTGGGTGCCCTGTGCTGATGGTGCTCAACCGGGCTTCGTCACGCGCCAAACTCACCGCCGAAGTCAGTGCGTCGCTCGATGAACTGGACGCCCCGCGCGCCCAGACCGCGCTGGCCAGCCGCGTCATCTATGCCGAAGTCCTGGGCGAAGGAACCGGCGTCACAGAACGCACCCCCCGCGGCCCAGCCGCCCTCGAAGTTCAGGCCTTGCTTGACGAAATCGGCGCTGTGCTGGATGGCTGATCCCTGACACTTCGGCCCCACGAAATCCGCGCCCAAATTCGTTCGTGCAGTATGTAAAAACCAAGGCTTGTCAGGGCACTAATCAACGCGATGGACCCGCCCGCCTGAACGGAGCCGGTCACGGCCAGCCCGATCAATGTCATCATGGCCAAACCAAGCACCTGCCATGTCAGGGCTTTGAGGAATGTGCGCTTGGGGGTTTCCATGAAGGCCTCTTTGCATGTGCGAATACCCCATGACTACGCCTCCTTGCGCCGTGCCGCCATTTTGTGTTTTGTCTACAAGTCACCTCATTTGGTGATTTTAATCTACAATGGGGGAAGTATGCGCAAACAAGAGCGATCTGCGCTGTTCAGACCCCGCTTGATCGATGCAATGCAGCGAGCGGGACTAAGCCGCAGTGCCCTGGCGCGTGCAATTGATGTGGACCGGTCCACGATTGCCCAGATCCTGCGCGATGACGCGGTGCGCTTGCCGGGTGGGCAGATCGTGGCGGAACTGGCAGAAACGTTGGGCGTCAGCGCAGATTGGCTACTTGGGCTGACGGACCGGCCTGAACGGCCGGGCGACGTTCTGGCCGCCGCGCTGACCCTGACCGGAGCCGAGCGCAGTTCAGCCGATGCCCAGATCATGGCCTGGCATAGAGAGGCGCGCGGGTACAAGATCCGGCACGTTCCAGCGACGCTTCCGGACCTGCTGAAAACTGATGCGATCCTGCGGTGGGAATATGCCGATGCGCGACCCGATACTGCGCAGCGCGCGGTCGAGGTCGTGGCTGGCTTGCTTGATTGGCTGGACGACGCGGCGAGCGACTATGAGATCGCGTTGCCCATCGGTGAGCTGCGTGCCTTTGCGCAAGGGGCCGGGTACTATGAGGGTGTGCCGGTCGACCTGCGCAAAGAGCAACTGGAGCATATGGCGGACCGGTGCGAGGCCCATTTTCCAGCGCTGCGGTTGGTCTTGTTCGATGCACGGCGCGTGTTCAGTGCACCGGTCAGCATCTTTGGGCCACTTTTGGCGGTGATCTATGTGGGGCGGTTCCACCTTGCGTTTCGCGAACGCGCCCGCCTTCGCAGCCTGACAGAGCACTTTGACTGGTTGGTGCGCGAAGCTGTCGTTGATGCGCGGGATGTCCCGGCCTATTTGCGGCGCTTGTCGGCCTCGCTTCCCAGTATGCAGGCCTAGGAAAAGGGGCCCGAAAAGGCCCCTTGATATAGCGCGATGTTGCTGAAGGGCGTTTACGCAAGCGCCAAATTGACTGCGCTTTCGCGCCCATCGCGCCCTGCTTCGACATCAAAGGTCACTTTTTGATTGTCCGCCAAGCCAGTCAGGCCAGAGCGCTCTACGGCGGAAATATGGACAAAGATGTCTTTGCCGCCAGTGTCCGGGGCGATGAAGCCATAGCCCTTGGTCGTGTTGAACCATTTCACGGTGCCGGTTGCCATCGTGAACTCTCCTGTCAGTTGTCTGCCCGCGGGAGTGCGGCAGGGTGGCGTCAGTCCGCGGATCGATAGAACTGACGGCCAAAGGCGCGAGACAGAGATCGAGAACGGTAACGGTCGCAACCAAAGCGTACAGAGGTTGCCGCGTTTTTCAAGAATTTCCGGTCCACTTTATGCAGCCTGCAGGGGCATTCCGCTTGGGCATACGGACTTAAATGCGCGTCCTCATAGCCGAAACAGGCCATGTATCGTGGGGCAGGAGCGAATGAAGAACGAAGAAACCGGCGGCAGTGACCAAAGCGGGCTGCTTTGGGACGAAGAAGAGACAGTTCCAATACTTGCTTAAAGTCGTCTGTCGTACTCATGAAAAAGGGGCGCACGATGCTCGTACGCCCCTCTAAATCTATCGTTTCCGACCGAGGTCGGAAGAACTGGCTTATGCCAGTTCGATGTTCGCTGCGCTCTCGCGGCCGTCACGGCCTGCTTCTACGTCGAAAGTCACTTTCTGGTTGTCGGCGAGACCTGTAAGGCCTGCACGCTCGACTGCCGAAATGTGAACGAAAACGTCTTTGCCACCGGTTTCAGGTGCGATAAAGCCGAAACCTTTAGTTGCGTTGAACCACTTTACGGTGCCCTTGGCCATGTCCGTAATCTCCAGTATTAGTCGCCACCCGCAGTATGCGATGGCCCGGCGTAGTAGGTCTTAAATCGAGACTGAGCGCCGGATAAGGGAGACAGTGGGTCGAGATAGAATAACGTCGCACGCGCCTTATGACAGCTTTGCCGAGTCGTAGCAAACGGGAATCGTCTGTGTGGCAGGCTTTCGAAAGGGCGCTCACGGATCACGCGGGTTTTATGGCGTAAAGCCGTCGCATCAGTTTCACAGCGCGCAACCCATGTGCCTTGTAACGCGTGCGCCCGTTCATATCTGTGATATGGAGGGAGAAATGACTAAACAAGCACTAGTTTGCCTTTATTGCGCAGAGATAAACGCACTCCCAAAGCCCGCAGACCTTGAACTTTGCGTGTGCACCGCATGTGGACGTGAGTTGATGCCACAAGTCCCGATCGATGTATCACCGGACTTTTTTGCAAAGGCGGCGCGGTTTGATGCCATTCCGCTTATCGTGGATTTCTGGGCGCCTTGGTGTGCTACTTCTCGGCTGCTGAAGGGCGAACTTCAAGACGCTGCAAGTGCATTCGCTGGGTGCATTCGGGCGATTGCCGTCAACGTGGAAGATGACCGGCACCTTAGCACCGCATATGCGATAGATGTGCTGCCCACGTTGGCGATGTTCCAGAACGGTGTTGAATGCTGGCGGCAGTCGGGTGTGAAGCGCGCCCACTTGATAGAAGATTGGATCCGGGGCCGCACTTCCTGCCTAGTATGAGGTCGGACCAACGGAAAGGGAATGCGATGTATATCCAAGACCTGACAGCGGTGTTTGGCTGGATGACAGTCATCAACGGGCTGATATATGCCGTTGCCGTGTTGGTCATTGTTTTTGGGCGCGAGCCAATGGTGCGGCTGCATTCAGGGCTATTGGGGCTGCCGCATGACGAGTTGCCGCGCATCTATACCGACTATTTGGCGCGGTATAAGATTGCGATCTTGATATTGAATTTCGCGCCATGGCTTGCGTTGAGGATCGTTGGCTAGAGGGGCATGGACACGCGCGGTGCCCTGCGCATAGCCTTGGCAAACGGCCGGGGGATGTAATGGGTTTTGTTGCAACAGGTGTACTGATGGGGCTGGCGGGCACAGCGGCAATGGATGTCTGGGCGCAGCTCTTGCATCGCGCCTTTGGCCAGCCGCTTCCGAACTGGGCGATGCCGGGCCGTTGGTTTGGCCATCTCGCAAAGGGGCAGGTCTTTCATGACGACATTGGTGCGGCGGAGCCGATCAAGGGCGAGCTGGGGCTGGGATGGGCGCTGCACTACGGTGTTGGCGTTCTATATGGCTTGATCTGGGCTGTGCTGGCCGGGGCTGGCTGGCTGGCCGCGCCAACGTTTCTGCCAGTTTGGATTTTCGCGTTGCTGACCATCGCGGCGGGGTGGTTCCTGCTGATGCCGGGGATGGGCCTCGGCTGGGCCGGGTCGCGGCTTGATCTGCCTTGGATCGTACGCGCAAAAGGGCTTTTGGCGCATACGGTGTTCGGTTTGGGCATGTGGGGCGCTGCGCTGGCAGTGGCCTGATGGGTAGAGTTTGAAATTTCGAAATCACTGCTGCTGCCCTTTTCGTAAGGGCAGCAACGTCATTTCGGCACCGCGCTGCGGGCCCCAGCGCCCCAAAATAGTCTATCGCCCGAACTTCTTGTACTTGATCCGCTTCGGCTCCAGCGCGTCTGGTCCAAGGCGGCGTTTCTTGTCTTCCTCATAGTCGGCGAAGTTACCTTCGAACCATTCCACATGCGCCTCGCCTTCGAAGGCCAGGATATGCGTGCAGATACGGTCGAGGAAGAACCGGTCGTGGGAGATGACCACGGCGCAGCCCGCGAAATCCACCAACGCGTCTTCCAGCGCGCGCAAGGTTTCGACGTCAAGATCGTTGGTCGGTTCATCGAGCAGCAGCACGTTGCCGCCCTCGCGCAGAAGGCGGGCCATGTGGACGCGGTTGCGTTCGCCGCCTGACAGCAGGCCGACTTTCTTTTGCTGATCGCCGCCCTTGAAGTTGAAGGCCGAGCAATAGGCGCGGGCGTTCACTTCGGCATCACCCAGCTTGATGATGTCCTGCCCGTCGGCGATGGCTTCCCACACGTTGTGGTCGGCGTTCAGGTCGTCGCGCGACTGGTCCACATAGGCGAGCTTGACCGTGTCGCCGTAGGTGACGCTGCCCTCGTCGGGCTGTTCTTGACCGGTGAGCATACGAAAGAGCGTGGTTTTACCCGCACCGTTGGGACCGATCACGCCGACGATGCCGCCGGGGGGAAGCGCGAAGGTCAGGTCTTCGACCAGCAGCTTGTCGCCCATGGCCTTTTTCAGACCCTCAACCTCGATCACCTTGCCGCCAAGGCGCGGGCCGTTGGGGATGATGATCTGGGCGCGCGACAGCTTTTCGCGTTCGGACATGTTCGCCAGATCATTATAGGCGTTGATCCGGGCCTTTTGCTTGGCCTGCCGGGCCTTTTGCCCCTGCCGCATCCATTCCAGTTCCCGCTCCAGCGTCTTCTGGCGGGATTTATCTTCGCGGGCTTCGTGGCTCAGGCGTTTGGCCTTCTGCTCCAGCCATGCGGAGTAGTTGCCTTCGTAAGGGATGCCGCGACCGCGGTCCAATTCGAGGATCCAGCTGGTGATGTCATCCAGAAAATACCGGTCGTGGGTGACGATCAAGATGGTGCCTTTGTACGCCATCAGATGCTGTTGCAGCCAGGCGATGGTTTCGGCGTCAAGGTGGTTGGTCGGTTCATCAAGCAGCAGCATGTCGGGCGCTTCGAGCAGCAGTTTGCACAGCGCAACCCGGCGCTTTTCGCCGCCCGACAGCGTGGTGACATTGGCGTCATCGGGGGGGCAGCGAAGGGCCTCCATCGAGACATCGACCTGCGCGTCCAGATCCCACAGGTTTTCACTGTCGATCTCGTCCTGAAGCTGCGCCATCTCATCGGCGGTTTCGTCAGAATAGTTCATTGCCAGTTCATTGAACCGGTCCAGCTTGGCCTGTTTCGCGGCCACACCCAGCATCACGTTGCCGCGCACATCAAGCGACGGGTCAAGTTCGGGTTCCTGCGGCAAATACCCCACATGCGCGCCTTTCGCGGCCCATGCCTCTCCGGTGAAGTCCGTGTCTTGGCCGGCCATGATCCGCATCAATGTCGATTTGCCCGATCCGTTCACACCCACGACGCCGATTTTCACGCCCGGAAGGAAGGACAGGCGGATGTTCTCAAAGCATTTCTTGCCGCCGGGATAGGTCTTGGAAACACCATCCATGTGATAGACGTATTGATAGGCTGCCATGTCGAAATACTCCTGCGGTTTGCGGGAGAGGTACCCGAGCCGGACGCCAAGGGCAATCGGCAGCGCATGCCTGATTCCGTAACAAATTTCTTGTTGAATGCGTTTTGGGACACAGAGAGGGAACTTTTTCTGTGCGAGAACGTTGGATTTAAGGTCGCCTTCTTAGTGAAAGCTTTGAAAGGGTCGTCACGAAAGGGGAAATCGTGTCAGAACTTGTTGATTTTGGCGGTCAGAGGCTGAGCCACCTTTACAGTAGCTTGGATATGGGTTGGCGTGCTTCTGTCGTCAAAGCACTGAACATCAACGCTTCGAATTTCCAGCTTTTGTGCGGCTCGACGACGATCGAGAACGCAACGACAAATGCCGGTCTGTCATTGTTGGCTGATCGCCTGCCGTCATGTTCTGCGGTTGTACACATCCCGGCGCAGGGTAAGTGCGCACCAAGGTTTTCCACGGAATACAGGCGTTTACTGGGGGCAATCTTGCCTGAAACTGGCGTGGGGCTGCGCGGGTACTTGGGCGACAGCTATGGCTCTTGGGTCAAAACTCGTAACCGGGCGCGGTCGTGCTTTTCGCAGCGCACGGTCTTTGCCCAGTGGGCGCAGCAGCACCTGCCACCCGGTAAGCAGGAGCAAGCCAACGCGCTTTTTGATCTGGCTGCGCATGATCCAGTGAGCAGTGCACGCGATTTGCACGGCAACCTGCGGTTTCGTGATATGCGGCTGCGGTCATCCGGCCAGATTGAACATGTGCCCAGTTACGGCCTGACGCCCGCGCGAGTGCGCGCCGCTTTGTTCCCGATTCAGGATGGCAGACTTCGTTTTGATAGCGATGAGATGCACAAGGCTGATACCGGAGAATTGACGTGGCTGGGTGCAGGCCACGCCTCACGCTTGCCAAATTTGCGGAACGGTAACTTTGATTCCCTTGAGAGGCGCGTTGCGTCTTCGCGTATCACGATCACTGGCGAGATTGCGAAGCGGGCCGTTCTGCCGATCCTGCCGATGGGGTGGTATGACCCGGCGTTTGTTACGCGTGCCTTCAACGCTGGGCCGTGCCGCGAAGTATGGGACGGCTGGTCCGACACCGGGCGCTGGAGCACATTTTTTGGGAGCAATGGGTTGATCCGGCGGCATCTGACCCAGTTGGTCATGGTGTCTGGTATGCGATTGAGCATCTCTGTCCATGGTCGCTTCGACGACGCAGAACGCGCGGGTTTGGCGGCGCGGCTGGGGTTGAATAGTGGGCATGAGGGCCGTGTGGTCGCGCCAAAATCGGGTGGGGTAGGGGTTTGGCCCTTTGCGCTGCGCGAAGGGGCGTCGGACTTGATGGGTCAAATGCGGTTTGACGACGCTGGAACCCTTCATGTCAGCCTGCGCCAAATACCCGGAACGTTTCAATGCGTGGGCGCAAGGGTGGGAACCGTGCAGGGGGTGGAATAGGAACCATACTGTATCGCATCATGAAAACCCCCTATTTCTGGGGAGTGGCCATGATGTCAAATTAGGTGTTAATTTTTCTTACGCCGTAAATTCAGCAACATAATGCACTACTTCACGTTATTTCGAGCTTAATTGTATACATTGGAACTTTCGATTTGAGCGAATTGATCAAGACAATACCGCTGTTCCGGGGACTTGAAAGTGACGCGGCCGAATCCCTAGAGCGTCTGATGGTGCTTCGCCTGTTTCCAGATGGTCACTTCATTACGCAGCGCGGTACACCTGGGCACGACGTTTATATCTTACTTTCTGGGTCATGCTTGGGGGTAATTCAGTCGAGAAGCGGCAAGGAAGTGGTGCTTGACCGTATCGCGCAGGGCCGCGTTTTTGGTGAACTGGGCGCGTTGGACGGCGGCTCGCGGGTTCGGTCTGTCAAGGCGGTCGGACCGGTCCAAGTCGGCGTTATTTCAGCGAATCGGTTTGAAGATTGGCTGCTGCAGTCACCAACGGCGATGCGCAATCTGCTTTCCGAAGTTGTCAGCAACACGCGCGAGTTGGCGGATCGGTATTTCGAAATGGCCGTGCATGACGTCGAGACCCGTGTGCGCCTGTTCCTGATCAGGTTGTTGATTGAAAACGGCGAGCTTCGCAATGGCGGCGCTCTTGATCCGGCGCCAAGTCACAGCACGATCGCGGCACATGTGGGGGCGAACCGAGAGGCGGTCAGCCGCGTTATTTCCCGATTTTCCCGACACGGATTTGTTGAAAGCGGCCGCCGCAGGATCGTTGTCCGCGACATCGGCGCGCTTGAGGCAGGGGTGCGCGCACCAGTTTGACATCCGGTTCAATCGGCGGAACATGGTTTCAAAATCCAGAGGGAGCTTTGAAAATGACTTACCATCCTGCCGACGACCGTTATGATCAGATGATCTATCGTCGTTGTGGCAATTCCGGTCTGAAGCTTCCCGTGGTGTCTTTGGGGCTTTGGCACAACTTCGGTGAAGACACGCCGCACACCACCAAACGCGAGATTTGTCAGACCGCTTTTGATCGCGGGATCACGCATTTCGACTTGGCCAATAATTATGGTCCTCCTCCGGGTAGTGCAGAAACGGCCTTTGGGGAAATCTTGCGCACTGACTTTGCGGGCTACCGAGACGAGCTGATTATCAGCTCGAAAGCCGGTTACAACATGTGGCCGGGCCCTTACGGCGAGTTCGGAAGTCGTAAGTATCTGATCGCGTCCTGTGACCAGTCGCTCAAGCGGATGGGCCTCGATTATGTCGATATCTTCTATTCGCATCGCTTTGATCCGAATACGCCGCTTGAGGAAACAATGGGTGCGCTTGATCACATCGTCCGGTCAGGTCGGGCGCTGTATGTGGGTATTTCATCTTATAACAGTGAACGCACCCGTCAGGCGGCGTCAATCCTGAAGGATTTAGGGACGCCGTGCGTGATTCACCAGCCGAGCTACAACATGCTCAATCGTTGGGTGGAACGAGACGGATTGAAGACAACTCTTACCGAGCTTGGAATTGGGTCTATTGCCTTTACCCCTTTGGCGCAGGGAATGCTGACCAACAAGTATCTCAAAGGGGTGCCCCAAGGTAGCCGTGCAACACAGGGGAAATCCCTGGCGCAGGACAAGATCTCCGACGAAGCGATTGAGAAGATCCGCGGCCTGAACGCGATAGCAGAACGACGCAGTCAAACATTGGCACAGATGGCCCTCGCTTGGGTGTTGCGTGACGGTGGTATCACGACCGCGCTTATTGGTGCCTCGCGGGCCTCGCAGGTGGTGGATTGTGCTGGGGTGGTTGCCAAACTCGATTTCACGGAAAATGAGTTGGCCGAGATCGACGCTCTGGCGACGGACGAAGACATCAACCTTTGGGCTCGTTCCTCGGAAGAGGTCTGAAAATGCAGGGGCGCGCAGGAGGGGTGATGAGCCTTCCCTGCGCGGCAGTCGAAGGCCGGTTCACTGGCGGGCTGTGATGCGGACACGTTCTGTGGGGGCAGCGGCCGTCATCCGCTGAGTGCTTTGTGCGTAAACCTGAATGCTGCGCGCACCGCGCCGGTCTACCGTTGTGACGGGCAGGGCCGGTGAAGCAGACGCAGTCGATACCACGGTTCTTGCTCCGCGACGGCTGTGTTCCAAACTGCTGCGTGCATCGCTTTCAACGCCGGTCGCCGCGCTTGTCACAAGAGTCGCCACACCAAGGCCGCAGACCATCGCAAAAGCGGGGGCCGTGGACGCAAAGACAGAAGTTAGTTTCGTGAAAAGGGTCATGTGATCTCTCCATATTTATCGCTTCGATAGGGTCACGATGGATGAAGTCAGCGGTCCTCACTGTGCGGCAAATCACGTTTGGCGGCGAACCGGGCCAAAGGTCCGGAATTCCAGACCGCTTGAAAAGCCCGTGTTTCAAATACCTCTCAACTAGTTTCCAAGCGCGATTCCCTCGCGACGTGGGTCGGCGCCGCCCTGCAACCCATCAAGCGTGATGGCGATAGCATGCAGGCCAGAGGTCAGATCGCGTGCATTCACCTCAAAGCCCAGATCGGTCAGCGGGCCGGTCAGCGCTTCCGCCTTGGTTCCGGCTTCAACATCCATCGTTCCAAACCGGTTGAGCACATGGGGGGCGCTGAGCGCGGCCTGAACGTCCATGCCCCAGTCCAGATAGTTGATGATCGCCTGCGCTGTGTAGCCAATGATACGTGATCCGCCGGGACTGCCGATCACCAGCGCAGGTGCGCCGTCTTTCAGTACAATCGTTGGCGACATTGACGAGCGCGGCCGCTTGCCCGGCGCAATGGCATTGGCAATAGGGACGCCGGCGCTGTGGCTGGCAAAGCTGAAATCGGTGAGTTCGTTGTTCAACAAGAAGCCACCGGGTGCCATCAAGCGAGAGCCAAAGCCGTTCTCAATGGTGGTCGTCATCGACAGGGCATTGCCGTAGCCGTCCACAATCGAGATATGCGAGGTCGAAGGAAGCGAGATGTCCACGTTATCTGCCCAATGCAGCGCATGATCGAATTCCGGCGCGCCGGGCGCGACGTCTTCCAGTGCCGTTTCACCCGAGAGAAGCGCGGCGCGCTCTGCCAGATAGTCCGGGTTCACCAGTCCAGCCGTGGGCACAGGCACAAAATCGCTGTCAGCCATGTACCTACCGCGATCTGCAAAAGCGAGGCGAGACGCGTCACCGATCAGGCGCCAGGCGACCGGGCTTTCCGGTCCAAGCGACGCAAGGTCATAACTGTCCAGCATTCCCAGAATTTGCCCGACCGTCAGCGCGCCAGACGACGGTGGCCCCATTCCGCAAACATCATGTGCACGGTATGCGGCACAAACGGCCGGGCGTTTGATGGCCGTATAAAGCGCCAGATCGTCCATCGACAGCAACCCCGGATTGCCTTCGGCGCCGCGTACTGTGGCCACGATCCCTTCTGCGATGGGCCCGGTATAAAACGCGCGGGTCCCTTCGGCTGCAATTTGGCGGAGCGTGTCGGCATAGGCCGGATTTTTCAGGGCCGTGCCTGCGGCGATTGGGGCACCGTCCGGCAAGAAATATGCCGCTGTTGCCGGAAAGCGGCCAAGTTTTTCGGCATCGCCAGCGACAAGGGCCGCAAGGCGAGGTGAGACGACGAAACCTTGATCGGCCAGGGTGATCGCGGCATCAAAAAGGTCGCTCCAATTGGCTTTGCCCCATTTTCGATGTGCCGTTTCCATCAGGGCAGGAGTGCCCGGTGTGCCGACGGAAAGTCCGCCGATGACCGCATCCCAAAAACCCATTTTCTCGCCAGCGGCGGTCTGAAACAGCGTTGGCGTTGCGGCCTGCGGAGCCGTCTCACGACCGTCGAGCGTCGTGACTTCGCCGCTGTCGGCATCGTACCAGACCAAAAACGCCCCGCCTCCAAGGCCAGAGGACTGGGGTTCAACAAGGCCCAGAACGGTCTGCACCGCGACCATTGCATCTGCGGCCGTTCCGCCTTGTGCCAAGACCGCGGCACCGGCTTCCACCGCAAGTGGATTTGCCGCCGCTACCATCCAGTCATCGGCTATGACAGGGCGACCGGCATCCTTGTCGGCACGCGCGGCTGTGGCGGCCTCGGGGTCTATCGCATCGGCCGTTTGTTGTGCTGCGAGGGGGGTAGCCAGCAGCGCGAGCGCCGCGACTGTTCCAAGGATTGGTGCACTGTTTTTCAATGGAGCCTCCCTATCAACTTAAACATGTCCTTCAAACATTGCGCAGGGGTGCCTGCGATGTCTACCCTTTGCGGGTCCCTTGCACTGGCCGGGATGACATGGTCTAGCGGCGCGATTGAAGATGTGATGCATTTTGGCGTGTGGATAGGGGTTCCGTGACATGAGGCTGGGTTTCCCGCCTGCATATAAAGGCCAGCGAATTGGCCTGCTGGGGGGGTCGTTCGATCCGCCTCATGCCGGTCATGTGCATATCACCCGCGCGGCGTTGCGCGGATTTGGTCTGGATCATGTCTGGTGGCTGGTCAGCCCCGGAAACCCCTTGAAGTCTAAAGGCCCCGCGCCACTGCACACCCGCATGGCTGCGGCGCGCAAGATCATGCAGCACCCGCGCGTGACAGTGACCGATGCTGAAGCGCGACTTGGGACGCGGCTGACAGCCGACACGCTGAGCACTTTGATTGATATTTATCCCGGTGTGCGGTTCACGTGGCTGATGGGGGCCGACAACCTGGCCACCGTCTATTTGTGGGAACGCTGGCCATCGATCTTCGCGCAGGTGCCGGTCGGTGTCGTGGCGCGACCGGGGGATGCGTTGCCAACGCGCTTGACGCGGGCGGCGCGGCTTTATCGCAAGTCGAGGTTGCGTGCCAGCCAGTCGCACATGTTGGGCGCCGCAATTGCCCCCGCGTGGTGTTATCTTCGCGGGCCGCTTGTTGATCTGTCATCGACAGAGATACGCGCGCGCGGCGATTGGGTCCGTTGATCGCTCACGCGTCACCGCTGTTTCGATCTCAAGGCACGCCCGCTGTCACTTCACCGTTATGGTGGGCAATCTCAGGCTGTAATTTGCCTTGTCCCGGCGCGCGGTGCGTGGCTATTTGACGGTATGATCCTTACTCGTCGTTCCCTTTTGGCCGGACTTGCCGGAACCGCCGCGCAGCCCGTTTGGGCAAATGTCAGCATTTCCCCCCGGCCGTCGCTGCGCCCGCCACCTCCGCCGCCCCCTGATCTGGGCTCGCTGTCCTTGGGCCGCATTGCTGATGCAGGGCTGAGCGGAGAGGTTGGCTGTGTTGTGGCTGATGCGTCCTCGGGCGAGATACTCTTTGCCTTTGAGCCAGATAAACCTTTGCCACCCGCAAGCACGGCCAAGGCGATTACGGCCGCCTACGGTTTTGATATGTTGGGGCCGGGGTTCCAGTTCGAAACGCGTGTCATCGGCACAGGGCCTGTTCGTGACGGCGTGCTGGATGGGGATCTGATCCTTGCCGGTGGCGGCGCACCGGGGCTGAGCACTGGAGATCTGGCCGAATTGAGCGCGGCACTGAAAGCGGCGGGCCTGAGGGCGGTAACCGGATCGTTCCAGGTTTGGGCCGGGGCGTTGCCTTGGGTGCCCGAGATTGATCCGAGACAGCCCGATCACCTTGGGTATAACCCTTCGGTTTCCGGGCTCAACCTGAACTATAATCGGGTGCACTTCGAATGGCGCAAACAAGGCGCGGATTATACCGTCAGCATGGATGCACGGGGCGGCGGGTACACCCCGCAAGTGACTCATTCCCGAATGCAGGTGGCGGGGCGATCATCGCCGCTTTTCGCGTTGAATACGGATACGGCGACAGGGCGAGAAAGCTGGTCTGTCGCGCGCGGGGGGCTTGGCGGGGGCGGGACGCGTTGGTTGCCAGTCCGAAACAGTGCGCTTTATGCAGGCGATGTTTTCCGAACCTTGGCGCGTTCGCAAGGGATAGACCTGTCCACTGCCAAAGAGGTTGCCTCGTTGCCCGGTGGCGGGGTTGTTTTGGCATCCTTGCCGGGGCCACCGCTGGTTGATGTGGCCAAGGGCATGTTGCGATATTCGACCAACTTGACCGCCGAAGCGATCGGGTTGCGCGCCAGTGCAGGGTTCACGGGGAAGGCGCCCCTGTCGCTGCCCGAATCTGGGGCTGCAATGTCAAATTGGGCGTCGTCGCCCAATGGGCTGGGCATGCAGGCCAGCCATTTTGTGGATCATTCCGGCTTGGGGGATGCATCCCGGGTCACGGCGCGCGATATGGTCCGCGCCTTGGTGCGACTGGGCCCGGACGGGGCGCTTCGCCGTGCGATGAGAGAAATCACACTCAAGCGCGACGACGGTACCCGTGCGCCATTGCAACTTTATGCGAAGACCGGCACGCTGAATTTTGTGAGTGCCCTGTGCGGCCATATCAGGCCAGAAGGCGGCGCGCCGTTGGTTTTTGCGGTCGTGACCGCCGATCTGGCGCGCCGCGCCGCAATCCCGAAGGGCGGTGAAGAAAACCCGCCGGGCACGCGCACCTGGACCCGGCGTTCGCGCGCAATGCAGTTTGACCTTGTTCAGCTTTGGGCGCAGCACGCCTGACATCTGATCCAACGGCCCCGCTGCGCGGGACGCGATACTGCGCCTCTGCGGGGCAGAGGCGCGCCGTGCTGTTGGGGCCGTGGATTTGGCTGGATGTCGCTCAGCGGGATCAGAGCGTCATGTGCCGCGCGCGCGCGCCGCGCTCGATCGCGGCGGCATGAAGCCTGTCGATGGACAACTCATACCGCATCTCTTCGAGCATACGCAGTTCTTCTTCGTTCAGGTTGCCATCAGCCGCTGCCACATCACAAGCCAGTGCATAGGCAGTTTCAAAGAGCCGTTCCGGCAGCCCTTCGCGGACAAGACCGAACAGGGCATCGAGCCCGTCCTCGTCTTCGAAGAGTTCGAACACGAGGGAGCTGACCTGTGTTAGTCGTGCTTGCTCGTAATCACCGAAAACGGGCAAGTGGTTGAGCACCGACTGAATCCTCACGAGTTCAGAGGTGCGGATCTGCGCATCGGATGCGGAGATGGCGATCATCAGCGCCACAAGGCTGTCTTGCGCGGTGAGCGGGTGAAGATCTGCGGTGGTATCTGGCACTGTCATATCCTTCGGGTTTACCTGTCGATCTATATACGCTGCGGATGCGCGACAATAGGGGCGGCGAATTGACCTTGCGGGCGCAGCGCTTTAGGTCAGGCGCGTCTGCGTGGCACTGGGCCGCGCGGCACATGAATGTGGAACGAAAAATGAGTGAACTGCGCGCGCTAGCGATGTCGTCGAAAGCTTGGCCCTTTGAAGAAGCGCGCCGCGTGCTCAAACGTTACGAAAAGGCGCCGCCCGCAAAGGGGCATGTTCTGTTTCAGACCGGGTATGGCCCGTCAGGGCTGCCACATCTGGGTACATTTGGCGAAGTGGCGCGTACGACCATGGTGCGCCGGGCCTTTGAACAACTCAGCGATATACCCACACGCCTGATCTGTTTCTCGGACGATATGGACGGCTTGCGTAAAGTGCCGACCAACGTGCCCAACCAAGAACAGATGAAAGAAGATCTGAATTTGCCGCTGACCCGCGTGCGGGACCCGTTCGGCACGCATGAGGGCTTTGCGCAGCACAACAATGCACGTTTGCGCGCGTTCCTTGATGGCTTTGGGTTTGAGTATGAATTCGCGAGTGCGACCGATTACTACACATCTGGGCAGTTTGACACGATGCTGCTCACGGCGCTTGAGCGGTTCGACGATATCCAGAAGATCATGCTTCCCACATTGGGGGCAGAACGTCAGGCGACCTATTCTTGTTTTCTGCCGATCAGCCCCAAAACGGGTCATGTTCTTCAGGTGCCGACGCTAGAGCGGAACCTATCCAAAGGCACGATCGTCTATCAGGAGCCGGACGGTGAGAAGGTCGAAATTCCGGTCACCGGCGGTAACGTCAAGATGCAGTGGAAGCCGGATTGGGCGCTGCGGTGGGCTGCACTCGGCGTTGATTATGAGATGTCTGGCAAGGACCTGATCGATAGTGTGACTCAGTCCAGCAAAATCTGCAAAGCGCTTGGCAAAGCGCCGCCCGTGTCCTTGTCCTATGAGTTGTTCAATGACGAGGCGGGGCAGAAAATTTCCAAGTCCAAGGGGAACGGGCTGAGCATGGAAGAGTGGCTGACCTATGCCGCGCCGGAAAGCCTGTCTTATTTCATGTACCTCAAACCAAAGACGGCCAAGCGGCTTTATTTTGACGTCATCCCCAAAGCTGTCGACGAGTACCATCAACAGTTGCGCGCCTATCCCGGCCAAAACGCAGCCGCGCAACTGACCAACCCGGTGTACCACATTCACGGACCTGACGTTCCGGCGTCGGACATGGTTGTTCCCTTTGCCATGCTTCTGAACCTTGCCAGCGCGTCGGGGGCTGAAGACAAAGCTGCATTGTGGGGGTTCATTGGTCGCTACGCGCCTGATGCCGCGCCACAGACCCACCCGGGGCTGGACGCGGCGGCAGGTTTTGCCGTGCAATACTATCGGGATTTCGTAAAACCGACCAAAACCTATCGTTTGCCAGACGATCGCGAACGGGCCGCGCTTGCGGACTTGGCTGGGCGGCTTCGGTCCTATGACGGCGCGCTTGATGCAGAAGAGTTGCAAAGCGTGGTGTTTGCGGTTGGCAAAGAGGCTGGGTTTGACCCTCTGCGTGCGTGGTTCACCGCGATTTATGAGGTGTGCCTCGGCGCGAGCCAAGGACCGCGTTTTGGTGGGTTCATCGCGCTGTATGGTTTGTCAGAAACAGCCGCGTTGATTGAGGCCGCTTTGAACGGCGATCTGGCGTCCGGGTAATTCACCTTTATGGCGGGCCGAATTTGACCGGTCTGGCCCGCTGCTCTACCTCTTTGTGAGACACAGGGAGATATGAGCGATGATCAAAAGCCTTATTGCGATGCTGACGGCGGGCTTTTTTGCCGTGGTCGTGGGCACCGTCGCGACTGCGCAAGATACGGATGGGCCCGAGATACGGTCAGTCATTCAAAGCCAAATCGACGCCTTTCAGAAAGACGACTTCGCGGCTGCGTTTTCCTTTGCGTCGCCCCAAATTCGCCAGATGTTCGGTACGTCCGACCGGTTCGGCATGATGGTGCGGCAAGGGTACCCGATGGTGTGGAGGCCGCAATCAGTTGAATTTCTGGACTTGCGCGATATCGGCGGTCGGCTTTGGCAGGTTGTGCTGATGCGGGACGCAGAGGGTGCTTATCACACTCTGGGCTATCAGATGAGCCAAGCCGAAAGCGGTGTGTGGCAAATCGACGGCGTTCAAATCCTGCGGGAAGAAGAACTTGGTGCGTAGTTTCTTACCGCAACAGTCGACGTAGGGCTTCGACCAAAAGGCGGTGCCTCACGGTTTTTCCACACTCATGCAGCCAAGCTTGTCTGAAAATATGGCATGCCGGATTGCACAGTTCGGCTGATGGTTAGGGCAGCGTTGCCCACCCCAACCGGTGAGGATTCACTTCGAATTTGGGGTTCATCTGCGCACCGACTACTGCCCGCCGTGCATGGCGGTACAACGACTGCCAGAACGGTTGAATGATCACCCCATCCGTTTGAAGCATCTGCTGTAGTCGCGCCATCGTATCGCGCCGCGTGTCCGCGTCCGCGATTGTGACGGCGCGGTCCAGCAGGCGGTCAAACTCTGGGTTGCTATACCCAGTTTCGTTCCAGACAGCCCCGGTGCGATAGGCGAGGGCAAGAACCTGAACACCGAGTTCACGGTGGTTCCAATACGTTGCACTGAAAGGATAATCCTTCCATTTCAAGTCAAAGTCGTCTCGGGGGACAATGCGGCGCCGAACGCGGATGCCGGCTTCCACAAGTTGCGCTGCGACAACGTCGGTCGTGTCGCGGCGCAGGGTGTCATCAACCGAAACCAGTTCATGCTCAAAGTCCAGCATGTTCGCATCTTCCATCAGGCGGCGCGCTTCGGTGGGATCGGCGCGAAGTGGTGGCAAGTGCGCATAGTCGGGCTGGATGGGACACACATGATGGTTTTCGCCTACGGTTCCCCGGCCATCTATGCCGAGTTCCAGACAGATCTGGTTGTCGACGGCCAAGGCCAGCGCGCGGCGGACGCGCAGATCGCCATAGGGGACTTGATCGCCAACCTTGGCCTTCTGGTTTGGACGCACGACGACGGTTGCGGCTGTTTGTACGCTATACCCTTCCCAACCAAGCCCATCGAATTCCGAGATGTATCCAGGTTCCGTTCTTGCGGTCATGTCAAACAGCCCTTCGGCTGCCGCGCTGCGCCACAGCAACGGGTCCGGGCCGAAATCAATAAGTTCGACCCGGTCCAAAGCGGCGGTTCCCCAATACTTGTGATCTGTCGCCCGCTCCAGGACTGCGATGCGCCCTGGTTCGAATTTGGTGATCTTGTAGGCACCTGTACCTATGCCGTGCTCAACTGGGTTGGTGCCAATGTAATCGCGGTGCTGCACAGCGGCGGGATAATCGGCCACCGATGGGATCAAGGTGATGTCAGGCCGTAACAGCCTAAGGCGCACGATAAGAGGGTCGATTACGTCAATCGCGCCCTCGCGTGCTTTGCCGGTGTCTGGGTCGGTCAAGGCGACCAACCGATTTGCCATGGAATTTCCCGGCACCGTCGCGTCGGCCCAACCTTCGAAATTCGCCGCAACATCATCAGCCGTAAAGGGTGCGCCTGTGTTCCACTGTACGCCGGGTCTTAGGTGCAGGTGATATTCTGTTGCTTCTGCGTTGGCTTCCCAATGGGACAAAAGCCGCCCTTCAAACCGGCCATCGGCCCGATATTCGACCAAGTATTCCATGAGGCCGCGCAGAACATTTGCGCTTTCAGGAATGTCCAGAAGCCGTGGATCGGTGACGGGGCGAACGTCCATTTGAATGCGCAACGTGCCACCTGGCACCGGGGACTGTTCGCTTGTCTGCGCGCGTGCTGGCAGCCCGGCGAGTGCCATGGCAGCGGTGCCTGTGACGCCAAGCGCCGTTGCGCGCGACAAAAATTCACGCCGGGACAACAGGCCAAGTCGGCATTCTTTCGCTAACCGGTCTACTGCGTGCAGTGTGCCTCGCGGTAGCGTGCGACCGTTTCGGTACATGAGTTGATTGCCCGCTTTTTCGGCGCGACGTGCGCATCTCGCTGTTACTGCAAACATGACGGTGCAGAGTTCGCGTTACAAGAGAAGAAAATACAGACGTCGATACAGCGCGGTCGCCGGGGCAGACGGGCGCTGGAAAAGACTAAAGTGTTTGTTCAGCGCTGCGGCGAATGCCGTTGATCGACCCGGGCAGAGTGCGAGAAACATCGCTGGTGCTAGAGCCTGACAAGTGCATTTCGTGCCGCGTAAGCCAAAGTGCGATCAGTGCAGCGCGATGATACAAGATCTCGTCACCCAATGGCCCGCCGGTCGCGCAATCGCGGCGAAAGCCTTCGATCAGCTCGTTCAGTTCGGTTTGTTGGTGCAGCGCGGTAAGGCGCAAATGCATCATTGTGTTTGGAACAGGCAGGTCGCCGCGCGCACCAAGAAACAGGGCGGTGCCCTGAGTGCGACCGCAAGCTTCGCAAGAGTGGGGCGTATTTGCTGGCAAAAATATCGCATTATGTGCGGTGTATCCCCGCATTTCGCCATTGACGCTGAGTCGACCCTGCCCGCACGTGAACCAAAGAAGCACCGGTACAAGGTAGCTTCGCGGCGTGTCGATGGCCCATTTAGCTTCCCGCGCGAGGAGCGAGACAGGTACTGCCTTCGGGGGGCGCTGGGTCTGGTCGTGGGTTTGGCTGTCAAACATGGGGGTTCCTCGTCCTTGGCTCAGCTTATGCGGCGAATATAGATTCGTCCAAGGTTGGATTGATGTGGGTACTCGGAATTTAGGGCCTTTTTCTCGTGTGTTGCACGGAATCCCCGCACAAAGCAGCGGCATCTAGCACCGTCCAGTGCTGCATTCGACGGCGAAACCACGTTCGCTGACGCTTGGCATATTGCCGTGTCGCCACGACGGCACGCTCGATCACTTGTGATTCGCTGACCTCGTCCCGAAGCAGTGCGATCAAGTCAGCCGCCCCGATTGCGCGCGCGGACTGATGGGTGGAATTCCAGACCGGCAGCATCGCCCGCGCTTCTTCCAGAGCGCCGCCAGACATCATTTTATCAAAGCGTGCCGCGATGCGCGGGGTCAGGAAGGCAGGCGGCGCGGCGATTTGGATAAGGTGCGCATCACCCGGCGAGAGCAGAGCCGGGCCTGTATTGGACTGCCAGTCGACAAGCCCTTTGCCTGTCTGTTGCAAAACCTCCCAAGCGCGCTGCACCCGCATCGGGTTTTGTGTGTCGATCCGGTCTCGGGTGGCGATGTCCAACTCGTTCACTAAAGCTTCAAGGCCGATCTCTGCGCGCCGATTTGTTGCAACGAGCCTTAGATCAGGGTTGGTTGCAGGTATCTCAGCAAGGCCTTCGGTGAGCGCGCTCAGGTACAGCCCAGTGCCGCCGACGACAACAGGGGCTGGTCGGCGCATAAGCAACGGTGTGACATCGCGCAGCCAGTCGCCGACGGAATAAGACGCATCAAAGGGCAGATGGCCATAAAGTAAATGCTCAGCAATATCGTAGTCTTCTTGCGGCGGTTGCGCGGTTAACACTGGCCAGCCTGCAAAAACCTGCAGAGCATCAGCATTCACTACAGCGCGTCCCTGCTCCTGCGCGATGGCGAGCGCGAGCGATGATTTGCCTGACGCCGTCGGACCGGCGATCAGGACAGGACGGTCCGGCGAAAAAGTGGAACACGAGGGGGGCAGATTCCGAGTCATTTGCGTGACCGATGCCAGAATCGCCGCGGCGCGGCAACCACGCGTACTGCGAGCGGCAGTCTGCCGCCGATGAAAAGAATAATGCCGATTGAAACATTCGCTACAATCCGACATTTTCTGTCAAAGTTTTCCCGACGACAGGATCAGTTCGATGACCGACGACACAACACTCCCACGTGCCAAATTCAAGCGGGTCCTGCTCAAGATCTCTGGCGAAGCCCTTATGGGCGATCAGGGCTATGGGCTGCACCCGCCCACAGTTGAACGCATTGCCCGCGAGATAAAGTCGGTTCACGACATGGGCGTTGAGATTTGCATGGTGATCGGCGGTGGCAACGTGTTTCGCGGCTTGCAAGGATCCGCGCAGGGCATGGAACGGACGACGGCGGACTACATGGGTATGCTGGCGACCGTCATGAATGCTCTGGCCATGCAATCCTCGCTTGAACGGATGGATGTTAACACGCGGGTCATTTCCGCGATCAGGATGGATGAGGTCTGTGAACCGTATATTCGCCGCCGCGCCGTGCGCCATCTAGAGAAAAAGCGCGTCTGCATTTTTGCGGCGGGGACTGGAAACCCATACTTCACAACCGATACTGCCGCGACGCTTAGAGCCAATGAAATGCGTTGCGAAGCGATTTTCAAAGGTACCAAGGTTGATGGCGTCTATGACAAGGATCCGGTCAAGCATGCCGATGCGAAACGGTATGAAACCGTGACTTACGACGAGGTGCTGCAACAGCACTTGGGCGTGATGGATGCGTCTGCTATTGCGCTGGCTCGTGACAATGACCTACCGATTATCGTCTTTTCTCTGGATGAGGCTGGAGGCTTCCGGGGCATTCTCAACGGCGACGGTACCTATACAAGGGTGCACGGATAGCGCTATATCGGCTCGGAAAGTTTCGGGTGGCGCGGGGGGAAACCTGACAGCGCGCCCGGCAAATCCCTGTCGGGTGTACGAAGAAGGACGCAATGATAATGTCAGATGAAGATCTGGAAATTGATACAGACGATCTGAAGCGGCGCATGGAAGGAGCCATGGGAAACCTGAAGCAGGAATTCCTGTCGCTGCGAACCGGCCGCGCCGCTGCATCGATGTTGGACCCGGTCACTGTTGATGCATACGGCACGCCGACACCGATCAACCAGATTGGTACAGTCAACGTTCCTGAGCCGCGCATGTTGACGGTCAACATCTGGGACAAGAGCCTCGTGAGCAAAGCCGAAAAAGCGCTGCGTGAAAGCGGGCTTGGTATCAACCCAGTTGTGGATGGGACGATCATTCGTTTGCCTATTCCTGAACTGAACGAAGAACGCCGCAAAGAACTCACCAAGGTTGCCGCTCAGTACGCTGAGCACGGGCGCGTTGCTGTGCGCAATGTTCGCCGCGATGGCATGGATCAACTGAAGCGGGCCAAGTCGAACGGCATGAGTGAAGACGATCACAAGATCTGGTCGCAAGAAGTGCAGGAACTCACTGACGCCTATATCACGCGCATCGATGAGGTGCTTGAGGCGAAGCAAGCAGAGATCATGCAGGTCTGAATAATAGTCTGTTGGAACGCAGAGTGTTAGATCAAAGCAAGGTTACGGGGCGCAGAATGGCGGCAAAGGACAATCGGCAGGTAGGGCCGGAACACGTTGCCATCATTATGGATGGAAACGGACGATGGGCCACCCGTCGCGGCTTGCCACGTTTGCGCGGCCACAAAGCCGGGTCTGGGCGTGTTCGTGAAATCGTGCGCGCCTGCCCGGACCAAGGCGTGCGTTTTTTGACATTATTCGCGTTTTCGACTGAAAATTGGCGTCGCGCACGAACAGAGGTTGTTGGGCTCATGGCCTTGTTTCGCCGCCATCTGCGTAGCGAAGCCGATGAATTGTTCGACTCTGGTGTCAGGGTTCGGTTCATCGGCGAACGGGACGCGCTGAATCCGCGTCTCCAGACCTTGATGGCCGAGTTGGAAGATCGAACACGGGACAATGACCGGCTCCACCTGACCATCGCTCTCAATTACGGCTCTCGCAATGAGATTGCCCGCGCGGCGGCGCGTTTGGCCGAGGCTGTGGCGCGCGGAGAGTTGAACGCAAAAGACATCACTGCGGACCATCTTGGCTGCCAATTGGAAACCGCCGATATCCCGGACCCGGACCTTGTGATCCGTACATCTGGTGAGACCCGCATTTCCAATTTCTTGCTTTGGCAGTCTGCCTATGCGGAATACGAATTCACGCCTGTACTTTGGCCGGATTTTTCAGCCGACCATATGGCAGACATCCTGTTGAATTTTGGGACTCGCGAACGTCGTTTTGGTGCCGTGCTGACATGACGCCTCAATCGGCCGGAAAATGGGGTGATCTCGCTCCGCGGCTCACGACATCGGTAGTTTTGATCGCGATTGGTGTCTTCACCATTTATCTTGGTGGGGTTTGGTTTGCCGGGTTGGTTGCTTTGGCGATTGGGCTCATCGGTTGGGAACTTTCCGAAATGGCGCAAGCCACTCGGCCAAGGCTAATCGGCATTGTTGCTGGACTGTGCTGTCTCGGCGTATTGTGGTTGCCCGACGGGTGGGGCTTACCTTTGGTGATTGTGCCGGTCCTGGTTGCTCAGTCGGGTCTGAAGCGTGCACATCTATCTCATGCAATCTTTCTCACGCTGGCTATCCTTGCAGGTTACGGCCTTGTGGATTTGCGCGGCGAGGCAAGCCCGAATTGGCTTGTCTGGTTGATCATGATTGTCGCCGTAACGGACATTTTTGGGTATTTCGCTGGGCGGCTGATTGGCGGCCCGAAGTTCTGGCCCCGCGTGAGCCCAAAAAAGACATGGTCGGGGACCGTCGCGGGCTGGTTTGGGGCCCTTTGCGTGGGCTTTGTGGCCTTGATGTCCGGCTCTGTCGGGCCTGAAATTCTTGCGATCTCTGTTGCGGTGTCGATGGCCTCGCAACTGGGCGATGTTGCAGAAAGTGCCATGAAACGGCATGTCGGGGTGAAAGACAGCTCCAACCTTTTGCCCGGTCACGGCGGCGTTTTTGACCGTTTTGACGGTGTTCTGGGCGCGTCTGTGTTCTTACTGCTGGTCGAGCAGATCATCGACTTTCCCCCGGTTGCTCTATGACGCAAAGGGGGGTGACTATTCTGGGCGCGACGGGGTCCATCGGGGAAAACACCGTTGATCTTATCGCCCGTGCGCCGGATCGGTTTCGCGCCGTTGCGCTGACCGGGGGGCGCAATATTGCACGGCTGGCGGAACAGGCCAGAGTTCTGAACGCCGAAATCGCGGTTACAGCCTTTCCGGATTTGCTGGATGATCTGCGCGCCGCGCTGTCCGGCAGTGGTATCGAGGCCGGAGCAGGGGAGGCGGCTTTGCTGGAAGCCGCCGAACGCCCGGCTGATCTGATTGTGTCGGGGATTGTCGGCGCAGCGGGTCTGCCGCCTGGCCTGCGCGCTTTGCGTCAGGGAACGACATTGGCACTGGCCAACAAAGAAAGTCTGGTCTGCGCTGGTCCCTTAATGATGTCGGAAGCCGCCGCCCACGGCGCCCGCATTTTGCCCGTGGATAGCGAACATTCAGCCGTTTTTCAGGCGCTTGTGGGCGAAGAGGTGTCCGCGGTTGAGCGCATCATCATCACAGCGTCCGGTGGTGCGTTTCGTGATTGGCCGCTGGAGTCATTAGCCTCTGCCACATTGGAGGAAGCCTCTAGTCACCCGAATTGGGACATGGGCCAACGTATTACAATCGACAGCGCGTCGATGTTCAACAAGGCGTTGGAACTCATAGAAACGCGGGAATTTTTTGGGATCGACCCGGCGAGGATCGAAACCATCATCCACCCCGAAAGCCTGATCCACGCGCTGGTCGGCTTTCGAGACGGGGCGTTGATGGCGCATGTCGGGCCACCTGATATGCGCCACGCCATCGGGTACGCGCTGAACTGGCCGGATCGGTTGGATATACCTGTGGCGCGTCTTGATCTGGCACAGGTTGGCAGCCTGAACTTTCGGGCGCCGTGCGAACAAAGATACCCGGCTTTGCGTCTTGCGCGCGAGGTGATGGCCGCCCGAGCGATGGCCGGACCGGTGTTCAACGCTGCCAAAGAGCGAGCGCTGGATCACTTTATCGCGGGGCGTATACGTTTTACGGAAATGGCCGCACTGGTCGAGGATGTTCTGGCCTCTATCTCTTCTGACAGCGCGTTTCGCGCCGACGTCACCCTTGATAACGTCCGAAATGCGGACCAAATGGCACGACAGGCTGCGGATGCATGGCTAAGCGTTCAGGCGCACTGACACTTCCGCCCACACGCAATCGACACGAGGAGTAATCGGCGTTTTGGAAATTCTCGGTCTGATCCCGACTTTCGGCGGTTTTGCCTACACTGTTGGCGCCTTCGTCATTGCCTTGTCGGTCATAGTCGCCGTGCATGAATATGGGCACTATATCGTTGGCAGATGGTGCGGTATCCATGCCGAGGTGTTCTCTCTTGGGTTCGGACCGCGATTGTTCACATGGCGCGACAAACGCGGAACTTTGTGGCAAATCGCGGCGCTGCCTTTAGGGGGGTACGTGAAGTTCCTCGGGGATGCCGATGCCGCAAGCAGCGTTGATGGCAGTGCCATCGCCCGTATGGATCCAAAGATGCAGAGACGTACAATGCATGCTGCGCCGCTTTGGGCGCGGGCGTGTACCGTCGCAGCCGGGCCGATTTTC
Source organism: Meridianimarinicoccus aquatilis (assembly GCF_004358675.1). Taxonomy (GTDB): domain Bacteria; phylum Pseudomonadota; class Alphaproteobacteria; order Rhodobacterales; family Rhodobacteraceae; genus Meridianimarinicoccus; species Meridianimarinicoccus aquatilis. The sequence goes on along the minus strand of NZ_SMZO01000032.1, from coordinate 11,686 downwards.
AACTTCGCATTATCCATCATGGTCTTTGCCCTCGTGGTGATGTGGCAAGGCCGGGCGCAAGAGCCCCTGACCATCAGCGATATCACACCGATGCCTGAAAGCGTGCAAGAGCTTGAGCCGGGCGACCGTATTCTAGAGATTCACAATCGCACCGTGCCCGGGTTCGATGGATTTTCCGCGTTTGTGGATGAACTGCCGCGATCCCCTGAACTGGACTATACCGTGCTGCGTGATGGCCAAGAAATCGACGTGATTGGTCCGTATCCGTATCCGCCGCTTGTTTCGGGTGTGTCGCCGCAATCCGCCGCAATGGATGCCGGGCTAGAGCAGGGCGATTTCATCACCCAAGTGAATGGCACACGGATTTCATCCTTTGAAGATCTGCGGAGCGCGGTCATGGTGTCGGGCGGCGCGCCTCTTGATCTGGAGGTTTGGCGCAATGGCGAGACATTCCCGATGACGCTGACCCCGCGCAGTGCGGATGTGCCGCTGCCCGACGGCGGGTTTGAGCAGCGGTATCTCATCGGCGTGACTGGCGGTTTGTTCTTTAGCCCGGTAACCGAAATGCCCGGCCCGTTTGCAGCGCTTGCCATCGGTGTTGAGCAAACCGGATATATCGTTCGTCAAAGCCTTTCGGGGCTATATCACATGATCACGGGCGCAATCAGCACCTGCAATCTTTCTGGCCCGGTTGGGATCGCCGAAACGTCGGGCGCCGCCGCGTCCCAAGGCTTGGCTAGTTTCGTGTGGTTCATTGCTGTTCTCTCAACCGCGGTTGGCCTGATGAACCTGTTCCCAGTGCCGGTTCTTGATGGGGGGCACCTTGTTTTTCACGCCTACGAAGCAGTGACTGGCAAGCCACCCAGCGACAAGGCGCTTCAGGTTTTGATGGCGGGTGGATTGGCGGCGATCATCATGTTGATGGTGTTTGCGGTCACAAATGATCTATTCCTGTGCCCGTGATGCGCTTTGCATGCCTCAACAAAGGTGAAAAGCGACGCGTGGTGGCAATGCGATTTTGACAACCGCGGCTTGCCCGACTAACCCCGGTGAAAAGGCCGGCTAAGCCGGGCGGGGCGAAAGGGCAGGCGGATGATCAAGCGACAGGCGCTCGCGAAAGCGGGCTTGAACCAGACAGCAAAAGCAGGACGCACGGCGTTTTTTGCGCTTTGCATTCTGTGGGTCGGTCCTGCGGCCATCGCGCAAGCGGTTTTGAACCAGATCGAAGTGCGGGGGAACCAACGCATCGAAACCAGCACCGTGCTGACCTACGCGGGTATCGAGACAGGGACCCCGGTCACGGCGGGCCAGGTCAACGCCGCCAAGCAGCGTTTGCTTTCGTCCGGTCTATTCGAAAGCGTGGAGGTGACCCCGGCACGTGGCAACCTGATCATCGAAGTTCAGGAATTTCCAACGATTAACCGCATCAGCATCGAGGGGAACCGCAGACTTAATGATGATGTGTTGGAAGGGCTGATCACATCGCAGCCCCGCCGCGTTTACAGCCCATCCACAGTCATCACAGATGCCCGGGCAATCACGGATGCGTATTTTCAAGCGGGTCGGCTCGCCGCGACTGTGACACCAAAGATCATTCAGCGAAGCCAGAACCGCGTGGATCTTGTGTTTGAAGTCACCGAGGCCGCTGTGATCGAAGTGGAGCGTATCGGATTTGTCGGCAACCGCAGCTATTCGGATCGCAGGTTGCGCCAAGCCCTCAGCACCAAACAGGCCGGTATTTTTCGTCAACTCATCCGCCGCGATACCTTTATCGAAGACCGGATTCAGTTTGATCGTCAGGTGCTGACTGATTTTTACCGATCCCGCGGCTTCATCGACTTTCAGGTTCTGTCGGTCACGCCAGAGTTTTCGCGCGAACGCGATGCGTTCTTTCTGACGTTCAACGTGCAAGAAGGGCAAAGGTTCAAGCTGGGTGAGATTTCGGTCACGACTGATGTACCGGGCTTGGATGTTGCGGCATTTGAAAGAGTTGTCCGCGCACGAACTGGCCAGACCTATTCACCGACGCGGATTGAAGACACGATTGCGCGGCTTGAACGGGAATCGATCGAATTGGGATTGGATTTCATCCGCGCCGATCCTGTCATTGAACGCAACAACCGCGATCTAACACTTGATGTGGCTTTCAATCTGACGAGAGGCCCGCGCATTTTGGTTGAGCGGATCGACATTGAAGGCAACTCAACCACGCTTGATCGGGTGATCCGTCGCCAGTTTAGGGTCGTCGAAGGTGACCCATTCAATCCGCGCGAAATCAGGGACAGCGCTGAACGCATCCGGTCGCTTGGATTTTTTGGAAATTCCGATGTCACAACACGTGAGGGAACCGCGCCGGACCGTGTGATTGTTGACGTCAATGTCGAAGAACAACCCACCGGGTCGCTGACACTTGGCGGTAGCTATTCACTTGATGAAGGGTTGGGGTTTGCTGTCGGGCTCAGCGAACGGAACTTCCTTGGGCGCGGGCAATTCCTGAATGTGTCTGTGGCGGCGGGCATTGATAACAGCAACTCGTCCCTGACCTTTGCAGAGCCGAACTTGTTGGGGCGTGACTTGACCGGCTCGCTGAGCCTTTACTACCGCTCCACCAACAATTTTAACGCCGATTTCAACACGGACGAGTTGGGCTTCCTTCCGTCTCTGAGTTTCCCGGTAAGTGACAATGGGCGGCTAGAGCTGAACTATCGTCTTTCACGTGACACGATCAGTGACGTTTCATCGGGCGACCCGGATATTCCGGGTGATAACGGGTCTTCGGCAATCATCCAGCGCGAGGAAGGTCGGCTTGTAACGTCATCCATTGGGTACAACTATACCTATAACTCTCAGCGCGTTGGGCTTGATCCCAACACGCGGTATCGGTTCGAGTTTGGGCAGAATTTTGGCGGCTTGGGCGGCGACACTCAGTTTGTAGAAACTCTGGCTCTGGCAGGATACGACACCAAGGTTCTGAACGAAGACGTGGGCTTGTCGGCAACTTTGCGGGGGGCGGCCCTGAACTTTACCGAAGGCAATAGTCGCGTCATCGACCGATATCGTGGGCGCAACTATGCTCGCGGTTTCACTGCGAACGGCATTGGTCCACGCGATACCGCCGCGACAAACGAAGACGCGCTTGGCGGTAACTACGCTGTGGGTCTGGCGCTTGAGGCTGATTTCCCCGTCGGGCTGCCCGAAGAATATGGTATCCGTGGCGGCGTCTTTTATGACATCGGGTCGATATGGGGCCTGGACGATACGGCGGGCACGGGCGGCGAAGTGGATGATGATTTCCACCTGCGCCAGGTAATCGGTGCCACGATCTTCTGGACAACTCCCATCGGTCCCCTGCGGTTCGACTTCACGCGCGCCCTCGAAAAGGAAGAGTATGACGATGAGCGGACGTTCGATTTCCGGGTCTCAACGCGGTTCTAATGGGCTAAATGCGTGGTTCGGTGCCGTGCTGGTGCTGCTTTCGGCTTTCGCCCCGCAGATGGCGAGCGCACAAGCCGAAGGCGGCGCGCGACTGAGTATTGCAACACTCGACCAAGAGGCTCTGTTTCTGCAATCGGATTTTGGTCAACGCGTGACCCGCGATCTGGAAAGCGACCGCGATGCACTTGCCGCAGAAAACCGCAGCATTGAGGCGGAACTGATCGCCGAAGAGCGTGCTTTGATCGACAAACGCGCGGCTCTTCCTGCCGCAGACTTTGCGCTGTTGGCGGATGCGTTTGACAGAAAAGTTCAAGGTATCCGTGAAGAACAAGATCGAAAGGGCCGGGCTCTTCAAATCCAGCTTGACGATCATCGTACGCGCTTTTTGACAGAAATTGGTCCTGTTCTGACCGACTTGCTTCGGGCGCGAGGGGCTCAGGTTTTGTTGGATCGCGGCGCTGTTTTGATCGCTGTGGACGGGGTGGACATCACCAGTGCCGCCATTGACGAGATCAATGCACGGCTAGGGGACGGAACAGGGCCATCACCCTCTTTGCCAGCCACCGACGATCTGTCTGGCCAAGCTGATCAACAAGCCCCATCCGGATCTGTGCCGACGGGCCCAGACGGCGACTGACCTTCAAGCCTGCTGAGATCACGCGCCGCTTGTGCCGCCAGCTCTGGATTGCTACGCAGAAGACCAAGAGCAAAAAAGCCGGACCCATCATGACAGATATTCCCACCAGTGCCGATATTGGATTGATCCAGCGGGCTATCCCGCACCGCTTTCCCTTTTTGATGATTGATCGCGTTCGCGATATCGTTCCTTCAAAGAGTGCGATTGGTATCAAGAACGTTTCCGTAAACGAGCCTCAGTTTTCCGGCCATTTTCCCGGGCTTCCCGTTTTGCCCGGCGTGCTGATCATCGAAGCCTTGGCGCAGACGTCTGCTTTGATGGTGTCACTTTCACTGGATCTGGTTGATAGCGGCGCGGTGGTGTATTTCATGGGCGTCGACAAATGCCGGTTCCGCCGCAAGGTGGTGCCCGGTGACGTGCTTGAATTGCGCGTCGATGCTTTGCGCGGCGGCGGTAAGGTCTGGAAGTTCAAAGGGCTAGCCACGGTTGGCGACGAAGTTGCGTGCGAATGCGAATTCATGGCCATGATTGACCGGGAAGGCGCTGCCGGATGAGCATTTCCCCGACGGCGGATATTCACCCCAGCGCCGTCATTGAACCGGGCGCTGTGATCGGCGACCGGGTGCGGGTTGGCCCTTTCAGTCTGATTGGCGGCGGTGTTTCACTTGGCCATGATGTCGAGGTGAAAAGCCATGTGGTGGTTACCGGGCGTACGGATATGGGCGAAGGGTGCGTCGTGTTTCCCGGCGCTGTTGTGGGGGAAATTCCGCAGGACCTGAAGTTCAAAGGCGAAGAGACCCGTCTCGTGGTTGGCAAACGCAACCGCATCCGCGAAGGCGCAACGATGAACACCGGCACAGAGGGCGGTGGCGGCATCACGCGCGTCGGGGATGACGGGTTATTCATGACCGGGTCTCATGTCGGCCATGACGTTCAAGTCGGTGATCGGGTCATCCTTGCAAATCAGGCCGCGCTAGCGGGTCATTGTGTCATCGCAGATGATGTTATCATTGGCGGTCTGGCCGGGATTCATCAGTTTGTCCGCATTGGCCGGGGGGCGATTATTGGGGCTGTAACAATGGTGACCAATGATGTGATGCCTTACGGCTTGGTGCAGGCACCGCGCGGTGAGCTTGATGGGCTCAATCTGGTCGGGTTGAAACGCAAAGGTGTCAAACGTTCTGACATTACCGCGCTCCGTGCTGCGTTTCAGATGCTTGCGCAAGGAGAGGGGCCGTTCATTGAGCGCGCCCGCCGACTGGGTGAGGAAACAGAGAGCCCCTATGTTCAGGAGATTGTCGATTTCCTGCTGGCCGATACCGGTCGCCATTTTCTGACCCCTCGCTGACGCAATGTCAGGGCCGGTCGGTATCATGGCGGGCAGCGGGCTGTTGCCTGACTACCTTGCGAGAACATTGACGGCGCAGGGGCGGACGGTCGTTTTGGCCGAAATGGACGGCTTTGTATCCATCACCTCGCAAGAGTATCTGCGGATACCCTATCGGGTTGAAAAGCTCGGCGGGCTTTTCAAAGCCCTTCGCGCTGAGGGGGTCGTTGATCTTGTCTTTGCTGGGGGGGTCGCGCGCCCGAAGCTTGACCCGGCGAAGTTTGATTTCAAAACAGTGCGTCTTGCACCGCGTTTGTTCAAAGCGATGCAAGGTGGCGACGATTCAACATTGCGCGTTGTTCTGGATATTTTCGAAGGTGAGGGTTTCAAGGTACGAGCGGCGCATGAGATGTGCCCTGACCTTTTGCCAGAATGGGGTGTCCTGACCGCGGCGAAGCCCGGGGAACGTGACATCAAGGATGCTGCGCGGGCTGCGAAAATTGTTGCTGCATTGTCTGGCGCTGATGTAGGGCAGGGAGCTGTCGTGGCTCAAGGGATGGCTCTGGCTGTCGAAGCAGCCCCCGGAACAGACGCCATGTTGGCCTATGTGGCGGATGTTGCCGGGGCGTGCCGCCCCAATCCGAACGGGGCGCGGGGCGTGTTGTTCAAGGGGCCGAAACTTGGGCAGGATCGCCGCGTAGATCTTCCCGTTATTGGCCCCTCGACCGTCGAGGGCGCTGCACGCGCCGGGTTGTCAGGCATTGTAATCGAGGCTGGTGGCGTCATGATCCTTGATCGGGCGGCAACTGTTGCGGCCGCAGACGCCGCAGGATTGTTTATCTGGGTCCGTTCCGGCGACGGTGCAATATGACCCGGCTGCGTATCTTCATGATCGCAGGGGAAGCATCGGGAGATGCCCTTGGCGCAGCCCTGCTGAGCGGACTGAGGGAATTGGCCCCGGGAACGCAGGCGCAGGGCGTGGCAGGTGTTCAGATGCAGGCGTTGGGGATGGAGAGCCTGTTCCCGATGGAGGAACTGTCGGTGATGGGATTGGCAGAGGTACTGCCGAAGTATCGACATTTGAAACGCCGCATCGCTCAAACAGCGCAGGCGGTTCTTGACGAGAAACCAGATGTTCTAATCAGCATCGACAGTCCTGATTTTTGTTTGCGCGTGGCAAAAATTGTACGTGCCGAAGACCCGTCGATCCGTACTGTTCACTATGTCGCCCCCTCGGTTTGGGCATGGCGACCGGGCCGCGCTGTAAAGATGGCGCGCATGATTGATCAAGTGCTGGCTTTGCTACCGTTTGAGCCCCCCTACATGGAGGCGGCTGGTATGCGGTGCGATTTCGTTGGCCACCCTGTTGTGGGCATGCCGCAAGCCACGCGGGCTCAGGCCGACGCATTGAGGGCTGCGTTGCATGTCGGGGATGCACCCCTGGTTCTTGTTTTGCCTGGATCGCGCCGATCCGAGGTGAACCGCTTGATGCCCATATTCGGGGAGGCGTTGGCGCAACTAGCAACGCAACGGCCGAACATGCAGGTGGTGCTGCCTGCTGCGCCGGGGGTTGGGCCGATCCTTGCCGAAGCTGCGGCCAGTTGGCGGATACCCGTGCACATAATTGGTGCGGACGATCCTGAGCAAAAACGCGCAGCCTTCAAAGCCGCTGATGTCGCGCTCGCTGCGTCGGGGACCGTGTCTTTGGAATTGGCCGCGGCAGGTACGCCGATGGTGATTGGCTATCAGCTTTCGTGGTTGACCACGCAGATCATGCGCCGGATGGCATTGATCGATACGGCGACACTGGTGAACTTGGTCTCTGAGACGCGGGTCGTGCCGGAATATTTGGGTGAGAAATGTACGCCAACCGCGCTGTGTAATGCCTTGGGGCGCGTGCTTGACGATCCTTCGGCGCAACAAAGAGCCTGTGAGTTGACCATGGAGCGGCTTGGCCGTGGCGGCGAATCGCCCGGCCTTAGGGCAGCGCGGGCGGTGTTGAACGGGCTCGATTCCTGACATGCAGCCGGTGTAAGCCGCGCTTGTTCGAATAAGGTTAAAAGGCTGCCTGCTTTTTGCGGCTGACCGAAACAGCGATTTGGTGTGCAACGGACATCGCGTTGGGCGGTGTTGAATGAGGAAATGACAGAGTGGTCAGTGGGGCTCTGGTCGGCTGTTGGCTAGCCGCGTCCACCCGCAATCCAGCCACCACCAAAGATCCGGCTGCCGCCCTCTTCATAGAACACGCAGGCCTGTCCGGGGCTGACCCCCTCTTCTGGTGTGAGCAGTTCTACCTCGGCTGTCGCCGCGCCGGTCGGGCGCAAAATCGCAGGGCGAGGCGGCCGTGTGGAGCGCACTTTCACAGTGATCTCGCGGGCGCCCTTTTCGAACGCGCCATCGCCCAACCAGTTGATTTCTTTGATGGTAATAATGCGCGTGGCAAGCGCTTCCTTCGGGCCGACCACGACCTGACGGGCGTCAGGATCTAGCTTGATCACGTATAACGGTTCGTCCAAGCCACCAATTCCAAGCCCTCTGCGTTGGCCCACGGTGTAGTGAATGACCCCTTCATGCGCCCCTAGAACCTTGCCCGATTGGTCTACGATGTCACCGGGATCGGCGGCATTTGGGCGTAGCTTTTTGATAACGCTCGCATAATCACCATTTGGGACAAAGCAAATGTCTTGACTGTCAGGCTTGTCAGCAACGCTCAGGCCATAACGGGCGGCAAGCTCGCGGGTGGCGTGCTTTGATGGCAAATGACCAAGGGGAAACCGTAGGTAGGACAACTGCTCGGCGGTAGTGGAAAACAGAAAATAGCTTTGATCCCTTACCGCGTCGGCCGCGCAGTGAAGTTCGGGTCCAAGCGGGCCGACTTTGCGCTGGATATAGTGGCCCGTCGCCATGCAATCAGCGTCAAGATCTTTAGCAGTTTCAAGAAGATCCTTGAACTTGACCCGCTCGTTGCACCGGATGCAGGGCACGGGTGTCGCACCACCAAGATAGCTGTCAGCAAACTCGTCAATCACGGCTTCCTTGAAGGTGTTTTCGTAGTCGAGAACGTAGTGTGGGAAGCCCATCTCTTCGGCCACACGGCGGGCATCGTGTATGTCTCGGCCGGCGCAACACGCCCCCTTTTTGGCCAGAGCGGCGCCATGGTCGTAAAGCTGGAGCGTCACGCCGACGACATCGTATCCTTCTTCGGCCAATTGTGCGGCAACCACGGAACTGTCCACGCCGCCGGACATGGCTACAACCACGCGCGTGTCTTGCGGCAACTTGGGAAAGCCCAGCGAATTCAAGGGTTGCGTCATGGCGACTCGGATCTCTGATAGAGTGGGAATTTTCCAGAAATATAGGAAAATCATAGGCATTAACAAGAGGTGCGTTTCAGACCCCGTTAAGCGCGTTCCCGGCATCCCTGTTGGCGGTGTAGTGAGGAGTGCGTTTGATGTACCTAAAGAAAATTGATGGCCCAAGAATTGTAACCCTGCCAGATGGATCTTGCCTGTCGCGTGCAGACCTACCATCCGAAAAAACGGTCAGATGGGTGGCAAGCCGCAAAGCAGTGGTTGTGAACGCTGTGAAGTATGGTTTGCTTCCGCAAGAGGAGGCGTTGACGCGCTATGGCCTGTCACGGGACGAGTTCAACAGCTGGTGCAATTCCGTGGAACGTTTCGGGGAAGATGCTCTGAAAACCACATCTTTGCAAAAGTATCGACAACTATAAGTTGTTTTTCCTCAACCTGTAGTCATAGTAACCTCAGGTTAACACCTCGCCTTCACGTTAACTGTGAACCCGAGGAACTTGTGGAGAACAAAGATGCGTGTGCTGCTGGTCGAGGATGATCCGACAATCTCGAAGAGTATCGAGTTGATGCTTACTCATGCCAACCTCAACGTGTATTGCACGGATCTTGGCGAGGAGGGCGTGGAACTGGCGAAGCTCTATGATTATGATCTCATCCTCCTCGACCTGAATTTGCCGGACATGAACGGTCACGAAGTGCTTCGGCAATTGCGGGTGGCGCGGATTGAAACGCCGGTTCTGATCCTCACCGGTGAGGATGATACGGAAAGTAAAGTCAAAGGGTTCGGGTCTGGTGCCGACGATTATCTGACAAAGCCGTTTCATCGCGAGGAACTGATAGCGCGAATTCATGCTATCATCCGGCGCTCCAAGGGACATTCACAGTCGTTGATCCGGACCGGCAAGGTCGTCGTTAATCTGGACACGAAAACCGTAAGTGTGGGCGGAAGCCCGGTGCACTTGACAGGGAAAGAGTACCAGATGCTCGAGCTTCTTTCTTTGCGCAAAGGGACAACTTTGACCAAAGAGATGTTCCTGAACCATCTTTACGGCGGCATGGATGAGCCAGAGCTAAAGATCATTGATGTTTTCATATGCAAGCTGCGTAAGAAGCTCAGCCAAGCGACAGACGGCGAGAACAATATCGAAACAGTATGGGGCCGTGGCTATGTGCTGCGCGACCCTGAGGTTGACACCGGTGCGGAGCCTATCGCCCTGCAAGCATGATGCATCGTTAGCTTAAGCTGCCAAGGCTGGACCTGATCGCTCGCCGCCCCTATCACCTCTGCCAGAGAGGTATTCATGGGGGGCGAAAGTGAACAAAGCCGACATCGACACGTTGGATGAGGATGCGGCGGCTGCTGAACTCGCAGAGCTTGCTTCACAGCTTGCTCGGGCTGACGCTGCTTATCACACCGATGATGAGCCGATCATTTCCGATGCAGACTATGACCGCCTCAAGGCGCGTAATCGTGCCATTGAAGATCGGTTCCCCCAACTCAAGCGATCTGACAGCGCTTCGGATAGGGTTGGTGCCGCAGTTGCCGTTGGCTTTGCAAAAGTGGCTCATTCCAAGCGCATGTTGTCTCTGGGGAATGCCTTCTCGGAAGAAGACGTTGCCGATTTCGACGCCACGATCCGCCGATTTCTAGGTCTTGGGTCGGCGGACGCGTTGGCGTTCACGGCGGAGCCAAAAATTGATGGGCTTTCACTGTCGTTGCGTTACGAAAACGGGGTTTTGACAACTGCGGCAACGCGCGGGGATGGCAGCATCGGTGAAAACGTGACCGCGAATGCGCGAACGGTGCGCGATATCCCCGAACGGATCGTCGGCGCACCTGACATTCTGGAAGTCCGCGGCGAAGTCTACATGCAGCACGAGGACTTTGCGGCTTTGAATGCGCGGCAAACCGCAGCCGGAGGCAAGACCTTTGCTAACCCACGAAATGCGGCGGCAGGTTCGTTGCGGCAGCTTGACCCAAAGATCACTGCGTCCCGGCCACTTCTGTTCTTTGCCTATGCGTGGGGCGAGGTATCAGAACCACTGTCGGATACGCAAAGTGGCGCGCTGGAACAGCTCGAGTCGTTTGGCTTTTCGATCAATCCGCTGACACGGCGTTGTGTGAATTCGGCGGAAATGCTTGAGCAGTATCGCCACATTGAAGAGCAGCGCGCGACGCTTGGCTATGACATTGACGGTGTTGTTTACAAGGTGGATAACCTCGCCCTGCAAGATCGCCTTGGGTATCGGTCTACGACGCCTCGATGGGCGATCGCCCACAAATTCCCTGCGGAGCTTGCCTGGACCCGGTTGGAGGCAATCGACATTCAGGTTGGGCGCACCGGGGCACTTTCCCCTGTGGCGCGTCTCAGCCCCGTTACTGTGGGTGGGGTGGTAGTATCCAATGCGACCTTGCACAACGAAGACTACATTGCCGGTCGCGGGGCCGATGGGGCCCCGATCCGCGATGGTCGCGACATTCGCGTCGGAGACTGGGTGCAGGTCTATCGTGCGGGCGACGTCATTCCGAAGATCGCGGACGTTGATTTGTCGCGACGAGAGGATGGCGCCCGTCCTTTTGTCTTTCCAGAACTTTGTCCCGAGTGCGGCTCTGCAGCGATCCGAGAAGACGGCGACGCGGTTCGCCGATGCAGTGGCGGACTAATCTGCCCCGCGCAGGCCATCGAAAAGCTGCGGCACTTTGTGTCGCGGGCCGCGTTCGACATTGAAGGGCTGGGTGCAAAGCAGATTGAGGCGTTTCACGCAGATGGTTGGATCAAAGAGCCAGCTGATATTTTTGATCTGGAAAACCAATACGGCACGGGCATTCAGCAACTCAAGAACCGCGAGGGGTGGGGCGAAGCGAGCGCGAAAAAGCTCTTCGATGCGATCAGAGCACGGCGGCAGATCCCGCTGCACCGTCTGATTTTCGCGCTCGGACTGCGCCATGTGGGCGAAGTGGCGGCGAAGGATCTG
>NZ_SMZO01000031.1 GCF_004358675.1 Meridianimarinicoccus aquatilis | reverse complement strand
ACCGGTCGCTGCGCCCGGCACGCAGCGCCGCGAGGACCCGCGCCCGGCCTATGTGGACCGGGTGCTGTCGCTGGTCGATCCGGCCACGTTCCGCCCCCTGACGGTTCTGGTCAATGCGGGCAATGGCGTGGCAGGGCCGACCTTTGATGCCATCGCTGCACGGCTGGAGGGCAGCCCGCTGCGCTTTGTCCGGATGCATCATGACCCGGACTCCAGCTTTCCCAACGGCATTCCCAACCCGCTGCTGGCCGAAAACCAGCCTGTCACCGGGGATGCGGTGCGCCGCCATGGGGCCGATATCGGTATCGCCTGGGATGGGGATTTCGACCGTTGTTTCCTGTTTGACGAAACCGGTGCGTTTATCGATGGCGAATACATCGTCGGGCTTCTGGCCGCCGCCTTCCTTGTGCGTGAGCCGGGCGCGAAGATTGTCCATGACCCGCGGGTGATGTGGAACACGCTGGATGTGGTCGCCAAGGGTGGCGGCGAGGCTGTCATGTCACGCACCGGTCATGCGCTGATCAAGGCGAAGATGCGCGAGGCCGACGCGGCCTATGGCGGCGAGATGTCGGCGCATCACTATTTTCGCGAATTCATGTATTGCGACACGGGTATGATCCCCTGGCTGCTGATCGTCGCGCATATGTCCGATACGGGCCGGGCGCTGTCGGATCTTGTGGCGGACATGCGCAGCGCGTTCCCATCCTCGGGCGAGATCAATTTCCGCCCCGATGATCCGGCGGCGGCTGTTGCGCGGGTCGAGGCGGTGTTTCTGGACAAGGCGCAGGGCGTGGACCGGCTTGACGGGCTGAGCTGCGATTTTGGCGATTGGCGGTTCAACCTGCGTTCGTCGAACACCGAACCTGTACTGCGGCTTAATGTTGAAACGCGCGGCGACCGGGATCTTCTGGCCCGGCAGGTCGCACAGCTTGAGGCGCTGATCGTCCCGTCGCGGGGCTGACACATGGCATGGGGCCCGCGCGCACAAGGTCTGGCCGCGGGTCTGGTGCTTGTTCTTGGGGCGGGTCTGGTGCTGCGCGGCACCGGACCGGCACCGGGAGACAGGGCCATTCCCCCCCTGGCCAGCCCGCCCGCCACGTTGCAGATCGCAGCTTTTGGCACCAGCCTGACCGCGCGCAACGCCTGGCCCGATGGGCTACAGGCCGCGTTGCGCGCCTGCCTGATGCAGCAGGTTCAGGTGGACCGGGTGGCCGGTGTGGGGCAGGGGTCGCAATGGGGTCTGGCGCAGGTGTCGCAAGTGGTGGCGCTGCGGCCCGATATTGTTCTGATCGAGTTTACCGCCAATGATGCGGATCTGCTGGATGGTGTGAGCGTGGCGCGCAGCCGCGCACAGCATGCCCAGATCCTCGCCGAGTTGCGCCGGGATCTGCCCGAAGCCCGGCTGGTCCTGATGACAATGAATCCGGTCTCGGGGTGGCAGCGGGTCAAGCGCCTGCGCCTTGGCGCCTATCACGCCATGTATCGCAAGCTGGCCCGCGACGCGGATGTGGGTCTTGCCGATCTGACGCCGCGCTGGAACGTGGCGCCGCAGGACCTGCGCCATGCGCCCGACGGGCTGCATCCGACAGGCGCCGCCACGCAGGTCGTGGTGACACCGGCCCTGACCGGCCTGATTGGCCAGGCCATGGGGCAAAGCTGCGGGCCGCCGGTCTAAGCTCTTGTTTCAGCTTTTCAAATCTGGGTGAAAGCGGCCCACCCCAACGGAGCGGAACCCGGCCGCTTTCAGCGAGTCCGGAGAATAGACATTGCGCAGATCCGCCATTGCCGGGGTCCGCATGACCGACGCAAGCTGGGTCAGGTCCAGCGCGCGGAAGGCGTTCCATTCGGTCAGGACGACCACGGCATCGGCGCCCTGTGCTGCGTCATAGGCATCGTCGTGCCAGCTTACGCCGGGCAGAAGCTCTGCACCCTCGCGGCGACCCAACGGATCGGCCACCCGCACTTCGGCCCCGCCGCCCACAAGGGCAGGCACCACGGTCAGGCTTGGCGCTTCGCGCATATCGTCGGTTTCGGGCTTGAAGGTCACGCCCAGCACCGCCACCCGGCGCCCGTTGAACGAGCCGCCCAGCAGGTCGCGGATTTTTTCCACCATGCGCCGTTTCACGGCCTCGTTCACTGCGATGACGGTTTCGGTGATCGCCATGGGGCTGCTGTGTTCCTGCCCGATCCGTGCCAGCGCGCGGGTATCTTTGGGAAAGCACGATCCGCCATAGCCCGGCCCCGCATGCAGGAATTTCGACCCGATCCGGCCATCGCGGCCCATGCCATTGGCCACCTCTTTCACATCTGCGCCGACCTTTTCACACAGGGCGGCGATTTCGTTGATGAAAGTGATCTTCGTGGCGAGAAACGCATTGGCGGCGTATTTGATCATCTCGGCGGATTCGAGCCCGGTATACAGGATCGGTGTGTCGCGCAGCGAAAGCGGGCGGTAGATGTCTGCCATCACGCGGCGGGCCCGGTCGCTTTCTGCACCGACCACGACCCGGTCCGGGCGCATGAAGTCACCGATTGCCGCGCCTTCGCGCAGGAATTCAGGGTTGGAGGCGATGTCGAAATCAGCCTGCGGGTTGGTCTCTGCGATGATCCGGCCCACCTCGCGATTGGTGCCCACAGGAACGGTGGACTTGGTACAGATGACGGCCGGGCCGGTCAGCGCGCGGGCGATGTCGCGCGCGGCCGCATAGACATATGTCAGGTCCGCATGACCGTCGCCGCGGCGGCTGGGCGTGCCGACAGCGATAAAAATGGCATCCGCGCCATCCATTGCCGCGGCCAGATCGGTGGTGAAAGACAGATGCCCCGCGGCGACGTTCTGGGTGATGAGCGCCTCGAGACCAGGTTCATAAATTGGCAAACGGCCGACATTCAGACCGGCAATCTTTTCGGCTGACGTGTCGACACAGACAATGTCATGGCCAAAATCTGACAGGCAGGCCCCAGAGACAAGCCCCACATATCCCGCGCCGATCATTGCAATTTTCATGTTTGTTCCTTTTGCTTTGGTACTTGGCGCCCGTGGGAAACAGCAGAATATGACGCTATTGCGGTGAGTGGCAATTTGTATTCGAACTTAGGCACCGGGCTCATGAAACTCGATCCACAGCTTGATGGACGCCAGTTTGATCATCGACAAGAACGTGCGTGACGCTTTCTCGTACCGTGTTGCGATGGACCCGACATGGGCGGCACGCTGGTGCGCACGACTGGCATGGTGCGGGCCCGCGAAAACGGTCAAAAATCGAGGTGCCCCGAAAGCTGTTTGTGATTTTGATGGCCGGTTTGGCCCAGCTTTTTTCCTACGCTTCACTCGTTCAGGTGGACTTGTGACCGGGATCAGGACTTGGCACTTTCATGTTAGTCCATGGAACCGTAGGAAGGCAGTCATACCAGAAAGGTGGGCCCGAATGCAGATGGATATGGAGCCAGTCTATGAATTCGGCCTCAAGAACGTGATGGACTGCCACACGGCCGATTTGCGCAATGTTTATCACCCCGCCGACGTTCTGGCGGTTGGCTTCTCCAGGTGCGAGGGGGAGGAACACTGATGCGGGTCTTCATCACGGGCACAGCCGGGTTCATCGGCTACCATTTGGCTGACAGTTTGCTGCGCTCGGGTGCTGTGGTCCATGGCTATGACGGCATGACTGATTATTACGACGTTGCGCTGAAACGCGCGCGCCATGACAAGCTGGCCCGGCACCCTGGGTTCACCGCGACCGAGGGCCTCCTCGAAGATGCCGTCACCCTGGAGACGGCTATGGCCTCCTCTGCGCCCGACGTGGTGGTGCACTTGGCCGCGCAGGCTGGGGTGCGGTATAGTATCGAGAACCCCCGCGCCTATTTGGATGCCAATATCGTCGGCAGCTTCAACGTCCTGCAGGCTGCACTAGACCAGCGTGCAGGGCATCTGCTGATGGCATCGACGAGTTCGGTCTATGGTGCAAATGACGAGATGCCCTATCGCGAAACCCAGAAGGCAGACACCCAGATGTCCTTCTACGCTGCTACCAAGAAGGCCGCCGAGGCGATGTGTCATTCCTGGGCGCATATCCACGGCATGCCGATCACCATGTTCCGGTTCTTTACCGTTTATGGTCCGTGGGGGCGGCCCGACATGGCATTGTTCAAGTTTACCGACGCGATACTGGCGGAACGGCCCATCGATGTTTACAATCATGGCCGGATGTATCGCGACTTCACCTATGTGGATGATTTGGTGCGCGGCATTCGCGGGTTGATCAACGTGCCCCCGCCAACACCCGATGCCCGGGCAGGTGCTGGGGCGAAGTACATTGCCATCCCCGGTGACAGCCTGTCGCCGGTTGCGCCGTACAGAATTGTGAATATCGGAAATTCAAGCCGGGTATTGCTGGACGATTTTATCACAGAAATTGAGGCCGCGACTGGAAAGACCGCGCAGCGCAACTTCATGCCCATGCAGCAAGGTGACGTACCAGCGACCTGGGCCGATGCCGCGCTGCTGGAAGCCCTGACTGGATATCGCCCGCAGACGGATATAGCGACGGGTGTGGCGCGCTTCGTAGACTGGTTTCGCGACTATTACAGGCGCTGAGGCTGCCCGGCAGGATACCCAAGTTGTTGACTGGAGCGGCGAGCCAGGGTCAGGCCTCGTTCTCGTTTCATAGCCGGTAGATGACGGTTGCGGCCAGAGCGGTTACAGCAACAGTCCCGTAAAAAGGGAGCCGGGGCGCAAGAGCGCCCCAGCTTTTGATCTTACGACCCGGACCCGATCAGGCCCATGCTTTCAAGTTTCAAAAGCACCTGCTGCGCGCAGTAATCGACATCGGTGCCTTCGGTTTCCAGGCGCAGCTCAGGGTTTTCAGGGACGTCATAGGGATCGGAGATTCCTGTGAATTCCTTGATCTTGCCTTCGCGGGCCAGTTTGTAGAGGCCCTTGCGGTCGCGCCGTTCGCATTCCTCGATCGTGGTGGCGACATGGACTTCGACAAAGGCGCCGAACGCTTCGATGTCTTCGCGCACGGCGCGGCGAGTGGAGGCATAGGGGGCGATTGGCGCACAGATCGCGATGCCACCGTTCTTGGTGATCTCGGAGGCGACATAGCCGATCCGGCGGATGTTGATGTCCCGGTGTTCCTTGGAGAAGCCAAGTTCCGACGACAGGTGCTTGCGGACCAGATCGCCATCCAGAAGCGTCACGGGGCGACCGCCCATTTCCATCAACTTGACCATCATCGCGTTGGCGATGGTGGATTTGCCCGAGCCGGAGAAGCCGGTGAAGAAGACGGTAAAGCCCTGCTTGTCACGGGGCGGCGATGTGCGGCGCAGTTCCTTGACCACATCGGGGAACGAGAACCATTCAGGGATTTCCAGACCTTCGCGCAGACGGCGGCGCAGTTCGGTGCCCGAAATGTTCAGAACGGTCACGCCTTCTTCGATCTCGTCTGCCGGTTCGTACTGGGCGCGTTCCTGCACATAGACCATGTGCTTGAACGGAACCATTTCGACGCCGATCTCTGCTTCGTGTTCGCGGAACAGTTCTTGCGCGTCATAGGGGCCGTAGAAATCTTCACCGGCAGAGTTCTTGCCGGGGCCGGCGTGGTCGCGGCCAACGATGAAGTGCGTCACACCGTGGTTGCGGCGGATCAGGCCGTGCCAGACGGCTTCGCGCGGGCCGGCCATGCGCATGGCAAGGTTCAGCAGCGACATGGTGGTGGTGGCGGCGGGGTACTGGTCCAGCACCGCTTCATAGCAACGCACGCGGGTGAAGTGGTCCACATCGCCCGGCTTGGTCAGGCCCACGATCGGGTGGATCAACAGGTTGGCCTGGCATTCCTTGGCGGCGCGGAAAGTCAGTTCCTGGTGCGCACGGTGCAGCGGGTTGCGGGTCTGGAAGGCCACGACCTTGCGCCAGCCGAGTTTGCGGAAATAGGCGCGCAATTCGTTGGGCGTGTCGCGGCGGGCGCGGAAGTCATAGTGCATCGGCGATTGCAGGCCGGTCACCGGGCCGCCCAGATAGATCTTGCCGGCTGTGTCGTGCAGATAGGCCACGGCAGGGTGGGCCTTGTCATCGGCGCCAAAGACCTTTTCGGCTTCGAGCGCTTTGTCGGGAGCCCAGTTATCCGTGACGTTCATCACGGCAAGGATCACACCTTCGGGGTCGCGCAGGGCGATGTCCTGACCGGGTTCGATGGATTCGGCGAATTTCTCGGACACGTCGAGCGTGATGGGCATTGGCCAGAGCGTGCCGTC
Source organism: Meridianimarinicoccus aquatilis (assembly GCF_004358675.1). GTDB lineage: Bacteria > Pseudomonadota > Alphaproteobacteria > Rhodobacterales > Rhodobacteraceae > Meridianimarinicoccus > Meridianimarinicoccus aquatilis. Next base: position 36,466 of record NZ_SMZO01000031.1, on the reverse strand, counting down.
AGCCAGGCGCATGTTGTCGACAACACCGTCATAATCGGCCTTGCTCAGGAAACCGGTCAGTGGGTTGAAGCCGCCGTTCATCAACAATTCCAGATCGCACATTTGGCGCGCGGTCAGATCCCAGGAAGGCATATTGCCTGCGTCAAGCTTCAGCTTTTGCGCGCTCTCCGGTGAGATGTAGAGTTCGGGAATGGGGGTGTGAGGCAACTTTGTCATGGGATAACTTTCAACTGATAGGCTTCAAGTGCGCTCTACCAAAGCGGGCAGGCACTGGCAAAGCGACAAATGGGTTGGTACGTTAACAGTGACCGTTGAGCCACGGCATATGGATGTTGTTTCGGGCGGTTTATGACCGGTCATTACGGTTCAATGCGGTGACCAGTTCCCTGGCGATGATCGACGCCCCGAAGTTGGTCAGGTGATCGTCGTCGTAATACAGGGGCTTGCCGTCCAGGGCGTTCAGGCAACGCTTTGTTCCAGCATCACACAGCAGCTTGTCGGGGCGCACGGCCCGCGTGCCGGGGGGCAGGGTTGCATCATAAAGATCGATGATCGCGCTGTTGCGCTGCTCATAGGCGGACAGGGCCGTATCAAGTGTCGCCTCCGCCCCTTCGAACGCCATGCGCTTGGCCATGGTCTGCGGCACGCTCCATCCCGCTTCGGGCACGGGGTAGATCACCGTCAGGTCACTGTCGAAGCTGCTCCAGCGGGCGACGCCTTGTTCAAAGGCGGCCTTGAAGGCTTCGAAATCGCTGGCGGTTCCGGGCAGGCCAAGACCGGCGCGGTCGAACACGATTGGTTCGTGGCCGTGTTCATGGCCGCCTTCGCCATTGTCGAAACCAGGCAGGAACAGCCGTTGTGGGCGCATGGCGACAACCAGATGATCCCGGTCTGCATCGGTCGTTTCCAGATAGTGCATCACCCGTTCCACCGCTTCGCGGCACAGCCGGACCGTCTTGGTGTAACCGGGCAGGGGCTGACAGCCGGTAAGGGTGACCTGCTCGGCCGTGTAGCCCGCTTCGTTAAGCGCTTTGATCATGGCATAGGCCATGGCCCCGGCATGGCTGTCGCCGATGATGGTGACGGTGCCGCGCGACGGTATCGACGGATCGGGCGGGAACACGCAGTCAGGGTTGGGCAGGGCGGGCAGGCTGCCCCGTGTCTGGGCGCGGAACTGACAGGTGTCGCGGTACGGGTTGGTGTCTTGAGTTGCGGCCAGAACGGCATGGATGCCGGGCGCAAAGCGGTTGGGGAAACCCTGGTTCAAGGCACCGATCAGCCCAATCGCGATGAAGGCGACCATGCCCACGGCCGAATAGGTGAAGATACTGCGCTGCGAGACCAGCGGCGCGCCGTCACCCCCGCGCACCCGAAAAGGCTGCTCGATGAACCGCCAGGACAGCCATGCAAGCCCGAAGGTGACCACGGCAAGCACCATCATCAGGGCCATTGATGGCTCGCCGATACTGCGCAGCCGGGCAAAGGCGAACAGTGGCTGGTGCCACAGATAGGCGCTGTAGCTGACCAGCCCGATGGCCACGACCCCGCGCAGGGACAACAGGCGTGCAACCCATGTGCCGGGGGCCGCGCAGGTCACGATCAGCGCCGTGCCCACAACCGGCAGCAGCGCCCAGACGCTGGGGAACGGCACGCTGTCATCATAGGCGAAGATTGCCACCACGATCATTGCCAGCCCGGCCCCGGACAGCAGGTCATGGCGCCACGGCCCGCCACGCCGGGAGAGCAGGAAGGCGCAGATCGAGCCTGCAAACAGCTCCCACGCCCGCGTTGCGGCGAAATAGAAGTTCAGGTTGGCGTGGTTGCGCCAGCCATATTCGCTCAGCGCAAGGCTGAGCAGGGACAGCGCGCAGATCAACCAGAACGTCTTGTTCCGGCCAAAGCGCCACATCACCGCCAGCATCAATGGAAAGAGCATGTAATACTGCTCTTCCACGGCCAGGCTCCAGGTATGCAGCAGCGGGTTCAGTTCCGAATCGGCTGCGAAATAGTCGCTTTCCCGCCAGAACAACATGTTCGACACGAAAAACATGACCGAAACCACGCTGCGGCCGAACAAGGCAAGCTGTTCGGGCAGCATCCAGATCCAGGCGAAGGGCAGGCAGGCCAGCATGACCGTGAAAAGTGCGGGCAAGATCCGCCGCGCCCGGCGCTCGTAAAAACGCAAGATGCTGAATCGTCCCTGCTCCAGTTCCCGGATCAGGATGCCGGTGATCAGATAGCCACTGATGACAAAGAAAATATCGACACCGACATAGCCGCCCGAAAAGACGGACAAACCGGCGTGAAAAAGTATGACGGGAACAACAGCCACCGTTCGAAGGCCGTCAATCTCGGGGCGATACTGCATGTAATCATCAACTCTCGCTAGTGGCGTCAACCGAATGCGCTGGTGTCGGAAGGAGGCGTTGCTACGGCCTCAGGCGCCCAGTTTGCGGCGCAGCTTGCGACTCAGCCGGGCCATGGGACTGTTGAATTTCTGCAATTCTGCGTCCCGTTCCGATATTTGCGTTGCCGTCAGCGTGGGCGCAGGCGCGATCGGCGCCTTGCGATCTGGCGCATACCCGAACCTGTCAAAATCGCGGGCATAGATTTCTGCGATCCGCGCGATGTCCCATTCGCTTGGCCGGGTGCGTTCACCGCTGACCTTGGCATAATTCCCGCGCTCGTTGATTCGCGGGAAGGCGCGCGGCCCGGAACAGTCGCCGGTCAGTGCATCGAACCAGGGCACCAACGGATCAAGCCCGTGTTCCATGTGAAAGACGGCGGCGCCTTCGGGTACGATGTCATCCATGGGGCGAACATGGTTATCGAAGGCGAACAGGTTTTCCGCGGACCGTTCAGGAAGGTCTTCCAGCCATTCGGTGAAGGGCAGGTTTCCGGGGATGCAGTTTTCGACTTCCAACTGGAAGTGATACGCGCTCACGATGCGATCCACAGGGTGGCGCACAATGGTGAAGCAGGCATCGAAAAAACCTTCTGGAAACAATCGGCCAAGGCTGACGCGGTCGATATGCTGGGGCGATGTGCGTGACCAGACGCCGCGGGGATCATGCCGTGTGAACTGGTTGTCATGAAAAGCAAGCAGCCCGAAGCGTTCCGTCAGATACCAAGACACCGCTGACCCGCCACATTTTGGCACATGGGCATAAAGGGCAAGTTTGTCGTTCGCCCGGAAAATGGGCATGGCGTGAAACCTCCGCGTTACTTCTGCTTCGCCACCGTATCAGGTGGACCCGCGCAACTATAAATACTCATAGACCCTTGCCAGCGAAAGCGTTCTGACGCAGGTCTGCGCCGTACCCGAAAGGGCTGGCCTGTGCCCTACATGCCGCGATTGTATCATGGATGTCGAGAAGGGCCGGAATAACCGGGTGCAATTCTGGGCACATGAGCCTATAAATTGATCGTCCCGCCCGCGGGGCGCCTGTCCTAAGTATAGAGCATGAGAGGTCTGTTCATGAAAACTCGCCACGCCCTTCCGGTCGTTGCCTTGGCGATTCTCGCCCCAAGCTTGGCGCAGGCCTATATCGGCCCCGGCGCAGGGATATCTGCCATCGGTGCCGCCTTGGCCTTGTTGGCTGCCGTGTTCTTCGCAATCGTTGGATTTGTTTGGTACCCGGTCAAGCGCCTGCTGCGTAAACGCAAGGCTGCAAACACGCCCGCACCCGGTGAAACCAAGCCCGGCGAGTGATGCCTTTGCCGTTGCAGGGTGCCGTCAGGCCCCCTTGCGCGACAACAGCAGCCCTTGCCGTGTGCAATATTTGCCGCCACAACAGCTTAAAGGCGGGCAATGTGCCCGTCTCCACTTTTTTTACGAGCGAACCTTCGTACCATGGATAAAGCAAGCGTCACGCAGGAATTGACTGAAATTTTCGAGGACGTAATGGACCTCGATGAGGTCACACTCGAAGATGGCACCACAGCCAACGACATCGAAGAATGGGACAGCCTGAGCCATGTGCGCCTTATTATCGCCATTGAGCGGCATTATGGCATCAAGTTTTCCAACGCCGAGATCGAAAGCCTCAAGCAGTTTGGGGATATTGTCGCGTTGGTTCTGACAAAGGCGGCCTGAGCGGCCGCTTTCCGTTCGCAAGAGGTTCCCGTTATGTCTGACCTGTCTTTGGGCAAGCTGCCTTGGCTGCGGCCTGTGCCATCCGATTTTCGCGCCCGTCTTAAGGCGATCAGGGCATCTGCCTCCGAGGTTGGTGCTGATGCCACCTTGGCCGATCTGGCAGCCCTGTTGCTTTACGATCTCGACATCGACAAGCTGACGGCGGCCGACCGCGTTCTGACGGCAGCGGCCCCGCAAGCCACCGCCGCCTCTGGGCTGAGCCGGGTGCGGATGGCGCTTTTGTCGCAAGCCACGACCGATTATATTGCTCCGGCCATCCGGGCCAGCGCCCTGCGCCACGGTGTTCTGGTGGACACTTATGTGCCGCCCTACGGGCAAGCCATGGCCGAAGTTATGGACCCAAGCAGCGATCTGCATGCCTTTGCGGCCGACATTGTTCTGGTGGCCGAAACTGCGCAAAGTCTGGGACTGACGCAATCGTTCATCGCGCCGGACGATGGCCGCGCCGCGGTGGACCGGGCGATGGCAACCGTGCGCGCCCTGGTCGAAGGGGCCCCGCGCGGGGCAACCGTGATCTTGCAGACCATTCCCCTGCCTGCCGATCCATGGGCGGGGCAGATGGACCGCCGCGCACCAGGGGCCTTGGCCGCGCAAGTGGCTGCGGTCAATGCCGCCATGGCCGATCTGTGCGACACGCATGCCGCAGTGCTGTTCGATGCCGATGCATTGGCGGCCCTGGCTGGTCGGTCGGGCTGGTTCGACGCGGCCCTGTGGCAGCGCGCCAAGCAACCTTTCGCATTGGAATTCGTGCCGCTTTACGGCGACAAGCTGGCCCAAGTGCTGCGCGCGATCCGGGGACGGTCGGCGAAGTGCCTTGTGCTTGATCTCGACAATACCTGCTGGGGCGGGATCATTGGCGATGATGGGGTTGAAGGCATCGCCATCGGGCAGGGGTCTGCCACGGGAGAGGCGTATCTTGCGCTGCAACAGTACGCCCTGAGCCTGAAGGCACGCGGTGTTGTGCTTGCGGTGTGTTCCAAGAACGAAGAAGCGGCCGCAAAGCTGCCCTTCGAAAAGCACCCGGATATGGCGCTGCGGCTCGACGATATCGCCGTTTTCGTGGCCAACTGGACTGACAAGGCTTCCAACCTTGCCCATATCGCGAAGGTGCTCAATATCGGCATCGACGCCCTGGTTTTCCTGGATGACAACCCGGCGGAACGCGAACGCGTCCGGCAGATGCTGCCGCAGGTGAATGTCCCCGAGGTGAGCGCCGATCCGGCCGGGTATCCGGCGGCCATCGCGCAGGGCGGATATTTCGAAACCGTGGGCCTGTCGGCGGATGACGCACAGCGCGCCGAACAGTACCGCGCCAACGCGCAACGCGCCGTGGCCATGGAAACGATTGGCGATTACGATTCCTATCTCGCCTCGTTGGATATGGTCTGCACGCTGGCGCCGTTCGATCGTACCGGGCGCACCCGCATCGCGCAGTTGATCAACAAGTCCAACCAGTTCAACCTGACCACCCGGCGCTATACCGAAGCGGATGTGGCCGCGATGGAAACCGACCCGGACATTTTCACGCTGCAGGTCCGGCTGACGGACAAGTTCGGCGATAACGGGATGATTTCCGTGGTGATCTTCCGCAAGGGCCCCGAAGAATGGGTCTGTGATACGTGGCTGATGTCTTGCCGGGTGCTGAAGCGCCGCGTGGAAGAAGCCGCGCTGGCGGTTGTGGCGGAAGCGGCCCGCGCCGCAGGGGCCAAACGCCTTGTGGGCGACTACCTGCCCAGCCCGAAAAACGCGATGGTGTCCGAACATTTTGCCAAACTGGGTTTCACAGAGGTTGGATCCATTGGGGAAGGCGGCACCCGGTGGGCGCTGGAACTGTCAGATATTGACGCGCCGGATTTGCCGATGTCCGTGACCGTGCACGACACCGTGCCCGCATGACGCGTTGAGCGAGGGCGGGCGGTGCTGTTCAATTCACTTGAGTTTGTTTTTCTGTTCCTGCCCTTCACTCTGGCAGGCTATTATCTGCTGATCCGGGCCGGGTTGCGCGACTGGATCTTTCTGTTCCTCGTCAGTGCATCTTTGGTGTTCTACGCGGTTTGGAACCCGCCCTATGTGCTGCTGCTGATTGCGTCCATGCTGGCCAACTATGCGGTCGGGCTGGGGTTGGAACGGTTGCGCGGGCGCGGGCAAGCCAGCCTGATGGCGTTGGGGATCGTGCTCAACGTGGCGGTGCTGTTCTATTTCAAGTACGCCAACTTCTTTGTCGACAACCTGAATGCGGTGTCCGGGGCCAACTATACGCTGGAACGGATTCTGCTGCCGTTGGCGATTTCGTTCTATACGCTTCAGCAAATCGCCTTTCTGGTCGATGTGGCGCGCGGCGAAGTGCGGCCCACCGGCGTCTGGCGCTATGCCACGTTCGTGATCTTCTTCCCCCAACTGATCGCCGGGCCAATCGTCCATTACAAGGAAATGATGCCGCAGTTCTTTGGCCGGCGGCTGGGGCGCTTTGCGACAGCGAACCTGACCGTGGGGTTGGCGATCTTTGCCATCGGGCTGTTCAAGAAAACCGTGATTGCCGATAGCGCGGCGGCCTTTGCAACGCCGGTCTATGACATGGCGGCAGGGGGCGAGACGATCGGCCTGCTGGCGGCGTGGCGGGCAGCGATCTGTTATACGATCCAGCTGTATTTCGACTTTTCAGGCTATTCGGATATGGCGCTTGGGCTGGCACGGATGTTCGGGATCAAGCTGCCGCCGAACTTTCATTCCCCGCTGCGGGCCGCGTCGATCATCGAATACTGGCGGCGCTGGCATATCACGCTGCAGCAGTTCATCGTCGCCTATATGCACCAGCCGCTTGTGGTGCCGCTGACCCGGTTCGGGGCGGAACGTGGCTATGGCAAATGGCAGATGTTCGCCCTGACCACGGCCGCGCCGACAATCATGCTGTTCCTCGTGATCGGTTTCTGGCACGGCGCGGCGTGGACCTTTGTGGTGTTCGGCGGGATGCATGGCATCTATTTGTCCGTGAACGAATTCTGGCGCACCTACCGGCGCAAGCGGCGCAAGAAGAACAAGCCCGGACCGCGCGACATGGTGTTCTACCATCTGCTGACGCTGGTCTGCGTGGCCGCGGCCAATGTGGTGTTCCGCGCCGAGGGTGTGGACGATGCGATCCGGATCTGGGCCGGGATGATGCGGTTTTCCGATCTGGCCGCGCTGCCTTCGGTGCTGCCTGCCAACGCCGCCGAGGCGCTGACCGAACCGATGCTCTTCATTCTGGTGGCCGTGTCGCTGATCGCCTTCTTTCCCAACACACAGCAGATCATGGGGCGGTATCATCCGATCCTGGGCTGGGCAAAGTGGCGGGCAGTGGCGTTGCCGACAATCGCGTTCCGCTGGCGGCCGAGCCTGCCTTGGGCGGTGATCACAGGGGTGGTCTTGTTCCTTGGCGTTGCGTTCATCAGCCGCGGGCAGACTGAATTCATCTATTTCAACTTCTAGGCAGGTCGCATGGCATCCGATTCCGGCGCACACGCCGACGCTCTTTCCCACTCAGGCACGCTGCCCCGGCGGCGTGGTCGGTTCCTTGGCGTGGTCGCGGCGACCTTTGCGGCCTGCATGGTGCTGTCCGTGGCGCTGCCGCATGATCCGTATATCCGCTATCAATCCTTCAAAGGCACGATCTTCGACCGCCTTAGCTGGGTGTATGATCGCTTGTATCATGACAATACGCCGATTGATGTGCTGTTCATCGGATCATCGCGCACGGCGCGGGGGGCCAATGCCGCCGCGATCGAAGCAGAGCTGGCCGAGATCGGCCGCCCTGAATTGCGTGTTGCCAATATTTCCGAACCGGCTTCGGGGATGGATATTCGCCTGACCAAGCTGCGCGACGCCCTGCGCGCCCATCCCGAGATCAGGCTGGTGGTTCTGGGCATGGTCGAAGCCTTGCCCCGCGACGGACATCAGGCCTTTGGCGATCTGGCCACGGCCGGTCAGGTTCTGACAGCGCCTTGGGTCATCAACCGCACCTTGCCCGAGAACCTTGCCGCGCTGCCCTTCCGGCAGATCGAACTGGCTCTGGCCAGCCGGTTGCCCGATGCGTTCGGCTATCGCGCGGCCTTCGATCCAGATGCCTATCCCGGCCCGACGCCGGATCACCGCGATTTCAACGATGCCAACTGGAGAGAGATCGAAGCCGCCAAACTGAGCAGCGCGCCGCGCCACGCCGCCGAACTGGCCGCAGAAAGCGTCATGCGCCGCCGCGAAATCACGCCGCCGGTCCTGCCCGACGCGCTGGCCTGGGCGGAATTTGGTGTGTCACGCAGCTATCTGCAGGACATGGCCCGTTTGCTGGAAGACGAAGGGGTCGAGATGGCCTTCGTGTTCCTGCCTTTTTATGATGGGTATGACGAACCGCTTGATGCCGATTATCTGCGCAGCGTCGCGCCGATCTGGTCGGCGGCTTTCATGCGGGAAACCCCGATGAATTATTTTGATGCGGCCCACGCCTCGCAGCATGGTATTGACCTTTTGGCGCCCTGGTTCGCGCGCCGCATTGCCGACACTCTGGAGCCTGCCCGATGACCCTTTTGACCGACACTCCGAAATTGCACCATGTCGGCGTGATCCAGCCCGACATGGAGGCCGCCGAAGCTTATATGGCGCTGTTCAACCATGCCGAAGATTATCGCGGCTATGTCCCTGCCTTTGAATGCTGGTGCATCTTTCTCAAGGCGCCTGCCGGACAGGCCGCCGTTGAACTGGTGGTGCCCACGGGCGGGCCGCTGATGAAATTCAACCGCGGGGCAGGGGGCTTGCATCACTATGCATTCGAAACCCCCGATCTGGCCGGATTGCAGGCCGAATTCGCAACCCGCGATGTGCGCATGCTGGAGCCGGAACCCGTGCAGGGCGCGGGCAACTTCCTGTGCAACTTCCTGCACCCGGTATCGACCCGCGGTGTGATCGTGGAATATGTGCAGCCGCTTGGCCCGGAGAAAGACGCATGACCGAGGGCGCCCCGCAGACCCAGCCCTATCGCAAGGTGCGCCGCACCGGGCTGAACCGCCTTTCGGGCTTGCGCAACATCATCATTGACCTGCTGCGCGCCTATTACACGCGCGTCTGGGGGATGGACTTGCATCCGACGGCGCAATTTTCGCTTTCGGCAAAATTCGACAGAACCTTTCCCAAAGGCGTGCATGTGGGCAAACAGTCCTATGTCGCGTTTGAATCCCGCCTGTTGTGCCATGACCGCACCCGCGGGCTGTATCTTCATACACGGGTGGGCGAGAATTGCTTCATCGGCGGGCGCAGCCTGATCCTGCCCGGTGTTGAGATCGGCGATAACTGCGTCGTGGGCGCGGGATCGGTGGTCACCAAATCCGTTCCTGCCGGCTGTGTGGTGGCTGGCAATCCCGCGAAGATCCTGCGCGAGGGAATCAAAGTCGGCCCGTATGGGCGTTTTGCGGATGCGGACGCCACCGAAAGCCGCCTTGCCGAAGAGGGTCTCGGCTGAGGCAATCTGGATAGATTTGCGTATTTCCGCCGTATTTTTGTGCGGAAAACGGCTTATCTCAGGCGCTAATCCACCTAAGCTGACCATGCTGGAAAAAGTGGGTTGCTTGTACGGAGCGCGGCGATGCAACTTACGCGAGCATTAAATGCTGCCCGGTGGGCCACCGTTATTTTTTTGAACCTCGTTTTTGTTTCGGTTGTGTGGTGTGTTCCTGTCCCGGCTGTTGCCGCGTCGTCTGCCTTGCTGTCGGAGCTATTCCGAAACGAGTCGGCAGGAGACGATACAGCCATGACGACCCTTACAGTAAGTACCTCGGCAGAACTGATGGACGCCTTTGCGATGGCCCAGGATGGCGATCGGATCGAACTGGTATCCGGGGCGTATGAAACTGTGACCCTGGCGGGGCGTGACTTTGCGACCGGCATCACCATTGCCGCCGTAGATCCTGACATTCCCCCCATCCTGACCGACTCTTTGCACCTGATCGATGTGGCCGGGGTCACGATTCAGGACATAGATATTGATGCAGCACAGATCGCCCCCGAGGATGATCGCACCCGCGTAATGGTCGAAAACAGCGATCGCGTGGTGCTTAAGGACATGGTGATCGAAGGGTATATTCCCACCCGCACCGAGGGGCAGAACCCGGATTCCAAGTTCACCAATCGCAAAGAGGCCATCAGCGACTATGGATACGATATTGGTGTTCAGGTCCATGACAGTTCATCTGTCACCCTGAGCGGGCTGGAATTGTTCGATCTGCGTAGCGCGGTTGGGCTGCAAGATGCCTATGATACCGTCATTACCGGCGTCGATATTCACGATGTGCGCGAAGGCATCAACATGCACGACGTGCGCGGCGTCCTGATAGAAGACAGCGCATTTCACAATTTCAAACCGTGGAAACATGACAAGTCCAATTCGGATGATCACCCTGATATGATCCAGTTTTACGGGGCGAATTCGGTTTTTGGCGTGCATGATGTCACGATCAGCAACAACCAGTTCTGGCAAGACCCGGACGATCTGCACACCCAGACCATCTATGGCAGCCTCAGCGGGGAAAGCGGGTTCACCCACAGCAATTTCACCATCACGGGCAATACCATCGTCAACGGACACCTGAACGCCATTTCCATTTATGACGTGGACGGGGTCGTGATCGAGGACAATGTCATCCTGCCCAAGGACAATCTCGATGACGATCCGCTTCAGATTTATACGCCCGGGATTGTATTGGTGGGCAGCACCGATGCGCGGGTAGAGGGCAATACGTTTCTGGCCTATTCCAACGGCAAGGACGTGAAGGCGCCTGTCGACCAGTTGACAGATGGCAGCATCACGATCGGTACGAATACGATACTCTCTACCGATCCCGATAGCCCGTTGTTCTGGCGCACGGTTGCCGAACAGGTGGCTGCGGGCACCTGGACCTATGGCGGGGCCGATGCCCTTCCGACCGATATCGATGCGCAGTCGGTCGTGGGCGCGGCGCTGGACCTGGGCATGATCCAGAAAGACGCCCCGTCCGACGGCGGGTTTGTTTCAGGCGGGTTCGAAAATTCGGTGCTGCTGGGCAGTGCCTATGATGACGTTTTGCGCAGCAGCAACGCCGACAGCGTGATGCAGGGCAACAATGGTAGCGACAAATTCGTCTTCAACTTCCGCAACCCGGACGAAGGCGCGCTGCATGTGGTGGTGGATCTGGATTTTGACAAAGGCGATTTCCTGCAGATCATCGGCCCTGATGGCGGGTATATCGTGACCAGTGCCGACAGGCTTGTCGAGTTGGTGGAGGACGGCACCCTGACCGCGAGTGCCACGGCGTTCAGCAGCACCATCGTGTCCTTCTCAGACCTGCCAAGCCACCAGATCGAATTGATGGGCATGACACTGGAGGGTGCGGCCATGCCCACGGGCACGGATGCCGACGCGCTGATCAAGGCCGCGCTGGATCTGGGCATGGTGCAAGAAGACGCGCCGTCGGCAGGCGGTGTTGTCAAGGCGGGCAGCGCGGATTCGGTGCTGCTTGGCAGTGCCTATGACGACATCCTGCGCGGCAGTAACGACAACACGGTCATGATGGGCGCAGAAGGGGCGGACAAGTTTGTGTTCAACTTCCGCAGCCCGGACGATGACGGTGCCCTGCATGTCGTCTATGATCTGGATTTTGACGAAGGCGACTTCTTGCAGATCCTTGGCCCTGATGGCGGATATGTCGTGACCAGTGCCGACAGGCTGGCAGAACTGGTGACTGACGGAACCCTGACCACGGAGGCAACGTCATCCGGCGGCACTGTGATGGCCCTTACGGACCTGCCCAGCTACCAGATCGAATTGGCGTTTCAGCCAATGGACGAGTTGCTGGGCGGCCTGTAACGCCTGTGCCGGGTCAGCCGACCTCGGTATTGTCGAATTGCAAATAATCGCTTTCGATCAGGTCCGCATCGGCGGCCTGATCGAAGATCGCAATATCCTCGATAGCGCCGTCGAACACATCCCCCCAGGCATTGCCCAGAAGGGCCTGACGGATTTCTCCGACTTCGCCATCAATTGATGCGCTATCTGCCAGATCCCCGTCTATCCACAGTTGGATTTCAGAGGCGTCCTGGTCATAGCTCGCGACCACGCGGTGCTGCTGACCATCGCCCAGATTGGCGGCGTGATCCCCTGCGATCAGGCTGCGAACCTTGACGCTCTGACCGTCTTCATTCTTGAGCGTCGTGGACCAGTCCAGCGTGCCATCCTCGTTGACCGCCATGTCAAACAGGCCCCGGATCTTCAGGATCTGCCCGGCATTGCTCATGTCATCCACCTGCAAGGTGGTCGCGACGGTGAAGGACTGCGCCCCTTCCAGGGCATCGATCCCTTCCAGGCGGAAGGACTGGCCTTCCCCGCCGTCAAAATCAATGGCCTGCCCAGTCTCGGTTTCGATCAGATCGGCGGCAACCAGATCTGCCTCAGGGTCAATCAGTCCCTCGAAATCTTCGGACGCGATCAGGCTTTCGCCCAGTTCAGAGTCGGAAAGCGATGCGTATTGCGGCGCGGCACTTTCGGAAACCAGCTCGGCGATCCCGGAAAAGGCCGCGTGATCCAGCGTGACGGTTTCTGCATCCACCGCCTCGGCAAAGATCGACACGCCTTCCACGGCGCCATCGAACGTGTCCCCCCAGGAATTGCCGATCATGGTTTGGGCAATTTCCCCCACATGACCTTCCAGCGCGCTTTCATAGGTCAACTCTCCGTCGATCCAGACCGACATCACGCCATCAGTGCCGGAATAGCTGGCCACCACCCGGTGGAAAGCGCCGTCGCCCAGATCGGCGGCGGCATCCCCGCTGATAAGCCCGCGATCCGTCACACGTTCGCCTGCGTCATTGGTCAGGGTCGTACGCAGATCAAGCGTGCCGTTCTTTCCCACGGACATATCAAGCAGGCCGCGCAGGAAAAGGATGCGCCCGGTGTCGTTCATGTCATCGATGCGCAGCGACGTGGCGACGGTGAAGGACTCGGCCCCTTCCAGATCAGAGAGGTCGCCAAGCGCGAAGGACTGGCCCTCGCTGCCGTCAAAATCGATGGCAAGACCATTGCGGCCCTGCACCAGTGTCACCCCTTCAGCGGCGCCATCTTCGCTGTCCAGCGCATCGAAATCGACCTGGTCCACCAGCGTCCCTTCCAGGCCGGAGGCATCGTCAAGCGGTATGCCCGCAATTTCGCTCGCGGGTGCAGAGACCTCCTCGATCACGATGCCTGTCAGGGCGGCCTCGGACAAAAGCGACAACGGGTCCATGACTTCTGCATCGCAACTCGTGACGATATCGACCACGCGCAACCCGGCCACTTCCGCGTCAATGCCGGGGTTGTTGCCCAGGGCCCCAACCTGAATTGGCCGGTCCGACAGATCAAACGAGCCGCTCATCTCCACGCGGGCAACTTCGGCGTCATCCAAGCGCAGGCTCAGGCCGCTTTCGTCTCCAGCAGCCCCGTCATAGGACAGGGTCAGGCAGTGCCAATCCGTATCCAGCAGCACGCCGGGATCGGTCGATACTTCGTGGCGCACGCCGTCTGAATCCCAGGCAACAAGGGTCAACGTGCCTTCTGCATCCACGTCCAGCACAAAACCGCCACGCTTGGTGAGGATATTCCCGGCCGACTGGATATACCCGCCCACATCCGGCGCTTGCTGGCGAAACTCAAGCATGATGGAAAATTTGCTCAGGTCGACAAACTGATCCATGCCCCGGGCAATGCTGAAGGAATCGTCTGGGTCAAGATCCAGAACCATGCGCCCCGAGCCATCGTCAGATGCTTCGATCTGGGCATCGCCATTCAGCACATAGACATCTTCGGCCTTGTTGTCGCCCTTCGCCGGGAACCCCGTTTCGGCATCGAATTCGAACAGCGATGCATCTTCGATCAGAACGCGGCGGGTGATGGATGTGCTTTCACCATCCGCTGTCACGGCTTCAAGAGTGACCTCCTGATTGCCAAGATCGGTAAAGGCGATGTCCACCTGCGCACCCTGGAAAACGCGCCCATCCGCCGTTGTCCACGTATAGACGGCCCCGTCTGCGGCATCGTGAACCATAAAGGTCATGCATTGGGGCATGTTGGCTGTGGTGACAGCCCGCAGGCTGAGCAGGCCGAGGTCGCCCTGCGCACTCAGACTTGATCCGAAGCCTTCGGCGATGGAGTTTTCAAGGAGTTGGAAATCCCGGATGTCCTTGTCGCCGCCCATGCCAACATTGACCATGATCTGGTCGATATGGTTCTCGGCATCGGCATTCACATAATCGACTTCGAAGTTGTTTTCGAACACCACGGACCCGGTGAGCCCGTCTTTCTCCTCGTCACGGATCATGACGTTGCCGATATTGCCGGTCACTTCGACATCGGCCCCGGCATAAACGGAAATGAGGGGAGGGGAGCTATCCGGAAATTCCTCATCCATCGTTTTGTGCGACACCGCGTCGGCATTATACAGCACCGTGTTGTCCTTGATCACGACGCCTTCGAACCACCCGATCTTCACCCCATTGCTGGACCCGGTGATGATCATGTTGTTTTCGATGCGAATGTCTTCATAGGGGCCACTGTCGTGGTTCATCCCCCCGTAGATGCCCTGATAACTGGTGTCGCCCGAGTTGAAATAGTTGTTGGTGATCGTGAGGCGGATCACAGGTTCATCGGGGTCGTTATCGTAATATTGAAGCATGTCGGGGTGGTTGAAATCCCCCGAAGAGCCGTTGAGCCCGTCAACGACGTTGCTGTCGACCGTGGTATCCACCGACGACACGACCCGAAACACATCCCCCTGCATGCCGGTCAGGATGTTCCCCTGCAGCAGCGTGTTCGTCCCGTTGGATGTGCCAATGCCGGTCTTTACACTGTCGATCACGTTGTTCGTGATGACCATGTCGGTACAGCCGCGCATGAATACGCCGCCGCCAAAGGCTTCTTCCATCGTGTCGATGCCAAGCTTGCCATCCGCATCGCCGCGAATTGTGTTATCCGCGAACTGGATGTTGATGCTGTTTTGAAAATAGGCGGCTTGCACCGGGCCGTCGCGTTCTTCCACGGGGGGGAAATCAAGGCCGGTAAACGTGATGTTCGACGTACGCGATACTTTCATGCCCAGGATTTCGGCAGGGACATCGGGGTCGGCAGACGTGACCAGGATACGGCTTTCAGCGTTCACATTGTGCGTATCAAGGCGGAAGGCGCCCCCCGATGTGTCCACAAGCACCGTGCCACCTGTGCTTTGCAGGCTGTCCATGGCTGCGGCGTATTCTTCTTGGCTGGTCACAGTGATCACCGGGCTGCCATCAGGGGCTTGCTCGATGGCGTGTTTTTCACCAGTTACGAGAGAATAATCCATGCTTCAAAACCTTTGTCAGAAATGCGCGTTTCTGGTCGCTGACGGCATCTGCGCGTGCGATACAATTTTATCAGTTTCGGGGGGGTGGCGAAATAAGGGCATCCGTAGGTATCAGCCCTTTGACTTTAGTCGGTAGTTCGCGCCAACTTGCGTCGTTCGGATTGTCTGTCTGCCCCCTGCTATTTGGCAGGCAAACGCGCGGACAGTTGGCCCGGAAATCGGGGCACGTCAGGATAGGATGGGGCAGGCAGGGTCGGCGCGGAGAGGGTGACTAGAATGCCAATTTCGCCGCATCGGGGCTCAGTCTGTCGCGCACGCTGGCCGGGGCGGACAGCCCAAATCCCCCGCGCAACACGGCGGCCGCATGGGCGGGCGCCCGGTGCTGGACCAACAACCGGGCCGCATAGGCCAACGTGTACGCATAGGCGAAAGGCAGGTTTCGCGGGAAAAACCGGCGTTGAAACCGGATCCGGCCACGATGCTTGAAATACAGCGAAAAGGGCGATGCAATCCGGCTTAGGGTTGGCGAGCCAATGGAACTGCCCGCGCGGTGATAGATCCGCAGACCCGCGCAATAGGCCAGCGGCAGGTCACCCCGGCGCATGGCCCAGTCAACTTCTTCGTAATAAAGAAAATAGTCTTCCCGCATGGGTCCAACCGCCTCGTAAAAGGCACGGCTGGCGATCATGCTGGCCCCCATGATGAAATCAAGCTGCGCGGGATCGGGGGGTGGGGTTGCCGCATGCGACGCCCCAAGCGCCAGGTTGCCGGTCACTCCTGTGCGCCGGTTCACCAACCCGCCATCGATCTGAATCACGTCGGGCCTGTCCAGATACGTCACCCGCCCTCCCAGCAGCGCATAGGGCGATGCATCGGCACAGTGCGCCGCCAGCGCAGTCATCGCTTCGGGCGGCACCACGCTGTCCGGGTTCAATACCCAGAAATGCCCCAGATCGGGAAAGCGCGCCAGATAGGCAAGGCCGCGGTTGACCCCCCCGGCAAAGCCGCAATTCACACCGCTATGCAGCAAGGCAAGCCGGGTTTCGGGATCAGCGGCCATGTCGGTGCCGCCCTCGATCAAATCCAGTGGCTTTGGCAGGGGCGGGCAGTCAAAGGGCAAATCCTCGGGTGCGGCAAATGGCTTGAGGCCCGACGCCCAGCCGCGCAGGCGATCTACGGTGTCATCCTGTGATGCGTTGTCCACCAGAACGACCCGCAAAGGCAGACCCGCCGCGCGCGCGCCCGCCAAAAGGGTTTCGGCGCAGTCCACAGCTTCGCTGCCGGAATTGAACGTGACGATGACGACCCCAAGCCCAGCCCCCGTGTTATCTTGTGATGCCGGGGACTGTGGGCTTTGCGTAGGCGTCTGCGACATGGGTAAATTTTATCCTCGTAACTAGGGCTGACCTTGGCCGTTGTGCACAACATACACGCTGCGCTGCGGCAAATACAGCGGCAGATAGCCCGCAGACAGGCAATCACGCTGCGGCGCAGCATTCGCGGTCTTTGCAAACCCGTAAAAATCTGTCAACTTCGCCACGCGATCCTCAGAGAGTCATGCCCAGTGCCGCCCGTACCCCCGACAGATGAAACCTTCCGCTTGGCCGTGATCATCCCGCATTATAATGACGCGGACCGCCTGGAACGGTGCCTGCAGGCGCTGGCACCGCAACTCAGTGCCGTGCCCGGTGTGGAGACGTTGGTCGTGGACAATGCCTCGCCGGAATCGCCTGCCGCAATGGTGGCTCGGATTGGCGGCGCGGTTGGCATGCGCTGTCTGACCGAAACTGCCCGCGGGGCCGCCGCCGCGCGCAATTGCGGGGTTCATGCCAGCACCGCCCCGCTTCTGGCATTCCTGGATTGCGATTGCGTGCCTGCGCCAGACTGGCTTGAACGTTGCTTTGATGCCGCCACACGCGGCGATCTGGTCGGCGGGCGCGTCGACACGTTCGAGGAAACGCCGCCGCCCCGATCCGGCGCCGAAGCTTTTGAAGCCGTGTTCGCCTTCCACCAGCGCGATTACGTGGCGCGTAAAGGATTTTCCGTCACCGCCAATCTGGTCACCCGGCGCGATGTCTTCCTGGCCACTGGCGATATGGTGCCTGGCCTGTCCGAAGACATGGATTGGTGCCGGCGCGCCACCGCACAGGGGTTTGTGCTGGTTTATGACGACGATCTGCCAGTGTCGCACCCGACCCGGCAGGATTGGCCCGCGCTGGTGCGCAAGTGGCGCCGGACCACCGATGAAACATTCTTGCTGCACGGCACGGATCCCGCTGATCGGCTGACATGGGTGCTGCGCGCCGGCGCTGTGGCCTTGTCAGGTGTTGCCCATCTGCCGCGTATCTGGACTGCGCCGGCGTTGAGCGACACGACAGAACGGTGGCGCGGATCAACCACGCTGCTGCGGCTGCGCTTTTGCCGTGCGGGTTGGATGTTGCGCCAAGCTTTGACCGGGGCGCCTTTGACTGGCCGTAACAGCGGATGATGACGAACGGCATGGCAGCGCCCGGGCCATCTGGCCCTGCGCGCCAGACGCTGGCCCGCATGTTTTTTCCATGCCATATGGCACGCAAGAATTGTACGCACCGCCAAATGCCACTGCTCTTCAGACCTCGCCCACAAGGAGTGTATTCCCGATGACCCGATCTGTTCAAACCCACCCCATTACCTTGATGGAGGCCGTATAATGCTGTCGCGCATCCTGCCGATCCTGATGCCCGTTCTATCACTTCTGATCATCGTGTTTGGTGCCGGGGTGTTCATTGCCGAATACAAGATACCGCCCTATCGTTCGATCGCGTCAGGCGCGAAAACGATCGAACATATCGTGTCGGAATTGCGTGCCCCGGCCTATTTCGGCCAGTTCGGCAACCGTGACGGGGGCGTTCCCGCAGAAGAGGCCGCTCAGGCCCGCCTGACACTTGGCGCCGATGCCGACCGCTATGATGAAACAGTCATCGCCGTCGGCGGTTTGAACGAATATCGTGAATTGTGCCCCGAGTTTGGCTGTATCGCCGTGGAATTCGACCGCAGCGGCGCCGTGCTCCGTTCTTGGCCGTTCCGCCCTGCCGATATCCTGGCCGCCGACATCACGGGCGGCAGTCTCTTGCGCGAAGGGGTCCCAGCCGAGCCAAACCGGGTGGTGCGCCCGCTGGGCGTGCAGCCCTATGACAATGGTGACATCCTGGTGTCTTTCCAGTCCACGGGTGCGATGTTCCCCTTCGCGGGCGGCGTGGCCCGGCTTGCGCCCGATGGCAGCCCGGTCTGGTTCCGGTTCGACTATTCGCACCATTGGCCAACCTTGCTGCCTGATGGCCGCGCGCTGGTGCCCGACTTGTCCATCGGAGAGGGCGACTGGGAAGTCATGGTTGGCCCGAACGGCCCGCTGGAACGGCAAATCTGTACCACGGGGCGCCCCCAGATCGACGGGGTGCACATCATCGCCCCCGATGGCAGCGTAGAACGCCGCATCGATGTGGACGCAGCGCTCCGCGCCAGCAACTGGGCTGCGCTTCTGGTTGAAACCACTGATCCCTGCGACCCGCTGCACATCAACTATGTGGATGTTCTGGACGACACCGCGCCGGGCGGGGCACTTGCGCCGGGCAATCTGGTTTTGTCGCTGCGCAATTTGTCAGCCGTCATCGTGATCGACCCTGAAACTGACGAAGTGACCGCCCTGCGCCGGGGCACGTTCAGCCAGCAGCATGCGGTGCATCACCTGGAAGGCAGCCGCATTATCATGTTCGACAACTGGGGCGGCGACGCCATGGCGGGCGGATCGCGTGTGCTGGAAGTCGACCTTGCGACCGGTGCGGAGCGCCGGGTATTCCCGCGCCCGTCCAACGCCGAATTCAGCGATCAGCCCTATTCCTATCGCGGCAGCCATCTTGACCTGTCCCAAGACCGGCAGCGTATGCTGGTCAGCTTCTCGGGCGAGGGCAAAGGCTTCGAACTCGAGATCGACACAGGCCGGGTCATCATGACCTATGACAGCCTGCACGACTTGCGCGGCGTGACCGGGGCCCCGGATGGCCGGGAAAGCAGCGCAGGACGGGCCAACCTTTATGGACTCTACTACGTTAACCCGGCGCGCAACTAGATCCGGTAACCAAAGCTGACGAACCGGGCGCCAAAATGCAGCGCCCGGTTTGGATCACAGGGCGATACAGGCTATCATGCCATCTTGAATAGCCCGCAACGCAGTAGGTGCGCCGCCCATGGCCAGTCTGGCAGATCATTCGCTTTCAACTCAGGGGCTTGGAACGGCCGGTTCTGCGCGCACGACCAGCACGCTGCACCGGGTCATGCTGATCCTGTTCTTGCTGTCAGCGACACAGCCCTATTCGGTGTTGCTTGGTCCGATCCTGATCGGGCCGTACCGGTTGGTGCTGATGATCTTGTCGGTGCCTTTGATCCTGGGCTGGGTGCGGGGCAAATATGGCGGACGTATCCTGCCTGACTACTTGATGCTTGGTCACACATTGTGGATTTCGGTCGCGCTGGCCGCCAATGGTCAACAGGATCGTATCGCGGAATACGGGATTGCGCAGATATTCGACATCTTTACGGCCTATCTGCTTGGCCGCGCCGCGATCCGCAGTCGCGAGGACTTCTATTTCTTCACAAAGGCGTTTCTCGGTCTTCTGCTGTTTCTCGTGCCCTTCGCCTTTCTGGAAGCGACGCAGGGCAAGATGATTTTGCAGAACCTGTTCAAGGGCTTGCCCAGCATCAAACTGTTCAACCCGGTGACGCTGAATTACCCGGAACGGATGGGCTTCATGCGGGCGCAGACCACGATCAACCACCCGATCGTTTACGGGGTATTCTGTTCGATCGGCTTTTCACTGGGGTTTGTGGGGTTGCGCGGCGCCAATGGCGGGACCGGCCTCGTCAAACGCGCGATCTGGGTCATCGGCAGCGTGGGCGGCACCGTGTTGTCTTTCTCTGCCGGGGCACTGGTCAGCTTGATGGTTCAAGGAATGCTTGTCGGCTGGAAGTGGGTCATGGGGAAAGTGGTCCTGCACTGGCAAATCCTTGCCGGTTTGTTCGGGACGCTCTACATCATTCTGCAGATTACGGCTGAACGGCCACCGCTATTGGTGATGGCCCGTTGGATTGCCTTTAGTGGCAGCACCACGTGGAACCGGTATCTGATCTGGCAATTTGGCACCGACGAGGTTGGGCGCCACCCACTTTTCGGGATGGGCATGTTCGAGGACTGGATCCGCGCGCCGTGGATGTCACCTTCGATCGACAATCACTGGCTTCTCGTGGCCATGCGCTTTGGTCTGCCCGGTGCCCTCATGCTCCTTACGGCATATTTCTTTATATTGCGGAAACTTGCCAAGACGGAGTTGAAAGAACGCGAACCTGAAACCGCGGCCATCCGTGATGCGTTTATTTTCATGTTCATCGGTATCTTCCTGTCGCTGGGCACAGTGGTCGCCTGGCACGTGACCTATTCGCTGCTGCTGATGCTGCTAGGCGGGAGCGTTTGGATATTCAACGAGCCGCGTGTGATAACACAGGATGGGAACACGGCCCCCACAGACCCTGCACAGGGACAGAGGCGCGGGCCAAGCCGCAGCCGCGATGGCCTGAAACCGGTCTATACACGTTTTCCGAAAGGAGGCGCGGCGGCCCCTCGTTCCCGCAATCAAGGCCGCAAGACATCGCGCAAAGGATAAGGCCTGCGCCCGTCGCTATCTAAAGCGATGGGCCATAGCCAAATTTGCGCAGAACCGGGCCAAGCTGCGCCTCGATATAGGCCAGATGCTCAGGCTCCAGTTCCTTGCGCCACTGTTCGCTGCGGCCCGACCGGATGTGCTGGTGCTTGGCCTTGGCCGCATCCTTGTCACGCCCCGTGCGGCGCTTGGCTTCGAACAGACGCATCAGGTCGATGCCGATCTGCAACCGCTCGCCTTCGCAGCCAAGGAATTCGAAGATCTCGGTATACAGGTCATCGCGCCCTTCACCCATCAGCGATTCATAGCTGACTTCAAGGATGTCAGGGTCGTCCATGTTCCAGTTTTCCAGCAACTCACGGTAGAAGAACAGGAAATGGTCGATTTCCATGAACAGTCCGGTCCTGCGGTCTGCGGCATTGAGTTTTTGCTGATAGGACTGGCCGTTTTCATCAGGCCGGTGCACCCAGGTTTCATAGGTCCATTTGTGATAATGATAACCGGACACGATCATGTCGCGCGGGTCGCGCATCAGGTGAATCCCGCGATAGGGGCGCACTGCGTCAAGGTCGAACTTGCCGTGATTGGACAGGAAGATCTGGCTGTCCGGGCGCGGCTGTTCAAGATTGATCTTCTCGAATCGCGCCGCCGACGCAAAGGCGAAAAATCGCAGGACCGCATTGAAATACGTAGTCATCGCCTTGTGGTGCGTGGACACGAAAAGCCGGGGCCCGTCTTTGTCAGCCGCCGCGCGGCGGCGTTCAGCCACGAGGCGGGGCAACAGGTTCCAGAATGCCGGATCCGCCGCCAGTCCCTTGTTTTTCTTCAGAAAAACAGGAACCTGCTTGCGATACACATCAAACTTGGACCAATTCACCGGCGGGCCAAAGCCCGCTTCGGTCATCACTTCCGTGCGGCCCGCTGCCGGATCCCAACGCGCAGTTTTCTCCGACATGAGCGCCGTCTCCACCGATTACTGACTTACATTCAGACCAAAACCTACGCGGCGAGAGGCGCTTATTCAACTGCGATATGCTGCGGCGCGGCAGTGATGCGCGTTTTACCGCCCCGCCGGAGGTACACCACACCTTGCAAAGCCTGCACGCGCTTGTCAGCATGGCTGCGAAAATGGCCCGGCCTGGCGGAGACTTTGTGATGAGTGACTATTCTACCTTGGACAAGCTTTTGCACCGTGTGGTGTTGGGAAGTCCTGCCTTGAGCGAGATGCTTGGCGACATGGACGGTGCCGCCGCGGGCAAGTCCGTCGCCCCGGCCCGCGCCCCGGTCTATGTCACGGGTCTGGCACGGGCCGGCACAACGGTGCTGATGCGCGCCCTGCACGGGTCCGACCAATTCGCCTCGCTCACCTATGCTGACATGCCCATGGTGATGGCGCCGAATTTATGGGCCAAGCTCAGCCGCAGCTCTCGCAAGGAAGGTGAGGCCCGCGAACGCGCCCATGGCGACGGTGTCATGGTGGATTTCGACGCTCCCGAAGCTCTGGAAGAAGTCTTCTGGCGCACCCATTGCGGCCGCGACTATATCCGCCCCGACGGGTTGGTGCCCCATGTGCCCGATGCCGAAACACTTGAGGCTTATCGCACGTATCAGGCCCGGATCTGCCACAGATACAGCCGCCCCCGCTATCTGGCGAAAAACAACAACATGATGCTGCGCCTGCTGCCTTTGGCCCGCGCGCTGCCCGAAGCACGTTTCCTGATCCCCGTACGCGACCCGCTGGCCCAAGCGCAAAGCCTGCGGTCGCAACACGCCCGGTTTCAGGACAGCGACGCTTTCACCCGGTCTTACATGACCTGGCTTGTGCACCATGAATTCGGGGCCGATCAGCGCCCGTTCCTGTTGCCAGGCCAAACTGCGCCGGAAGGCCCCTTGGACGGGCTGGATTACTGGCTGACGGAATGGATCGCCTGCTATGGCTACCTTGCCGACATGATCGATACAGCCCGCGCCGAAGGGCTGGAGGCGCTTTTGCCGGTGATCTATGAACGGCTGGGGTCCGACCCTGCCGCCTGGCCAAAAGTGGCCGCCTTCGCAGGCGTCGACCCGTCCGCAGATCCCGGGTTCCGCCCGGCCACCCCGCCAGAGTCAGACCCGCAGGCCGATACCGATCTTGTGGCCCGTGCGCGCGCACTTTATGACCGGTTGGTCGCGCAGGCCGATTTGTGAGCCCCTCGCGGCAGCCGGGTCATCATATAGCGACACGATCTGCTACAGGCTTCGCGCACCATGCTGCGCTGCGGCATTTTTGGGGGTTTGCAAGCGAAAACAGCTAGGCCACATGCCGCTTCTAAGCTATGGCAAGAACAGTGCGCATGCCGCCACCACCCCGGCCACGTGCCAGATGCGAAGCTAAACAGGGAACTGAACCTATATGACACTTGCTGTGACCGCCCTGTCGGTACTCGCCTTTCTTGTCGCATTTCAGGCTTTGGGCATCGTTGCCAAAGCCCGTGAGGCGATCGAAACATCGCGCCAGACCGCGCGTGTGATGGGCGATACGACACTTGATGACGACGCAAAAGAAGCCGCCGTACAGAATGCCGCGAAAACCCTGATGATCGGCTTTGGTGGGCTTGTCCTGCGCATCGTCGGCATTCTGGGTGCTGCTTATGTGCCGATTTTTCTGGCCGATGCGCTGGGGATCGTGCCGCAAGACACCACGCTGGGCTTCATGCTGCGGATCGACGTGATCCTCGCAAGCACAGTGATCGTTATCGCAGGTGTCTGGCTTCTTGCGCGGATGCGCCGCTGACCCGGCCTTTCTGAAGTTCCTTGATCGTTTGTTTCCCGTTCGGAGTACCCTGAACCCATGTCCAAGATAATTCCCTTTGTCTCCTTCGTATTTGCCAGCGTGATCGTCGCTTTTGGCCTTGGGGTCTTCATTACTGAATTCAAGCTGCCGCCCTATCGCGACATCGCAGCCGGGGCGAAAACCCTGCGTTATGCGATAAAGGGCTTCGATGCCCCGCCCTATCGCGGCCAATTCCTGGCGGTTGACCCGGCGCACAGCCCGGACGAAGCCGCTGCTGCCCGCTTCACCGGCGAACGAGCGGCCCGGTTCCCTGGCAACATCCTGATGATCGGCGGGCTCAACGAATATCTTGAAGTGTGTCCGGGTGACGGCTGTATCGCAGTGGAAACCGACCGCGACGGCAACATCGTCCACGGGTATCCCTACCGGCCAGACGCAATCTTTGCCGCGGATTCAACGGGCGGAAGCTTTTACCGCGAAGGCCAGCCTGCGGACCCCCGCCAGATCAAACGCCCGATCGGCATGCAGCAACTGCCTGGGGGCGACCTGATCGTCAGCTTCCAGACCACCGGGCCAATGTTTCCCTATACCGGCGGCATTGCGCGGATCGACCGCGACGGCAACCCGATCTGGTACCGCTTCGACTATAGCCACCACTGGGTGACCGTTACCGAGGATGGCCGCGTTCTGGTGCCTGACCTGACCCTTGCAGAGGGCGACTGGGATGTTCCCGTTGGCCCGCGCGGCCGGGTGATTGACGCGTTCTGCGAAACAGGCCGCCCCATGGTGGACGGCATCCAGGAACTGGATCTCGATGGCAATGTGGTTGCCACATACGACATCGTCGGCGCGCTTGAAAAATCGCCATGGGTGTCCATCATGGTCCGCCCGTTCAACGCCTGTGACCCGCTGCACATCAACTATGTGGACGTTCTGGACAGCACTGCCCCCGGCGGCGATCTTGCCCCCGGCAACATGGTTATCTCCAGCCGGAACCTGAGCGCGATCTTCGTTTACAGCCCCGAAGAAGACCGGATCACCCGCGTGATCAAGGGGACGTTCCAGCAGCAGCATTCGGTGCATCACCTGGAAGGCGGCAAGGCGTTGCTGTTCGACAACTGGGGCGGATCGGGCGCAGGCAACGGATCACGCCTGCTTGAAGTCGATCTGGCTGGCGGCCCTGAACGGCAGGTCTTTCCCAACCCGAATGAGCCAGCTCAGCCCATGCTGTTTTCTGACCGGGCCGGGCATCTGGATATCTCGCCAGACCGCAACCGCGCTCTTGTCAGCTTTACAGAAGCCGGGATCGGGGTCGAAGTCGACCTGACCACCCGTAGCGAGTTGATGCGGTATCAAAGCCTGCATGACTTGCGCGATCTGGACATTGCAAGCGATGCCCAGAAGGCCAATGCCGTGCGCTCCAAGCTGTTCGGGATGTACTACGTCGGCGTGCCCGAGCTTTGATCTTTTCTGAACCGGGGGGCGGGTGCCCCCCGGTTCAGATCCATCACCTTCCCCCACATTCCCGATGCCAGCAGTGCCGCGCCTGTGGAGGGCCTTTGCGAGAGGGTGCCTTTAGGCCTTGGCCCGGCGCAGGACACTTTCCAAGACCCG
The DNA here is from genome assembly GCF_004358675.1 of Meridianimarinicoccus aquatilis. Classification (GTDB taxonomy): domain Bacteria; phylum Pseudomonadota; class Alphaproteobacteria; order Rhodobacterales; family Rhodobacteraceae; genus Meridianimarinicoccus; species Meridianimarinicoccus aquatilis. The sequence continues at coordinate 10,870 of NZ_SMZO01000031.1, read as the reverse complement.
CCGAACATCGCCCCGCAGATCCTTTGAAATGGCCACCCGCACGCCATAGACCCCTGCGACGGCCGCGCCCAGCACCACAAGCTGCGCCAGAACAGGCAACCCTGTCACCAACGGGGCCACGCCCCAAGCCAGCACCGCCGCCAAAGCTGCCGCCAAGATCATGTCGAGCCCGCTGCCTGCGAGAAACACGCGCGGCGAGATCGGCGTGACACGGTGCGCCACAGCCACCATCAGCGGCAGCGTGATCAACAATTCACACAGTGTATAGGCTACGGCCATGGCCAGAAGTCCATGCTGGGCCCCTGCCGCAAGCGCGCCTGCTACCAAAACAAGGCGCAGGGCGGCAAAGCCAAACAGCGCGCGGCTTTTCCCGCAAGCTATGAAGGCGAATTGCAGCCCCGATGTGCCCCCTTCGCGCAGGGTAAACAGGCTCATCCAGAACAGCAGCGGCGCCGCCTCGGACCAGTCGGGGCCCATCAACAGCGCAACCAACGGATCCGACGCTGCCGCCACGAACACGGCGATTGGCAACAAGGCCAGATTGGCCCGGCTGATCAAGCGCACAAACATGCGGCGGAATTCTTCGGGCGTGTCCTGAAGGCGGCTCAGCGTTGGCACAAAGACCCCGGACAAAGGGATAATCAGGCGCAGCGGCGGAATGCCCGCCAGATTGCGGGCCCGGTAAAACAGGCCTGCCGCAGCCGGGGTAAAGAAGCTGCCGGCCACCACGGTGCCCGAATATTCCGTCAGCCGGTGCAGGATGGCGAACCCGGCCACGAAACCGCCGAAACTGACCGACCCCATTGCATCGCGGAACCGGACATTGTGCGGCGCAGACGGCCACCAACGGCATTGCACCGCCATGAACACGGTTTTCAGGATCGGCGTGACAAGCTGCTGCAAGACCAGCGCCCAGTAACTCAGCCCCCAGAGCGCGGCAATCACGGCAACCGCCAGCCCCAGAAGTTCGGCCACCAATGTCGACAATTCCGCAGCACGGATCCGCAAGGTGCGGCGCAGGATGGACAGGTACTGGCTCGACATGGCCGAGAACAGCAAGCTCAGGCTGATCACCTGAAACACGGGCACCACCCGCGGCTCGCCATAATAGGCAGCGGCAGGCCAGGCCAGCGCGGCCAGCACGACCATCATCACTGACGCGAAGGCAAGGTTCAGCCAGAACAGTGCGCTGACATGCATGTGGTTGATCGTCCGGCGCTGGACGATGGCCTGCGGCAACCCGAAATTCGACAACGCCAACGCGATCATCACGCCCGGCAGCGCCATGGCAAAGATCCCGTAATCTTCGGGCGGGATCAGCCGGGCGATAATCGCAATGGACCCGATCTGCTGGGCGATCTTGAGGATCGAAATCGCCAGCACGAAGATCGAAGCGCGTCCGGCCCGGCGGCCCAGTTGCTGTTCCATCTCCGTAGTATCGAAAATTGCATCCCGCGGATCGGCGGCCGCCTCAGGCACGGTTATAGATGTCCTCGTAGCGGATGATGTCATCTTCGCCCAAATACGCGCCGGTCTGTACCTCGATCAGGTGCAGGTTCACCTTGCCGGGGTTTTCCAGCCGGTGCACAGCGCCCAGCGGGATATAGACCGACTGGTTTTCCGTCACGAGTTTCACATCTTCATCCACGGTGACCGTGGCCGTGCCCTTGACCACGATCCAATGCTCGGACCGGTGCACATGGGATTGCAGCGACAGCTTCTTGCCCGGCGGCACCATGATCTGCTTGACCTGAAAGCGGTCGGCCAAAGCCAGCGTTTCGTACCAGCCCCAAGGACGGTAGGTGCGCGGCAGGGTTTCCGCCTCGCGCACGCCTTCAGCCTTCATCTGTGTCACGGCAGCTTTCACGGCTTGCAGGTCGGTCATGTCCGCAACCAGCACCGCATCGCGCATGGCAATGGCAGCAATGCCCTTCAGGTTCACACCCACAAGGCGCGGCCCGTCTTCTTCGGACCGCAACAGCGTGTCCGTGCAATCAATCTGCGTGACACTGCCCGACGTCGACACACCCGCCTCGTCCGGGGTCATTTCGCGCCAGACCGCGTCCCAGGCCCCCAGATCGGACCAGCCGCATTCAAGCGGCACAGCCGCGACCTCGGCCGCCTTTTCCATGATCGCGTAATCAAGGCTGTCTTCAGGCACGCTGTCCCAGGCATCCGCATCCAGACGCAGGAACCCAAGATCGGGCTTGGCTTCCGCCACTGCCGCGCGGCACGGCGCAAGCATATCGGGCGCATGGGTTTCAAAGGCGGCGATGATATCGGCCACGCGGAACAGGAAAATACCCGCATTCCACAAGAATCGGCCCTCGGCCAGCATCGCCTCGGCCGTGGTGGCATCAGGCTTTTCGACAAAGCGTGTGACCGGGGCTGCGGCAGCGGCGGCACAGGCAGCAGCATCGGCCAGTTCCAGATAGCCATAGCCGGTTTCGGCCCGGTCCGGGCGAATCCCGAATGTCACAAGCGCCCCGCCTTGTGCGGCGGCTTCCCCGGCTGCGATCGCGGCCAAAAAGGCAGGCACATCGCGGATCACGTGATCGGAGGGGGCCACCAGCATCAATTCATCGCCCGCTCCCTGCGCCTCAAGCTGTAGCGCGGCAGCAAGGACGGCAGGGGCCGTGTTGCGTGCGGAGGGTTCCAGCATCACCGTGGCCTGCTCGATACCCAGATCTCCCAGCTGTTCGAGAGCCATGAACCGGAAATCGGCGTTCGACAATACCAGCGGCGGCGCGAAACCTGCCCCCCGGAACCGTTGGGCACAGGCTTGAAAAAGGCTGTCTTCGCCCAGCAACCGTGTGAATTGCTTGGGGAAATCTTTACGAGAGAGCGGCCAAAGGCGGGTGCCAGATCCGCCGCACAGGATAACAGGATGGATCACGAAACAGCCTTTCAACAAACATTTACGCACGCATAGCGGAATACTGCATTAGGCCCATACTGTTAAGAGGGTATGACGCCCCGCCGGCCGGAGTTTGCGTCGCCTGCGACAGGACGGGCTTGCGCAAGGGGCAATGAGCCGGTGACAATTCTTTTGACGCGCGATAGTTTGAGCAGGTTCATTACCTGTTTCTGGAGTGTTATTGTGCCGTCTTTCTCCCTGTGGACCAGTGCCTTTGCAGGTTTCGTACGCACCAGGCAGGCGCTGAGCTATGTCCAGCGGGCGCGGCGAAAGCTGACCGGTCGCCGCCTTGACGGGTTCGAAGGGTCGGTTCCGCGCGCGATTCCGCACACAATCTGGATTTATTGGGACACCGGCGAGGCATCTGCCCCGCCTTTGGTGCAGGCCTGCATTGCTTCATGGCGGGAAAAGAACCCCGGCTGGACGGTTACCGTGCTTGACCGCGACAGCGCGCCGGGCCTGTCCGAACTGCCCATGGCCCCCGGTGACATCGCCGTGCAATCCTATGCGGACCTACTGCGACTGCGGCTTCTGACGCGATTCGGCGGCGTCTGGGTCGATGCCACGACCTTCTGCCTGCGTCCGCTTGATCACTGGTTGCCGATGCTGGCGCAGAGTGGGTTCTTTGCCTTCACATGGACAGCGGCGGACCGCTGGTTCATCTGGCCCAACGTACCGCGGAAAATCACCAACTGGTTTCTCGCATCCGAACCGGGTGGCGCGGTCATCACCGCCTGGGAGGCGCGCAGTCTTGCCTATTGGAAGGGCCGGCGCGTGCCACATGTCTATTACTGGCCCCACCTGATGTGGGATTTCATGACTCTGACCAATTGGAAATTCCGGCGCGGGGCCGCGGCGCTGCCGCAGATTGGCTGTTTCGGCCCGCACTTGGTGCATGATCACGTACAAAACGGCCGCGACCCGGACCGCGTGCGCGCCGCGCTGACAGGTGGGGCCGTCCCGTTTCAGAAATTGCGCTGGAACTGGCCCGCACCCGATTTGGCACGCGCCACCGAAGTGCTGCCTGAACTGGCCGAATATGCCGCCCCCAGCCCCTCCGCTTCCCTTTCATCCTGACCGGAGCCCGATCTGACGATGTCTCACCCTCCCGTGCGTGAATGGCGTATCCATCTCGGCGCCCACAAGACCGCAACCACCCACCTGCAGGATACTCTGCGCCAATATCGTTCTTCCATGCTCCCGCATGGGGTGGACTACATACCGCGCGAGGATTTCGGCCCGCTTGGACGCAAGTACTCGCGCCCCAAAGGCTGGCGAAAGATGTTGCGCTCGCGCCCGCTGGAATGGCAGTTCGGGCGCGAATTGCAGCAGTTGCGCGCAGGGCCGGACACGGTCCTTCTTTCGGATGAGGATCTGCTTGGATACACGTTCGATCAGCTGACCACGCCGCTGTATTCCAATCCCAAATGCCTGCATCTGGTTCAGGCGCTGGCCCGTGGCGGACGGGTGCGGCTGTTCCTGGGAATTCGGTCGCTGGACGGTCTGGTGCCATCGGCCTATGCGCAGACCCTCAAGGCGCTGGCGCCCGAGCCGGACATGATGGGACGCGCGCGCAAGGCGTTGGCGGACAATCCGCCAAGCTGGGTGGAACTGGTCGAACGGCTGCGCGCCGCCTTGCCGGACTCGCCCCTGACCGTTTGGCGGTACGAAAATTACCGGGCACATTGGCGCGAGATTCTGGCGCTGTATGTTGGCCGCGATGTCGGCGAATTCCCCGAACTGCCGCCACCGCAACTGACTGTTTCGCCCTCACCGCTGGCAATCGAAAAAGCCGAAGCGGTGGATCGGTCCCTGCCCATGAAAGACCGGATCGCCACGGTTCTGGATCTTTACGCGCGGTATCCCGCAGGCGAGGAATACGGCGTATACGCCCCACTTGAGCAGGACGAGATCGACCGGTTCCGCGCACGGTATGACGAAGATATCGCCCTGTTGCGCGCCCGCCATCCAGAGGTTCTGGCCGACTTCTGATCCGCGTCCCCGGCAGAAGGTTTTGCACCCGGCCCATGCCGCAGTAGACTGGGGCCGGGTCGGCTTCCGCCCGCCCGCCGGGGCACGCGCCCCAAGGAGTTGCCATGCTGTCTGCCATCCGCAACGCGCCCTACCGCCGCCTGCTGCACGCAGGGTTGGTCGCCCTGTGCGCCCCCTTGTGGTTTTTGCCCGCACCTGCCGACGCGCGCTTTAACGTTTTGGATACATCTGCCTCTTATACCCCGCATCTGTGGGGGCTTGAGCGCACTTGGGAAACCGAGTGCCGTGATAGCCAAGGATGTTTTTCAGTGTCCATTTCGACCGCAGATGCGCCGGGGGCAACCCATGGCGCCACACTGACTGTTTCCAACAGCACAGACCTTCAGGCCGCCCTCGAAACCTCTTCACCGGGCAGCACCATCCATCTTTTGGCAGGCAATTACGGCACGCTGTCGTTGCAAAACATGTCTACAGACCTGCGACTGGTGGCAGATCCCGATGCGCCCGCAGTGCTGAACGGGCTTGATCTGAAACGGGTATCGGGGCTGGAACTGGACGGGATCGTGTTCGACTTCGTGCAGACCGAAGGATTAAAGGCTCATGCGCAGCCATTTTCCATCGACGCCAGCGAAAACATCGTCATCCGCAACGCTCTGTTCGATGGCGACAACGCCTTCGGAACCGGAACCAGCGCGGATGGGTACGGCACCGGCACCGGTCTTGCCATCCTCAACAGCAGCGATATCGCGGTGATCGACAGCGAGATCACAGGCTTCATGAAGGGGCTCAAGCTTGGCAGCAGCAACAATGTCGTGCTCAGTGGCAACGAATTTCACAGCATGCGGTCTGATGCCCTCAGCATGGGGTCGATCACCAATGTCCTGATCGAAAACAATTACTTCCATGATCGCAACCCCGCCCCGGATACGGAAGATCATGCGGATTTCATTCAACTCATGAGCAAGAATGCCGACATTGCCAGTTCTGGATTGGTCGTGCGCGGCAACCTGTTCGATATCGGGGATGGCGGGAAATCCCAGTCCCTGTTCCTGAACAACCGCGCGGTGCAAAACGGCGCGGGAGAAGACATGTTTTACCGCGATTTCCTGATCGAGGATAATGTCATCATCAATGGCCAGGTGAACGGCATTGTGATCGGGGCGACCGATGGCCTGATCGTGCGCAACAATACCGTCTTGCACGCCTCCCCATTGGACGGCGACACCACCACGGCCCCCGTGATCAAGATCAGCGAAGACTCAACCAACGTGGTCATTGCCGATAACGTGACGGGCGGGTTGCGCGGCCCTGAGGGTCAGGCCGACTGGATGGTGACCGGTAACGTGATTGTCCAGAACGACTCTCCCGCGCTGGAAAACTACTATGGGGATCTGTTCATCGACCCAACCGGGCATCTGGGGGGCAATCCCAGCAAACTGATGTTGCTGCCAGACAGCCCGCTCGCACTGAGCGGCGCGGGCGCGGCGTCCATGATCTATATGGAAACGCCCGGCACCCTGACCCCCATTGTCCAGACGGAAAGCCAACCCGGCAACAGGGCTTCGTGGGTGCTGGACGCGGGCATGACGGCCGGGCCGGACGGCCTGGTGGGCCTTGATAGCGCGCAGTTCTCATGGGTGTTCAGCGACGGTGTGAGCGCGGAGGGCCAGAAAATTCTGCGCGTCTTCACAGAACCGGGAATCTATACCGCCACGCTCACCGTGACCCACGCCAACGGGCAGGTCGCCGTGAGTACGACCGCGATTCAAGTGAACGGGCCGGATATTCTGGGCTTCGATCCCGAAACCGGGCAGATCGTTGCCCATGCCTATGGGCTGGACGAGGCTCTTACCGGCTCTCTGCTCGGATCGGCCCAGGCACCTCAGTCTACAACTGCCGCACCTTCGACATCCCAAGCCACATCCCAAGAAAACCTGCTTGATCTGAGCATGCTGGACAGCGCTCTGTCGCTTTCCGGCGATCTGCTGGACCCGATCTATCAGAATGGCCAGATGGAAATCGCCTTGCGCTTTGCCGCCCAGCCGGGACGTGCCGCAGATGGCGAAATCATGCGGTTGCACGGCGCATTCAACGTGCGGATGCAGGACGGAACTTTGGAATTCTCTTTGACCGATACGGATGGCAAGACCACGGTTCTGACCAGTCAGGGAGGCCTGCTTGGGGATGGTTGGTGGCACGACGTGATCCTGCGCCACGATGCACATGCGGGAACGCTGGGCCTTTGGGTGGACGGCACGCTGCAAGCCTCTGCAACCGATATTGGCAACATGGCTGTCACCACACGTGATCTGACCTTGGGCGGGGCATTTGGCCGTGAGGCGTTCGATGCCTGGGTGTCGGTGTTCGATCTGCGCACAAGCCAGGACAGTTATGCTTTTTCCTCTGTGCCCGAAATTCAGGTTCTGAACCCGGCATCAACGCTACCGGACACCGATCAGGGCGAAGTTCTGCCCCTCGACAGCACACCGGGCGCCGCGCAAATTCTGAAAACGATGCTGGCGCTGGATACGTTACTCGATGACGACACGTCCACCGACGCTTTCGCGGCGGCCTATCTGGACGCGGGGCGCACCGTGACAACGGGTGAGGAAAGCGGCTCCGTATTGCGCGCGGCAGATACGGGCGCGTTTCTTTTGGGCGATGCCGGGAATGACCGCCTGCGTGCCGGGTCGGGCAATGACGTCCTGCAGGGCGGCGACGGCGCGGACCAGTTCATCTTTGACCTTCGCAATGGCACCTCAGCAGGGGGCAACGTTGTGCTGGACCTGAGTTTCGCCGAAGGCGACAGCCTGCGGATCCTGGACTCCGCCCAATCCCTATGGCTGCGCAACGAAGCCGACATAGTGACCGCTTTGGAACAGGGGGCGCTGGATATCACCGCGCAAGATGGCGCCCTGCGCCTTAGCTTGCCCGGTGGAACGACCGACATCTTGTTGCTGTCTTATGAGTTCGACACGCCTTGGGAAAGCTGGGCCTGACTGAGACGGAAGCGCGCTGCATCGGTCCCGCCCCAGCGCGCCTGTTAAGCCGCTCATCGGGCAGGCTCGCAAAACGTTGAGGCGGGCGCCCGAGCGATGATCCCAATTCTGGATTATCGCGCGCCGCGCTGCCAACCGTGCAATGGCACCGGGGATCAATTCCAGATCGACGTGCCGGGCGTCTGAACAAAGCCGCCCGCCCCGTCTGGCGCGATCCTGCGGTAAGGCGCTCCAAGGGCGGCCGTGTCCCCGTCGGGGGCATACCCCTTCCAGACCTCAAGCATTCCAACCGCACCCCCGAAACTGTCGCTTCCAAAGAAATTGAGTGAACGGTTGCTTGCAAGCGTTCCCGAAGCCGATGCACTGATCTGGATATCATCTGTCATGACCCCATCAATGAAAAGGCGCAGACGTCGCCCCGCCAGATCCAGAGCCAGAACCACATCCACGAAAACATTGTCGGGCATGATCCCGGCAAGGGACAACGTGCCACCGACAAGCGAGGTGTTTGTACTGTCCTTGAGCGTGACACGCATCGTGCCATCGTTCAGGCGTTGCAAACTGACCCGCCCGGCCTGACCAAGTATTTCCTGCCCCCCGCCGCCGAAGGCCTCTGGGGTCACCTGCACCCGGAATGTCAGCTTGCCATCATTCGGGCCCAGACCGGCAGGGTCGGCAAAACTTGGACCTGATCCGGCAACGGTGACGAACTGAATCGGCGCAGGCAGGGTATTGGCAATGTCAGAGGCCAAGGGCATCGGTTCAACGGCAACCCCGTCCAGCCGCTCCCCAACAAAACCCACATCCGCAATAGGAAGGTTTTTCCAGATTTCATCCAACTCGTCGTCCGGCCATTGCACAATGCCAGATGCGCCGCCCAGCCCATAAAAGATCGTATGCGACCAGTCGAAGGCCCCAGCAATTCCGTCAGGGTAGACGCGCACACGCCCTGCCACGATTTCCACACGCTGGGCCGGTTCCGAATTGATATAAAAGCCAGCCACTTCGGTCCGGTGATTGTACGTAACAGGGATCGGCGGTTCACTGCGGGCAAGCCGGGTTGTGGTGATCGCAGGTGTGCTGCCATCCGAAGCCTCATACCACAGGTCCACATAGGCTCCGGAAGCGTCCCAATCCGCGCGGTTGAATTTGGGAACTTCGTGGTTCACGGCGGCAGACGGCCCGATACCCAGCGCGTAAAGCGCTGCAACGCCCGTGTGGCGTGCGCGTGCGGTCAGCCCATCGTCGCTGTAATCCGATGGGTGTGACCAATCCGTCCAATCCACAGCAGCAACATCACCGACACCGACCTTTTCACCGTTTACGTTGGCGGCACTGCCATTCTGGTAAGTGATGATCTCTGGCCCCTTCGGCAACATGATGGAAGCAACTGCTGCATCGCGTGTCCAGTCGCGGATCGAAATACGGGTGTCTTGCTTTTGCTGGATCAGCCCACCAGTGCCGCCTGAATTGTCTTCAAAGCGGTGCGGGCCGTGGAACGCCATCCGGGTGACCGCTGCATCAAAGATCGCCTCTGCGCGGTTTTGACCGGACAAGTCCCAGAACAAGTTGTCGAAGTTCTCGCCAGTGGCAGTGTCCGTATCAAGCACATAGGTTCCGCCGGCCGGGTTGGAAGGATCGTCAGCAGCGAACATGCCTGTGAACAGCGGATAATGGCGCAGCCGATAACCATCTCCGCTTGCACTGGGCGCGGCAGTCCATGACGACATCATGACCCCGACATCGGCACCATAGGACCGAACCAGCGCCACACCATCGGCAAAGCTTGTGTTCCAGTTCCGGTCAAGATCATCGTCATCGGCCAGATCAACATAAGACGACCCGGATTGCGTCGCATTGATAAGCAATACTTTCTCACCGGGCGCGTTGCGCGTCACCACATTTGCCATATGCGCGACAGAGGCGGTGAAGGGGGCCATGTCGCTGACAGCCCGGATGCCGTTGCCCTCATAGGTTCCGCTGCCCGTCTCACCCTCGCCAGCGTCCCCGAACGTGGCGATGAAAAAACTGTCCCGCGCGGTATCATCTGCAAAAGCAGGAACGCTTTGCCAATCGCCCTTCAATGGTGCGCCGCCGCCTGTGCGGGCGTCATATTTATCCGCGAACATGCGCGCATCTTCCGACTGGCCGATCAGCACGACCACATGGCCGACCATGAAATCGGACGCCATCGTGCCCGCTGCCGCCGCACTGCCCTGCACTCGCACCTCGGCCTTGAGCCGATATGCGCTGCGCTGCACCGCTGGAAAGCTGCCAGACCACGCGCCGCCCGCCGCTGTGGCGATAACAGCCCAAGGGTGCACTTCGGCGCCGGTATCCGCGCGCACGATCCGCGCTTCGATCTGTGCACCGTCGGCTGCGTCAGTCGTCCCGGTCAGGGGAATATCCGCGGCATTGGCCCCGCGCGCTGCGCCGCTGTCGAAAATCGCATTCGCTATGGCCAGGTCGTTCACGGTGGAGACTTCGGTTCCGGTCGGCGATGTGACCGCATCCGCAACCTGAACCTGCATTCCAAGCCCGAGTCCAATAAGCATGACCATAATTGCTTTCCCATTCACACAGCGCCGTATCAAGGCGGCCAGAATGGGCAAGATAGCCGATCCCGCCCGCGCATTGCGCCGACGGGCCGTTGTGCGAACGGTGGATAAACTCATGGACAAAGCAATGGGGGGCAAAACGCTTGTCGGCTGACAACACGGTTCGCCCCCCTCATTGTCATGCCAGCCCGAAAGGATCTTCGTAGAAAACAAGTTCCAGCGTGCGATCCTCAATGCCAACGACACTCAGCAGCGTGTTGCCATAATCGGATACCCCAGCTTGCAGCATTCCACTTTCAACTGCGCTTTGAATATCCTCATCGCTTGCCAGCCAGACCGACCCGTCCGACGTCATGACGCGCAGCTTGTCACCGGACGCGAAGTCCAGATCAAGCAACACATCT
>NZ_SMZO01000030.1 GCF_004358675.1 Meridianimarinicoccus aquatilis | reverse complement strand
CAGGCGCGGCCATCGCCGCTTCGCGAAAAGGGCGTGCGGCCGGACCCTTTGAGTTGAATGTCGCGGCGGCGGCCGTGCCTGTCCACGACTTCGCCCAAAAGCAGGGCGCGCCCGTCGCCAAGGCCCGGGTTCCAGCCGCCAAACTGGTGCCCGGCATAGGCTTGTGCCAGTGGGTCTGCGCCGTCGGGGACTGTGTTTCCTGCGAGAACGGCAACGCCTGCGGGCTCTGCCAAGGCTTGTGCATCGATGCCAAGTTCTTGCGCGAGCGCGGCATTGACCACGATCAGGCCGGGAGCGCGCACGGGTTCGGCCTGCTGGCGATTGTAGAACCGGTCCGGCAGGCGGGCATAGCTGTTGTCGAAGGGGATGTGCAGGGTCATGGGCGCCTTTCGTTTCCCTGAAGATAGGGCGCGGCGAGGCGCGGCGAAAGGGGGGCGGCCCCGGCTGCATCGCGCCGGAGCCGGGATTTGCGATGGTCAGTTAGGGATGCCGCGGCGGGCGCCAGAGGTGCCGGGCAGTTCGATATTGATTTCGAGCGTCGAAAAATCGTCGCCCGGTTCAACCGTGATATCAACGCTGTCGTCGCTGATGCGCATGTGTTTTTTGATCACCTCAAGGATGTCGCGCTGAATCAACGGCAGCACTTCGGGGCTGGTGCGCCCGGAACGTTCATGGGCCAGCAGGATCTGCAAGCGATCCCGCGCGGCGCCGGCGGATGTGTCGGGGCGCGGCGTGCGGCGGAAAAATCCGAGCATTGATCAGGCCTCCCGGCGCATGAGGCGCGACAGCAATCCGGGCCGTTCGGGCCGTTGAACGCGCATTTCGATCTGCTCGCCCATGAGCCGCGAGACGGCGTCTTCATACGCACTGGCGGCGGGGGATTTGCCTTCCAGAACAACGGGCGTACCGACGTTGGATGCGCGCAGAACCGCAGGGCTTTCGGGAACGATGCCAAGCAGCGGGATCGCAAGGATTTCAAGCACGTCTTCCAGCGGCATCATCTCGCCCTTGGCAACGCGGGCCGTGTCGTAGCGGGTCAGAAGCAGGTGCGGTTTGATCGGGTCCTGGCCTGTTTCGGCACGGTGGGTTTTGCTGCTGAGAAGACCCAGAACCCGGTCGCTGTCGCGCACCGAAGAAACTTCGGGGTTGGTCACGACGATCGCTTCGTCCGCGAAATGCATCGCCAGTTGCGCGCCGCGTTCGATCCCGGCCGGGCTGTCGCAAACGATGTAGTCGAACTGCTCGCGCAATTCGTTCAGTACCTTTTCAACGCCCTCTTTGGTCAGGGCATCCTTGTCGCGTGTTTGCGAGGCGGGCAGAATCGACAGATTTTCAAGGCGACGATCCTTGATCAGGGCCTGATTGAGCCGTGCTTCGCCTTGGATGACGTTGATGAAGTCAAACACAACGCGGCGTTCGCACCCCATGATCATATCGAGATTGCGCAAGCCCACGTCGAAATCGATGACGCATGTGCTTTTGCCGCGCATGGCGAGCCCGGCACCGATGGCGGCGGTCGATGTGGTTTTTCCGACGCCGCCTTTGCCGGAGGTAACAACAATAATCTTGCTCACGGATCTATCCTGTCTTGATGGCTATTTGAGAATATCGAGGCACAGGGTGTCGTCTTGCAGATACGCCTGCGTGCGCTGTTTCAAAACCGACGGGTCAAAGTCGTCAGATGTTTTGTAAAGGCCTGAAATTGCGATCAACTCGGCCTCTAGGCTTTGGCAAAAGATGCGGGCTGCCGTGTCGCCGTTGACCCCTGCCAAGGCGCGTCCGCGCATGGCGCCATAGACGTGGATATTGCCGTGCGCCACCAGTTCAGCACCGGCACTGACCGAGTTCACGACGATCAGGTCGCCATTGCCAGCGAATACCCGTTGGCCGGACCGCACAGGGTCTGTGACAATCAGGGTTTCGACTTTGGCTGGGTCTTGGGGGGGATCAGGCACTTTGGTGCTGTCGGGGGCCTGCGCTGTGCGATCTTTGGGGCGTTTCGCTTCAAGCGCGGTGTCGCGGCCACCTTGCAACGCCAAGAGCCCAGCATGGGACGCGGCGACGGATTGTTCTTCGGTGCCGTTCTGGATGCCGATGGCAAACAGGCGGCGATTGCGCATTTCGCGTGCCAAACGCAGGAAATCGGCCTTGTCCTGAAGGGAGCTTGCAAGTTCGACATCAATCACCAGAGGCGCACCCACGAAGAAATGCGGCGCCTGTCGGATCATCAGGTCTAAAGCCGAATAAAACGGCTCTCCAACCGGGCCGGAAAGTTTCACAACCACGGCGGTAATGAACCGGCTGCGCAGATTAAATGGCGCGGGAGCGGTGTCGACGGCCGCGTCACGGCTGTCTGTCGGGGTGTGAGAATTCACGGGTCTTCCTTACTGCTCTGGCGGGCTTCTGCGCGCTCTTGCGTATGTAGTATCATGCTGCAGGCGAAGCGCAACGCGTAGCCGTTCACAACTTTCCCCTGAAGTCGGCAATTGTCGGCCGAGACGGGCCAGTGAGGCAAGGGGCGCTGTTCGTGGTTGAACTTGGCGGAGTTCATCGCCGCCGCGTCGCTTTATGGTGCCGCGGCTTTGGCAGGTAATTCAGAGAGAGATTAACTGAAAAAGCATGCTAAAGGTTGTGCGTGATCGTGAATCAAGGGACGGGCTATGCATAAAGTACTGGTGACCATTGGAGCGACGACCGGCCTTTTGCTTGGGCTGCCGCTGTTAAGTTCCGCCGCATCGGCGGCGAGTTTCAGCGCGTCGTCCTCGCTGACCGCATCTGCAACGCTGAGCGGTGCCGCCCTTCCGTTGGTCGATATTTTCGATGACAGCGTGGGGCCATTGTTTGACGCGTTCGGGGTGGCAACGGCGTTTGCAGATGCAGGCGTTATCATTGATATGGTTGGATTAACGGGCTCGGGCTTTTCGGAAGTGTCTGGCTCTGCCTCAGCGCCTTATGGCGAAGCCTATGCCACGTCGGATTCGTTTCTTACTGTCGATATTTTCAACGATACCGGAGCCGATCTGACGTTTACTTTGACATACAGCATGCTTGCCGACAGTTTTGCGGATTATGTTGGGGCTGATTTGGTCGGCGCGTCTTATGCCGGGGCATACACCTATTCCGAAGTGGGCGTTTACGTCGAAAATGATGCGTTTGACGTGCTGTTGGACGACTTTCTGCTTTCAGAAAGCTGCGCGGAGTCGTTTCTTCCTGCACTGATGCCCTGTGTTGCCGGAGAGACAATGCAATCTGATAGCCAGAGCCTGTTGGGCGGTGTGTTCACCACCACGATTGCCGATGGCGAGGGGCGTTACATCGAATTCTACAGCGAGAGCTTTGGGACGGCATTTGTGACCAGCGTACCCGTTCCAGCGGCCCTGCCGCTGTTGGCGGCTGGCTTGGGCGCTTTGGGACTGACCCGTTTGCGCCGCCGCACGGCTGACCGCCGGGGCTAGGCTAAAGCCGGGCGATCCGTTCCGTAAGCAACGCAAAGAAGCCGTCCGCATCCACATCGCCCATGAAAGTGGCGTTAGGGGTGCGGTCGGTGACACCCCACCAATCCGCGACTGTCATGCCGCGCGTCAGGTCCGACTCGCATTCAATTTCGACATTGATGTGACGGCCTTTGAACAGCTCGGGCTTGATCAGCCACGCAATCACGCAGGGATCGTGCAGCGGCGCGCCGGGACTTGCATATTTCTGCTTGTCGAACCGTTCGAAAAAGTCGGTCCATTCCGCCACGGCGCGACCTACCGGTGTGCCCATGTCGCGAAATGCATCTACGCGCGTCCGCGTCGTCAGCGCCTTGTGGGTGACATCCAGCGGCATCACGGTGATGGGCGCGCCGCAGGCAAACACGGTGCGGGCTGCTTCCGGATCAACGTAGATGTTGAATTCGGCTGCGGGAGTGATGTTGCCCACTTCGAAATATGCGCCGCCCATCAGAACGATATGGGCGATACGCGCGGCGATGTCCGGGGCCTTTTCCAACGCCAGTGCGATATTTGTCAGCGGGCCGAGCGGGCACAAGGTCACGGTGCCGGGCGCTTCGCGGCGCAGGGTATGGATGATGAAATCAACCGCATGCATGTCTTGCAACGGCATTGTCGGATCGGGCAGGGCAGGGCCGTTGAGCCCGCTGTCGCCATGCACATGTTCCGCCGTGCGCAGGGTGCGTATTAGGGGGCGGTCGGCCCCTGCGAAAACTGGCACGTTACGTTTACCGGCCAGTTCGCAGACGATGCGCGCGTTCTTTGCAGTCAGTGCCAGTGGCACATTGCCTGCGACGGCAGTGATGCCGAGCACGTCGATGTCATCTGGGCTGGCCAATGCCAGCAGGATCGCCACGGCGTCGTCTTGGCCGGGATCTGTGTCGATAATGATCTTGCGGGCTGCGTTGGTCATGGGGATCCCTCGGTCTGCTGGCGGTGCAGGATTTATGCATGGAGCCGCGCCATTGGAAAGGGCTGCGCGCAGAAAGCGGTTGCGAGGCAGCGGGAGCCGCCCTATTTCCGAGCGAAACAGTAAACAAGCCCTCGAAAAACACGCGCTTACCGCGCGTATACCCCGGATCGGAGCGCCGATGTCCCGTGCCGAAAGACTGCTGCTGTGGCTGGCTTGGCCAGTTTTGGCGATTTGTACCTTGCCCATCTTTGCCGCCGCGCTGGCGGCTTTTGGCAGTGATTTGGGAACATGGCGCAATGTGCTGTCCACGGTCCTGCCCGGATATGTCCGCACGACGTTGACACTTGTGGCGCTGGTCGCAGTCGGCACAGCGGTGATTGGCAGTGGGGCCGCATGGCTGGTGACAGTCTACCGGTTTCCCGGCGCGCGCTGGCTTGAGATCGCGCTGGCGCTGCCGCTGGCCTTTCCCGCCTATGTTCTGGCCTATGCCTATACCGCGATGCTGGATCATCCCGGCCCGGTACAGACAGCCTTGCGGGCCGTCACGGGCTGGGGACCGCGCGACTATTGGTTTCCCGAAGTGCGCAGCCTTGGCGGGGCGGCGGTGATGCTGACCATCGTGCTTTACCCATACGTTTATTTGCTGGCACGCGCGTCGTTTCGGCAGCAATCGGCCAATGCGTATCTGGTGGCGCGAACGCTGGGAGAGACGCCCATGGGGGCCTTTCGCCGTGTGGCTTTGCCAATGGCGCGCCCGGCGATTGCGGGCGGCACGCTTTTGGCGGTTATGGAGACGATCGCCGATTACGGCACTGTTGCGCATTTCAACGTGCAGACGTTTTCGACCGGCATTTATCAGGCATGGTTTTCCGTGGGGGACCGGGGGGCGGCGGCGCAACTTGCGCTGTGCCTTTTGATGTTCGCTCTGTTGGTGGCGGGATTGGAACGGGCAAGTCGGGGGCGCGCGCGTACCGCCGGGAACGGGCCGAGATTCGATGCCATGGGCAAGACGCAGTTGACCGGCGCGGCGGGATGGGCCGCCACGGCCTTTTGTGCATTCCCGGTCCTGATCGGGTTCGTGGGGCCACTGGTGATGCTGGGCGTCATGGCAATGGATAGCGGGCAGAATATCCTGCATCCGCGCTATCAGGCGCTCTTGAGCAACTCTTTGACGGTTGCGGGGATCGCATCGGTTCTGACGGTGTTGGGGGCGGTGATGATTTCGTTTCGGGCCCGTGTCAGGCCTGGGAAGCTGTCGCGGGGCTTGGTTATTGGCGCTGGGCTTGGGTATGCGGTGCCGGGCGGCGTGATCGCGGTGGGTCTGATGGTGCCCTTTGCGCGGTTCGACAATGCGCTGGATGCGATGATGGAGGCGCGGTTCGGGGTCGACACGGGCTTGCTGATCACCGGGTCAATCTGGTTGATGGTCTTTGCTTATATGGCGCGGTTCATGGCGGCAGCGTTGAACGCCTATGACAGCGGCATGGCGACTGTGCCGCTGCATCACGATGCGGTGGCGAGGTCCCTTGGGCGGTCGGGGCCGATGCTGTTGGGGCGAATTCACCTGCCTGCGGCACGGGCCAGTGTTCTGACGGCGTTGCTGATCGTGTTTGTGGATGTGATGAAAGAGCTGCCCGCGACGTTGATTTTGCACCCTTTCAACTTTCAGACGCTGGCGGTGCAGGCTCACCGGTTGGCATCAGATGAACGCCTGCGCGAGGCGGCGGTGCCATCGCTGGTCTTGGTTGCCATCGGTCTGATCCCTGTCGCTTTGCTGTGCAGAACGCTGGATCGTGAAACCCGCAGCGCCGGATTTGCCGCTGCGCAAGGCACTGCGATCCGCGCGGGCTAAGCGCGGGGCGTCGTTGGAATTTGGGCAGGGGTGGCTCCCGCCCGTCTTCGACATGGTGACATGTCTCATCCCGTTGGGCGTGGCAGGCTTCGCCTGCGGGGGCGCATCTTGGACTTGTCGTGCTGGCTTTGCCGGTATTGACCGCATCCGTCAGGAGATTTGCGGGGTGTAAAGCCGTCACGGTTTGATTGTGCGTGTCATCGCGGCCACAAAAAATGGGCCGAACCTTTACGGTCCGGCCCTTGGTGCTTTGCCCGTTGGGGACTGTTCGATCAGGGCCAGCCGACCGTGTTGAAAATCTGCTGCGCTGCGGCTGCATTTTCACCATAAGTCGCCACGCCGGTGGTGTTGTCCGGCACAAAGAGGCCAAGCTTTGCCACGTCGCCACCAAGCGCCACGCCGGGCACGGCCGGATATTCGTAGTTTTGGTTGGCAAAGTGCTGTTGCGCGTAGTCGGTCGTCAGAAATTCGAGGAACGCCACGGCTTCTTCGGGGTTAGGGGCTGTTTTCAGGACGGCTGCGGCGGCCACGTTCGTGTGCGCCCCACGATCTCCCTGGTTCGGCCAAACCCATCCGATGTTGTCGATGTCGTCGGACAGGCCGTCAACATTCTCGGCAAGGCCGCGCACGAAGTAATAGGTATTCGCCACAGCGATATCGCATTCGCCAGACACGATCCCGCGCAACTGGTCCGTGTCGCCGCCCTGGGGTTCGCGCGCCATATTCGCCCGAACGCCTTTTGCCCAGTCTGCTGCCGCTTCTTCGCCGTCAACGGCGATGATCGAGGCAAGCAGCGATTGGTTGTACACGTTGGAGGAGGACCGAATGCAAACCTGACCTTCATAGGCGGGATCGGCCAGAGCTTCGTAGGTGGCGGGGGGCGTTTCGACTCGGTCTTTTGCGTAAAAGATGACCCGCGCACGTTGCGACATGGCAAACCAGTGCCCATCGGGATGACGCAGGTAGGCAGGGATGCGCGCATTCAGCACGTCGCTATTGATCGGTGCCAACAGACCTGCTTCGTCGGCGCGCCACATGCGGCCGGCATCCACGGTCAGAAAGATGTCGGCCGGGCTGTTCGCACCCTCGGCGCGCATGCGAGCGATCAATTCGTCGCTGTCGCCTTCGATCCGGTTCACAGCGATGCCGGTTTTTTCGGTAAACGCGTCGTACAGTTCGTCATCTTTGTCATAATGACGGGCTGAATAGATGTTCACATCGGCCAGCGCAGGCAACGCGGCGCTGAGCAGCAAAAGAGCGCTGAGGGAATAGTGAAGGTGACGCAGCATCGAAGGCTCCTGATTGATCTTGGGTGTACGCGACTCTTTTAGTCGAGTATCTGATCGCGCTTAAACACGACTAAAACACTCAGGTCAACGCGACAGCGACACTTCACGCAAAATTTAGCGTGGTCATGATGAGGCAGCAGCCTTTTCAGCTTGTTTCACTTCGGTCCAGATCGCGTCCATTTCGTCGAGCGTTGCATCTTGCGGTGTTCGGCCCGTTTCCGCCAAGCGGGATTCGATTGCGGCAAAACGGCGGGTGAACTTGTCATTGGTGCCGCGCAGGGCGGTTTCCGGGTCGACCCCCAAATGCCGCCCAAGGTTCACAACAACAAAAAGCAGATCACCAAACTCATCTGCAATTGCCGCTGGGTCTGCGTTGCCTTGCGCTTCGACCAGTTCGGCGCTTTCTTCGGCCAGCTTGTCCAGCACATGCGACACGTCCGGCCAGTCAAACCCGACGCGGGCGGCGCGTTTTTGAAGCTTTTCGGCGCGCATGAGCGCGGGCAGATTCAGGGCCACGTCTTCGAGCACACCTTTGCGCGCCCGCGCTGCGCGTTCTGTGGCCTTGATGGTTTCCCAATCGGCGGTCTGCTGCTCGGCCGACTTGTCGCGGCTTTCGTTCCCAAAGACATGGGGATGCCGCGCGACCATCTTGTCGGCCACACTGCGCACCACGTCATCGAAGTTGAAGTGCCCGGCTTCATCGGCCATCTGCGCATGGTACACCGCTTGCAGCAGCAAATCGCCGAGTTCGCCGCGCAGATCGCCCCAGTCACGCCGTGCAATGGCGTCCGCCACCTCATAGGCCTCTTCGATCGTATAGGGCGCAATGGTGGCAAAATCCTGTTCGATATCCCAAGGGCATCCGGTTTCCGGGTCGCGCAAAGCGCGCATGATGGTCAGAAGGCGCGGCATGCCGCCATTTGGGTCAGTGATCAGATCGGACATTGCAGGTTCCCGTTTGGTTTGGCGCTGTGATGACCCGCGCGGGTCATATATGTCCAGCCCGCAGGCCAGTTGCTTTCCTATGCCAAAAGTACATCATATTGAGAAAGGATGTGGAGATGCGCGTGATATTGTTTGGTTTGGAAGCTCTTGTCGGGATCTGTGTGCTTGCGGCGCTTGGGTTTGCGGTTTGGGTGCGAATTGCGCCGACGGACCCGGCGCAGTGGCACGTCGATCCACTGACTGTCAGCGCACCGTCCTTTTCCGGGTACTATCTTATGCGACCAGAGGGTGGCCAATCGACTGGTCCGGTGTTCGACATGTCTCCGGCCGAGTTGTTGGCGGCCTTTGACCGTATCGCCCTGAATACGCCGCATGTGGAACGGATCGCCGGATCTGTTGACGACGGCTTTGTCACGTATGTTGCACGGTCTGATTTATGGCGGTTTCCTGACTATATTTCCGTGCGGACCGTCCCGGCGGAAGATAGCGGTGCCAGGCTTGCGGTCTATTCCAGATTGCGATTTGGCTCGTCGGATATGGGCGCGAACCGGGCCCGGTTGGAAGACTGGATCGGCCAGATCCGCAGCGCCGGGGCTTGACCCCGGCCAAGCGGCACTTCACATGCCTTGTCCATGATACCTGACGAACGCCTTCATCAGATTGTTGCCCGCTTTGAGTACCTCGAAGCAAAGATGGCCGATGGCGCATCTGGCGCCGACATGGCGACGCTTGGCCGTGAATATGCCGATCTTCGGCCCGTTGTCGAAGAAGTGCGTCGCTATCGCCAGCTTGTGGCTGACATAGCCGAAGCCGAAGACATGTTGAACGATCCGGAAATGCGTGCACTGGCCGAAGATGAATTGCCGGTCTTGACCGAGCAGTTGCCATTGGTTGAGCATGCGCTTGGCATCGCCTTGCTGCCGAAAGACGCCGCCGACGATCGTAATGCCATGATCGAGATCAGGCCGGGCACCGGCGGGGACGAGGCGGCGTTGTTCGCGGGTGATCTGCTGCGGATGTATCAACGCTATGCGGAGTTGCGGGGCTGGCGGTTCGAGGTTCTGGAACTGACGGAAAGCGATCTGGGTGGCATTCGCGAAGTGGTCGCGCGGATCGGCGGGGCGGGCGTGTTCGCCCGGCTGAAGTACGAATCCGGCGTGCACAGGGTGCAGCGCGTTCCCGAAACCGAAAGCGGGGGGCGTATCCACACATCCGCCGCGACTGTGGCTGTTCTGCCCGAAGCGCAGGATGTGGATGTGAGCATCGACCAGAACGATCTGAGGATCGATACGATGCGCGCGTCGGGCGCGGGCGGTCAACATGTCAACACGACCGATTCGGCTGTTCGAATTACGCATATCCCTACGGGCATTGTCGTTACGTCTTCGGAAAAGTCCCAACACCAGAACCGGGCCATTGCGTTGCAGGTTTTGAAAACCAAGCTGTATGACATGGAGCGCAGCCGGGCCGATGCGGAACGTGCGGCGACGCGCAAGGGGCAGGTGGGGTCGGGCGACCGATCTGAGCGTATCCGGACCTACAACTTTCCCCAAGGCAGGGTCAGTGACCATCGCATCAACATGACGTTGTATAAGCTGGATGCAGTGATGCAGGGCGCATTGGACGAGTTCATTGATGCGCTGATTTCCGACGATCAGGCGGCCCGGCTTGCCGATCTTGCCCTGTGAGGCGTTTGTGACCGGGACTGCGGCGCATGTGCTCTCTGCTGGACGCACGCGGCTTCGCGATGCGGGGTTGCCCGATCCTGCAACCGATGCGCGTCGGTTGCTGGCCTTTGTGATGGGGGTGCCCGGTGCCCGGCTTACGCTTCATCTGCAGGACCCGTTGACCGCCGATGCGGTACAGCGTTTTGAGGCCGCGATTGAGGCACGGCTGCGCCGTCAGCCTGTGGCGCAGATTGTCGGGGGGCGGCAGTTTTGGGGGCGTTGGTTCAATGTGACGCCCGATGTGCTGGACCCGCGCCCAGAGACAGAAACCTTGATCGCCGCCGCGCTTGAAAAACCGGCATTGCGTATTTTGGATTTGGGCACCGGGTCCGGATGTATTTTGCTGACGCTTCTGGCTGAGTGGCCTGATGCGACGGGGTGCGCCCTTGAGGCTTCGCCAGCAGCGCTTGCCGTTGCGCGGAGCAATGCAGAGGCGCTGTCGCTGACGCAGCGCGCCACATTTCAACTTGGTGACTGGACCAGGCCAGGTTGGGCAGGCGCGCTAGAGGGGCCGTTCGATCTTATTGTGTCAAATCCGCCCTATGTCACCCATAGCGAAATGGCTGATCTTGAAGCAGACGTTCTGGATTGGGAGCCGCATATGGCGCTTAGTCCGGGGGGGGATGGGCTGGACGCCTATCGCGCGATCATTCCGGCATTGCGCGGGCTTTTGACCCCAACCGGGCGGGTCTTGCTGGAGATTGGCCCAACCCAGGGCGCGCAGGTTTCCGACCTGGCCGCAGCGGGTGGATTGGAAAATGTTCAACTTCTACCGGATTTGGATTCACGCGACCGCGTGGTCCTGGCGCATAATTTTGCAAAATGATGGGCGTTTTCCCGCCAAACGTTGCAAGAATCTGCTTGTCAGACCGGGTGACGCATGTTTTACACAAAGGGTCAGATGGGTGGCGCACCATATCGGGTGCCCCCTGACATTAAGCCAAATTTTTCAGCCGTTCGCATGAACATGGCCTCAGGTTAGGCCCAGACGCGCTGCAGGCAGCAACAAGGTCGAGAATACCTTCTTATGAGATCATCCAAACAACGTTCGCGCTCGAAGCCGAATCGCAACCGGTCGGTTGGCAATATCGTCAACCGCGTTTTCGACAGTTCTGGGCCGGAAGGCAAAGTGCGCGGCACGCCGCAACAGATCATCGAGAAATACAATCAACTCGCGCGGGACGCACAGCTCAGTAATGACCGTGTGGCAACCGAGAACTTCCAGCAACACGCAGAGCATTACACACGCATGCTCAGCGAGGCGCAGCGCGAGGCAGAGGCCCGCCGCGAACAGCAGGAAGCCCAGCAGCAGAACAACGCTGGAAATAATGGCCAAAACAACAACGGCCAAAACAACAACGGCCAGAACAACAACGGCCAGAACAACAATGGCCAGAACAACAACGGTCCGCAGGGTGGCAATCAGAACGGTGGTGAGCGTCACGACCGGAATGATCGTAACCGGGATGGCGGGCGTGAGGCGCGTGAAAATCGCGGCGAAGGACGCCAGCGGGACGACAATCGCCCCCGAAACCCACAGCCGCAAGACGCCCCGGTGGCTGACGTTGCGCCGTCCCCGGCAGAGCAACCTGTTGTAGCTGCTGAAAGTGGTTCAGGTGACACCCAGGTGAGCGCCCCTGAGGCGGCAACCCAGCCCGATCAGCCCCAGCCCGATCAGCCCCAGCCCGAACCCCGACGCAAGCGCGCACCGCGTGCACGGCGCGAAGCTGCGCCTGCGCAGGAAAAGGCGCAAGAAGTTCTCGATCTGGCGGAAACTGGATCAGCGGAACCGGTCGATTCCGGGTTGGTTGAAACACCAGAAGACAAGGCCGAGGAAAAGCCAAAGCGCAAACCACGTGCGCCGCGCAAGCCACGCGCGCCAAAGGTTGCGCCAGCGGCAGACGCGCCCGGTGACGGTGACAGCGGTTCTGAAAGCCCTTCTGATGACGCTGACAACAAGCCATCGGAAGCCGCCGAATAAACGTCGCTGCTTTAGAAGCGTGATTTGGAAAGAGGGCCGGGGAAACCTGTGGCCCTTTTTTCATGTCATGGGGGCAGTGCGGAGGGGCAGTGCGGACTTCGTGGTCAGGCGCTGTATGCGCGCTCGCCTGTCCAGCGGTTGCAGCCCTGTGTCACTCGAACTGGCGGGCGAGGGCGCAGAACTGCTCCAGACCGATTTCTTCGGCGCGAGACGTGGGCGCGATGCCGACGGCATTCAGGCGATCTTCGACGTCGGGTGCTAGGCCGCGCAGCGAAGCGCGCAGCATCTTGCGCCGCTGGTTGAAGGCCGTCGCGACCACGCGTGACAAGATGGCCGGGTCAGCCGGGAAGCGCGGCTCTGTCAGGGCTGTCAGATGAACAACAGCAGAGCTGACTTTGGGCGGCGGTGTGAAGGCTTGTGGCGGCAGGTCCAACACGATCCGCGCATCACAGCGCCACTGTGCCAGCAGCGCCAGCCTGCCATAGGCCTTGCTGCCGGGCTGTGCGACGATGCGCTGCGCCACTTCGCGTTGGAACATCAATGTCAGGCTTTCCCAAAACGGTGGCCATGCTTTTGGCGTGAGCCAGCGCACCAACAGTTCGGTACCGATGTTGTAGGGCAGGTTCGCCGCGATCCGGATCGGCGGGGTCAGCCGCGACAGGGGATCAATTGACAGGGCGTCGCCTTCGATGATCTCGAGCCGACCGGGATAGGCGTCGGCAATCTGTTGAAGGGCGGGAATGCACCGCGAGTCTTTTTCGACCGCCAGCACGCGGCGTGCGCCGCTGGCCAAAAGCCCGCGGGTCAACCCGCCGGGGCCGGGCCCGATTTCCAGCACGTCCGCGCCAGTCAGATCACCGGCTTGGCGAGCGATCTTGGCGGTCAGGTTCAGGTCCAGAAGGAAGTTCTGGCCAAGCGACTTGCGCGCGCTGAGGCCGTGATCGTTGATCACTTGGCGCAGCGGGGGAAGGGGGTCGATGGTGGCCATGGAACGGCTCCAAGAATGTTAGACAACCTGAGTGGCAGCTCTGATTGGCGGTTAGACGCGCACGGCGCTGGCAAAGGCCATGTCCTGCGCCATCTTCAGCGCAGCAATCAGGCTGGACGGATCTGCACGGCCGCTGCCCGCGATATCAAAGGCGGTGCCATGATCTGGCGAGGTTCGAATGAACGGAAGGCCAAGCGTGACGTTCACCCCCCCCGCGAAATCCAGCGTCTTGATCGGGATCAGCGCCTGATCGTGATACATGCACACGGCTGCGTCATAGTGGCCGCGTGCCGCATCGTGAAACATTGTGTCGGCGGAATGCGGGCCGCTGATGGCCAGACCTTCTGCGCGCAGGTCGTTGATCACTGGTGTGATCAGGGTAATTTCCTCGCGCCCCATGGCGCCGCCTTCACCCGCGTGGGGGTTCAGTCCCGCCACGGCAATGCGCGGGTTTTTGAGTGAAAAGTACTTGCGCAGTTCCGCATGTGTGATTTTCAGCGTGGTGCGCAACCCGTCCGCTGTCAGCGCCTTTGGCACTTCGGACAGGGCAATGTGGATGGTTGCCGGAACAACGCGCAGTTGCGGGCAGGCCAGCATCATCACGACCTGATCGACACCCGCCAATGCCGCCAAAAACTCTGTATGGCCGGGATGTGCGAAATTCGCCCCGTCCTTGAGCGCCTTTTTATTGATAGGCCCGGTGCAGATCGCAGACACCGCGCCGGATTGGGCAAGGTGTGTGGCGGTTTCGATCGTGGCTATGACGTGTTTGGCATGGTCCGGGACGGGTGTGCCCGGTGTTGCGGGCGCCCCAAAGTCATGCGCCAGCACCGGCAAGCCACGGCCAACAACGGACAGCGCCTGTTCTGGCTGGCTGATTTCGGCGACCGGAGTGCCTTGCGGAAGATGCGAGGGATCACCGAGATAGACAAAGGGCAGACGCGCGCCAAGGGTTTCCCATGCTTTCACGGCCAGTTCCGGCCCGACGCCAGCGGGTTCGCCGCAGGTCAGCGCAATGGGGCGCATTTCCTGCGTCACAGATCTGACTCGATAAAGGCGGCAGCGCGCAATTCAGCAAGATACGCATCCCCAAAAGATTCGAGACGCCGGGCAAACAATTGGCGGCGCACCTCTTCGCGGCTCAGATCTTCGTCCTGGATCTGTGACCGCTCGCACATCATGACGATGCTGCCGCTTGCGCCGGGGATCTGCGGCGGGATTGCGGTCAACTCGCCTTGATCGAGCCGATCAAGTGCCGCCGCTAGACTGCCGGGCAATTCCGAGCGGGGCTTGGTTTCGCGCACCAGTCGGTCCGACCCTTGGCCCTTGAAAACCCCGTAAAGGTCATCGCATTGGTCGGTAAGCGCCCTGATGCGACCAAGCTCGCCGCCAAGATCCGTGCTGCCGGGGACACGGACCAGCGCATAGTCGATCGTGACCGACCCCGCCAGGGGCGGGCGGCGATCTTCGAGGCCGCGGAACTGGAACAGCGCCAAACCGCCCTGAACCCGGATCGGCTGTGTGACATCGCCGGGTTGCAACGTCAAAAGAAGGGGGCCGATTTCGGGGGGCAGGTCGGACAGCGACATCCACCCAAGCCGCCCGCCATCGTTGCGCGACGGTGCAATCGAAAAGCGGCGCGCCGCGGCCGAAAAAGTGTCGAAACTTCGCATTTCGGTGATGGCCGTTGCACGCTCTTGCGTGATGACAGTCGTTTCCGGCGTCACGGGCAAGATGATTTCGGACAGAAGAACCCGCGTATTGCCGGTCTCGGTGCCGAGTGCCATGGCGCGGTCGGTTTCGGCGTCTGACGGGCGGGCGCGGGCCGTAAAGCGTTCGCGAACCACTTCGCCCCACAGCAAAAGCACGGTGATATAGTCCCGGACGGTTTCAGGTTCGATCCCGATCTCACCCACGGCGATCAGCATCTCTTCGCCCGTCAGGTTGGCGCGTGCTGCAAAGTCTTCAAGCCCGAATTGAATATCCTCTTGGGTTGGGATGATCCCGGCGGCAAGGCCGGCCTCGCTTTTCAGACGGTCGTCGATCAACGATTCCAGTGCAGAGGCTTCTGTGGCATTCGGTCGGCGCATGACCTGGAACAGGCGGGCGCGTTGGACGACCTCAAACCGTGTGACGACGCTGTCGTTCACTTGCGCGACGGTATCGAACAACCCTTGCGCTGCCGCGGCGCTTGGCGCACCTGCGCAGGTCGCCGTCATCAAAAGGACAGCTGTGAGGCGGCGGGCGATGGCGTTCAAGGATGTCATGCGATTCTACGTCCTCAATTCGTACACTGGCCAAGGCTGGACCGCCGGTTCTGGTTTCCAAATCCGGCAAGTTCGACCGAAAAGCCATAAGTGGTTGTCGGGTCCACGTCGGTGGTGGCTCTAAACTCTCTCGCCAGAGAAAGATCAACCCTGATGCATTCGTTCTGATATGCGATGCCTAGTCCTGAGTAATTGGTGCGGCCGACTGTAAAGTCGCGTCGAACTTCACCGGTGGCAGACCATGCACTTCCAATGTTCACTCTGGCGGCCGCTGCGATCTCTGAGACATCATCACTGAGATCAGCCGACGTGTCGGCACCCTGCCAGACATAGTTTGAAGAAATCGAAGATCCGAAAGGCCCGTTGATCTGAATGCGTGCTTCGTACAAGGACAGATCGAAAGTGTCGTCAAACAGCGCGAGTGTCCGGAACTGGATGGTGTTTGTGATGTCGAGATCTATCTGTCCTAGCCAATCTGACTCCGTCCCCGATAGCCCCGACTCTACAGAAAACTGATCGGTGTCGCTGAGCCGGTAAATCCGCCCGCCCGTCAGGCGGATCGAAATTCCTTTTGTATCAACGATACTATAGCGCAGAGCTGCGTTCACACGCGTCCCGGTCTCGGTTCGGTCAAGGCCGGGGTAGCGATTGAATTCAAACAGGTTACCAGAATCCAGAGCGACTTGCGTGCTGTCGTCATTGGCCGACTCGATTCCTGTGTCGGCCGTGTGCGCGAGTTGAACGACCGGTTCCAACAACTGGTGCCCGCCATCTGCAGAGGGTCGCATCAAAGGCCATGACAACGTTACGGCGCCTTGAGGCCATAGCCCGGTCTGGGTGCGGTCATAATTGCTGTCGTCGGTGATCTGTTTTACGTCGGCGGTCAGTTCAGCGCGGGCCGCCAATCGCACTCCGCTGGCCCCGGTCCAACGTTGTTGCCACCCCGCGCGCCCGCGAAGTTGCCCCATGTCCCGCCCGACGACATCCTCGGACGATTCCCGTTGATGGAAGTGACCGATCAGATCGAAATCAAGCCAGCCGCCAAGCCCTGGCGCCTGCATCCGGCGGTTCCAATTTGCGTCGCCTACGATGTTCGGTTCATCGTCGTCGTTGAAATCAGCGCGCAACGAATTGTAATGCGTGAGCGTTCCTTCGATACGTTCGCCAGTACGGATCCGACTGAGCGAGATGAAGCTGTCTAGTCTGTCCTCCTCTGAATAGTCATAGTCGCGCAAATATGGCGTATCGCTGGTAGACTTGGCGCTGAAGCTAAGCGTGAAGTCCATGGGAACGGCGAACGTTCCGGACAAAAAGAGGTACCCACGGTTTGTATCGGGCAAAAGGCTGTCGCGAGAGACCGCCCCTTCGGCCAGAATATCGCCATTGCGGAAAGCCTGACGATACCGCCCCTCGACCGTTCGGTTGTCATTTTCCGTGATGTAGGGGGTCAACGTAATATCAGCGTGGTCGCCCAGCGGCACAAAATACGGCAGCTTTATCCCTGTGCCAAGTTCTGTGGTTGACCGGATGGACGGGGTCAGAAAACCGCGCACGCGCGGATCGGTTCCATCGGGAACACGCAAGGCCGGCATGTAGAACACTGGAAAGCCAGCAATGCGGAAGCGCGCGTTATAGAAATAGACTTGGCCTTCGGTCTGGTCATGGATCACTCGGCTGGCGCGAATTTCCCAAAGTGGCGTTTCGCCTTCTTCGCAGACCTTGCAACTTGAAGCGGCAACTTTTCGCAAGTCGTTGAACCGGCCTTGGCGGCGGGCCATTTCCGCGCCTGCAACCTGAATTTGCTCGTTCAGCACAAGGCGGGCGCCACGCAGGATACCATTGGTCAGACCAGAATCCATATCGGCCTGATCGGCCAGCACGATCGTTCCGGTTTCATCGCGCAACTCGATCGGCCCCTCGATCATCACGCGATCCGCGGCGCGGTCATAGGTGATGCGCGAGGCGCGGACGCGGGTGCCTTGAGTGAAAATCTCGACATTGCCGCTGGCGATCAGTCGCTCGTTTCCGTCAACTTGCACCACATCCGCGACCAGCGCCGTGACATTGGAAACATCTTGCGCAAAGCTCTGCGACCCGGCCAAACCAAGCCAAAAGATGACGATCAATGTGGTCATTAGAAAACGAATTTCTCGCACAAACATCATCCGTCTTCAAAATGTAGCAAAAGGCCGATTGCGATCAGAATCGCGGCTGTCGGCGGGGCCCAGATGGCGATGCCGACGGGGATTTGGCCACTATCGCCCATGACCTGGGCAAGGTTCGACGTGAAATGCACCGCGAACCCGGCCAAAACAGCGAACAGCACCATCAAACCGGTGCGCCCCAACCGCGTGTGGCGCAGCGTGAAGACAGCGCCCATCAAGACCATGGCAACAAAACTGAGGGGCTTTGCCAATTCCGACTGAAACCAAACACGGTGACTGCGCGCCGAAAACCCGGCGGTTTCCAGTTTGGCGATGAAAGCGGGCAAGTCCCAAACCGGGATCGCGGAAGGTGTGCCAAAACTGTCCCGAATTTGGTCGCGAGTCAGGTCGGTGGCTATGAAGCTTGTTGCCTGAGACACGGCGTTGGCTTCGGGGTTGTCGCCTGTGGTGAAATCCCACCGTTTGGAATTTTGGACCAGCCATGCACCATCGGTCAGCGTGGCCTCATCGCCTTCGACCCGAAACAAGGGCACATCGCGCCGGTCGAAGCCGAAAAAGGTCACCCCGAAAAGCTGTGTTCCGTCAAGATTGGCTGTCTCTGCATGGATCGCGGTTTGCCGTTCCGTGGTTCCTTGGCGCAGCCACAGACCTTCGCGGCTGACCGAGACAATGCGTTCAGACCCGCGCAGGCGGTTTTCTTCCGCACGATATTCCTTGGACAGGGCCGCAACCAGCGGATTTCCGATGGCCACGAACCCGACCC
The DNA here is from genome assembly GCF_004358675.1 of Meridianimarinicoccus aquatilis. Lineage (GTDB taxonomy): Bacteria > Pseudomonadota > Alphaproteobacteria > Rhodobacterales > Rhodobacteraceae > Meridianimarinicoccus > Meridianimarinicoccus aquatilis. Next base: position 24,836 of record NZ_SMZO01000030.1, on the reverse strand, counting down.
CAAGTAGCAAGGCGGCCAAAACCGGGGCCGCGAGGCTGCGCAGGGCGGAGCGGCCCGTTGCACGGGTGATGACAAGCTCACTTGTGCGGGCAAGCCCGATGAACATGGCAATCGCTGCCAGTAGGACAACCAGAGACAGGATTTGATACAGAACTTCGGGCAGATGAAGCAGTGCCATATAGGCAAGGTGCCTGAATCCGACCGTACCACTATCAAAGCGGCGGATGTGTTCGAGCAATTCCACCAGCCACATGAAAACCGTGAAGCCGCCGATGAGCCCCAAAAAGGTCGTCATGAACTTTCGCGCGAAATACAGATGAAGCGTCATGCCGCGCGCCTACGATGAAGCCAGGCGCCAAAGGACCCGTTGCTGAGCAGCAGCAACCCGAAGTTCAATAGCATGGCAAAGATACTGGACAAGTAGACGGCCGGCCAGTTTTCCGGCGCTTGCCGGGCGATATCAATTGCCGCGTTATCCGTCAGTTTGACGACCACAACCAACAGCACGGCCAGAAGGATCTGCCGCCAAAGTCCAAACCGGCTGAACCCGCCCAGCATGAGAGCTGCGAACCCAACCAGAACGGCCCCGACAGACAACAGCGCTTCGGTGACGCGCAAATGCGCCTCGCGCAGCAGGAAATCCGCGCTACGGCGGCTTCGCTCAATCACCTCGGCCGACGGGTTAAGCAGGGTGAGCGTGGGCAGGGCCCGGTAATCCAGACGTCTTTGGGCGGGGGCGTTGACCAGCGTACCGATGGACACTGTAAAATTGTCATACACAGTGGTCGCCAGACGCCCCGTATTCGCATTGATCGTCTGGGCCATGCCGTCGAACATCACCAAGCGTGGCCCTTCGTCATGCCGCACGAGAAGGGCGCGATGCGCCGAGTATGTTGTTTCGCGAAACCCCTCGCGTCGGTCCGTCAGCAAAAGCCCCTCAAGCGTGCCGTCGGTTGCGATGTCTCGGACATAGACGGTGACCCCTGCGGTGGGGCTTTGAAAGGTTCCGGGGACCAGCAACCGGGCGGAAATGGCTTCCGCAAGTTCCGCTTCGATTTCGCTCATCTTGTTGAAGCTCATGGGAACGATCAGATGCCCGAGCAGTAGCATCAAGCCCGCGAGGATCAGCCCGAAGGTGAAAAAGGGGCGTGCAAGGCGAAAGGTGCTGTAGCCGGTTGCCTGCACCACAACCAGTTCGCTGTCAGAATGAAGCCGGTTGGTGGTATAGGCCGCCGCAACGAAACCGGCCACGGGCAGCACGATGGTCATGATCGCCGGGATGCTCAGCAAGGTCAGTTCAAGGACCATACCGCCTGATTGACCTTCGGACAGGTATCGATCCAACAGGATGACCGCACGGTTGACCCAATAGATCCCAACCAGCACGAGCGCGAAGAAGCCGAATACGCGCAATAGGTGCGACAGGATGTATCTGTCAAACCGACCCAAACTTTGCCCCTCGCAATTTACTGCCTTTTGAGGGAACACATACCCCATCCTGCGCAGATGGAAAACGGGTTCTGGCCAAGCGACGATGTCACGTTTAGGAATGGGGCGTTTTCAGGAATAAAAAAGGCTTGCCATGACCACGCCAACCGACGTCGGCTTTATCCCTCTCTCGCTTGATGACATCGCTGCGGCGGAAGGGCGCGTCGCGGTCTTTGTCGCGCCGGACGGGACGCTGGGCCAACCTGCTCGGCGGGTGAATCGGCTGATGCGCGGGGCTTTGGAACGGGCGGCTGGCAGTGACCGGTTTGCCGATCTGGCTGTAGGTGCCGGGTTCGACCTGGCGTTTCCGGTCGGCATGGCGGCAGAGGCGGTACAAGTGATCAAGCTGGATCGTCGCGCATCGAACGATGCGGCGCGGCGCGCAGGAGCAACGATTGCGGCGCCGCGCGGTCGTCGTCCACTTTTGGTCCTCGCCGGGGCCTTGCCGCAGGCGCCGCAAATCGCGCTGGGGCTTGCGCTGCGCGACTATGGCTTCACGGATCACAAGACCAAAGGGGCGGGGGCAGAGGACGCGCCCGGCCCGGTACGGATCATGGTCACCAAACCTGACGATATGGCGCTGGCTGCGGCTGATAACGGGGCACGGGCGGCGGGCGTTTTCTTTACCCGCGATTTGGTGAATGCGCCCGCGAATGTGCTTACCACCACGGCGTTTGCGGATCAGTTGACCGAAATGAAAAGCCTCGGGTTGGATGTTGAAGTTCTGGATGAGCCAGAGCTGGAGAAATTGGGCATGCGCACGCTGCTCGCGGTTGGGCGTGGGTCGGTCAACCCGTCCAAGGTTGTGGTGATGCGCTGGAACGGTGGCGGCGACGAAGCCCCGCTTGCGTTGGTCGGCAAAGGTGTCATTTTCGATACCGGCGGCATCAGTATTAAACCGGCGCAAGGCATGGAGGAAATGACGGCCGACATGGGCGGGGCGGGGGTCGTGTCTGGCGTGATGCGCACGCTGGCCATGCGCAAGGCCAAGGCGAATGTCGTCGGGATTGTTGGTCTGGTTGAAAACATGCCGGATGCAGATGCGATGCGTCCGGGCGACGTGATCCGGTCCATGAAGGGCGACACCATCGAAGTGATCAACACCGACGCAGAGGGGCGATTGGTTCTGGCCGATGTGCTTTGGTACACGCAGGAACGGTTTGAACCGGCTGCAATGATCGATCTTGCGACGCTGACTGGAGCGGTCATTGTCGGGCTGGGCCACGAAAAGGCTGGCGTATTTGCCAATGATGATGCGCTGGCCGACGCCTTTCTGAAATCAGCGGCGACTGAAAGCGAGGGCGCGTGGCGGCTTCCGCTCGATATGGCCTATGACAAAGGGTTGAAAAGCCGGGTTGCCGATATGCGCAATTCTGTCGGCCGCGCGGCGGGGGCCATAACGGCTGCACATTTCCTCAAGCGGTTCGTTCGTGACTCCGTTCCTTGGATGCATCTGGACATTGCCGGTGTTGCCTTGCCGCCGGAGCCGGGCCGTTTCGCTCCCAAGGGGGCGACGGGATGGGGTGTTCTGGCGCTGGACCGACTGGTCGCGGATCGGTTCGAGGGCTAAGGCAGCATGGGCGTTTTGCGGTTCTATCACCTGACGCGCGCCCCGGTGGAACAGACTTTGCCCAAGCTTCTGCGTAGGGCGCTTGATGCCGGGATGCGCGTGCAAATGCGCTGTTCCACGGCTGAGCGGGCCGCGTGGTTCGACCAGAAGCTTTGGTTTGGGTCTGACGATCCGTTCTTGCCACATGGCGTGGCCGGCGGGGAGCACGATGCCTTGCAGCCCATCCTGCTCGACCCGGAGGACAGGCTTCACGCGGGTATTGACTGCCTGATGTGCCTGGAAGGCGCGCCGGTCAGCCCCGAAGACGTCGCGCAACTGGACCGGACGTTCATCTTTTTCGATGGGCATGACGCCGACGCGTTGGCCCATGCGCGCGGACAATGGAAAGTGCTGACGGGCGCAGGCCTTGGCGCTGAATACTGGTCCGAGGCATCGGGCCGATGGGCGATGGAACGGTCGGTGCCTGCTGCCGACCAGCGCGCCTAGCAGTTTACACTTTTTCCGTGCAAATGTGCCTGCGCGCACATTCGGCTATCGCGGCCTTTGCTAGTTAGAAGGCGTCAGATCGCTGCTGATGCTCTGCAATTTGGCCGACCTTAAGACGGGCAGGGCATCCATATACAGCACCGTCGGACTGACACGCGTCAGCTGTGCCCAAGGTTTCCCCCCTTGCGGCACGGCCCGGGGTGCATGTGCCAGATCAGTGCATGCACCCTACCGTGTTTTTTGGGGCTATCGAACCAACGTCAACGTGTTGCCTTCGATGGAAAGTGATGAAAACCGCGACAGATAGCGCATCCCCAGCAAAGATCCCGGCATCGCGCCGCTGCTGATTTGTGCAGGCACGTTTTGGTCCACATGCCCGCCAAGTTCGACTGTATCGAGCGTGATTGATGCCGTCTGGACCATCCCGTTCGCAGTGGATGCGCGCCCGGTGAACCGCAGATCGGCCTCATTTATACCAGCGCGTTCCGCGTCTTCCATGGTAAGCACAATCTCTGTCGCGCCGGTGTCGACCAGGAAATCGACTGCAGCGCCATTGATCCCAAGCGTCAGGGTATAGTGGCCGCCAGGCCCGCGCGTGACTTCGATCTTGCTGCCTTGCTGCGACACGGCCTGCCGCCCGACCGATGTGCTGCGAATATCATCCCAAAGTGCTGCGCCCGCAGCGACGCCAACGAAGATCAGCGCCCAAATCGCGGCCTGTTGCGCGACTTTGCCCATGCGGTGCCGATTGGCGACGAGAAAATAACCCGCGACCACTGTTCCCAGAAGAGACAGGTAAATCAATGATGCGATGTTTTCGGCGTTCATGCGGCCCGTACCCGATCTGCTACTCTCTGCGTAACACATAGGGGGCGTTGCCGCAGATGTCAGGGTCAGCCCGGCATCACGCCGAGCGCGGCCAGCCCATCCAGCACGAATTGCACCGAAAGCGCGGCCAAAAGCATGCCCAGCAATCGTGTAACCACAAGAATACCCGTGCGCCCCAATGCCTTTTCGATAAGCCCCCCGATCATGAACATCGCCAGAACAAGGCTGATCACGGCGAACATGACCAGATGCACTTCAAGTTTATCGATCCAGTCGACATCGGTGCCTGTGTTCAACAAGATCATTGCCGCCATCGCGCCGGGGCCGGCGATCAGCGGTGTGGCCAATGGAAAGACGGATGGATCATGCTCATCGTCTTCCTGCGCGCGATCTTCGCGGCGCTTGGTGCGCCGTTCAAACAGCATGTCCACGGCGATCAGGAACAACAAAAGACCGCCCGCAATTCGGAAAGCGGGCAGCGAAATACCCAGCGATTCCAGCACCGTGTTCCCGGCCAGCCCGAACACGGTAAGAATGAAAACCGCGATGGCACAAGCGCGCATGGCGACCACGCGACGACGGGCGGCGCTCATGCCGGCTGTCAGGGCCACGAACATGGGGGCGGTGCCAATCGGGTCGATCACCACAAGCAGGGTGACAAAGCTTGTCAGCGCCGATGCCATGTCCATTGGATTACCCTTGTGCCCGTTCCAGTTTCTCTTGTGCACCCAGCCAAAGATCTTCGGCCCGATCAAGGGCTGTCATGACTTCGGCGTATTTGCGTTGCCAAACCTCTGCTTCACCGACTTTGTCCGCTTCATACAGCGCGGGGTCTGCCAGTTTCTTGGCCAGTTTATCACGCATCTGGTTGAGCTTGCTTACCCGCTCTTCGCTTTTGCGTACGTCTGCGCGCAAGGCCATGACCGCATCGCGCGACAGGCGTTTCGGCGCGGGTTTGGCGGGCTTCGTCGATTCAGGCTTGGGGTCGCCTGCCAGCAGCATCTTGCGGTACGCTTCGAGATCATCCTCATACGGGACCACGCGCCCGGCGCTGACCAGCCACAACCGGTCCGCCACAAGCGACAACAGGTGCATGTCGTGGCTCACCAAAATGACCGCGCCGGTATAGTCTGACAAGGCCGACACCAACGCTTCGCGACTTTCCATGTCGAGGTGGTTTGTTGGTTCATCGAGAATCAGAAGATGTGGCGCATCCAGCGTGGCCAGCAGCAGCGAAAGCCTTGCTTTTTGTCCGCCCGACAGGCGACGCACTTCGGTCGCGGCCTGATCGGCACCAAGCCCAAAACCGGCCAGTTTCGCACGCAGCTTGGATTGCGCCATCTCTGGGCGTTCCCGCTGCAAATGCTGAAGCGGAGTTTCATCAATATACAGCTCATCCACCTGATGTTGGGCGAAATAGCCGATGCGCAGCTTGGTAGAGGTCGTCATGCGCCCAGATATAGGATCAAGCCGCCCTGAAAGCAGCTTGGACAGGGTCGACTTGCCTTGGCCGTTCTTGCCCAGAAGCGCGATCCGGTCGTCTTGGTCGATCCGCAGGGACAGTTGCGACAGCACGGGTGGGCCGCCATAGCCAACCTGAACCCCTTCAAGGTTAATGATGGGGGGCGATAGTTCTTCTGGTTGGGGGAAGCTGAACACCTGCGTTGCCGCATCTTCGGGCGCGGTGATCGGTGTCATCTTTTCCAGCATCTTCACGCGGGATTGGGCCTGCTTGGCCTTGCTTGCCTTGGCTTTGAAGCGGTCCACGAAGCTTTGCAGGTGCGCGCGCTGCAGGTCTTGCTTTTTGGCCTGCGCGGCTTGCACGGCGCGCTGTTCGGCGCGCTGACGAGCAAACTGGTCATAAGGGCCTTGGTAGAAAGTCAGTTTGCGGCTTTCCAGATGTAGGATGCCGTTCACAGCGCGGTTCAACAACCCTCGGTCGTGGCTGATGATCAGCACGGTATGAGGATATTTCGCCAGATAACTTTCCAGCCAGACCGCGCCTTCAAGGTCCAGATAGTTGGTCGGTTCGTCGAGTAGTAGCAGATCGGGCTGGGCGAACAGCACCGCCGCCAAAGCCACCCGCATACGCCACCCGCCAGAGAAATCAGAACACGGCATGCGTTGTTCGCGGTCGTCAAAGCCAAGACCCTTGAGAATGGCGCTGGCCCTACCTTCGGCAGACCAGGCATCGATATCGGCCAGCCTTGTTTGAATTTCTGCGATCCGTGCGGGGTCGGTCGCGGCGTCGGCTTCGGCCAAAAGCGAGGCGCGTTCCGTGTCAGCCGCAAGCACCGTATCAATAAGCGACGTGGCAGACGCGGGCACTTCTTGTGCGACGCCGCCGATCCGGGCGCGCGATGGCAACGAGATTGTCCCGCCTTCCAACGTCAGCTCGCCCCGGATTAACCGGAACAGCGTGGTCTTGCCGGTGCCATTGCGACCGATCAGACCAACCTTGTGGCCGGTGGGAATATCGGCGCTTGCCCCTTCTAAAAGGGGCCGCCCTTCGACGGAGTAGGAAATATCACTAATTCTGAGCATGCGCCCCCTGTGCCGTAGCGCGGGCTTGGCGTCAATCGCAGCTTTTCAACACGTCCGCAGCGTGATAGCACGCGCTGGACCGAAACGCAGGCAAGGGGCCTGCGCGCCGCTAGCGGAAAGAGTAAAGTTATGGCCACCGAGCGCACATTGTCGATCATCAAGCCCGACGCAACGAAGCGTAACCTGACTGGCAAGATCAACGCAAAATTCGAAGAAGCTGGTCTGCGCATCGTTGCGCAGAAGCGGATTCACTTGTCCAAGGCGCAAGCCGGCACGTTTTATGCCGTGCACGCAGAACGCCCGTTCTATGACGAACTGTGCGAATTCATGGCATCCGGCCCTGTTGTCGTTCAGGTTCTGGAAGGCGAAAGCGCGATTGCCAAGAATCGCGAAGTCATGGGCGCGACCAACCCCGCCGATGCAGCGCAGGGCACTGTTCGCGCAGAGTTTGCTGAAAGTGTTGGCGAAAACTCTGTTCACGGGTCTGACGCACCAGAAACCGCAGCGGAAGAAATCTCTTACTTCTTCTCGGGTCTTGAACTGGTCGGCTGAGCCGCTCTTTCGATGACACCGATTTCAGCAAGGGCCGCATCTATCGGGGTGCGGCCCTTCGCGTTTTGTAACGGTCTGCGGGATTTGATTGAGTCGAATCGTGACCTGAACGCGGTTTTTTCAGCGGGCTCAATGTCGTTCCAGTGGCGGCCCTGAAGGCCAAGCGCGACGGCGAGATACGCTATGAAGTGCGGGCGATGGCCATTTGCCAGAAGCTTGGCATACGCCTCATCTGCGCCAATCTCTTGCAGCGTTTCTGCGTCTTCAATGCCAACAGCAGTGAAGGCAGCGGACATCGCCGTGCCCAGATTTCGGATGCTTGTGATTGGTGTGGCCATGGGCTGGTTGTGCCCGCCCACGGCCGGTCAGACAAGAGGCATGTCAGGCCGCGATCAGATCATCGCCCAGTCTTTGAATTCGTATGTCTTGATCGGGTCCGGGCGAGGACGGCGCGACATTGGGGGAACAGTTTGGCGAGGCGGGGTTTGGTCAGATGTGTTGGGCATTGGGGACGCTCCTTTATATGCGTCCATCACAAAGTAATTTAATTACGAAATCCACCCTTATCGCGCACAATGGTTACCAAAGTATGGAAATCCGGGGCCGTGTCGTTGCGATGCCACACTGAATTTGCCTCAATTCCCTGATTTTCGCGCTTTCAGGGCCTCGAAATTCGCAGATAGGCGACTTTGGATGTAATCGGCGGCGGTGATGGGGGGATACCGTTTCTCGGGGCCTTGCAGGACCGAGTCGCGGTTTGCCTGTGCGAAAAACGGGATGGAATAGCGCGGCCCGAGATATTCGTCTTGCCGGGGCATCCGCACCCGATGCGGGTTTGACAGCAATTTATCGTCTGACCATCGCATGAGCATATCGCCAATATTGCAGGTGATGATCCCGGTTATGGGTTCAACGCTGGTCCACTCGCCGCCCTCGGCTTCGGAGCCGGGGATGACTTGAAGCCCGCCCTGACCCGTTTTCTGATGAAGCAGGGTCAGACAGTCGAAGTCAGTATGCGCTCCGGCGCGCCACCCTTCGAAATCTTCAGGTTTGGCATTGCTCATTGGCAGATAGTGGATCAGGCGCAGCGTGGACTGGTACTCTGGGCTGCTTTGGTCGTGGTGATGCGTGAAGAACGCCTCGTCGAACCCCAACTTCAGGGCAAAACACGACAAGACCTTCATGGCGACCTCCCAGTTGGCGCGTTCGAAGGCCAGCATCTTGTCCCGAAAGCCGGGCAATGTGCTGTCGTCTGGCCACAAACCCTCCATGCGGGGGCGGGTGATCTGATAGCTTTCCTTTTGATCCGGTGTGCCGGTCGACGGGCGCACCTGGCTTTTGAACTCCCAGCCTGCGTTGGTGCCGGGCCGAAGCGGCATCTGCGCCTTGTCCTTTTCCGGTAGATCGAAAAAGGCCGCCGAAAGATCAAACGCGTCTTCAATTTGCTCAAGTGGAATCCCGTGGCCGGACAGTTGGAACAGACCTAAACCCGTGGCCGCATGCCATAACGCGTCGGCAATTTCAGTCTTGCGGGCATCGAAATCAGAGAGGTCGATCAGGGCAACGTCGCGGGTGCGTTCCCGACCAATACCCCCGATTCTTGATTCACGATCGAGTTCTTGAAGCGTTTTAGTCATTCGTTGTCCTTCCAGCATAAAGGTGCTGGAGCAATGACCGGGCACCTCTGTGCCTGACTGCTTCTACTCCGGGGTCGCCGCTTACGGCAATGACGGTTGGGCTGGCGCACGACGCTTCACAAGGGAGGACAGGGGAACCATCGTGCGCCGCCTACCTCACAGACTGGCTGGAAAGCGGCTGGCCTGAAACCTGGAACTGCAAACAAGGGCGCCTGCCAAGCAGTAGCACAGCGATTTTCGCACATAATATGGGCCAAAATAGCTTGATAGATTATATTCTGGGCGAAAAATGCTACTGGCGGCGTGTTCTATGCGTTGCGGACCTGCGACGCTGACGGGATTACATCGACAGACTGCGCGCTGACATTCGGCCCTGAGCTTCGCAAGATGCCTTGGACGGGCGCAATGTCGTCGTAATCCCGGCCAAAGGCCACCACCACGTGATCGGAGGCCGGTTCGACGGCATTTGTCGGGTCATACTCTACCCAACCGGCATCTTTGCCGCACCAGGCCCGGACCCAGGCATGCATGGCGTCGGCGCCCTCAAGCCGGGGTTGGCCGGGCGGTGGTTCGGTCCGAAGATAGCCGCTGACATAGGCCGCAGGCACGCCCAGGCTGCGCAGGCAGATGATCATGATATGCGTGAAATCCTGACAAACCCCGCGGCGCACGGCAAAGGCCTCTGCTGCGGGAGTTTCCACGGTCGTCGCCTGCGCGTCAAAGGCAAGATCGGCATGCAACCGGGCGCCGACCGCTTCGACCGCATCGCGCGTTGTCATTCCGGGCGAGACGCAGGCACGTGAATAGGCTGCCATGTCTTGATTTGGGGGCAGTCGGGGCGAGGCCCCGAGGAAATGATGGGGCGCATCCGCCGACAGTGACGTTATAGAGGCGATTTCGCGGGGCAATTCATTCAGGGTGACGGACGTGTCGAAGTTCCCGCTGAGGGGAAAAATCTCCACCTGGGATCGCATTGCAATGCTCATCTGGGAATGGGCGGTGTCGTGCATCACCATCGTTGTCGAGTTGCCAAAGAAGTCTTTGCGCGTGATGTATTCCGCCGCCGCAGGGGTAACGACCAGTTGCTGCACCGTCAGCGCTTGGCGTCCCGGAATATCAGCGGGCACAACCCTGATCTGGTGCCGACCGATCCCGCCAGCGCCGGGATAGTCGTGGTTGATCCGCAAACGAATATCATACCGCATGGCGTATTCAGCTCAGATACGTGGTTGAGACGAGGTCCGACAGGCGCCACATGCCCAATCGCAACCCGGTGAGTTTGGCAGGGCTCAGCGTCTCTGGCGTTTCGACGGCCAAACGCGTGTGGACCTGAAGCCCAAGCCGCGCCATCGGGGCCAACCGCCCATTCTCGGATGAGCCGGGAAGGTGGTCGATATGTGTCTTTGCGCGTGACAAATGGTACAGAACGGCGCGTGGGTTGGTGTCATCCAAGGCCATCAGATCACATACGCTGGCCGCCGTCGCCGCCCCGGCATACCGGGTGCGATGCGACATCGCGCTGTCGCCCAGTTCCAGAACCAGATCAAGCGCCCCGTCTGGGGCGTCGTCTTGGCAAAGCTGGGACAGAAGCGTGCACATGTTCGCCGCGCGTTCCAAAGACAGCCCGAGACTGAGAAACCGCCAACCCATAGAGCGATACATGTTCTCATGTACAAGACCCGAGAAGCCGGTAATCTTCCGCAGTAAGACAGACACTTTGCGCGGGATATCGTCTGCGGACATCGGAGTAATCGACATTTTGCGCGAGGCGTCCACGACATCGTGCAGTGCGACCATTCCATCCACCGAAAACCGGTCCCGCACGCGACTGGCCGATCTGAACGCAGCCTCCAGCGGGACCTCAAAGCTCTGCGCCAGCTTTGCAGGAGGGGTGGGCAGGTTCTGGCTTCCGGGGGCGATAAACCCCTGCATGACCTGCATCAACGGTTGTTCGACGGGCATGCCGCTGCCGCGGCGGTCGTGATAGGCCCGGAACAGGCGCATGTTGCCTTCCGCCCGTTCCAGATAGCGACCAAGCCAGAACAGGTTGTCTGCGGCACGGCTTGGAAGGGCTTCGGCTTCCTGCAAATGCGCGCGCGTGACAACGCTGGGTGCGGCGGTGATCTGCTCGGTCGGGGGTTTTGAGTCGCCAACAACCCAGACATCTGCAACCGTACCGCCCTGCTGCATGGCGATGGCGGCCGTATTTGCCCCGCTGCCGATGCGGGCATATCCGCCGGGCATGGCTTGCCAACCTTGGCGGGTGCGGGCGAGGAAGACGCGCAACACCATCGGCCGGGCGACCAGCCCGCCATCAGACCATGCCGGTGTTGTGGACAGCGTCACGGCCTCTTGGCCAACAAGGTCGCGCCCTTCGGTGGCAAGACGGCGAGACAATGCTTCAAGGTTGGTTCCGCCGCCGATCGACGTGCCGTCTCCTGCGTCGAACGGAAGCCGGGTCGAGTAGGCGGAGCCGATCATCATCCGGTCAAGATTGGCCAAAACATGATCGCGTTCGCGTGGTTGCCCGCACCACCACGTCGCGATGTTTGGAAGGGTCAACTGCCCGCCCGTCCACGCCCGGCTGATCTTCGGCAAAAAGGACATCAGCGCGCGGGTTTCCAGAATGCCCGTACCAAGGGCATTGATCATGCGCACGCCGCCCTGACGAACCGCGTCCACAAGGCCCGGTGTGCCCAGTTGGCTGGTCGCTGCCAGTTCAATGGGATCGCAGGTTTCGGCATCGAGCCGTCGCCAAAGCACACTGACCGGTTGCAATCCATCAACGGTGCGCACCATGACACGACCTTTGCGGATTGTCAGGTCTTCGCCCTCGGTCAACAAAAGACCAAGGTGACGGGCAATGAAGGTATGCTCGAAATAGGCGTCGTTCATCTGGCCGGGGGTCAGAATCGCGATGCGGCCCTTTTTGCCGTCTGGCCCGGCCGTCGGTTCCATTGCCTGCTGGAACGCGCGAAAGAATCCCGACAATCGCCGGACGTCGCTGCGTGCAAAGAAATTGGGGAAAATGCGCGAACTTGCCGTGCGGTTTTCCAGCGCGAATCCAGCGCCAGAGGGCGCTTCGGTTCGATCACCCAGAACCCACCACCGACCATCTGGCCCGCGCCCGATCTCGAACGCGACGAAATTCAGAAAATGCCCGCCGGGCGGGGTAATTCCAACCAATGGCCGCAGCCATGCCGGGTTTTGCGCAATCACCGACGGCGGCAGGAACCCATCAGCGACCAGACGGTTCTCGCCGTAAATATCGGCTACGACCCGTTCCAGAAGGTCCGCCCGCTGTATCAGGCCGGCAGTGATCCGATCCCATTCGGTTTCTGCGATCATCACAGGAACATGGCTCAGCGGCCAATCCCGCTCTGCGGGGCCTTCGGTTTCGTATTTGCGATAGAAAACACCGGCGTCCCGCAAATAGCGGTCGCCGCGTGTAAAACGCATTTCGATCTCTTCGGGCGTGAGTTGCGCCAGATGCGCCATGAGATCTTGCCAGACCGGACGCAGGCTTCCGTTCGGAAAGACAAGTTCGTCAGCTTGATCGGCTGTGCGCCGATAGGCCTGCAGCAGGCGGGCGAGACTGTCGTCTCGTGTTTGCTCCCGCCCGCTCATAGTCTTACAGTCCCGGTTTGCGACGCAAATCGAGTGTCATTGGAAATTCCGGATGGGGAACTTCTGCGGGCGGCACATAGGCACCAGGCGTGTGCCCGTGGGACTGGAACCGCGAAAGACGGCGCGCTTCGGCTTCGTTGCCGTTGATTGGGAACGTGTCGTAAGACCGCCCACCCGGATGCGCGACGTGATAGGTACATCCTGCCATCGCCTTGCCGGTCCACGTGTCATAGATGTCGAAAACCAGCGGCGCATCCACAGGCAACACAGGATGAAGCGCCAGCGGCGGCTGCCATGCCTTGTACCGCACCGCGCCAACGGACACGCCGTTTGTGCCGGTGAGTTTCATGGGCAGTTGCCGACCATTACAGGTCACGACATAGCGCGCCGGATCGGCGGCTGTCAGGCGGGCCTGAATGCGTTCAACCGAGCTGTCCGTGTAGCGGACTGTTCCGCCAATCGCGCCGGTTTCGCCCAATACGTGCCACGGCTCCATCGCCTGCCGGATTTCCAGATTCACACCTTCGGCTTCGATCTCGCCGCAGAAGGGGAAACGGAACTCGGCCTGCGCCTTGAACCACTCCGGTTCGACCGCAAAACCATGCTCGCGCAGATCGCGGATCACGTCTTCGAAGTCATTCCAGACATAATGCGGCAGCATGTACCGGTCATGCAGGGCAGTGCCCCAGCGGGTCAGGTTCCCCGAAATCGGGTTCTCCCAAAGCCGTGCAATGATGGCCCGGATCAGGACTTGCTGGGCAAGGCTCATGCGCGGGTCTGGCGGCATCTCGAAGCCGCGGAACTCGACAAGGCCCAGACGTCCGGTCGGCCCATCGGGGGAATAGAGTTTGTCGATACAAATCTCGGACCGGTGCGTGTTGCCGGTCACGTCAATCAGGCTGTTGCGCAGCAGACGGTCCACCAGCCAAGGAAGCGGCGGCATGCCCTGATCGGGTGGGACGATCTGATCAAGCGCCATTTCCAGCTCGTACAGCGTGTCGAGCCGCGCCTCATCGATGCGTGGTGCCTGACTGGTCGGGCCAACGAAGATCCCCGAGAACAGATAGCTGAGCGACGGATGCCGCTGCCAATACAAGATCAGGCTTTTCAGCAGATCAGGCCGTCGAAGGAACGGACTGTCCATGGGCGTGGACCCGCCAACGACGACGTGGTTACCGCCGCCTGTGCCGGTATGCCGACCATCGATCATGAACTTGTCAGCCCCAAGGCGGCACTGACGCGCTTCTTCATAGACGGCTTCGGTGGTGGCAACGCATTCTTCCCAGTTTCCTGCCGGGTGAATGTTGATCTCAAGCACGCCGGGGTCGGGCGCGACGCGGATCACGTTCATGCGCGAATCATGGGGCGGAGCATACCCTTCGATATGAAGCGGTAACTTGTGCTTGGCCGCCGCAGCTTCGGCCGCTTCGACGAGCTCAAGGTAATCCTCGATCCGTTCCACCGGCGGCATGAACACGCAAAGCCGACCATCACGCGGTTCGATCGACAGGGCGGTGCGGACCGGCCCTTCAAGTTCCGTGATCGGGGCGGCATGTTGTTCGCGCTGCTCTGCATGCGGGGCGTCTGGCGTGAAGCTGGCACGCTGTTGTTCCCGCGCTGCCGCAGCTTCACCGACTTCGCCTGCGCGACCTGTGTCGGGAAGCGGGCCGCGATCTTCGTTCGGGTCTGCCGGGTAGGTATAGGGATACTCAACAGGGGCCACATAGGGCAGGCTGTTCAGCGGCAGTCGGTAGCCGACAGGGCTGTCACCTGGAACGAGGTACAGGTACTTGCGCCGCAACTTCCATTTCTCGGACCGCCAACCGCTTGTAGAACGCGCCTGCCATTTCTGAACCGGCAAGGCGAACCCGGCCGGCTCGGTCAGACCCCGGTCAAACACCCGCGCGATGCGCGCCCGTTCTTCGGCGTCTTTCAGTTTGGAATTCTCGGGCGTGACGTTTTCCGGCAGGTTCGATTCGCGCAACAACCACTCGCCCGGATCCTCATAGGCGGGCAGGATATTCTCTTGCTCGATGCCCAGTTGATCCGCGATGCTGGACAGAACGGCTTCAGCCTCTGCCGGGCCGACATTGCCGCGTGTGCCTTCTTCGGCCACAAGTTCCGGATCGTTCCAGATGGGTTGGCCGTCGCCCCGCCAATACAGCGAGAAGGTCCAGCGCGGCAGCGTCTCGCCGGGATACCACTTGCCTTGGCCGTAATGCAGGAAACCGCCCGGTGCGAAGCGATCCCGCAACCGCCGGATCATCTTGTCGGCCAGCACCCGCTTGGTCGGGCCAACAGCGTCGCTGTTCCATTCTGCGGATTCGAAATCGTCGATGGACACGAACGTCGGCTCACCGCCCATGGTCAGGCGTACGTCGCCCGCCTCGAGACGTTCATCAACATCGCGGCCAAGCTTGTTCAGCGCCGCCCATGCGTCGTCTGAGAAAGGCTTTGTGATGCGCGGATGCTCTGCGGTGCGAATGACCTTCATGTCGAAATCAAATTCGACTTCGGGCGTGCCGTCGGCATTGAACCCGCCAGAAATTGGCGCGGCGTTGCGGTAATGCGGCGTTGCGGCCAGCGGGATGTGCGACTCGCCAGTCAAAAGGCCGCTGGTCGGGTCAAGCCCAACCCAGCCTGCACCGGGCAGGTACACTTCGCACCAGGCGTGCAGGTCTGTGAAGTCGACATCCGTTCCGGAAGGGCCGTCAAGCGCCTTCAGGTCGGGTTTCAATTGGATCAGGTAGCCAGACACGAACCGCGCGGCGAGGCCAAGATGGCGAAGAGTTTGCACCAGAAGCCAGCTTGTATCGCGGCACGACCCTTTGCCGGTCTCAAATGTTTCTTCGGGGGTCTGAACTCCGGGCTCAAGCCGGATGACATAGCCGATTTCATTCGAGATGCGGCTGTTGATCCCGACGAGGAAATCAATCGTGCGCTGCTTGTCGCGTGAAATGGACGCAAGAAACTTGCGCAGATGCGGCCCGGCCGGATCAGGCGTGCGGTAGATCGACAGATCGACCTCTGAATCTTCGGGGTATTCAAAGGGGAAGTCTTCGGCTGCTTCTTCGACAAAGAAGTCGAACGGGTTGTAGACCGACATGTCGGCCACAAGATCGACTTCAATCTTGAACTCGCGCACCGGCTCGGGAAACACGAAGCGGGCCAGCCAGTTGCCATAGGGGTCCTGCTGGTGATTCTCGAAATACGGTCCGGGCGAGACCTTGAGCGAATGCGAAATCACCCGCGTGCGTGAATGCGCCGCCGGCCGGAGCCTGATGATTTGCGGCCCCAGCATAACAGGGCGGTCGTATTTGTAGTGGGTAAGATGATAGATACTTGCCGTAATGGACATGGGGCCTCTTTCTGGCTGCGTCGCTCACAAGCCTGCGACGGGGGCGCGCTAAAGGCAACGGATCAATGATCCCGCGCCGCAAAGTTATCCGCGAGGTGTCAAGGTTCTGCTCATGTTTCAAGCAGGGTTAAGACGGCTGACTTAAAGGTTCTCGGACTGTGCCATACCCAGCACATGATAGCCGCCATCCACATGGATGATCTCGCCGGTTGTGCATGCGCCAAAATCCGACGCGAGATAGACGGCCGTTCCGCCAACCGCGTCCAACGTTGCATTGGATCTGAGCGGCGCATTGGCCTCGGTGGTCTTGTATGTCTTGCGTGCCCCACCGATCGCCGCGCCCGCGAGCGTCTTCATCGGACCGGGCGAAATCGCATTGACGCGGATGCCGTCGGGGCCAAGATCATTGGCCAGATACCGAACGGCACTTTCCAAACCAGCCTTGGCCACACCCATCACATTGTAAAAAGGGGTGACCTTGTTTGACCCTTGATAGGTCAGGGTCATGATGGTGCCGCCATCGGGCATCATCGGGTGCGCGCGGCGCGCGACCTCGATCAATGAATAGCACGAGATGTTCATCGAATTCAGAAAGTTGGCGCGGCTCGTGTTCAAGAAACGACCGGTCAATTCCGACTTGTCCGAAAAGGCCACTGCATGCACGACAAAATCCAGCTTGTCCCAGCGGTTTGCCAATGTGGCGAAAGCCGCATCAAGAGACGCATCGTCGGTCACATCCACATCAACCAGAATGTCTGAGCCAACACTGGCGGCGAGCGGTTCCACCCGCTTGCCGAACGCTTCGCCCTGATAGGAAAACGCAAGTTCTGCACCCTCCGCAGCCAAGGATCGGGCAATACCCCATGCGATAGACCGCTCGTTGGCGACTCCCATGACAAGCCCGCGCTTGCCCTTCATCAGGTCAGGCATTTCTATTTATCCGTGATATTTGCTAAGAATGAGAGTGGCGTTCGTGCCGCCAAAACCGAAGCTGTTGGACAGGACTGTGTCCAACGTCACACCGTCCCGCCGTTCTGTCACGATCTCGGCCGCGTCGAGCGCCGGATCAAGTTCGGTCACGTTGGCCGAAGCGGTGATGAAGTCATTTTCCATCATCAAAAGGCTATAGATCGCTTCATGCACGCCGGTCGCGCCAAGGCTGTGCCCGGTCAACGATTTGGTCGATGACATGGGCGGTGTGCTGCCACGGCCGAACACGCGGCGAACCGCTTCGACTTCGGTGACATCGCCCGCAGGAGTCGATGTGCCATGCGCGTTGATGTAATCAACCTTGCGGTCGCCGATGGTGGACAAGGCCTGACGCATGGATCGCTCGCCGCCTTCGCCTGACGGGGCGACCATATCGTGGCCGTCGGACGTTGCGCCGTAGCCCGTGACTTCGGCATAGATCTTCGCGCCGCGAGCTTTGGCGTGTTCCAGTTCTTCCAGAACGACCATACCGCCGCCGCCGCCAATCACAAACCCGTCGCGGGTTGCATCAAAGGCGCGAGACGCGGTTTCAGGCGTGTCGTTGTACTTGCTGGACATGGCACCCATCGCGTCGAACAGACATGACAATGTCCAATCAACTTCTTCGCCGCCGCCTGCAAAGATGATGTCTTGCTTGCCCATCTGGATCAATTCGGCGCCGTTGCCGATGCAATGGGCGCTGGTCGAACAAGCCGACGTGATGGAATAGTTGACGCCCTTGATCTTGAACGGGGTGGCAAGGCAGGCAGACACGGTGGACGACATGCACCGCGTCACCATGAAGGGGCCCATGCGCTTGGGTGCGCCCTTTTCGATCACGATTTTATGGGCCGAAAAGAAATTCGATGTGGACGGCCCGCCAGAGCCGGCAACCAAGCCCGTGCGTTCGTTGCTGACGTCTGCTTCGGTCAAACCACTGTCTTCTATGGCCTGCTGCATCGCAAGATAGGCATAGGCTGCGGTTGGCCCCATGAAACGAAGCTGTCGCTTGTCGATGGCTTCGGTCAGGTCGATCTGGGGAATGCCGGCAACCTGGCTTCGAAAGCCGTATTCGGCATAGACCGGCTCTGGCCGGATACCCGACTTGCCATGAAACAAGCTGTCTTTAACTTCTTCGGCGGTGTTGCCGATAGGGGAAACGATCCCGAACCCGGTGATGACGACGCGGCGCATAATGCTCTCCTCGAATTGCTGGAGCGGCGGGTGATGGGGCGATTAGCCTTCGGCGGCAGCCAGGCCAACTTTCATGTTTGACACGGCGCAGACAAGTTCGCCGTCGGCAAGAACGCGGCCGTCCGCGACACCCATCTTCAGGCGGCGGTCGATCACGCGCGTGAAATCGATCTCGTAAGTGACCAGCTTGCGGTCTGGGCGGATCATGCCAGAAAGTTTCACCTCGCCAGCGCCAAGAGCGAACCCCTGACCTTGCCAGCCGCGCCAGCCCAGATTGAAGCCTGTCAATTGCCACAGGCCATCCAGCATCAGGCAGCCGGGCATGACGGGGTTGCCGGGGAAGTGGCAGGGGAAAAACCACAGGTCGGGCACGATATCAAGCTCGGCATGGATGTGGCCCTTGCCGTGCGCGCCACCATCGGAAGAAACATCTGTGATGCGATCCATCATCAACATCGGGGGGGCTGGAAGCTGCGCATTGCCGGGGCCGAAAAGTTCGCCGCGTGCACAGGCCAGCAGCCCTTCCTTGTCGAAATGCGTCGGATAGTCTCCCATGCGGTGTCTTCCCTTGGGTTTTTTCTGGTTTGGCGTGTCCAATAGCACCCGGGTCGGACTGCTGGCAAGGGCAGGCAGAACAGCGCGGAATTTGCCTGTGAACGATTACCTTTAAGCTCAAGGGGCGGCTGAGTGGGCCGGTGCATTTGTCCTGCGACCGGTTTTCATTTGAAATAAGGTGGGCAGGCACCATATATAGGATCCATGAACGTCGACCATCATAACGATCGCACAGACACGCCGGACGCAACCGATTGGCTTGGTCAAGCGGGCCTGCGCCCGACCCGGCAACGCGTTTTGCTGGCAGAGCTGCTTGTCGGCGACGGTCAGAACCGTCATGTGACGGCGGAAAGCCTGTACGCTCAAGTCGTGGATAGCGGCGAAAAAGTTGCGCTCGCCACCGTCTACAACACTTTGCGCGCGTTTTGTGATGCGGGCTTGATGCAAGAAGTTACAGTAGACGGATCAAAAAGCTATTTTGATACCCGCACCGACGATCACCCGCACTTCTTCTGGGAAGAAACATCCGAGTTGACGGATGCGCCTGCCAGCGAGTTGGAAATTCGCAGCTTGCCCACCGCACCGGAAGGGGCCGAGATTGCCAAGGTTGACGTTGTGATCCGTTTGCGGCGGGCTCGCACGTCCTGACGGGAATTGCGCCGCGCGGGTGCTTTGTGTAAGTCCCGCAAAAGCCCGATGCCCTGAATTTTCTCGAAAGTACGCCCGATGCCGGAGACCAAGAAGCTCTTCATCAAGACCTATGGTTGTCAGATGAACGTCTATGACAGCGAGCGTATGACCGAAGCCTTGGGCGCATCCGGTTAGGTCGCCACCGACACCGCAGATGACGCCGATATGATTTTGCTCAACACCTGCCATATTCGCGAGAAGGCGGCCGAAAAGGTCTATTCCGAATTGGGCCGGATGAAGGGCCTGAAGGTGGCGAAACCCGATCTTAAAATCGGCGTGGCCGGCTGCGTTGCGCAGGCAGAGGGCGGCGAGATCATGCGCCGTCAGCCTTTGGTCGATCTCGTGGTTGGCCCGCAAAGTTATCACCGGCTGCCCGAACTTGAGGCGAAGGCGCGCGAGGGGGGCAAGGCGCTCGATACGGATTTTCCCGAGGAAGACAAATTTGACCATCTTGCCGCCAGACCAAAGGCAAAGCGTGCGCCAAGCGCGTTTCTGACGGTTCAGGAGGGATGCGATAAATTCTGTGCTTTTTGCGTCGTTCCCTACACGCGCGGGGCTGAAGTCAGCCGCCCGGCGGACCGCGTTTTGCGCGAAGCACGGGATCTGGTGGACCGAGGGGTGCGTGAAATCACGCTGCTTGGGCAAAACGTCAACGCCTATCACGGGCAGGCGCCAGAGGGCGGCGAATGGGGTTTGGCACGGCTGATCCGTGAATTGGCGACTGTCGAGGGCCTTGAGAGGCTGCGGTTTACCACATCGCACCCAAACGACATGGAAGACGATCTGATCGCGGCGCATGGCGATTGTGCCAAGCTGATGCCCTATCTGCATTTGCCCGTGCAGTCTGGCTCTGATCGCATCTTGAAGGCCATGAACCGCAAGCACACCGCCGAAAGCTATATCGCGCTGATCGACCGGCTGCGCGCCGTGCGACCCGACCTTCTGCTGTCGGGCGACTTTATTGTCGGCTTTCCGGGTGAGACGGATGAAGATTTTGAAGCCACGCTCGATCTGGTTCGGCGGGTCGGCTACGGGCAGGCGTATTCGTTCAAGTATTCCAGCCGTCCGGGCACGCCTGCGGCGGATCGGGCGCAGGTTGATCCGGATGTGGCGACGGAACGGTTGGCCCGGTTGCAGGCATTGCTGACCGAACAACAACGCTCGGCGCAACAAGCTATGGTGGGGCGTGAAACCAGTGTGCTGTTTGAAAAGCTGGGGCGGAAACCCGGCCAGCTTGTTGGCAAGTCAGAACACCTTCATGCCGTTCACGCGGATGCAGAGCCCGAGATGATCGGGAAAGTCGTTCCCGTGCGCATCGTTGAAAGCGCCGCAAACTCGCTTCGGGCGGTGGTGCTGCAAGCCTAGGCACTCTGCCGCTCGAATTGTTTCGCATTCGTGACATTTGCGTCGCCCCGCTTGCCATGCCCCGTCGGAGTTGGCAGGCTAGGGGAAGAAGCTTTCATTCAGGAGTCATGTTTGAACACCAGCGCGTTGATCCCGCCCCAACCGGGTGCGGCGGCCCAAGAGGTCAAGCTCGAGTTCCCCGATAATCGTCTGCTGATCGACCTCTGCGGCCAGTTCGACCGCAATCTCGCCCAGATAGAAAGTACACTCGGGGTGCAAATTTTGCGACGCGGCAACCAGCTCGCCTTGTTCGGTGAGCCAGATGTCCAAGCGCAGGCCGCAGATGCGCTGAACGCGCTTTATGCGCGGCTCGAAGTCGGCAAGACCGTTGAGGCGGGCGATATCGACGGCGAATTGCGCATGAAGCGTCCTGACCCAGAAGAAGTTGGCGCCGATCAGCTTGAGATGTTCAAGCGCGAACAAGTCGAAATCCGCACACGCAAAAAGACTGTGGAGCCGCGCACCGATGCCCAAAAGGCCTATGTTCGGGCGCTTTACGATCAGGAACTAGCCTTTGGCATCGGGCCTGCGGGAACGGGCAAGACCTATCTGGCCGTCGCCGTGGGTGTGTCGATGTTCATCGACGGTTTGGTGGACAAGATCATCCTGTCGCGTCCTGCGGTCGAGGCCGGTGAACGGCTTGGCTTTTTGCCCGGAACCGAAAAGGAAAAAATGGATCCATACATGCGCCCTCTCTACGACGCGCTTTATGATTTCTTGCCCGGCAAACAGGTCGATAAGCTGATCGAAGAAAAGAAAATCGAAATCGCTCCCTTGGCCTTCATGCGGGGGCGCACGCTGTCGAACGCCTTTGTTGTGCTGGACGAGGCGCAGAACGCGACGACCATGCAGATGAAGATGTTTCTGACGCGCCTTGGCGAAGGGTCGCGCATGGTGATCACGGGCGACCGTAGCCAAGTCGATCTGCCGCGCGGGGTTCAATCTGGCCTGCGCGAAGCGGAAAGCCTGCTGGGCGGCGTGAAGGGGATTTCGTTCAACTATTTCACTGCCAAAGATGTTGTGCGTCACCCATTGGTCGCCCGAATCATCGAAGCCTATGATGCTGCCGATGCCGCCACTGGTTGATACCCTCACAGAACTGCCCGCATGGGCGGAGTTGGGGTTGGAAAACCTTGCCGAACAGGCTGCACAGGCGGTTTTTCTGCACCTCGGGATGAAGCCGTCGGCCTATGAGATATCGCTGTTAGGCTGCGACGACGCCCGTATTGCCACGCTGAACGCCGATTTCAGGGGCAAACCTGCACCAACGAACGTGTTGTCATGGCCATCCGAAGAACGGGGGGCCGACAAACCCGGTGCGCAGCCGGTTTTGCCTGACCCGTCTTCGGATGGTGAGCCGGTCGAATTGGGCGATATCGCCATCGCATTCGGGGTCTGCCGCAAAGAAGCGGCTGTGGCCGGGGTGCCATTGGCGACGCATGTTTCACACCTTCTGGTGCATGGTGTCTTGCATCTTCTTGGTTTTGACCACATCGACGATGCCGACGCTGCCCTTATGGAAGGGCTTGAGAGCGAAATTTTAAAGACCATGGGACTGCCCGACCCCTATGCAGGGACGGACGCGGCCACCGTGGCGTGACTGGAAGGAAGCAATGACGGACGCCGACGGGTCGTCTAGCGCAGCGCCAAGCGCGCAGCAGACGGAGCAAAGTTCCAGAAGCCTTTGGGGGCTTCTGACGGGCCGAAAGGTCAAGCCGCGTGACGGCAGGCAACATGACGAGTCCACAGAGACGAGCCACGGCTCTAACGGGGCCTCGCGTCCGGGCCTGTCAAACCTGCGCCGCATGCAGATTTCCGACGTTGCTATCCCCAAGGGGGAAATCGTTGCCATTCCGGTGGACACGGATCTTGCCGATCTTGTCGAAGCGTTTCGCGATAGCGGCTTCACCCGGCTTCCTGTGTTTGAAAGCACCTTGGACATGCCGCTGGGTATGGTGCACCTCAAGGATGTGGCGTTGCAATACGGCTTTGACGGCGCAACAGACGATTTCGATCTGAAAAAGCTGGTGCGTCCGCTCATCTATGCGCCGCCCTCTATGCCGATCGGGATCTTGTTGCAGAAGATGCAAAGCCAGCGAATTCACATGGCGCTGGTGATCGACGAATATGGCGGCACAGACGGTGTTGTCACGATCGAGGATCTGATCGAACAGGTCATCGGCGAGATCGAAGATGAACACGATGTGGACGAAGATCAGCCATGGGCCGAAGAAAGCCCGGGCGTCTATGTCGCGTTGGCGCGCGCCCCTCTGGATGAATTCGAAGCAGAAGTGGGTATCGATCTGTCGATCCCTGATAGCGATGATGGGGCGGATACTCTTGGTGGTGTGGTCTTCTTGCTGACGGGCCGGGTGCCTGCGCGCGGGGAAATCGTGAAACACCCCGCTGGCGTCGAAATCGAAGTTGTTGATGCTGATCCGCGCCGGATCAAAAGGTTGCGGCTTCAGGTGCCCAAAGTGCCGGTGGTCGCTTCTGAACCTGCTGACTGAGTCAATGGCGCCCCGCACCAGCCATGGCTGACACGCCTTTGACACGCCTTTGGTCTCGATGTGGTCCGCGTATGCGGGCCGTTGTCATTGGTGCGGCCATGGCTGCTGGCCATGCGCCGTTCAGTGCACCTTTGATCACGGTCTTGGCGCTGTCCTGCGCGCTTTTCATGGCGGCGAACGGGCCATCTCCACGCCGCGCCGCTTGGATCGGCTGGGCGTGCGGGCTGGGCTATTTTGCTGTCACGCTGCACTGGATTGTCGAGCCATTCCTGGTTGATATCGCGCGCCACGGTTGGATGGCGCCATTTGCGCTGGTGCTGATGGCGGGGGGGCTGGCGCTTTTCTGGGCGGCGGCGTTTGCGGCTGCGGCTTGGCTTGCTCCGATTGGTGATTGGCGCAGAGGGGCCGCGCTGGTTGTCACGCTGACTTTGTCTGAAATGCTGCGCTCGGTGATCTTTACTGGGTTTCCTTGGGGGCTTCTCGGGTCGGTCTGGGTCGAAACGCCGCTGCGGATGTGGGGCGCATGGATCGGCCCGCATGGATTGGGCGCACTGACCGTTCTGTTGGCACTGCCGTTTTCAGTGGTCTTGCACCCCGGCTCGCGGCACCGTGCGCTGGTCGTTGCCGTGGGCGGTGTGGCTCTGGGCCTGTGCCTTGTCGCGGGTGATCTGGCAGAGCGCGCTGTGCCTGCTGCGACCGAAGCGGGCCGCCCCGTGATCCGCATCGTGCAACCCAACGCCGCGCAGCACCTCAAATGGCAGCGCGAGATGATTCCGGTTTTCTGGCAGCGAAGTCTGGATCTGACCAGTGCGCCCGCGCTGGACAATGGGCCACCTGTGCTTGTCGTCTGGCCAGAGGTCAGCCTTTATTATCTTCTTGGCACGGGCCCTGATCAGGATGCGGCTATCGCCGATGCGGCGGGCGGCGCCCCGACGATCATAGGGGCGCAACGATACGACCGGGGTGATTTACGCAATGCGCTTGCAGTCATTCGGCCCGATGGTGAGGTGGGGCAGGTCTATGACAAAGTGCATCTGGTTCCCTTTGGCGAGTATTTTCCGGGTGGGGAATTGGCCAAGGCCTTGGGGCTGCATGGCCTTGCGACCAATTATTTGGGCGGTTTCACACCGGGGCCGTCCCGCGCCCTGATCGATCTGACGGAATTTGGCCTTGGTCGCGCGTTGCCGCTGATCTGCTACGAGGCGATTTTTCCGCGCCACGCTGCGTCGGCCACGGGCATGCCGCGGCCCGATTGGATCGTGCAAATCACCAATGATGCATGGTTTGGCCGCCTTGCTGGCCCGCAGCAGCACCTTGGCCTTGCGCGGATGCGCGCGGTGGAACAGGGCCTGCCGCTGGTCCGCGCGGCCAATACCGGGGTGTCCGCGATCATTGATCCAGCGGGGCGTCTGGTGGACGCATTG
>NZ_SMZO01000003.1 GCF_004358675.1 Meridianimarinicoccus aquatilis | reverse complement strand
ACGCGGCTTGTTGGTGATTGCGACTTTGACAGTTGCGCGGCGGTGGCCGGGGCGATCACGCCGGTGCCGGGTGGGGTCGGTCCGATGACCATTGCCTGCCTTCTGGCCAACACGGTGGTCGCCGCGGCGCGCGCCCATGGGCAGCCTGTGCCGGACGGGCTGACCTGAGCCTGATTTTCCATCCTGAACAGAAAGTACTCCTGCCGTGTCCAAATTTGCCCTGACGATCCAATCCCGATCCACGCGCGGCCTTGTGGCTGCTATCGCTGGATACCTGTCCGAGCATGGCTGCAACATCACCGACAGTGCGCAGTTCGATGATCTTGAAAGCGGTACCTTTTTCATGCGGATGAGCTTTTCTGCCGAGACGGGGGCAGAGCTTGGCGCGCTGGCCGAGGGGTTTGCCGCGGTGGCGGAGCCGTTCGGGATGGACTACGCGTTTCACGACGAAGCGGCGCGGATGAAGGTGATCATCATGGTGTCGCGGTTCGGGCACTGCCTGAACGATCTGCTGTATCGCTGGCGGATCGGGGCGCTTCCGATTGATATCGTTGCGGTGATCTCCAACCACATGGATTACCAGAAAGTGGTGGTGAACCATGATATCCCGTTCCACTGCATCAAGGTCACGAAAGAGAACAAGCCCCAGGCAGAGGCGCGCATGATGGATGTGGTGGAAGAGACGGGGGCGGACCTGATCGTGCTGGCGCGGTACATGCAGATCCTCAGCGATGCGATGTGCCGCAAGATGTCGGGGCGGATCATCAATATTCACCACTCGTTCCTGCCCAGCTTCAAGGGGGCGAACCCGTACAAGCAGGCCTATGAGCGGGGGGTCAAGCTGATCGGGGCGACGTCGCATTACGTGACCAGCGATCTGGATGAGGGCCCGATCATCGAGCAGGACACGGTGCGGGTGACCCACGCGCAAAGCGCAGAGGATTACGTGAGCCTTGGACGGGACGTGGAAAGCCAGGTGCTTGCCCGTGCGGTGCATGCGCATATCCACAAGCGAGTGCTGTTGAACGGAAACAAGACGGTGGTCTTCCCCGCCAGTCCGGGAAGCTACGCCAGCGAACGCATGGGGTAGAGCGCAAGGCAAGGGAGGCTCCCGCCCGTCTTCGACATCAAGTGATGTCTCATCCCGTTGGGCCGGGCAGGCTACGCCTGCGGGGGCACGAGGTGGCCTTTGGCGCGTTCTGGCGCGAGGTTCAGGGGCGTCACCAAGCAGAGTGCGTTGCGAGGGGCAGATGCCTGAGTTTCGAGTCACCCGGCTTTTGACTGCACTAAACCACAGGTGCACGGTGTCTGCGTTGGGAGGGCCCGCACCGAAGGTGCTGGGCCCAACGGGATGAGACATGTGTCATGTCGAAGACGGGCGGGAGCCCCCCGGTTCCATACATGTGACCCCCGCCTCAACCTTCTACAATGCGGGGGGCAAATTGTGATGCCACGTTCTGGGCGCAAATACCGGGGTAAAAGATGTGCTATCCGCGTCTTGTTGAGGTGCGATAACCCGCCGTCGGGCCTGTCGTAACGATATTCTCGCATACACAAACGACCCGGCCTCTGGTCATCACGCTCTCCTTGGACATTGGTGCGCCTAAATGGCTATCGGGCTTTTGGGACATGATCGGCTGGATGGGCTCTAGGGCACTCCCGAGGCAATTAACTGTGAGATGGTTGATCTTTACGTTTCGCGCCAACGAGTGCAGACGCGGCGCGAAGGCGGCATCAAGATCACTGAGAATCTATCCAGTCGCACGAGCCCCGGTGTGGGCCGGGCCCTGCGGCAGGTCGGCGCAGTGTTATTGTTCTTGCCGCAGTGCAGCCCCACCGCAATCTCATCGAGATGGCCTTTTCAAAGCGGAAAGCCTTGAAAAGGAAAGATACCGCACGACCAAATGATGAGCACTGGCAATCCGTCGGCCATGCATGCGGCCTATTCATCGAAGAGGATGGCTACAACTTCTTTAAGACCGCTGGATTGTTGGATGTCACTAAGAACTGACCCATCTGCAACCGTGCCTTTGATGGGATGTGTAGGGGGTATTGGAGTGAACGACATGGAATTTATGAGCGTTGTTCGACGTTGGGCGATGCGGGACAAGATGCCTATTCACGAAGTTTCACGGCGGACTGAGCTGTTTCTTAACCCAATCAGGAAGTAACTGGGGGCGGAAATTGTTGAACCGTAGTTTCAGGTGCGAACGCGGCCATGCAAGCTGGACCCCTACGCAGAGAAACTTTCAGGCTGGTTGCTGACGGAGCAGCGCAAATCGCGCCAGGATCGGCGCACGGCCAAACAGATGCATGCTGACTTGGTGCAGTTTGGTTTGGACGGATCGCATGAACGCGCGGCGGCCTTTGCGCACCCGGACGACTGATCGAAAGCAGGTCATGCACATCACTGGGCGCCGGACGTTTGCATCGCCGGTGTGCCCGCCGGGCGGTTCTTTCCAATTCGACTGGAGTGAGGATTGGGCCCATGTCGGCGGCGAGCGCATCAAGCTTCAGGTCGCTCATATCAAACTATCACACAGCCGTGCGTTTCTGGTCCTGACATATCTGTTGCAGATGCATGGGATGCTGTTCGACGCCCACTGGCATGCTCAAAGTGTGTTCGGCGGCATCTTAAGCCGCGACATCTATGATAGCGGGCATTGTCCGCTATTGGTCCAAGGTAAATGGACGCGCAGACAGCAGTGGACAGGGTCAGGCGCGGCAAGCAACGCGATGTGAACGCATGCTTTCTGGCCATGACCAGCCACTGCATTTGATCGCAATCGCTACTCTGTGCCCGCCAGCTTTGCTAACCGCCCCGTCAGCCTGCACATTTACACCGAACGGCTGGTGGTCGTGCTGGAAGCACGCCTTTGGCGCGACGTCGCTGAGGGCTGGTTGGCTGCGAACATCAGCGCATCATTGAACGGTCGCATCGTCAGCTTGGAGCGTTGCGCAACGGCGTGTGCTGCACCAAGATGTCAGGGTGTTCCGTTAATTGCTGTGTCTGATGCTGCGTAAGCCGGGCGGAGATCGTGAAATGGTCGATATCCTGTCGCTGGTCCTGCTTTATGACGAACGCGCCGTGCTCTGGGTCGTGGAAATGGCCCTGGAGGCGGAGGTGCCATTAAAGACCCATGTGCTGCACCTGCTCCACAGATTGGTGGATGGCACGCCGACCGACGGCCGGATGTGACACCGTCGGCAGCCCTCTTTCTGAACAAAGCACCTGAAGCCAATGTCGCGCGCTATGACAAGCGGCGGGGAGGCACACGCCATGCGTCATGATCCCGCCGGAGCCGCCATCGTCATCAAGCTGCGCAGCCTGAAGATGCCCGGCATGGCGGTTGAACGCGCCGGTGCTCATGCATTTCGCTTTACCCCAGCGCGAAGGGTGCGAGTGCGAGGATGGCTTCGTTGCCGAGGCATTGGAATGGCCTGGGCGTTGGGTCCCGTCAGAACCGCGATGGCGTCTGGCTTCATCAAAGCCATGAGGACAGGGTCCGTGGTCCACAAGCCGCCTGTGTAGGTTCCATAGGCGGGCATCACGATGCGCTGCGAATCAATTAAGAAACAGGCCCGGCTTACGGTACCACCTTTGAAGCCGAAGCGAGCTTTGGGGTGAAAATGCCCGGATACTTCGCTCTCGGTGTCCGGCATGGCAATGTGCCGAAAATGCAGCGGTCCGATGTTTGCCGACGGCGCATGCCGTCCCGGCAGGCCGAGAGGACCGGGATCGTGGTTGCCCTCTATCCACACCCAGTCCCGCACCGTGATCAGGCGGGCGAGCCAATCATTCAACTCTGTCGGGAGCTGCGCTGCTGCCGATATGTCGTCAAAACTGTCGCCCAAGCAGATCACATTTTGTGCGGCCGTTTCCGCCAGATCCGCATCAAGCCGGGCCAAGGTTTCATGCCCATCATAGGGCGGTAGAATGTTGCCCGTTCGGCGCGCCACGCGTTCCGACTTGCCGAAATGCAGGTCCGACACGCAAAGCATGCTTTCATCGGGCCACCATAGGGCCCCAGATGGCAAGGCCCGAAGCGCCGCCCCGCGGAACGTGAAAGCATAGTGGTTCATGCTCTGTTCACACATGAATTCTATCGTTTATGCAAGATGAGTATGGATGCGTTTGTTGCTTTTGAGAACAGACCGGGCACTGTCACAAATTCTACCAGCCGAGTTCTAGCAGGATAGTTCTGGCTCCCACGATTTTAGTGAAAAAGGAGCATCCCTCGCGAGATGTACTAAGGACAAGGAACCCGAGAGGAGCGGAGCCGAACAGACTATTCGGCTGCCGATCGTGTATTTTGAAGTCGATACCCGTTGATGTTGGCCCAATCAGAGAGTGATCACGCAGGAAGTCCGGCGGCCTTGATCAACTTTTGCGCGGCTTCGGCGAGTATTCTTTCCTGCCCGGCGCCTTTTACTGGCACGCGGTTTGGTTCCAACATCAAGGGGGCAGCCAACGGCGTAACACGGCCGAGTTGCACATGATCGACCCGCCCGCGCGTGCGAATGATCATGTCTTCGATGCGCCCAAAATCAACGAGACCGCGCCGTGCCTCTTCGCGGGTGATCTGTAGCAACAGGTGATCTGGATCATACTTGCGCAAAGTGTCGTACAGGATGTCGGATGAAAAGGTCGCTTGCCGACCCGTCTTCCGTTTTCCGGGCGATTGCCGGTCAATCAGCCCTGATATGACCGCCGATGCCTTGAATGTGCGTTTCATAACGGCGTTCCCGGCGAGCCATGTTTCGAAACCGGCGCGCAGGTCCTCTCCTTCGAACAGGGGGGCGGGATCATCGATCGGGTCGACTGACCATACCAGCACGGCATAGTCGGTGGCTGTGAACCCCAAGGGACCGAGGCCGAGGTCTTCCATTTTCTGTGTGACCAGCAGCCCGAGGGTTTGCATCGCGTTGCGCCCTGCAAATCCATAAATGCAGGTGTGCGGTCGACCGTCATAGGGAAAGCTCTCGATCAAAAGGCGGTCCCCGCGCGGCAATCGCGAGATGCGTCGTTGCAAGTGGAGCCAGTCGCGGGTGTGACCCGGCAGGCGCGGCCAGTCATCTTGCTGAAACATATCGAGAATACGTTCGGTGAGCCTTGTCGATGTCGCAAACTTGGTTCCCATGAAGGTGGCGATCTTTGGCGTGGTTCCGCCCCGGCGCGACACTTCAACGGTCATTTCTCGCAGGCCCTCATAGCGGACGATCTGCCCGCCAATCAGGAAGGTGTCGCCAGGGGTCAGCGTTGCGGCAAAGGCCTCTTCCACCTCGCCAAGGGGGGCACCACCGCGTCCGCGCATGCGCACTTTCAGGGTGTCGGTGTCCATGATCGTACCGATATTCATGCGTATTTGGCGGGCGGCGCGTGGGTCGCGCAACTGCCATAGGCCATCCGGTCGCTGCACCAGCCTTTGCCACCGGTCATAGCTGCGCAGTGCGTATCCTCCAGTGGCACAAAAATCGAGGCAGGCGTCGAATCCTTCTCTGTCCAGCGACGCATAAGCGCCGACGCTTGTTACTTGGGCAAACAGGGCATCCGCATGAAACGGCCCGGCGCAGGCGGCGATGAGAATGTGCTGACACAGAACATCGCGCGGACCATCGCCGCGCGGCTCGCCATCAAGGGTTCCCTCGCGCACGGCATCTAGTGCAGCGTGACATTCGACCAACTCGAACCGGTTCGCAGGCACCAACCGCGCTTTGGACGGGGCGTTGTACCGGTGATTGGCGCGACCGATCCGTTGCACCAACCGCTTGATGTTCTTGGGTGCGCCAACCTGGATGACCAGATCCACATCGCCCCAGTCGATCCCCAGATCAAGGCTTCCGGTACAGACGATGGCGCGCAGGTCACCGGCAACCATCGCGTCTTCAACGCGTGTGCGCTGTTCACGGGACAGCGAGCCGTGGTGAATCCCGATGGGCAAAGCCTTTGAATTGGCGAGCCAAAGATCATGAAAGAAGAGTTCAGCCTGTGCCCGGGTGTTGTGAAAAATCAGCGTCGTGCGATGCGCTTCGATCGCCTCTAGCACGGCGGGGATCGCATAGCGCCCGCCGCCGCCCGCCCAAGGGGGGCTCTGCGGGACATCCAAAAGCGCAATATCTGGGGTTGGGCCGGGATCGGCCAACAAAACGCGGCAAGGATCAGGGTGATATGCCAGATAGCGAGCGATGGCGTCCGGGTCTTCAACGGTTGCCGATAGTCCGACGCGGCGCAAATCGGGGCAAAGCGCTTGCAACCGTGACAGTGCCAGCATCAATTGATCGCCCCGTTTGCTTTCGGCCAGCGCGTGTATCTCATCCACCACTACCCGTTGCAGCCCGGCAAATATGCGCGGCGCGTCTTCATAGCTGAGCAACAGGGCCAGGCTTTCTGGCGTCGTGAGCAGAATATGCGGCGGGTCGGCGCGTTGCCGCTTGCGCGCGCTGGCGGATGTGTCGCCGGTACGGTCCTCCACCCGGATGGGCAAACCTGCCTCCGCTATCGGGGTTTGCAGGTTGCGGCGAATGTCCGCCGCAAGGGCCTTTAGTGGACTGACGTACAGTGTGTGTAGCCCTGCGCGGGGCTCCGCCGTTAGTTCCGCCAAGGTGGGAAGAAAGCCCGACAGCGTTTTGCCACCACCTGTAGGCGCGATCAAGAGCGTGGCCGGGTCTTGCGCCGCGTCCAGCATTGCTTGTTGATGTGGATGCAGAGCCCAGCCGCGGGCGTTCAGCCACTCTTGCAGAGGGTCGGGCAATGGCGCGGGGGAATGGATCATATCAAGCACTTAGGTCCGATAGGGCGCATTGGCCAGTCGCCGGACATGGAAAACCCCGCCCTTGGAAGGGGCGGGACCAATTCGTGTGCAGAATGAAGGGTGACTAGTCGACTATCGTGGCCTCGGTCGCGGCGCGCAGTTCGTCTTCGGTCACGCCATCGGCGGTTTCTATGATCTTCAGGCCACCTTCGACCACATCAAGCACGCCAAGGTTTGTGATGATCCTGTCCACGACGCCCGTGCCGGTCAACGGCAGTGTGCAGGCCTTCAGAACCTTGCTGTCGCCATGCTTGTTGGTGTGATCCATCACGACGATGACTTTGCCGACGCCGGCAACAAGATCCATCGCGCCGCCCATGCCTTTGACCAGCTTGCCCGGAATCATCCAGTTCGCCAAATCACCGTTTTCGGCAACCTCCATCGCGCCAAGAATGGCCGCCGCGATCTTTCCGCCGCGAATCATACCAAACGATTGCGCACTGTCGAAATACGATGTGCGCGCCAATTCGGTGATGGTTTGCTTGCCAGCATTAATCAGGTCAGCGTCTTCTTCGCCCTCAAACGGGAATGGGCCCATGCCCAGCATTCCGTTTTCGGATTGCAGCGTGATGTCCTTGTCGCCGACATAATTGGCGACCAGCGTCGGGATGCCGATGCCGAGGTTCACATACATTCCGTCTTCGAGTTCCTGTGCCGCGCGGGCGGCCATCTGATTACGATCCCAGGGCATTTATGCCTCCTCGCGCTTGCGCGTCGTGCGCTGTTCGATGCGTTTCTCGTGCGCGCCTTGGACGATGCGGTGCACATAGATGCCGGGCAGGTGGATCCCGTCAGGGTCTAACTCGCCGCGGGGCACGATTTCTTCGACCTCAGCGATGCAAACCTTCCCGCACATGGCTGCAGGCGGGTTGAAATTGCGGGCTGTCTTTCGGAACACCAGGTTGCCAGTGTCGTCTGCTTTCCAGGCCTTCACGATGCTCAGATCAGCAAAAATACCCTCTTCGAGGATGTAATCTTCGCCGTGGAATTGCTTCACTTCCTTGCCCTCGGCAATGACGGTGCCGACACCGGTCTTGGTGTAAAAACCTGGGATGCCGCAGCCGCCGGCGCGCATCCGTTCGGCCAGCGTGCCTTGTGGGTTGAACTCCAGTTCCAGCTCGCCCGACAGATATTGCCGCATGAATTCAGCGTTTTCGCCCACGTAGGACGACATCATTTTTTTCACTTGGCGCGTCTGCAAAAGAACACCCAATCCGAAATCATCGACTCCAGCGTTATTCGAGGCCACCGTGAGATCTTTGGTGCCCGCCTCGCGGATCGCGTCGATCAGAAGCTCGGGGATGCCGCACAGGCCGAAACCGCCAGCCGCGATTAGCATGCCGTCGAACAACAGCCCGTCGAGAGCCTCTGCTGCCGTGCCGTACACTTTCTTCATCAGAATTTTTCCTTCCAGCAATCTGCTGACTTTGTGACGTTGCGCCAATGTGCTGTCAACAAAATGCCGCAGCGCAGCGGCGTTGTGGGCAGCCTGCGCTGCCCCTTTGGGTCACTCAGTTTCTTTCGGCGCAGCCTTCTTTGCTGCCGGTTTCTTGGCAGTGGTCTTTTTTGCAGTGGTCTTTTTGGCGGCGGTCTTTTTCGCGGCCGGCTTCTTCTTTGGGGCGGCTTTTCTTTTGGTGCCAGACTTGGCTGCCCGTTCGGCAAGGATCGGCAATGCCTGTTCCAGCGTAATGCCTTCGGGATCAAGTTCTTTGGGAAGAGTTGCGTTTATCTTTTCCCATTTGACGTAAGGCCCGTAGCGGCCCTTCATCACGTTGACAGCACCGCCATCAGGATGCTCGCCAAGTTCCTTGAGCGGCGTTGTCGGGGCAGGTTTGCCGCGTTTCGGTTTCGACGCCAAAACTTCGACCGCGCGGTTCATGCCGACGGTGAAGACTTCGTCCACGTCTTCAAGATTAGCGTTCGTACCGCCCTTGTGGCTGATCGATTCGGCGTGCTTGAGGTAAGGCCCATAACGCCCGATATTCGCCCAGATGGTGACCCCGTCTTCGGGGTGCGGGCCGATTTCGCGGGGCAGGCTGAGCAATTTTAACGCTTTTTCCAAGTCGATCTGCTCTGTTGGCCAATCCTTGGGGATCGACTGGCGCGGCGGCTTCTTGTTTTCTTCCGTCACTTCGCCGCGCTGAACATAGGGGCCAAAACGCCCTTTGTGGGCATAGATATTGTCGCCCTGATCCTCGCCCAGCAACTTACCTTCTGGGGGGATGCCTCCGGAATCGGTGTCTTCCATTCCGGGGGGGCCAAACGGGCGGGTGTAACGGCATTCCGGATAGCTTGAGCACCCGATGAAGGCGCCCCCGGACCGTGCCGTGCGCATGGACAAGCGGCCCTTGCCGCAGTTCGGGCATAAGCGCGGGTCAGACCCGTCTGGCTTTGGCGGGAACAGATGCGGTTCCAGCACTTCGTTGATCTTTTCCAGCACCTCGGTGATGCGCAACTCAGCCGTTTCCGCAATCGCCGCAGAAAAGTCGTGCCAGAATTGGTGCAGTACTTCTTTATAATCCCGCTCGCCCGCTGACACATCGTCCAGCTGGCTTTCGAGATCGGCGGTGAAATCATAGCCGACATATTTGCGGAAATAGTTGACGAGGAAGGCCGTCACCAACCGCCCTTTGTCTTCTGGGATCAGCCGGTTTCCGTCTTTCACGACATAACCGCGATCCTGAATCGTTGTCACGATCGATGCATAGGTGGACGGGCGGCCGATTCCCAGTTCTTCCATCCGCTTCACAAGCGATGCTTCGGTGTAGCGTGGCGGCGGCTGGGTGAAGTGCTGTTGGCCAAGGACCCCGCCATCATCCGACAGGATCGCGGCAGAGCTTTTGCGGGCCTCGGCCACGGCATCGGTGTTTCCACTGGCCTTGTCATAATCGGATTGAAGCGCACCGCCGAAGGATTTCAGCGCATCGCCTTCGGCGACTTGCGGCAAACGCGCATCGTCTTCATCGCCGACGTCATCGCGGCCTTCTTCATACACTTTGAGAAAGCCGTCAAACATGATGACCTGTCCTGTGGCGCGCAAAACGACCTGTTCGTCTTTGCTGCCGACATCAATGGTCGTGCGTTCCAGTCGCGCAGCAGCCATTTGGCTGGCAATGGTCCGCTTCCAGATCATGTCGTAAAGCTTGCTTTGGTCCGGGTCAGAAATACGCAGATCGGCTGCGTCTTGGGACAAGTCAGTTGGGCGAATACACTCGTGCGCCTCTTGCGCGTTCTTGGCCTTGTTCTTGTAAATGCGCGGCGAGCTTGGCAGATAGCTGTCGCCGTAGCGACCCTTGATCGCGTCGCGCGCGGCGGTTACCGCCTCGGGTGCCATGTCGATCCCATCGGTCCGCATGTAGGTGATATGCCCTGCCTCATAAAGGCGCTGTGCCGCGCTCATGGTGTGGCGCGCGCCGAAGCCGAACTTGCGGCTGGCTTCCTGTTGCAGGGTGGAGGTCATGAATGGAGGGGCAGGGTTGCGGTTGCCCGGCTTTGCCTCGACCGACAGAACAGACAGCGCACGAGAGGAC
The DNA here is from genome assembly GCF_004358675.1 of Meridianimarinicoccus aquatilis. Lineage (GTDB taxonomy): Bacteria > Pseudomonadota > Alphaproteobacteria > Rhodobacterales > Rhodobacteraceae > Meridianimarinicoccus > Meridianimarinicoccus aquatilis. The sequence goes on along the minus strand of NZ_SMZO01000003.1, from coordinate 144,452 downwards.
ACGGCCTGTACCGCGAGTTCAGCAGCCTCTGACGTCGCCAGATCGAACTTGTCCAGCTTTTTGCCGCCCAGAGTTGTCAGGCGCGCGGTAAATGTTTGGCCGCGAGGCGTTTCCAATACGGCGCGGACAGACCAGTATTCGCGCGGATTGAACGCTTCGATTTCCATCTCGCGTTCGACGATGATGCGCAGGCATACAGATTGCACCCGTCCGGCAGATTTCGCACCGGGCAGCTTGCGCCACAGAACCGGGCTGAGGTTGAACCCCACAAGATAGTCGAGTGCGCGGCGGGCGAGATAGGCCTGAACCAATTCCATATCGACTTGGCGGGGGGCCTTCATCGCCTCGGTCACCGCGGATTTGGTGATCGCATTGAAGACAACACGACTAACTTCGGTCGTCTTCTTGATCGCTTTTCGCTTGGTCAGAGCCTCTTGAAGATGCCAGCTGATCGCTTCGCCCTCGCGATCGGGGTCGGTTGCAAGGATGAGGGCGTCATCTTCCGCCAATGCGTCGGCGATGGCTTTGACGTGTTTACGGCTATCGGCGGCGATTTCCCAGATCATCTCGAAATCATGATCGGTATCAACGGACCCGTCTTTTGGAGGAAGGTCGCGCACGTGCCCATAGGACGCCAAAACAGTAAACTGGTCGCCGAGATACTTATTGATCGTCTTGGCTTTCGCGGGGGACTCGACAACGACGACCGGCATAAGCAGGGCTCCAAAGACAGGGACATTCCGAACGGATGACCGCTAGATGTGGCGGCAGAGAGGGGGATGTCAATGTCATGCTGTGCCAACTGGCATCGTTACGCGGTCTCAGGTACGCGAAACCATACCCCCGGCATGACGGGTGATCCTGCCCTCAAGTTCCAATTCCATAAGGGCTGGAGCGACAACAGTCGCGGGCATTTTCAGGTCGCGAATAAGTTGATCCTCGGGCAACGGCGTTGGACCCAGCCGAGAGAGAATCGCCGATGTTTGTGCCTCTGCCGAATCTTTTGGTTTTGGTTTTGGCCCGGGCGGCGCTTTTCGAACTTGATGGGATTCTACGCCTTTGTCGTTTTTGGGCGCTGTCGGGGCGTGCACCCTTGATGCCGACCTCGCGGTACCATCAGCAGGCAGCGGAGAAAGCGGCGTAAACCCTTCAGTCGCTTCCCCCAAAGCTTCGATTGCGTCGGCGGCAGAGCGCACCAACGTCGCCCCGTCACGGATCAGCATATTGCATCCCGTGGCGCGGCCGTCGAACGGGTGGCCGGGCACGGCAAGCACATCTCGGCCTTGGTCGAGGGCGTTTCGGGCCGTGATCAAGCTGCCGGAGCGTGCGGCGGCTTCGACAACGATAAGACCGCGCGCGAGGCCCGAAATGATTCTGTTCCGTCTTGGGAAGTGCCGGGCTTGCGGCGCAAGGCCCATGGGTTGTTCGGACATCAAGAGACCTTGGTCCGATATGCGCCTGTAAAGCGGTTCGTTTTCTGCTGGGTAGGGGACGTCAATGCCGCCGCCCAAGATGGCGATTGTTCCTGTTTTCAGGGTCGCGCCATGCACCGCAGCGTCAATGCCGCGTGCGAGGCCGGACACGGTCACAAATCCTGCGTCACCGAGGTCTCTGGCCAGTTGTTTTGCCATACGTTCGCCAAGGCTTGAAGCGTTGCGGGCCCCGACCAATGCGACCAAAGGTTTGCCCAGCAACTCAGAACGACCGCGCACCCAAAGTACGGGCGGCGCATCTGATATCTGAGCAAGAAGTTGGGGGTAGTCGGAATCGCCGTGGCATAGCAGTCGCGCCCCCGCCTTTCTGCCTGCGCGCATTTCTGCTGCGACGGTATCGTGCGACGCGGCGATGTAATTGCTGACGCCCGCCTTGGCCGCGAGATCGGGCAGAACGTCAAGAACTTGCGCGGCGCTGCCGTGTTCTCCCATGAGGCGGAAGAACGTGTGCACACCGACCCCGCGGGACCGAAAGAGACGGAGCCACGATGACCTATCTTCATCCGTCTTGGGTGGGATGAGGGGTGTAATAGAGGAGGAAAACAGGGTCTGTGTCATCGCGGCTCCACCCGAGGGGTGAGCCAACATTCAGTTGCGCGGTCTTAACGCCAAGTAAAATTAGGCGGATATTTTTGGATTATTTGCAAAAAGACTTGGCGTTCCTGTTCAAGACGAACCGCCGACCGTCAATTTGCCGATGCGCAAACTGGGTTGCCCGACGCCCACCGGCACCCATTGTCCGCTTTTGCCACAATTCCCGATGCCGGGGTCCAAAGCCAGATCGTTGCCAATTGCCTGAATGTGCTGCATCGCTGTGGGGCCATCGCCGATAAGGGTTGCGCCTTTGACCGGGGCACCCACCTTGCCGTTTTTGACGCGATACGCCTCGGTACAGGAGAATACGAACTTGCCGTTGGTGATGTCGACTTGCCCGCCACCAAAGCCCACCGCATAGATCCCGTCATCCAGCCCAGCAAGTATGTCTGCAGGATCCTCTTTGCCGGCAAGCATATAGGTGTTGGTCATGCGTGGCATCGGCGGATGCGCATAGCTTTGTCGCCGCCCGTTGCCCGTGGGGGGGACGCCCATCAAGCGCGCATTTTGCCGGTCTTGCATATAGCCCACGAGAATTCCGTCTTCGATCAAGGTCGTTTTGTGGCTTGGCGTGCCTTCATCATCAATTGAGATTGATCCGCGCCGGTTCGGGATGGTTCCGTCATCCAGCACAGTCACACCGGGAGAGGCGACACGCTGTCCCATCAGCCCTGAAAAGGCCGAGGTCTTCTTGCGGTTGAAATCCCCTTCCAAGCCATGCCCCACGGCCTCGTGGAGAAGAATACCCGGCCAACCTGGGCCAAGCACGACGTCCATCACACCGGCGGGAGCGGCTTCTGCGGTCAAGTTGACAGCGGCGATGCGCAACGACTCCCGAACGGCGTCCTGCCAATGGTCCGGATCCGTCACCAACGACAGTGGCCTGCGCCCGCCAGCGCCGACACCGCCCGATTCGCGGCGCCCATTTTCTTCAAGAATCACCGACACGTTCAGACGGGTCATCGGCCGAATATCCGACACGATCATGCCATCTGGCCGCATGATCACCACTTCTTGCTGTCCGGCTGCCAGCGTGGCGGATACTTGAACAACGCGCGGATCCAAATCGCGGGCGAAGGCATCAATGTCTCTTAGCGTGGCCACCTTGGCGGCGAACGGTGCCTCGATAACCGGGTCTACATCGGAATAAAGCTGGGTATTTGTTCCCCGTGGCGGCTCTGCCAGAGTGCCGCCGCCCGCGCCAACGGCCAGCCGCGCAGTGTCCCCCGCGCGCTTCAACGCGGCTTCTGTAATCTCTGTCGAATGGGCGTAACCCGTTGTGTCCCCACGCACAGCCCGAAGTCCAAAGCCTTCCGAGGCATCAAAACTCGCGGTCCGTAAACGACCATCATCGAAGCTCAGCACTTCGGATCGACGCCGTTCCAGAAACAACTCGCCATCGTCCGCGCCATCGGTTGTTGCCCGCAACAGTCGCAGTGCCGTATCGGGGTCAAGACGCGTCACGAAGGGGTCAAACCGATCTGTCGTCATGGATTTTCGCCTTTTTGTCATTGATACAGATCAAAAATGACCTGTATGTCGCAGTGCCAGAAGGTTGTTCCGTCGCACGAGATATGATTTTTGGGCACATCACATCAACGGGTGAACACGCCCAAGGCGCGCTGCGCTATCGTGCGCCGTGCTCTGAGCGAGATCAACAGGAAGAGAACATGCAATTCAAACTGCCAACACTTGGCCTTGCTACTGTAGCGCTGACTTCGATTGCCGCGTCTGTGGCGGTGGCACAGGATGTTCTGGGCGATCTGCCGGTCATCGGAAAGCCGACACCGGGCGCAATGGGCTTTCAGCCGGCCGTTACGGAACTGGCCCGCGACCTGCAATGGCTTGACGGTTTCATCAATGTCATCATCATCGCGATTACAATCTTTGTGACGGCGTTGCTGGGCTGGTGCATCTTGCGCTTCAACGAAAAGCGCAATCCAGAGCCGGGCACGTTCACTCACAATTCTCCGCTGGAAATCGCATGGACGATCGTACCGATCATCATCCTTGTGTTTATCGGGGCTTTTTCGCTTCCAATCCTGTTCAAACAGCAAGAAATTCCTGAGGCGGACATCACGATCAAAACAACTGGCTACCAGTGGTACTGGGGTTATGAGTATGTTGACGAAGGTTTCGGGTTTGAAGCGTTCATGCTTGAGCGAGATGAACTTGCCGACGCTGGCTATTCTGATGACGAGTACCTGCTGGCGACAAACGAAGCCATGGTTGTGCCCGTGAATGCAACTGTTGTGGTGCAGGTGACTGGTGCAGACGTGATTCACTCTTGGGCAATTCCAGCCTTTGGCGTGAAGCAAGACGGTGTTCCCGGTCGCTTGGCGCAGTTGTGGTTCAAGGCAGAGAAAGAAGGCGTCTATTTCGGTCAATGTTCAGAACTGTGCGGTCAGGCTCACGCCTACATGCCGATCACGGTCAAGGTCGTGAGTCAGGAAAAGTATGATGCATGGCTTGAAGTGATGCGTGAAGAATATGCTGGCATTCCTGGCAGCTACACCGTCGCCGCCCGCTAAACCCCACGTTTGTACGTTTTGTCCGCCAGCCTTAGTGGTTGGCGGGCCGGAGTTTTCTGAATGACCGATGCAACGTCCAATCTGACAGGGCCTCAAACCGGCGAAGCCGGTTTCGGCGATTACGTCGCCCTGCTGAAGCCCCGCGTCATGACGCTGGTGGTGTTCACAGCGTTTGTCGGCCTCATGGTGGCGCCGGGATCGCATCACCCGATGGTGGTTTTTGCGTCCATTCTGTTCATTGCGCTTGGCGGCGGGGCCTCGGGCGCCCTGAATATGTGGTGGGATGCCGATATTGACGCGATCATGCGCCGTACGCGCGGTCGCCCCGTGCCATCCGGTGCCGTGCGCGGCGACGAAGCCCTTTCGCTTGGTGTCGCCCTTTCCGGTATTTCGGTTATAATGCTTGGGCTTGCGGCCAATTGGGTTGCGGCAGGGCTTTTGGCTTTCACCATCTTTTTCTACGCCGTGATTTACACGATGTGGCTCAAGCGTTGGACCCCACAGAACATCGTGATCGGTGGGGCTGCAGGGGCGTTTCCGCCGATGATTGGCTGGGCTGCCGCAACCGGCGGCATCTCGGTGGAAAGTGTCTTGATGTTCGCGCTGATCTTCATGTGGACGCCGCCGCACTTCTGGGCACTCGCCCTGTTCATGAAATCCGATTACGCTGACGCTGGCGTTCCGATGCTGACAGTGACGCATGGTCGTCCAGCCACGCGCCGTCACATTCTGATCTATACGGCTCTGCTGGCGCCGCTTGCGATTGGTACAGCGTTCTCGTCTATTGGCGGGCCTGTCTATCTTGCCGTTGCAGTTGTTATGAACGTTCGCTTCTTGATTGGCGCATGGGCCATTTCGCGCCGCGACGATGCTGCCGCCGAAGCAGACAGCTATAAGGTTGAAAAGACGTTCTTCCGTTTTTCCCTCTATTACCTCTTCGCTCACTTTGGGGCGCTGATGATTGACGCAGGTCTTGCGCGCTTTGGTTGGGGGCTCTGGTAATGGCATTTGGTAAAGACCACGAACTGCACACGCGCCGATTTGGACGAAACCTTGGCCTTGGTCTTGCATTACTCGGATTTGTCGCAGTGATGTTTGGGTTAACCATTGCCAAAGTGGAACGGGGTGCGCCGGTGCAACAGGGTTTTGACCATGTATTGCGCCCGGAAATGTTGCCGGAGGAAACGAAGTGAGCCAAGCGAACATTCGCAAGACAGCTTTAAGCGCCGTTGGCGTCGTGGTGGTTATGGCTTCCCTCGGTTTTGCAGCGGTGCCTGCATATGATCTTTTCTGCCGCGTCACCGGCTTTGGTGGTACGCCTTTGACCGCACAAACCGGGGCCGATACAGTTCTTGAACAGACTGTGCGCGTTCGCTTCGACGCCTCGACGTCCAAAGACATGGCATGGGAATTCAAGCCGGTGCAGCGCACCATGGATATCAAGATCGGCGAAACCGGCCTTGCATTCTATGAGGCTTATAATCCGACGGACCGGGTGATTGCGGGCTCTGCCAGCTATAATGTAACGCCCTATGCAGCTGGCGGGTACTTTACCAAGATTGATTGCTTTTGCTTCACCATGCAGGTTCTTCAACCCGGTGAGCGTGTGCAAATGCCCGTGACCTTCTTTGTAGACCCAGAAATTGTGGAGGATGATGAAGGCAAGTTCCTCCACGAGATCACCTTGTCTTATACCTTTTACGAAACGGATGTGCCGGATGACCGGCAGGCGGAACTTGCGCCTGCTGCCGTGGGCGCGACCGACCCCGCCCAAACAAAATCTTCCGTGAACTGACGAGCGACCGAGAGAGACAGAGCAAACCCATGGCCCACGAAAAGAATCACGACTACCACATCCTGCCGCCATCCATCTGGCCGCTTCTCGCATCTATCGGTGCCTTCCTGATGCTGTTCGGCGCCGTGCTTTTGATGCACGACAGCGGTCCTTGGCTGTTCCTGATCGGCCTGGTGATGGTCCTCTATGTCATGTTTGGCTGGTGGTCCGAAACGGTGACAGAAAACCAGGTCGGCGATCACACGCCGGTTGTTCAGCTTGGGCTGCGCTACGGCTTCATCTTGTTCATCATGTCTGAAGTCATGTTCTTTGCCGCGTGGTTCTGGAGCTTCTTCAAGCACGCCATGTACCCGGGTGGTCCGGAACAGCCCGCTGCCTTTCAGACATGGCCGCCTGTTGGTATCGAAACGTTTGATCCTTGGCATTTGCCACTGATCAACACGCTGATACTGCTTTGCTCTGGCGCCGCGGCGACATGGGCGCACCACGCACTGGTTCATGAGAATAACCGTAAGGACATGAAGAACGGTCTGATTCTCGCGATTGGTCTTGGTGTGATCTTCACGATCTTTCAAGCTTATGAATACAGCCACGCGGCCTTTGGGTTCAGCGGCAACATTTATGGCGCGAACTTCTTCATGGCGACCGGGTTTCACGGTGCGCACGTGATCATTGGTACGATCTTCCTGTTCATCTGCCTGATGCGACTTCAGGCGGGCCACTTCACGCCGGAAAACCACATCGGCTTCGAAGCGGCGTCTTGGTACTGGCACTTTGTTGACGTGGTCTGGTTGTTCCTGTTCGCGTCAATCTACATCTGGGGCGGTTGAACCTCCCCCGAAGACAGGCGTAAAGCGGGGCGCGGGCTGAAAAGCCTGCGCCCTTGCCCTTTTCAGTGCTTACCGGAGATTGCATGCGAAATCTGCTTCCCATCCTGTTTGGCATTGCCGGAACGGTGTTTCTGGTTTCGCTTGGCGTGTGGCAGATGCAGCGGTTGGAGTGGAAGCAGGGCATTCTCGCCGAAATGGACGCCCACATGACTGCCACGCCCGTCGCAATTCCGGCCAATCCAGACCCGGTCGGGGATGCGTTTCTGCCTGTACGTGCGACGGGTGCCATTGGGGCGCGCGAAATCCTTGTCCAGTCCAGCCTCAAGTCCATTGGTCCAGGATATCGTGTCTTGGCGCCATTCACCTTCGAGGACAGGACGATCTTGATCGATCGCGGCTTCATTCGCAGTACGGGCCGAGATACGATGCGACCTGCCGTCGAAGACGTCACGCTGATTGGGAACCTGCACTGGCCGGACGAGATTGATGGGTTCACGCCAGACCCCGAAGGCGCGCTGTGGTTTGCGCGCGATGTCCCGGTCATCGCGGCTGAGCTAGGCACCGAGCCGCTGCTTCTTGTGGTTCGACAAACCAGCGAAGATCCCCGCGCGGTCACCCCGCTGCCGGTAGATACAGCCGGCATTCCAAACAATCACCTGCAATATGCTGTCACTTGGTTCCTGCTTGCTATCGTTTGGGCCGGGATGACCGCGTTTTTCGTCGCACAGCAGCGGCGCAATCGTGAAAGCCAAAGCACATGAAATACGTCTCAACGCGCGGTAAGGCGCCTATCCTTAGTTTTGAAGAGGCGATGCTGACCGGTTTGGCCCGCGACGGCGGGCTTTACGTGCCTGAATCCGTACCAGAACTGAGCAAAGCGGACATAGCTGCATTGGCTGGGCTGCCCTATGAAGAGGTCGCATTCCGAATTATGCGCCCTTTCATCGGCGACACCTTCACCGAGTCCGAATTCGCAGACATTATTGCACGGGCTTATTCTGGCTTTGGCCACGCCGCCCGCGCACCATTGGTGCAGACAGGCGCGAACCAATTTCTGTTGGAACTGTTCCACGGGCCGACCCTTGCGTTCAAAGATTTCGCAATGCAGATGATCGGCCAGATGTTCGAGGCGGCCCTCAAGCGACGCGGCGACCGGGTAACCATCATCGGGGCCACGTCGGGTGACACTGGTTCGGCAGCAATCGAAGCTTTCCGTGGTCTTGATGCAGTCGATGTCTTTATCCTGTTTCCCTATGGCCGCGTGTCCGAAGTGCAGCGCCGCCAGATGACCACGCCGTCCGAAGACAATGTGCATGCCTTGGCGCTTGATGGCGATTTCGATGATTGCCAAGCGCGGGTCAAAGATGCCTTCAACCATTTCGACTTCAGGGACCGCGTTCGTTTGGCCGGAGTGAATTCGATCAACTGGGCGCGCGTTCTGGCGCAGGTCGTCTACTATTTCACAGCCGCAACCGCCCTTGGCGCACCGTACCGCAAGGTCAGCTTCACGGTGCCAACCGGTAACTTTGGCGACATTTTTGCTGGCTATATCGCGCGGCGTATGGGATTGCCGATCGACAAGCTTGTGATTGCAACGAACCGCAATGACATCTTGCACCGCACAATGGAAACCGGCGCCTATACCAAGGCAGGGGTCGATCCGACGATCAGCCCGTCCATGGACATTCAGGTATCGTCAAACTTTGAACGTGTGCTGTTCGACGTTTACGACCGGGATGGGTCAGCAGTTGCAGATCAGATGAAGATGCTGTCAGACACCGGCAGTTTCCCCATCAGCCAAGGCGCGCTTGGACGCCTGCGCGAGCTGTTCGAAAGCGGGCGCGCGTCCGAAGACGAAACGACCGCGACCATTGCGGCCATGTTCCGCAACTCGGGCGAAATCCTGTGCCCGCACACCGCTGTTGGCGCGAAAGTCGCCTTGGAAAAAGCGGATCCGTCCGTGCCCATGGTGACATTGGCTACCGCGCATCCGGCCAAGTTCCCTGACGCGGTTGAGGCGGCGATGGGTCTGCGCCCGCCGCTTCCCAATCGCATGTCCGACCTGTACGAGCGTCCGGAACGTGTGACCCGCGTTACCAACGATCTGGCCGCCATCGAAACCCTCATCGAGGAGAAGATTTCAGCGTGAGTGTCGAAATCCACAAATTGTCAAACGGCTTGCGCATCGTGACTGAACGCATGCCCGGTCTAAAATCCGCCTCGATCGGCCTGTGGATCACAGCGGGCGGTCGGCACGAGCGTTTGGAACAGAACGGCATCGCGCATTTCCTTGAACATATGGCGTTCAAGGGCACAAAGCGGCGGTCGGCATTGCAAATTGCCGAAGCGATCGAGGATGTGGGCGGCTACATCAACGCGTACACCTCTCGAGAGATGACCGCCTATTACGCACGCGTTCTGGAAGACGACGTCATGCTTGCGCTTGATGTGATTTCCGACATCATCCTGAACCCTGTTATGGACCCGGCTGAAATCGAAGTCGAACGCGGCGTGATCTTGCAAGAGATCGGGCAGGCGCTGGATACTCCGGACGACATTGTGTTCGACTGGCTGCAGGAAGTGACGTTCCCGGATCAGCCCATCGGCCGCACAATCCTTGGTGAAACCGACCGGGTGAAAGGGTTCTCTCGCGACGATCTGTTTGGTTTTGTCGGGGAACGTTATGGCCCGGATCAGATGATCCTGTCTGCGGCGGGGTCGGTGGATCACGATCAGATCGTGGCCGAAGCTGAAAAGCTGTTTGGCCATCTCAAGCCATCGCTGTTTACCGCTGCAACACCCGCCCGCTTTACGTGTGGCGAGCATCGGACCGACAAGGCCCTTGAACAGGCGCATCTGGCTATCGCCTTGGAAGGACCAAGCTATCGCGACGAAGATATCTACACGGCGCAGGTGTTCGCGACAGCGCTGGGTGGGGGCATGTCCTCGCGATTGTTCCAGGAAGTTCGTGAAAAGCGTGGGCTGTGCTACACGATCTTCGCGCAAGCATCAGCCTATTCCGACACGGGCATGACGATGATTTATGCGGGGACAAGCGGCGAGCAATTGGGCGAGCTGGCCCGCATTACGGTTGATGAATTGCGCAAGGCGACGGACACACTGAAAAGCGAAGAACTGGCCCGTGCTCGCGCGCAGATGAAGGCTGGTTTGCTGATGGGGCTGGAAAGCCCGTCGACGCGTGCTGAACGTTTGGCCCGGCTCGTGGCAATCTGGGATCGGATTCCCCCGTTGGAAGAAACAGTTGACCTGATCGAAGGCGCTACGGCGGCGCGCATCCGCGATTACGGCACACAGCTTGTGGCCCGGGCGCCAGTGTCCATGGCAGTGTATGGCCCCGTCTCAGGCGCGCCAACGCTGGAGGAACTCAGGGGGCGGCTTGCGGCATGATCCGGCTGAACCGGACCCGGATTCAGATTGTGTCAGAGCGGATGCGCCTGCGCCCACCGGTGCATGCGGACTTTCTGATCTGGTGCAATCTGCGGCGGGAAAGTCTGGATTTCTTGCAACCGTGGGAGCCGACCTGGGCAGGCGATCACCTGTCCCGGCGTGGCTTTACCAATCGCGTGCATTGGGCGCGCCGCAGCATCGACAACGGCACGGCGATGCCCTTGTTTCTATTCAGCGCCGACAGCAATGAATTGCTGGGGGCGCTGACGCTTGACAATATCCGTCGCGGGCCGGCGCAGGCGGCGACCTTGGGCTATTGGATCGGCAAACAGCATGCCCGCAAAGGATACATGCGCGAAGCGATCCGCGCGGTGACGCATCACGCTTTCAAGGTGATGGATCTCAGCCGGATCGAGGCGGCGTGCCTGCCGGAAAACACCGCATCACGCGGGGTTCTTGAAAGTTCCGGGTTCAAATACGAAGGCGTCGCCCAAAGCTATTTACAGATTAACGGACGGTGGCGAAACCATGTGCTCTATGCCAATCTTCGCGGCGATCGACGCGGCCGGACCGACGTCGTGTGACCGTGGTGCGGCAATAACGTGATTTTGGCGCGAACCATGCTACCCTCTTGATTGCGAAACGGAGGATGTCGAATGCGTTTCATCGCCTTGTTCTTGGCCTGCACCGCTTTTGCTGTGCCGGCATATGCCCAGCAAAACCGTAAACCCAGCCACTGTATTTCGCTCGTTCATAACACACCTGGCCTTGCCGTTGTGCAAAAGGCGGCCTTTCGCGATCCGTTACCCGACTACACTGTGCGGCTCAACTTCATCGCGCATGCCATGTTTCTGCTGGAAACGCCCGGCGGCCAAAGCGCGGTGACAGATTACACCGGGTTTCTGGGCGGCGTTGATTTCGTGCCTGATGTCGCCACCATGAACCGGGCCCATTCCAGCCACTGGACCACGGACCCGGACCCTCGCATCCCGCACCTGCTGCCCGGATGGGATTTTGAAACGGGCCGCGCTGATCACTATGTCGAAACTGGCGATTTGGTCGTGCGCAATGTGACCACTGACATTCGAAGCTATTCTTCGGAAGATGGCAAAGACGGAAATTCGATTTTTGTGTTCGAAACGGCGGGACTGTGCATCGGCCATTTGGGACACCTGCATCACGTGCCGACACCCGAGCAATACGCGGCACTGGGGCGGTTGGACGTCGTCATGGTGCCCGTTGACGGTGGATACACGATGGATGTGAACGCCATGATGGATGTGGTTGACCGGTTGCGGTCCTCGATCGTGGTGCCGATGCATTGGTTTGGCGCTTCAACGCTGGAATACTTCATCTCAGAGATGTCCGGCACTTTCGCAGTGGAACGGCTGGGTCAATCGTGGCTGGAAGTGTCGCTGCGTACGCTGCCAAGCCGCCCGACCATCATGGTGCTGGACCCCGTGTATTTGCGCCGCGATGAGTGAAACCCTGTCCCCTCATCCGGTTGTCGCCAAATTGGAAGCCGTGCTGCCGAAGGCGGCTTTTCGCGACATGTCGCCGGGTTATTTCGAAGAGCCGCGGGGGAAGTATCACGGGCGCGCCGTGACCGTCGTTGCGCCGGGCAACGTTCACGAGGTGGCCGAAACTGTGCGCGTTGCGCGGCAGTTGGGCGTGGGGATTGTCCCCTATGGTGGGGGGACGGGCTTGGTTGGCGGGCAGGTCATGCCGGACGGTGGGCCGCCGATCTTGCTGTCGCTGGAACGCATGAGCCGGATCCGCGCGGTGCATCCTGCCGAAGGGGTGCTGATCTGCGATGCAGGGGCAATCCTGCAGACCATTCAAGAGGCCGCCGCCGCGCACGGGCTTCTCTTTCCGCTTGCACTTGCGTCGCAGGGATCATGCAGGATCGGCGGCAATCTTGCGACCAACGCGGGTGGTGTGAACGTTTTGCGATATGGCAATGCGCGTGATCTGTGTCTGGGACTAGAAGCGGTTTTGCCCGACGGTACGATTTGGAACGGGTTAAAGCGGCTGCGCAAGGACAACACGGGCTATGACCTGCGCAATCTTCTGATCGGGTCTGAAGGCACGCTGGGGGTGATCACCGGTGCCAGCTTGCGCCTGTTCCCGCGACCGACGTCTGACGCGGCGGCCTTTGTCGCGCTGGAAAGCCCTGCCGCCGCGCTGGACCTGCTTGTTCAGGCGCGCTCTGAACTGGGTGAGGGGATCAGCGCCTTTGAACTGGTTGCCCGGCAGAGTTTCGACTTTCTGGCTGAAACCATGCCCGAGGTGCGCCAACCCTTTGCATGCGCGCCAAATTGGGCGGTCTTGATCGATATCGGTTTGCATGGCGCACATGATGCGGCCCATGCCATGGAAGTGTTTCTTGAGCGCGCATTCGATGCGGGCTTGATCACTGATGGCGTTATCGCCGCTAACGAGGCACAGCGCGCGGCGTTTTGGTCGGTCCGGGAATCTATTCCCGATGCCAACCGCCGGATTGGGTCCATCGCGTCGCACGACGTGTCCTTGCCACTTGAAGTGCTGCCAGATTTCATCACCCGCGCGCAGGCCGCTGTGGCATCACTTGGCCCGTTGCGAGTGAATTGTTTCGGCCATCTGGGGGATGGGAATTTGCATTTCAATGCATTCCCCCCCAGCGGCGAAAGCCGCGATGCGTACAAGGCTATGGCACCGCAGGTCACACGCGCGGTGCATGATTTGGTTAACGACATGGACGGGTCCGTCAGTGCCGAGCATGGCATCGGCCGCCTTAAAGTGACGGACCTTGAACGCTATGGCGACCCGGCAAAACTGGCCGCAATGCGTAGTATTAAAGGTGCACTGGACCCTGACGGGATCATGAACCCCGGCGCGGTCTTGCGCGGCTAAGGCGGCATTACGCCGTTCCGCTGTGCGTTTTGACACATCACACAGGTCTGGATTCCTCAACTTTGAGTAATGTGAAGAATCGGTTAACCATAATTCACACACACAAAATGAGAGGACGGACTGATGAAAACTGCCATTTTCGCGATCTTGATCTGCTGCTCAGCGCCAGTCTTCGCGCAGACAACCCCGAATTGTCCCGATGGCTACAAAGCCTGCGGCAATGTCTGCTGCCCCAAATAGCCCCCAACAAGGAGAGTGATTATGCTGAAACGTATCTCAATAATGCTCGGAGTGTTGGCCGTGTTGCTTGGCAGCGGTTTCGTGCTTAACAAGGTCGCCGCCGTCACGATCGATGATGTTGCCTCGCACTTCTCGCTTGGCCGAACCCAGGCGACGGTCGGTGTTTCCGGTGGGGATATCTATGCTATCGCGCCGGACGGGCTTTCCGAAACGCGGCTGTGTTCGTTGCAGTTGCAGGAAGACTTCGTCACCCGTGTTCGGATTGAGGCCAAGTTTTCGAATACGATTGGATCGACGTTGCCATTCCTGGTGAAGTTTGTGTCCTTTGGCGCAGATGAAGATATCGCCGGCGCAAGTGACTTTTCAGGTGCGCGGATGCGTTTTTCGGGTGAGTTTACCGAATTGCAGGCCAATGCCCCAATGGGCGCCCCGGCGGATTGTGAACAAAAAATGGCGCAGTTCATGAACCGTCGCCACAAGATTTGCATGGTTCGGTCGTCACTGGTGCCAACAAATAATGCTGTGTTCAGCGCGTACCGCTTTGACCGTTTGCAAATGTTCTTGCCAGACTCGATTTTCGCCATGCACAAGATGGAGAAAAGCGATGCAGCCAAAGAACTTCAAACCCAACCGTGCCCACAAAGCTCTGCTGTGCCTTGGGACGTTGCATTCCGCAAATCGCTTCGGGTGATCAACATGGAAGATATCACAGACACCTGAGGGTCAGTTCACAACCCCACGCTCTTGTCATCACTGGTCAGCCAAAAGTTGACCGGTGATTTCGTTTTTGGATCTGGTCATTCTCCGTCATAGGTGCACAGCGCGTGGATGTTCATGCCCAGTGCATCAAGCCGTGCCCGTCCGCCAAGATCGGGCAGGTCCACGACGAAGGCGCATCCGACAATGTCACCGCCAAGGCGTTCCACCAGTTTGATCCCGGCCTCTGCGGTGCCGCCAGTCGCCAGAAGATCATCGACAATCAGCACGGTCTGCCCTGCGTTGATGGCATCATCATGCACCTCTACGGTCGCTTGGCCGTATTCCAGCGTATAATCCTCTGACAGGGTCGCTGCGGGAAGTTTGCCCTTTTTACGAATGGGAACAAATCCGGCAGAAAGTTGATGGGCCACAGCCCCGCCAAGGATGAACCCGCGCGCCTCAAGCCCGACGACCACGTCGATTTGCGCGCCGGCATAGGGTTGCAAAAGCTGGTCCACCGCCATGCGAAAGCCACGCGGGTCCGCAAAAAGGGTTGTGACATCGCGAAACATGATCCCCTTGTGTGGGAAATCCGGGATTGTGCGAATGAAGTTTTTTACTGAAGTCATACGTCAGCCTCCCAGAACGCGGCCGGCGACCGCGCCAAGTTGTTCCACAAGTGCCGGATCGCGGCTTGCCGGTGCTGTCAGGATCGCATGTTCCAGCGCCCGGTCGCAGCCGTGAGGGCAAGGCGCGCGATCTGGCCCAAGAAGGTCGGGCAAGCGCGCCACAAGGGATCGGGCATTCCCGGCGTTGGCGGCCAGCGTTGCGATGATGTCAGTGATGTCAACGGCGCCGTGATCTGGATGCCAACTGTCAAAGTCGGTGATCATCGCAACAGAGGCATAGCAAAGTTCCGCTTCACGGGCGAGTTTTGCTTCGGGCATGTTGGTCATACCGATCACGTCACAGCCCCAAACATCACGGTACAGTTTGGATTCGGCCATTGTGCTGAACTGTGGGCCTTCCATGGCCAGATATGTGCCGCCCATGTGGACAGTGATCCCCGCATCTGTCGCGGCCGTGTGGCAAGCCTCTGCGAGGCGCGGGCAGGTGGGGTGCGCAACCGACACATGCGCAACGCATCCGGTCCCGAAGAATGATTTTTCCCGCGCGA
Organism: Meridianimarinicoccus aquatilis; assembly: GCF_004358675.1. Classification (GTDB taxonomy): domain Bacteria; phylum Pseudomonadota; class Alphaproteobacteria; order Rhodobacterales; family Rhodobacteraceae; genus Meridianimarinicoccus; species Meridianimarinicoccus aquatilis. The sequence goes on along the minus strand of NZ_SMZO01000003.1, from coordinate 128,793 downwards.
ATGTGCGGTCGATAAACTGATCTATGATCACGAAATGACCGGGTGCCATGTCTTCGCGAAACGACCCGCAGGCCGAGACCGAGATGACGTCAGTCACACCCAGCCGTTTCAGCGCATCGATATTCGCGCGATATGGCACAGTGGTGGGGCTGTGCACATGTCCGCGCCCGTGCCGCGGCAGAAACGCCATGCGCACCCCGTTAAGCCGGCCGGTCAGGATGGCGTCAGATGGCGTGCCGAACGGGCTGGCCACAGTCACCCATTCCGCCCCATCAAGGCCGTCGATCTCATAGACGCCCGATCCGCCAATCACTCCGATAAAGGTATCCATGTGCTGCTCCTGCTGCTGGCATACACACGCGAGACTAGGGGCAATCGGGATCGGGGAAAAGTGCGCTTACAGTCCGGCCAGAGCACGCACATGGGGCATGGCGGTTGCGGCAAACACGCCAAGCACCGCACCGAACATCAAGCGCCCATACCATCTGCCAAATCTCGGCGAGAACAGCCCAACCAGACCGCACAGCAGCGCATAAAAGGTGATGGGGAACATATCCATGGCTTACAGGGTATCACCGCATTCCGATATAACGAAGAAAAAATGCCCTCAATCGTCGGGACGGGCGAGTTCAAAAACGTCGCGCACTGCGGCATAATCGCGATATCCCAAACGCGCAAGCGGCTGAAAACGGGTGACATCGAACCGGCCGTCCACGATGCAATCGTCGCGCAGGTGAACGCCGGTCACTTCGCCGAACACCACGAAATTCGCGGCGCCGGGCAATTGAACGATCTGCGTCAAACGACATTCCAAGTTGGCAGGCGCATCCGCAACGCGGGCGCAGTCGATTGTTTCACACGCGGCTTTGCTCGCACCACTATGGGCAAATTCATCCACCTCGCGCGGAAGCGCGGCAGACGACGCGTTCATCGTATCACGCGCGGCGTATTCGACGATGTTCACGCAAAACACCCCGGTTTCGCGGATATTGCCGACGCTGTCCTTCGTGCCGTCCCGGTCCGGTTTGACCGAAGTGGATGAAAACATGACCTGCGGAGGGAAATACGCGACCGCGTTGAAGAAGGAATAGGGGGCGAGGTTGTCAGCGCCATTGGCATCCCGGCTTGAGATCCAGCCAATGGGGCGGGGCGTGACGATGGCACCGAAGGGATTATGCGGCAGGTCATGTCCGGCTTCGGGGGTGTAGAACATCGTGCTGGGCTCCTTTTCACTCGTCCTTCGGTGCCTTGCCGCTGCGCGATTTGCAAGGGGCTGCGCCTTTGTTTTGTCTTGCGGTATCGCACACGCTTGGGTGAAGTTGGTGCGAGAACATGTCTTGGTAGGGGCCGATCATGCAGACAATTTTCGAAGATGGGCTGGGCCAGACCCAAGCCAATCACGAACCTCTCACGCCGCTCGCCTTTTTACGAAAAACCGCTGCGGTCTACCCCGATCAACTGGCGGTGGTGTATCACGGGGTGCGCCGCAACTGGGCACAGACATATGCGCGATGCTTCGCCTTGGCGGGGGGGCTTTCGGCACAGGGTATTGGCCGGGGCGACACGGTGGCGATCGTTGCGGCCAACATCCCGGAAATGTTCGAAGCGCATTTCGGTGTCCCCATGGCGGGGGCCGTCCTGAACACCATCAACACCCGCCTTGATGCCGAAACGATCAGCTTCATTTTGAACCACGGCGAAGCAAAGGCGGTTCTGGTCGATCCAGAGTTTTCCGATGTCGTGCAACGCGCCGTGCGCATGTCCGGGCGTGAGATGCTTGTGATTGATATCGAAGATGTCAGTTACGAGGGCGGCACAAAGATTGGTTCAATGACCTATGACGAAGTTCTTGCAAGCGCCTCGCCCGATTTTCAGTGGGTCGTCCCCGACGATGAGTGGGACGCGATATCGCTCAACTACACATCCGGGACCACAGGCAACCCAAAAGGCGTAGTCTATCATCATCGCGGGGCGCATCTGAACGCAGTTTCCAACATTGTGACATGGACGATGCCGCGCCACGCCTCCTATCTTTGGACGTTGCCGATGTTCCATTGCAACGGCTGGTGCTTTCCTTGGACACTGGCGGCACATGCGGGCACGGCCGTGTGTTTGCGGGCGGTTCGGGCCGAGGATGTGTTTGATCTGATCTATCGGGAAAAGGTCACCCATTTTTGCGGCGCTCCCATCGTGTTGAACCTGCTTGCCAACGCCCCTGACCGCTTGAAGCGGCGATTGGATCATCCGGTCAAGGCGATGACCGCAGGGGCGGCCCCGCCCGCCAGCGTCATCGCCGCGATGGAGGAAATGGGTGTGGAGGTGACCCATGTGTACGGGTTGACTGAAACCTATGGCCCTTCGGTGATTTGCATGCCGCAAACCGCTTGGTCTGGTTTGCCGGGGGACGAGCTTTCCCGCCTCAAGGCGCGGCAGGGCGTTCCGAACATGGCGCTGGACGATCTGATGGTCGCGGACCCTGAAACGCAAAACCCGGTGCCGCGCGACGGCTTGACGATCGGTGAAATCTTCATGCGCGGAAACTGCGTCATGAAAGGGTATCTGAAGAACCCAAGCGCGACGAACGGATCATTTCGCGGCGGGTGGTTCGCATCCGGTGATTTGGCGGTGCAGCACCCCGATGGATATGTCGAGATCAAAGACCGATCAAAGGACATCATCATTTCCGGGGGCGAGAATATCAGCTCAATAGAGGTGGAAGACGTGCTTTATCGTCATGGGGACATCATGGCCGCTGCCGTGGTCGCCAAGCCTGATGAAACATGGGGTGAAACCCCCTGCGCGTTTGTCGAACTGAAAGAGGGACGTCACCTCAGCGAGGCCGAGCTGATCGCCTTTTGCCGCAATCAAATGGCGCATTTCAAAGCCCCTCGCTACGTGATCTTTGGCCCGTTGCCCAAGACATCGACGGGCAAGATACAGAAATTTCTCTTGCGGGACCGCGCGCGGCAATTTTGACGACACAGGTTTAGTCCGGCTGGACGAACCGCCACCGTGTGATCTGGCGCACCGCGGTGCCGCTTTCGACACGAACCGGCGGGAAGCCAGGGCGGTTTGGTGCGTCAGGCCAGCCCTGCGGTTCAATCGCCAGCCCGCAATAGGGACCGATTGGGTGACCGCAATGCCCCATGATGCCGCCGCCGCCGCCATGCGCCGCGTCGTAGATTTGAACGCCTGGTTCTGATGTGGCTACATGCAGCGAAAGGCCCGACGCCCCTGTCAAAACAACAGCAGGTTCCGGGTCTCGGCGGATGCGCGATAAACAGAAGTTGTGGTCAAGTTCAGGCGTGGTGCCGGGCCCAATTGGCCGGGCTGCCCGAAAGTCGAAATCGCTTTGCGCGACCTTGGCGACCGCGCCTGTCACCAATCCTGTGGGATCGGCTGGCAAATAGTAATCTGCAGCGATTTGCAGGCTGTGACCCGACAGATCCGGCCCGCCATCAAGGTTCCAGAACCCATGTGGCGCGAAGTTGATCCACGTGGCCGCATCGGTCGCTGCAATGACAGTCAACTCAAGCGTATCTGGCCCTGTCAGCGCGTATTGTGCAGCCACCGTTCGATTGCCGGGAAAGCCGCCTGTTCCATCCGGAAGGCTTAAGGTGAACGTCACCCGGTCAGCCCGCGCAATGTCGATGTCCCAGTTGCGTGTGTGGGTGCCTGTGCTGCCGCCGTGCAGTGTGGCTTGCCCGCCATCGTTGCGGTCAAACTCGTACTTCGATCCTTTTAGCGTCGCGGTCCCACCTGCGATGCGGTTGGCCACTGGCCCGACGAGCGCCCCGAAATAGCAAAGCGGCCCGGCATAGGCGGCTGTATCGGGGCTGCCGACTGTCAGACTGTGCGCCACGCCTTGCAGCCGCAGGTCTTGCAAGATTGCGCCGCGCGTCAGAAACGATGCACTGAGGGTTCCATTGCTGATTGTCACACGCTGCACGGCGGTGCCGTCGCAGGTATCGGGCAGGGGCGTCACGCCGGGGGCAGGGATTTGGGTCATGGCGTCACCTAAGCGGCTGCATCATGCTCTGGCAAGGGATCAAAGCGCCCGCCACGCGACACCGGCAGCGGGCAACACTTGTCCCTCCCATGTGACGGGCGTTTTCCCATAATTGAACGCAAAGCGGTGCGAACCGGTGTCACGCAGGCGAAGCCCGTCTGGCAAGGGGTCTGCCGCGATACCCTGCTCGGTGCAGGCCGCAGCGATCAAGCGGCGCAATGCCGTGTCATCGGGCCAGCCGCCCAAATACGTCAATGCCCCCATACGTGCGATCAAGGGTGCCCCTGCGGCGTCGGTTTCCAGAATGTCAGCTGCGCCGTCCAGATGTTCGCGCCAATGCACGATGGTTCCGCCGCCCGACAGCGGCTCGGCTACACCGGGCGGAAGGCTTTCCACGGCGCTGACTCGCAAGTCCATGCCCGGCAGGTTCGGCGGAAGTGGCACAGGCGTTGCCATGCCAGCCCCCTTGGCGTTGCTGCGCGGCCCGACAAGCGCGCGCCCTTCATAGCTTTCCAGCGCCGCAAGCATCGGTGCTGAGAGCTGCGCAAGGCCGGGCATCAGTACCACGGCGTAGTCTGACAGGTCGTTCGTGTCGGGCGGTAGAATATCAAGGGACAGTCCCAATTCACGCGCGGCCCGATACCAGCACAGCACCATGCGGAAATAGTCGAAATCGGCGCCTTGCGGCTGTACCTGCCACGCCCAGGCGCTTGCATAATCGAAGACCAGCGCGACGGGCGCACGGGTCGGTGCAACATCGGGCATGGCTTTCAGTTCTGTCGCGACCTGCGCGGCCTCGGCCAGACCCGGCGCATCGCTGCTGTCGGGAAAGAGCAGCCCGGCATGCATCTGCTCCTGCGCAAAGGGGGCTTGCCGCCAGCGAAAATAGGTGACGGTTTCGGCACCGTGGGCGAATGCCTCCCATGTCCAAAGCCGAACCATACCGGGCAGCGGGGCGGGGTTCCATGGTGCCCAGTTCACCGGGCCGGGCTGCTGTTCCATCACCCACCAGCGCCCCCGTCCGACCGCGCGATACAGGTCATGATGCAGTGCCTGCATGTCGGGATCACCCTGGCGCAGGTAGTGGCGCTTGTGGTTGTCCGACGCTTCGATCCGGTCGGACAGGAACCCGATTGGGTAACTGTCCCAGCTCGCGATATCGAGATCAGCGCCTACGGCGAAATGGTCAAACGCCACCTCGCGCCCCATATAATTATGCGTCAGCGGGGCAGCGGTGTGACGGCGCAGGATGCCCACCTGCATCCGGTTGAAGGCGACCACCTGTTCGCTTGAAAACCGCCGAAAGTCGAAAGCATGGGCGGGGTTCGGTTCTGTTACCGTCAGGTTCGGCAACCCGATCTGGTCAAAGCTGTCATAGGCCATGGACCAGAACACATTTCCCCAAGCGCGGTTCAGCGCCTCGGGCGACTGGTACTGCTGCGCCAGCCAGTTGCGGAACGCGGACAGGGCGGCGGGCGAATAGCTCAGAACCGTATCGTGACATCCATATTCATTGTCGGTCTGCCATGCGATGATGCGCCCGTCGCGCCCGTATCTGCGGGCCATGGCCTCTGTGATGCGGGCGGCCTCTGCGCGGTATCCGGCATGGCTGAAACAGTAGTGCCGCCGCGACCCAAAGCGGCGCGGGTGCCCAGTCGCGTCCACCGCCAACATGTCCGGGTGGCGATCCAGCATCCAGCGTGGAGGCGTTGCAGTCGGGGTGCCCAGGATCACCTCAAGCCCGGCGTCTGCCAGAACGTCGATCGCCCGGTCGAGCCAACCCCAGTCCATCACGCCCGGCTTCGGCTCGATCAGGCCCCAGGCGAATTCCCCAATCCGCACGCGGCTGATCCCGGCAGAGACCATGCGGGCCGCGTCGTCTGGCCATTGGTCTTCCGGCCAGTGTTCCGGATAATAGCAAACCCCAAGGCTGCGTTTCATGCGAAGGCAGCGCCATTTGCGGTGCCGCGATCCCACGCGGCGACCAGTTCGGCGGCGCGAATGGCCACGTCTGCGGCGCTGCGGCCGGGTTTATAAAGCGCGGTGCCAATGCCAAAGCCCGACGCTCCGGCTGCTTGCCACGCGGCGAAATTGGCCGGGCCAACGCCGCCCACCGCAAAGACCTGTGTCGTGGCGGGCAGAACGGCGCGCAGGGCTGATAGCCCGTCTGGCCCCATCAGGCTGGCCGGGAAAATCTTGAGCCCGTCTGCACCGGCTTTCAAAGCGGCGAAGCACTCGGTTGCGGTAAACACGCCCGGAAAGCTGGCCAGCTTCGCCGCCTTGGTGGCGCGGATCACCTCAGTGTCGCAATTGGGCGACACGATCAGGCGGCCACCCGCAGCGCCGACACGGGCGACATCCTCAGCGGTCAAAACAGTGCCAGCCCCGATCAAGGCTTGCGTGCCAAATGCAGCGGCCATGGCGGTAATGCTGTCCAACGCATTTGGCGAATTCAGCGGCACTTCAATCCGGTCGACGCCCGCATCAATCAGGGCCTTTGTCACGGGCAAGGCTTCGGGCGGCGTGATCCCGCGTAGAATGGCGATCAGAGGGCGGCTCATGCAGGTCCCTTTCAGGTGTCGATGTTGCGATGGGCGGCTATCAACCCCGCGCGGGTCATGGCGGCGGCGTCCGCCTGAACGGGCGTATTTCCTTGCCGTGTCAGGGCAGTGACATAGGGTGCGGCAACGGCCGAAGCGCCGATCACGCCCACTTGTTGGCCCAGCCAATATGGTTTTGCAGCAGCCAGTTCCGCGCCGATCAAAAGACCGGACAGACGCGCGCGCCCTTGCGTGCCACTGGTATCATTGAGCAAAGCATCTGCGCGTAAAGTGAACAGGCGGGCGGCAAGCCGGTCTGGCCGCGACAACGCATCGTCAAGCGCGTCGGCAAAGGTGCCTTCATCCCAGCCGCAAGGCGCAACGGTATGGCGCAGCACGCTGTTCTCGGCCAAGGACGCGAACAATTCACCCGTCATAAACGATTGGAAACTGACGACCTCACCCGCCGAAACCTGTGCCCATTTTGTATGGGTTCCGGGCAGGCATAGCACACCGTCAAAATTTGGGTTCAGCGCAAGGAACCCGGCGATCTGCGTTTCCTCGCCGCGCATGACGTCTGGCGGGCTTTGCTGCTTCAGGCCGGGCACAACCCAAACGGCAAGGCGCTGATCTGCCGCTTGCGCGCGCACCGGGGTCACGGGCAGGGGGGTGCAAGGCACAGCCGTGTAGGGGGCTTCCACCCATCCCTGCCGCGCACCGACCATGCCACAAGCGACAACAGGCGTCGTGCCCGCGCCAAGCCAAGGCTCGATCAACTCAAGCAGCGCGGCCTCAAACCCGCCCGGTGACAGTCGGTTCATGCCTTGGTCGGACTGTGCCTGCGCAATATCTGCGCCATCGGCCATGGCCCAAACACGCAGGTGCGAAGTGCCCCAGTCGGCGGCGATCCAGTCGGCGGTGATGGGGGGCTGGGTCATCCGCTGACCACCACGCCGCCATCGACAGCCATGGCTTGCCCGGTCATGGCGCGGCTGGCTTCGGACGCAAGAAATAACAATGGTTCGACCATTTCATCAGGCTTCAGCATCCGCGGCAGGCATTGGCGGGCCAGATGCGCCGCGACGCCCTCTTCTGTGGCCCAAAGGGCAATCTGTTTTTCTGTGAACACCCAGCCCGGTGCGAGCGCGTTAACGCGGATACCGTCAGGCCCGAATTCCCGCGCCAGAGAGCGGGTCAGCGCGGTGATGCCGCCGTTTGCCGTGGTGTAAGCAGGATAGCCCGCATTGCCCATCATGTAGCTGATTGATGACAAGTTCACGATGCTGCCGCGCCCAGCTTTGCGCATGCCCGGAAGAACGGATTGAGCCGCAAAGAAATAGGATTTGAGATTGATGGCTTGGGACCAGTCCCAGAACGCCTCATCCACCTCCATTGTGCTGTGGCGTTTGTCATTTGCGGCATTATTGACCAGTACGTCAATGTCACCATGCTGAGCAGCCGCCTGTGCGATGGCAGCTTGCAAGGCGGGGGTGTCAGTGATGTCGCACGGCAGAAACAACGGCCGCGTGCCGTGCGCACGTTCCATTGCGTCGCAAAAGGCCGTGCCGTCTGACCGCTGTACAAAGGCCACCTTTGCGCCCTGTGCCATCAGTCCGTCCGTGAAGGCCGCGCCAATTCCGGACCCGCCGCCGGTGACAAAGACAGACGCGCCATCAAGATCGGGAAATCGGGCGTGTCTGGTCATGCGGCTGTCCTTTCGTCGTGGCACCATGCAGGAAGCCAATCACCGTGCGCGGTGATGAGGTCATCCATCAGTGCCCGGATTTGCCGCAGATCAAGCTCTGCGGCGGTGTGGGGATCCATCATTGCGGCGTGATAGATGTGGTCCCGGTTTTCTTCAAGCAATGCGCGCACCACAAGTTCCTGAACATTTATCTGACTGCGCATCAGGGCGACGAGCTGTGGGGGAATATCGGTAACCACACTTGGTTGCACACCGTTGGCGTCAACAAGGCAGGGTGTTTCTACGGCAGCCCCGAGCGGCAGTTGCGGAATTTGCCCGTGATTGGGCAGATTGCCATAAACAGTCATCGGCGTATCTGTGAGTATGGAATTCATCATGTCAGCGGCAAATTCATGGCTTTTCTCAACGCTGACCGTATCCGTGCGCCGAATGGCTTCTGCCTGAGCAGCCCATTCAGCCATCTGAATTTCGCAGCGTGCCGGGTATTCATCGAGCGGAATTCCAAACTGCTCAATCAGATCAGCGCGGTCCCGCTTGATGAACCAAGGAACATACTCTGCCAGATGTTCCGAACTTTCGGTGCAGAAGTACCCCAAATGATCCATCACCTCATAGCGAACCTTGTTTAGGCAATGCGGCCGTTCCAGAGGTGTCTTCGGCAGGCTGCCATCGCGGTAGCCGGCCCGGAGGGCTGGGTAAAGATCGACGCCGGCATGTTCCAGTTTCAAGAAAAACGCGACATGGTTCACACCCGCCACCCGGTGCCGAATTTCGGACGCTGGGATGTTCAGATCATAGGCCATTTCCGCGACGGTGTTCTGGACCGAATGGCAAAGCCCAACCTGTCTTAGGGCAGGAAAGCGTTCGGCCAGAGCCCAAGTGTTGATCGCCATCGGGTTCACGTATTGCAGCAACAGCGCATCGGGACAAAGTTCGGCCATATCTTGCGCAAGCGCCCACAGATGCGGGACGGTTCTGAGCCCGCGCATAATGCCGCCGACGCCCAGCGTGTCGGCGATGGTCTGGCGCAGGCCGTGCGCTTTGGGAATTTCGAAATCGGTAACCGTGCAGGGCTTGTACCCGCCGATCTGAAAGGCGGTAATGACGAAATCTGCCCCGTCCAGCGCGGCGCGACGATCTGTGTGTGTGGTGACAGTCGCGCCAACCTTCATCGCGCGCACCATTTGGCGCGCAACAAGGGCGGACTCGGCCAACCGCGCTTCGTCAATGTCCATCAACGCGATATCCGCCCCGGACAAAGCCGGAAAGTGCAGCGCGTCGCCGACGATATGTTTCATGAAGATGGTGGAGCCAGCCCCGATGAAGGCGATTTTGGGCATCTTGGTAAGTCCTGCTACTTGACTGCGCCCAGCGTGAGCCCAGCGATAAAGTGGCGTTGCATGGCGAAAAACATCACGACGGGTGGAAGCGCGGCGACAAGGCTTCCCGCGCTCATCAGGTGATAGGCAGCCCGGTACTGGGCATTAAAGCTTGTGATGCCTGCCGTAACCGGCTGACTGTCTGCCCCTTGAGTGAGCACGATCGCCCAGAAGTAATCGTTCCATATGAAGGTGAAAATCAGCACGGACAGCGCCGCAATCGCCGGTTTCATCAGCGGCAGAATGATAAAGGCGAAAATCCTGATCTCGCTGACGCCTTCGACCCGCGCCGCTTCGATCAGGGGGCGGGGAAGCGCGCGGATGAAGTTTCGCATGAAGAGCGTGCAGAACCCGGTTTGAAAGGCAATGTGGAACAGCACCAGCCCGGTCTTTGTGTCATAGAGTCCCATCGCGAGGGTCAGGTCCCGCACGGGGACCATCAAGATCTGGAATGGCACAAAGTTCCCAGCGACGAACATGAAGAAAATCAGAAGGTTGCCACGAAAGTGATAAACGCCAAGCGCAAAGCCTGTCATGCAAGACAAGGCTACCGCACCTATCACGGTTGGAACGGTGATCAAGACGGAATTCATCAGATATCTGGGCATGTCTGAGCCGGTAAAAACCAGCGTATAGTTCTGGATGCCGCTAAAGGTCGATGGCCAGCCCCAATAGTTGCCTTGTGCAAAATCCGCAGCGGGCTTGAGCGAAAAAATCGCCACGCCGATCAATGGCAAAAGCCAAAGCACAAGCGCGACCGGCAGTAGCGCCTGATAGCTTATTTGCCATGCCGGAGAGGTCTTTGCGATGGGGGTGGGGTACATCTCAGACCTCTGGTGTTGGAGTGGAGTGGGGGGCGATGTGCGGGTTTTGGATGCGGGGCTGGGGCGCGGAGTGCATGGTCACGCGCCTTTCTCGTCGCGGTACATTTTCCAAAGGAATCCCGCGATATAGACCATCATGATCGAAAACAGGACCACCGCGATTGCGGCGCCGTACCCCATGCGGAAGCCATATTCCGACAATGCGACTTCGAACATGTAGAACGCAAGCACACGGGAGGTTCCGAACGGGCCGCCTTGAGTCATGATCGAAATAAGATCGAAGCTGCGCAACGCGCCGATGATTGTCACGACGAAGCAAATGAAGGTTGCCGGGCGCAGTTGAGGCAAGATGACATGCCAGAGCATTTTCAACCCTTTGGCACCGTCTAGCCGACCTGCCTCCACCTGTTCCGGATCCACTGCGTTGAGACCCGTCAGGTAGAGGATCATGCAATAGGCGGTTTGGGGCCAAAGCCCGGCAGCAATGATGCCATAAGTCACTTTGGAAGGATCGCCAAGGATGTTCACCGGGTCCAGTCCGACCGCTTCAAGGACAGTGTTGAGCAGTCCGAAGGTGGGGTCATAAAACCAAGTGAAAACCAGGCCGACAACGACTTGGCTTACCACGAACGGAAAGAAAAACAGGGACTTGTATATTCTGATGCCTGTGACGGTCTGGTTCAGGAACAACGCGATTGCCAACCCTGCCGGGATCGCCAGAAGATACAGAAACAGCCAAATGACATTGTTGCCAAGCGACGTGTAAAAGGCTGGGTCTTCAAAAAGCTGGGAATAGTTCTGCATCCCGACGGGCTCTGCCGGGCTCAGCCCATCCCATTTATAAAACGAAATCCGAAAGGACTGAAGGATCGGGAAGATCACATAAAAGGCAAAAAACAGGATGCCCGGCGCGAGGAAAAGAGCGGGGGCAAGGCGCTGCTGATTGCGTCGCCAGAAACTGCTGGTCATCAAGCCACTCCACATGTCTTTGCAGCCGGGGCCGATCGGGCGGGTGCGGGAAAGAACGATGGAACGGGCGGTGCCATGAGCGGTTTCCTCGGCTTGGGCTGGGCGGCGATCCGGACCGTGGCATCGCCGCGGACCGGATCAGGGTCATGTCGGGCGCGGCACGCGCCCGGCCGCTGGATCAATAGATCCGCTGGCGTCCAGCTTCGAGCCGGTCAAGAACGCGATCAAGATTGTCTGGCAGAACCATGAACTCCTGAAAGCCTTCCATAGCCAACTTGGCCATTTCCGCCGGCGCATCACGGTCAAAGAACTGCGCGATCCCGCCAGGCGCGCGGTTGCTCAGAACGTCGAACCCTTCTTTGAGGAACTTGTCATCATCCACCGAACTCAGAGCATTCACCGGAAGCTGACCAAGCGCATCGCCCGCGTTGATCTGTGTCTGGTTTTCCGCCGATACGACAAATCGCAGGAACGCGCGCGCTGCCTCTTTGTTCTGCGCCTGTGCCGGAATGTGGAACGTATCCGTCGGCGCGTCTTCGCCCAGTTCGACATCTGCGTTGATTGCGGGGAACTGGTAATAGTCCAGCTTGCTATCGTCCAAACCCGCATCGCGCAGCGGTGCTACAGCGAAGTTGCCCATCAGATACGCCGCCGCATCCCCCTGTGCCATGAACGGAAGCGCTTCTTGCCAGCTATAGGCGGTGTGGTTGTCGATGAAGGCTCCCATGTCGATCAGCTCGTGCCAATTTGCAAAGGTCTGGCGCACGCGGTCGTCGGTCCATTCCACCTCGCCTGCAGTCAGCGCCATATGGAAATCATATCCATTGGTGCGCATGTTCAAATAGTCAAACCAACCTGCCGCGGTCCACAGGAACTTGGTCCCGATCGTGTAGCATTTGACGCCATCGTCCAGAAGTGCCTGACAATTGGCCTTCATTTGATCGAAGGTTTCCGGCTCGGAAAGGCCCAGACGGTCATAGATGTCTTTGCGGTAGTACACGCCCCATTGATAATAGGTGTAAGGCACGCCCCATTGCTTACCGTCCAACGTCATCGCGCCTTGGGTTGACGCCAGTTCTTCGCCGATCTGCCCATCCCACAGGTCGCTTACATCCTCAAACAGACCCGCATTCACATAAGGTGCCATGCGGTTGCCGGCGTACCAATTCGCTACGTCAGGCGCATTGGCCGTCAGGAAGTTCCGGATCTGCGTCTTATAAGCTTCCCGGTCGATAATTGTCAGCTCAACATCAAGATCCGGGTGCATTGCGTCGAAACGTTCCGCCATGCCTTCCATGACCGCGCGCGGCGCTGGATTAGACATGTCCGAGAATATCTTGAGCGTCCCTGATAAACTGTCCTGAGCACTGGCTGCGCCGGTCAGCGCAGTTGTCAGGACGGCTGCAACAAGCGGCAGACGTGTGGTGGATAGCATGTGGTCCTCCCTGAATTTCATGCTGGGATGTTCCATTATTTGGAACTATGTTTCTTATATTGAAATCATAACCGCGACTCGCCTAGTGTTGTCAACACCAGAGGCGGGGAACACTCAAGGATGGGACGGCGGGAGGAACAAGCATGGCTAATCCGGCGCACAGTGGCGCATCTGTACACAGTGGCGCATCTGTACAAAGTGCCGAACCGGGACCGGGCACTGTAGGCAAAGCGCTGGAGGTGCTTGACGCAGTCGCGGCCCATTCGAACGGTATCCGCTTCGCTGAACTTCAGGCCCAAAGTCGCTATCCCAAAGCCACACTTTATCGTCTTGTGCAGACACTCGTGCGCGAGGGTATGGTGCGGCATGATCCCGATACGGGTCTGTACGCCCTTGGAATGCGCCTCGTGCGACTGGCCCATGTGGCATGGCGTCAATCGTCATTGGGCCCCATTGCGCGTCCGCATCTCGACCAACTCAGCGCTGAAGTCGGGCAGACGGTTCATCTTGCGCAACTTGATCATGCACAGGTTCTGTATGTGGACAAACGCAACGCTGCACAGCCCGTGCAGATGTATTCCGAAGCGGGCAAAGTCGGCCCGGCTTATTGCACTGGTGTTGGCAAGGTGATGCTGGCCCATGTGCCGACATCCGATCTGGATGGGCTTGTCTCGCAGCAGTCGTTTCATCGGTTCACGCCAAACACCCTGACAGATGCGCCCGCACTGTTGGCCGAACTGGCGCAGATCCGCGCAGATGGCGTGGGCTTCGACCGCGAAGAACATGAACCCGGCATCATTTGCATTGCCGTTCCTGTTCTAAGCCGTCGGGGGCGCCTGTTGGGCGCGATGTCGGTGACTGGGCGAGCGGACAGTATGACCGAACAGGATCTCGCCGCGTATCTGCCCGCGCTCAGGGCGGCCGCGACCCGAATAACAGAAGACACTGAGGCCTGGCGCTTTCCGGATGCGCAAGGGCCCGCTTGAGGGAGGAAACAGGATGTCGGGTGTCACACTTGGTGGTGTCGTCAAGTCTTATGGCGAACTTGAGGTCATCCACGGGATCGACCTGTCTGTGGAAGAGGGCGAGTTCTGCGTCTTTGTCGGCCCATCCGGGTGTGGAAAGTCCACGCTGCTGCGGATGATCGCGGGCCTTGAGGAAACAACCGGAGGCGAGATCCGGATTGGCGCGCGCGACGTGACCCGCCTTGATCCGTCCGAGCGCGGGGTAGCGATGGTGTTCCAGACCTATGCGCTTTACCCGCACATGACGGTGGCGCAGAATATGGGCTTTGGGCTGCGCATGACAGGGCACCCAAAGGCCGAAGTCGCCGCCAAGGTCGCTGAAGCCAGTCGGATTCTGAAACTGGATGATTATCTGGCGCGCAAACCCAAGGCGTTATCAGGGGGGCAACGGCAAAGGGTGGCCATTGGGCGCGCCATCGTGCGCGGCCCTGATGTGTTTCTTTTCGACGAGCCGTTGAGCAATCTTGACGCAGAGCTCAGGGTTGAGATGCGCGTTGAACTTGCCCGTTTGCACCAAGAGATTGGGGCAACCATGATTTACGTGACTCATGATCAGACCGAGGCCATGACGCTGGCGGATAAGATCGTCGTGTTACGCGCCGGCAAAGTTGAGCAGGTTGGGGCGCCAATGGATTTGTACCGTGATCCAGATAACCGTTTCGTCGCCGGGTTTATTGGCAGCCCAGCGATGAATTTCCTCTCGGGTGAGGTGGCCAGTGGCGGTGTCATTGCGCCGGGTTTGGGGGATGACCCGGTCCATGTTTCTGTGCGTGTGCCCGAACCTGGATGCAAGGTGTTGCTGGGCCTGCGACCCGAGCATCTGGCACTGGACGGCAGAAAAGATACGCACCTGGTCACACTGGCCGAAGCCCTTGGCGGCGTATCCTATGTGCACCTGCGCTGTCCCAGCGGTGAAACGCTGGTTATAGAAGAACGCGGCGCGCATCGATCGCGTATCGGCGACCGTGTCGGACTGATTGTTGATCCTGAGCAGATGCTGGTCTTTGATGCGGAAACTGAATTGCGTTTGCGCTAAGCTATGGGTGCCGGTCTTGGGCCAGCGTCCGTCAAGCTATCTTGCCCAATGGTAACTCTCTGTGATCCGTGAGTTTTGTTTGACCTATGCGTGGCGTTGGTGCTGTCTTCGGTCCCGGCGTCTTGGATAGATGCGGTGCGCGATCAGCCGCGCGAAAGTGCTCCACTTCCGATCTGACTCTACCCGGCGGCGCACTGCCACTTGCCGTCCCAACGGATATGGACTGTTTCGGAGGGGCAAACTCGCGTCGCGTGTATTGAATGTCTGATAGGTTGCGAGTGCGGATAGACATGCGCTTTGTCCTGCGCCAGCCACAGGTATTTGGTAGATGGTGATATTGGCGATGCAAGACAGATTACGACAACGAAAAACATCAAGAAATGGCAGAGTTCGATACACTAACGAAAAAGCATGACGGCATTCCGAAGATACACAAAACAATGAAGAAAGGGGAGCAAAGCGCTCTCCGGCACTTTCTGTCGTGCCGTTCCTATAGCCCGGTATACTTGGGCTTGATTATGTTTCGCGCAGCGATCTGGAGTGCCTCAAGAACCGAAGTCTCAAGCGAGCGTTAATCACCTCGAGCAGAAGCCGTAAGCCGCGCTGTTACGGATTTGGTGTCAACATCTTGAACCTGAACGTGTCTCAACGCGCCAAAGTCATTTGCTTCATCCCAAAGCGTCAAGAGACACGGCATTTGCGCCCGCGAAACGTTCTCATTTCAAAACCAGCTAAATATCCCCAGTGGCCAACAGGATTTGGGTCCAGATTGCGCAATCGTCGATGAGTGTCCAATCGCGCCGAATACCCGTGGGGCCGAATTCCACATGAGTCATCCCCATCACATGCAAATAGACCCCAGTTGCAGGTCCAAATCGACCGGCGCCGTCGTGCCGCCCATAAAGCGACCAGCGGACCGCAGCCCGTGGGGCTTGCCCAACTTCCACAGATGCGCTGCGATGCTCCACGCGAAAGGCTGCAGAAGGCAGCGCGCTGCGCAGTCCCGCCCAGAAAGCCTGCGCCGCCGCCGAGCCGATACACTGTCGATTTCCGGGCAAAACGTGGGTGCAGGGGTGACTTCGATCCCGTCCCAACGTCAAGAAATCGCCATCCATTAACCCGCGTAGCCGCTCCACTAGGTCATCGGCATGGGGGCTAGAATTGCCCCGACCGGTGTAGGGTCCTTCAAGGTCGGTGTCCGGTGACAAGGGTTGGTCGCATAGTTCCGGCCCGCCTGCGGCGCGAATGCGGGCGCGCGCCCACTGCTGCGGGGTAACCGTGCCTGCTTGTGCCAATGCGCCTGCGGTGTCTCGCAATATCCAGGCGTCACGCACTTGCCCTTGAGCGCACCACAGATCGGCCATGCCACGCAGTCGCACCTCTTGTCCTTGCGGCGCCCCCAACCAGCCATGGCTTTCATGGCGTCCTATCAGACTTCCTCGTACCACCACAAAGTGACCCGTATCGCTGTGCAAGCCGCTCTGCGCTTCGGCTGCTTCGTGGCACAGTTCCTTTGAAAACGTTTCTGTCTGGATCGAATCTTCGGCGTAAAATCGAGGCTCATGAAGTGCAGCCAAATCTCCCAAAGCGTCCGCCATCAATCCGCCTGGCCCTTGAAACACCCGAAGGGGAAGGCGGATACATGCCGCGGGATGAATGGCAGCTTCCAGTGTAGCGACATCCCCTTCCGCTCCGCCTATCCCAAGGTGGGCAAGAGCAGTCGTGTCATGGTCTGGCTCTGGGCGCGGGAATGCCCTCGCGGGTCTGCGAAACAAAGGTGCTGGGGATTCAGGCGGTTGATCGACCTCGACCTGCGCCGAAAACTGCGATGCACGGCCACGGTTGGATAGGGGAAATGGCGGCAACTTGATGGCTCCACGGGATCAAACTAGGGTCATGAATCCCTGCTTACCGCCAACATGGTTAAAGGGGTCTCAACCGAAACGTGGGATGCGCGAATTGGGCATGTCTTTCGGTACGTGTGCCCCAAGTCTGCCAAATAGTGCGCCCAGCACGGTCGCGCTTTGAAAAAGCGCGTGCGTGCTGCCGGGCCCAACGGGATGAGATATCGCAAGATGTCGAAGACGGGCGGGAGAGCACGGTTCCCACAGTGGCCGTTTAGGGGGCGATCCACTCCCCGCGCCACCCATCCCGGCGTCGAAAGGCAGCCCGGTGATGCACCTCATGGCCAAGGTGCAACGCATCGATTTCGCGAAGCGTGCATGTCATCACCGCAAAGCGGCTTTGGTCCGGGGTGACGGTTAACGCTTCCGGGCACTCCAGCCCCCATCCCGGCTCGGGCGCATTGCCATATACCCGGCGTGCTTGGCCGGGAATACGATCCCAATCTCTTTCGACGCAGGACCCCGTGTCGATCCCCACCTCAACCTTCAATCTGATCTGGAACTGAGCTGCGGGATCCCAAATCAACACCGTGGCCCGCGGGTCGGCGCGCAGTTCCGCAACCTTTGCCGAAAGCGTGTCTGTGTGAACATATATCTTTCCTGACGTTTGGTCCGCGCCACGCAGCACAACCATTCGCGCCTCTGCTCCGCCATTCTGACCTGCGGTGGCCAAGGCCGCGACGCGCGCGGCGGAGTGACGATTGTGAACGCCGTCTGAAATGGTTTCCCAGACGCGCGTTCGCAGCGTCTCAAGATCGGTCCACCACTCACTCATACCCCGTCATCTCCAGATATCCTTGCCCCTGATGGGTGCCTGTGACCCGAACCGGGCCTTCCCAATAGGGAACGTTCAAATCCATCCAAGCCTGCGTGTTCACCGGCTCTGTTTCGATATCAAGGCCACCGTCTGCCCAGATCACACGCCAATGAGTCGGCACGTCACGTCCTGCCACGCGGGTCGTCTTGATCGGTGTCAGTTCAACATCTCCATCGGGCAGGTAGCGCGCCGCGCCATCTGGTCCAACAAAGCTTGCGGGAATAAAATCCGGGCCGTCTGCATCGCGAAGCCGATAAACCATCAGCTTCGCACCATCCGCCAGATGCAAAGAAAACCAATCCCACCCGGTTTGGCTGGGGGCCAGCGGCTGCGATGACCACTCGCGATCCAGCCAAGCCTGCCCCGTGACAACAACGGGCCCGCCGGGCAAGTGTACCGTTCCCTGAACGTCGTAATGTGGCTGTGAGTAATAATAACTGGCCTGACCGCGCGGGGATTTCACCGAATACCCGTCGAGCCCCTGACGCAGGATTGGCCCCTGGGCCTCCAGCTTCAACGCGTATGAAAAATCCGCGCCGTGGGCCGAAAGATCAAGCCGGTCCAACGCGTCTTGCCCCGGCCCGGCCCGCCCCGTCATGGCCCAATCGTTGATCCAAGCGGCAAAGGGGGCGGCGGTTGCGCCCGCTTGCCCTATGCCGCCGCGCGCAAATGTCTGCGCTGTGAAGTGCTGGTCGGCGTTGGTCAGGCCGGCATGTCCAAACCAAATCTGCGGTGACGCCCAGCCTTTGGCGGTGTCTGCGGGCGCTTCGGGGCGCGTCGCGCTTCGAAATAAAGTCCATTGTATGCCATAGGAACGTCCGTCCTCGGCAGTGAGGTTGGCGGTCACGTACCACCATTCGATCCTGAAATCCGGATGCGGCCCATGATCCTCTGGAAAACTGAACTCCGGGTTCGGGCGCGGGAGGCTGAACCCTTCGGCGTCGGATGCCATCCCGGCAAACCCCTGCGCGCTGGCGGAAAAGGCTGCAAACACAGCAAGCAGCCCCCACACGCACAGATGAACCATTCCTTTAGCGATCATTGGCAAAGACTTTCAGCAAATCGGCGGGGGGGCGTCGGCCAAGCCTGCGTGCGGGCAATGCAGCCGCTGCCAAAGCCGCCAGCAGTGCAAGCGCTGTCAGCCCGACCCAGTCCGATGGGAAGACCTGCATCGGCAGACGCCAGCCAAACGCGGCAACATTGACCACCGCCAGAAGAACCCAAGCCAAGGCAAGCCCAACTGGAATCGCACAAACAGCTGTTCCCAAAGCCAGCAAAGCAGAGCGCAGCAACTCAAGCCGCGCGATCTGGGTGCGCCCAAGGCCCATGGCCCAAATCGGGGCAACCTGTGGCAATCGTTGAGTGGCCAATGTCAAAAGGCTGGTCAGCATCGCAACTGCGGCCACCCCCAACGTCAGTACATTCAACGCGCCGGTCACCGCAAAGGTTCGTTCAAAAATCTCAAGCGACAGGGCTTTCAGAGCGGCCTGATCGCGCATTTGATCGGCGCCGAGCGCGAATTCGTTCTGCAGCGCCTCCACCATCTTAGGGGCGTCTGCGACGGGAAGCCTGACCGCGAAACGCACCTGCGGAACGTTGGGGTGCAGCTGGCTGAACAATCGAAGGCCGACCGCTGCCTCGGCCCCCGGATTTCCGTAGTCGGAATAGACGGCAAGGACAGGCGCGGTCCAGTCGTCCAGCCGAACGACATCGCCGGTGCTGGTCCCGGTGCGGCGGGCGAATTGCTCGTTGATCAGAATGCCTTCGCCGCGTTCCAAAGCATTCCAAACACCAGATGCCGGTGTCAATAACGGCCAGTTGTCACGGTATGTCGCGTGATTTGGCAGGCCCCTGAGTGTGGCAGGCTCGCCACCCAATTCGGCCTCGGTCCAAACTTGCGGCAGGATTGCGTCGACCTGCGGGTCAAGCCATGTGCGGATTTCGTCGGCGCGGTCTTCGGTGCCTGCATCAAGGTAAATCTCTGCGGCCAACCGCTGATCCAGCCAGCCTGTGAACGTCCCACGAAAGCTACCGACCATCGTCGATACGCCGATATTTGCCGCAAGCGCCAGCATCAGCGCCATCAGCGCCAGCGAAAGACCGGGGAGTTGTTGCCGCGTGTCCGCCCAGAACCATTCGGTCAAGGGCGCACGCGCACGCCTTTCAGCAAATGCCAAACCCCGCGCCAATACCCACGGCAGACCCAAGGCTGCGCCCAGCAACAGACCGCCAAGTGCGGTGAACCCGGCAACCAGCCCGTCTGCCAGCCAACCGGCAAAGGCCCCGACGCACAGTATGCCAAGCCCGGCCAAGGCTTGGCGTGTTTGAGACGCACTGCTTGCCAAGGCCCATGCCCGTGGTTGTGCACTTTCCAGCAGTGGAAGGCGTGCCATCCGCCACAAGGCCTGCGCGGCAGCAATCCCCGTGCCAAGCCAAGCCATGGCAAACCCCGCCGCGACCCAACTGGGGCGAAGTGCCAAGGCGCCCGATGCCGGTGCGCCATACAGTCCGCGGAGCGTGGCCGCCACGTCGGGCAACAACGCCGCTGCGATTACATAGCCCAAGCCGACTCCGACTGCCCCGGCCAGTGTTGCGATGATCGCCAGTTCGATTGCAACCAACACCCCCAGCGTGCGCGCTGGTACGCCAAGTGCGCGAATGGTGCGAAACATGCCCCTGCGTTGTTCAAAGGCCAGCCCAATGGCACCGTGCACGATGAACAAACCAACGGTAAACGACAATAACCCAAACGCTGTCAGGTTCAGGTGGAAGCTGCCCGTGAGCCCTGCCATATCAGCGCCTGCCTCGGGTGCGAGTTGTTCCAAGCCCGGCGCGAGTTGGGCAAGGGGCGGCGCGTGTGCGGGCGGGTCTGCGACGACGATCATCCGCGTTATGACGTTTTGCAGCCCAAGCAATTGAGAGACTATGCCGATATCGCCGATTGCTGTGCCGGGTGCGATGTCGGGCGTGTTCAGAACGTCTTGCGACAGCGCGCCGCGCAACCGGGCTGCGGTCTCTGGCGCAGCCATCAATCGGCCTGGCGGCCCGATAAAGGCGATCAGCCCTTCTGTATCGGTCTCAGGAGTTGCGCTTCCCTCTGTCGGCTCAGCGGCGGGCAGAACCGGCGCAGATAACGGATCGATCCCGATCAGTGTTACATCGCGCCCGGCTATGTCTGCGCGTCCTTCAACAACTGGCGCAACCGGCCATCCAGCGCGGCGCAAGGCGACGTAAATTTCCAACGGGATGTCCGCGCCCGATGGGTCGCGAATGACGGGGCGCCCGTTCTGGGTGACGACATCGGCGGCTCGGTCGTAGCTTGCGCGCGCTTCGGCATTGATCGCCTGCACACCCGTCCAAAGGGCTGTTGCCAGCGCAAGACCCAACAGCAAAGTGGCGGTCTGTCCGGGATGGCGGCGCCAGTGGCTTGCCAAAACGCCTGCCGTAGCACGCCACATCAGAACGCGCCGTTCGGTTTTGCGCAGTTGTCGCCGTCTGCGGTCCCGCACAAGAAAGGCGCGTGTGCGCCGCGCCGCGTCATGCGACGCGCCCTCGGCTCAAGTGTACGCGCCGATCAAGGCGCCCGGCCAGCCGTTTAGAATGCGTCACCATCAGTAAGGCGGCACCACTGTCGCGTGACAACTCCAGCATCAGGTCCAGAACCCTGTCGGCCGCAGCTTCATCCAGATTGCCGGTGGGTTCGTCCGCGAGGATCAGGGCAGGGCGCGCGGCAAGCGTTCGCCCGATTGCCACCCGCTGTTGTTGTCCTCCGGAAAGCTGTTCCGGATATCGGTTGCCCAGATCAGACAACCCCAGACGGCCTGTCACCTCTTCCAGCCAAGGCATATCCAGCCGCCCTGCCAGCCTTGCCTGAAAGGCAAGATTGGCCGCAACGTTGAGCGACGGGATCAAGTTGAACTGCTGAAAAACCAACCCAACGGTTGTGCGGCGCAGGGCGGCACGGGCGCTGTCGTCCAAAGCGTTGACCTGTTGCCCGCTCACCATGATCCGCCCCTCATCCGGGGCATCAAGACCGGCGACCAACGTAAGCAAAGTGCTTTTTCCTGACCCGCTTTCACCCGTCAGTGCCAAAGTTTCGCCAGCCGCAAGGTCAAGGTGCAGCCCGTCCAGCACGCGCACGCTGCCTTCTGGCCCGGTAAAGCTTTTTCGGACGCCGTCGATGGTCAAAATCATGGGTGCAGTCTCGTCATGAGCGGCATCTAGTGCGCCGCGCGCGGACGAACAGGGGGTCACTGGCCGGCCTGTGCCACCAACTGGGCCACCTTCGGCCCCACAGCTTCCACGATCAGGGCCACACCGTCCGCATTTGGGTGAATTCCATCCGCTTGCATCAAAGTGCGCATTGCCGTGTCGTCGCCGCTTTCGTCCCGCACAGCTTCGATTGGCGCTAGAAAGCTTGGAATCAGCAAAGTGTCGTGGGTTGCAGCAAGATCGGGATAAATGGCGTCAAACGCTGCCTTGTAATCCGGTCCGAAATTCCCCGGTGCCGTGACGCCGATCAGCAAAACGGGCAGGCCTTGCGCCTTTGCCTTGATCAAAATTGCGTCAAGATTGGCCCGGGAGGTTTCGGGTGGAATACCGCGCAACAGGTCGTTGCCGCCAAGCGAGACAATCAGCGCGCCCACATCATCGTTCAGGGTCCAGTCAAGGCGCGAAAGCCCCCCGGCCGTTGTGTCACCCGATACGCCGGCGTTTAAAATCAGGGCCTGCGTGCCGTTAGCATCCAGCCACGCCTGCAATTGCGGAACGAACCCGTCCTCCTGCACCAGCCCGTACCCTTGGGTCAGGCTGTCTCCCAAGGCCGCGACAGTCACAGGCTGGGCAGCAGCCGCGCTGCCCACCAAGGCGAGCATGATTGCCGCCATCAGGTTGCGGATTCCGCGCGGCGCGCCATATCCAAAGTAGAAGTTGTTCAAAAAGGCCTTTGTCATGGTTGCCGCGTCCGATCCGATTTTATCGCTAAAAGATACCAGCTTGCGCCTCGCAGGGAATGCGGGGCCTGTGGATATCCTGCACGGTATCACACTGGACGTCATGTCTGGTGAGACAGTGGGTCTTGTAGGGCCGTCTGGATCGGGCAAGTCGTCTCTCCTTATGCTCATGGGCGGTCTCGAGACCGCGACCGGCGGGCAGGTGCGTGCGTTGGGGCAGGATCTGACATCGATGAACGAAGACCAACTTGCCCGCTTCCGCCGCGATCATATGGGGGTGGTGTTCCAGTCTTTCCACCTCATCCCGACAATGACCGCGCTGGAGAACGTTGCAACCCCACTTGAATTGGCCGGAAAACCGGATGCGTTTGACAGGGCGGCTGAAGAACTGGCCGCCGTTGGGCTGGCCCACCGTGCCGATCACTATCCATCGCAATTGTCCGGGGGGGAACAGCAACGCGTGGCCCTTGCCCGTGCGGCGGCCCCGCGTCCCGCGATCCTGTTGGCGGATGAGCCGACCGGAAATCTGGACGGCACCAATGGGCAGGCCATTATCGAGATGCTCTTTGGATTGCGCGACAGGCACGGCGCGACGCTGATCATGGTGACGCACGCGCCTGAGTTGGCGCGCCTTTGTGACCGGGTTGTGCCGCTTCGGGATGGGCGCATCGACGAGACCGCAGGGCTGGAGGCCGCAGAGTGACGGTGCAAGCAACTGCAAGTCCGGGCCGATTCCGACTGGCCGCCCGTATTGCCCGGCGCGAATTGCGCGGCGGGGTTCGGGGTTTCCGCATCTTTTTGCTTTGTTTGACGCTGGGTGTAATGGCGATTGCCGCCGTCGGCACGGTCCGCGCCGCGATCGAGGCGGGACTGCGATCCGAAGGGGCGGTGATCCTTGGCGGTGACGCCGAGATCGAGTTTGATTACCGCGCCGCAACGGCGGAAGAACGGGATTGGATCAGTGGCATCGCCGATGCTGTATCCGAAGTGTATGACTTCCGGTCCATGGCCGTATTCGACGGGGAAAACGGGGTTGAACGGGGTCTGACGCAGGTCAAGGGAATTGACGACGCCTATCCTCTGCTCGGGTCCGTCCAGCTTTCGCCGGATATGACGTTGGATACCGCGCTGGACGGGGCAGGCGGGCTGCCGGGGGCAGTGATGCAGCGGGTGCTGATCGACCGGCTCGGGCTTGCCATCGGTGACACGTTCCGGTTGGGCACGGCCGAATTTCGGTTGATGGCGGAACTCACGCGTGAACCAGATGCGTCATCGGCGGGCTTTGCTCTTGGCCCGCGTACCATCGTGCGGGCCACTGATCTGGACGGCGCTGGCCTGCTTGGGTCCGGCACGATCTTCGAGGTGAAGTACAGGCTGGATCTTCCCGAAGGCGCAGACCTTGCCTTGCTCAACGCGCAATCGGATGCGCGGTTTGACGGGACCAGCGCACGCTGGCGTGACAGCCGTAACGGTGCACCCGGCGTGCAGCGCTTTGTAGAGCGGATCGGTGCGTTTCTTGTGCTTGTCGGCCTTGCCGGCCTTGCCGTCGGGGGTGTCGGTATTTCGGCATCTGTGCGCGCCTACCTTGCCGGGAAAAAGGGCGTAATCGCGACACTCAAGACGCTGGGCGCTGATCGTGCGACCATCTTCTTCGTCTACTTGATCCAAGTGGGCGTGCTGACACTCGCTGGCGTGGTCGCTGGGCTGGTTCTGGGCGCGGCTCTTCCGTTGTTTTTTGCGCCCTTGATTGCGGCCAGTTTGCCTGTCCCGGTGGTGTTTGGTATTCACCCGGCGCCCCTTTTGGAAGCGGGTCTTTATGGGCTACTCACAGCTGCGATATTTACGCTTTGGCCGCTGTCCCGCACCGAAGAGGTGCGCGCCGCAGCGCTGTTCCGCGATGGTGGGGATGGCCGGCTTGGGTTGCCGCGGTCGCGCTATCTTGCATTGACGGGGGCTTTGTTGATTGCGCTGGTGGGCATTTCGGCCCTGCTGTCCAGCGTCCCAAGTCTTGCTTTGTGGACGGCAGCGGGAATTTCCGGGGCTTTGGTCGTTCTGGCGCTTGCAGCGTTCGGGCTGCGCCATGCAGCGCGGGTGATATCGCGCAGGCGAGCCATCCGCGGCAAACCCGGATTACGCATGGCGCTTGCGGCGATTGGCGGGCCGGGAAGTGAAGTGGCGTCTGTCGTGTTGTCGCTTGGCCTTGGCCTGACGGTATTGGCAGCTGTTGGGCAAATCGACACCAATTTGCGCAACGCCATCGACAATGACCTGCCTGAAGTCGCACCGTCGTATTTCTTTGTCGATATCCAGCCCGACCAGATTGATGGCTTTCGCGCCCGCCTGGACCGCGATCCGGCGGTAAGCCGTGTAGATGCAGCGCCGATGCTTCGCGGGATCGTGACTGAGGTCAACGGCACGCCCGCCCGTGAATATGCGGATCACTGGGTGCTGCGGGGGGATCGCGGCATCACGTATGCTGCCACTCCGCCAGATACGGTCGAGGTTACGGAAGGCACGTGGTGGCCCGAGGATTACGACGGTCCCCCGCAGATCAGCTTTGCCGCTGAAGAAGCCGAAGAGTTGGATCTGGAACTGGGGGACACCATTACGCTGAACGTCTTGGGGCGCAGTATCACGGCGGAAATAACCAGTTTCCGCGCTGTGGATTTTTCGAATGCCGGCATCGGGTTCATTCTGACGATGAGTCCCGCCGCGCTTCAAGGTGCGCCGCATACGTGGATTTCGACAGTGTATGCAGAAGAAGAAGCAGAAGCCGCGATCCTTCGTGATCTGGCGGGGGCCTATCCCAACATCACCGCGATCCGCGTGCGCGATGCGATCGAGAATGTCGCCACAGTGTTGGACAGCATCGCGGCAGCCACGTCTTATGGTGCTGCAGCGACGCTGCTCACTGGGTTCATCGTTTTGATTGGCGCGGCGGCGGCGGGTGAACGGGCTCGTGTGTACGAGGCGGCGATCCTCAAGACGTTGGGGGCAAGCCGGGCGCGTATTCTGGGCAGTTTCGCTCTGCGTGCGGCGCTCATGGGTGCGGCGGCTGGAATTGTCGCGCTGTTGGCCGGGGCGATTGCGGGCTGGGGTGTCATGACATTCGTCATGGAGGCGCCTTTCCAGTTGGCTTGGGGCAATGCCTTGGCCATCGTGGCGGGCGGCGTTCTGGCCACGCTGATTGCCGGGCTGGCCTTTGCGCTGCGCCCGCTGGCCGCGCGCCCGGCACAGATTTTGCGCGCCCAGGACTGACAGACAAAGACAAAGGGTTTTTAGCATGGTGATTGAAACACAGACGTTGATCTTGGGCGCTGGCCTGACCGGTCTTACAGTCGCGGCAGGTCTGAACCGCTTGGGAGAGGCGCCAGTGGTGCTGGACAAAAGCCGTGGTTTGGGGGGGCGTTTGGCGACCAGACGGGTTGGCGAATGGCGTTTCGATCACGGTGCGCAGTATCTTCGCCCGCGCGGTCCGCAATTGGCCGCATTGCTGGACGCGCTGAAAGTGTCTTCTGCGGTGACGGATTGGGCTGCCGTGGACGACGGCGCACCCGCTTATGTTGGCCTTCCGGGGATGAGCGGTCTTGTGAAGCCGTTGGCCGAGGGTGTGGATGTTCGCAAAGGTGTGAGAATTTCCAGCGCCCGCCGCGAACAAGAGCGCTGGCACTTGTATGATGCGGACGGTGGGCTCGTGGCCAAATCGCGGGTCTTGATCTCAACCATTCCGGCGCCTCAAGCCGCGCAGGTGCTCGCCGGGCATCCGCTTTCGGACAGGATCGCATCGGTGGTCATGGACCCATGCTGGACCTTGATGGCGGCTTTTGACGAACGCCCTGATTTGCCGGATATTAGCCGCGCGCCTGACACCGTGTTGCCTTGGATCGCGCGGGACGGAAGCAAGCCGGGGCGTGGGACCGAGACTTGGGTCGCGCAGGCCAGCGCCGAGTGGACCCGCGACGCAATTGATCTGTCCCGGCAAGACGCGGCGCAGGCTTTGCTGGCTGTTATGCGTGATCGCGCGGGCGGTGCATTGCCAAACGTGCTGCATGCTGATGCGCATCGCTGGTTATATTCACAAGCGCCGAAGCCCTTGGGTCAGCCGTGCCTTGTTGACCGGGATGCCGGGCTGGTGGTGGCAGGGGACTGGTGCCTTGGCGCACGAGCCGAACATGCAGTATTAAGTGGCGACGCGGCCCTTGCAGTGCTGCAAGACTTTGCTGTGGCCGAGGCTGCGGCGCGCTGAGACTGGTTCTTTTGGCACTGTGCCGCTATCCCAAGGCATGATGTACACGCTCACCTCCCTGTCCGATCTTCACACAGCAGGCTTTGACGCGATCATTGATGCGCGCTCACCGGCTGAATTTGCCGAAGATCGTCTGCCCGGTGCCATCAGCCTCCCGGTTCTGGGTAACGATGAACGTGCGGCTGTCGGCACAATGTATGTGCAGGAAAGCCGGTTCGGTGCGCGAAAGATGGGGGCGGCACTGGTTCTGCGAAATGTCGCGGCGCACATTGATGGCCCGCTTGCGGACAAGCCCGGTGGGTGGAGGCCCTTGGTCTATTGCTGGCGCGGCGGGCAAAGGTCCGGAACATTCGGCTGGCTTCTACGCGAAATTGGCTGGCGGGCCGAGACGCTGCAGGGCGGGTATCAAAGCTATCGCCGCCTCGTCGTGAAGGCGCTGTATGACGTTCCCGTGGCGCACCCGATTGTGGTGCTTGCTGGGATGACCTGCACGGCAAAAACGGCGCTCTTGCATCGCCTTTCGGCGGCGGGGGGGCAGGTGCTCGATTTGGAAGGCCTCGCGAAGCATCGCGGGTCTATCTTTGGTGCCCAAGCCGAACGACAACCTGATCAAAAGGCGTTTGAAAGCGACATTGCCATGGCACTTGCGGGCTTCGACCCGGCCCGTCCTGTCGTGGTCGAAGCCGAAAGTTCCAAGGTCGGCGATCTGATTGTGCCGCCCAGCCTGTGGAAAGTCATGTGCGATGCGCCGCGCGTTGTTGTGTCTGCGCCATTGGCGGCGCGCGCGGCATTTTTCCCCAGCGCCTATCCGGATCTTGTCGCAGATCCGGCTAAATTCAGCGCCTTGATTTACCGGTTGCGCCGCTTGCATGGGGCCGCACAGGTCGATGCATGGCAAGCGCAGGTGGCGGAAGGGGATTTTGAAGGCGTCGCCGCTGGCTTGATCGCGACCCACTACGACCCGCGCTATGCTAAATCGCAGGCGCGGTTCTCGGCGAATGTGGTGGCCGAACATGCCTTTGACAGACTTGACCCACAGTCCCTTGATCAAGGCGTCAGTGCCTTGATGGACACATTGCATCGCGCGGTCGAGAGACCATTGGCCGACACGGGCGTTGGCGAAATTTCTTGATCGAGAATTTGGTTCGGTGGCAATCGATGCGCGATGCCGGGCGAGGTCAGGAAAGCTGAATGCGACATGGGCCGTCGGTGATCTGGCCAATTTGCACTGCGCTGTGTCCCTGCCGTTGCAGCCCCTGCACGAGCTTCTTTGCTTCAGCCTGCGGTACAGCAGCAAGAAGCCCGCCGCAGGTTTGCGGATCGAAAAGAAGCGCGCTTGCAGGGGTATCAGTCAGCCCATCAAGCGCCCCAATTGCGGAGGCGCGGTTCGCTGGCGCAAGCGTCGAGGCGATACCGCGCGCGGCCAAGGCTTTTGCACCTGCGTAAACCGGTATCGCATCCAACGTCACTTGTGCGCCGCGCCCGGACGCATTCAGCATCGCCAAAAGGTGCCCGACCAAACCGAAACCGGTAACGTCGGTCATGGCATGGGCCGACAACGCCAAAAGGGCCGCGGCGTCGCCTTGCGGGCGCACCAGTGTGCTGTAAAGCTCGGCCATGTCGGCGCCTTCGGACTGTGCTCTCATTTCGCCGGCGAGCAATGTGCCTGACCCAATGGCCCGCGTTAAGATCAAAGCGTCGCCCGGTTGCGCACCAGCCAAGGTTATCGGTTCATCGACCAGCCCTGTCACGGTGAAACCTATGGTCAGATCGCTGCCTTGCGTCGTATGACCTCCGGCCAGAACGGCGCCGGCCTGTGCCAGAACTTCTTGGGCGCAGTGTGTGATTTCCCGCAAGGTTGCAGCCTGCATCGGTTCTGACATACGCGGCAAAATGATGGTCGCCAGTGCGGCTTGCGGGTGGCCGCCCATTGCCCAAATGTCGCCAAGTGCGTGGATTGCGGCAATCCGTGTCATCAACGCCGGGTCTTCAACAACCGCGCGCAGGTGGTCGGTAGTCAACACTTGCCGTGTCGAGCCAAAGTCGAGGATCGCAGCATCATCGCCGGGGGTGGACAGGACGTCGTCGCGTGTCGAAACAGGCAAGCCAGCAAGCGCAGAGGCAAGCCCGGCCGCGCCGACCTTTGCTCCGCATCCGCCGCACAGTGGGGCGGCCTGTGCCTTGCGCGCGTCACGGGCAACATCACCCTTGATTGCAGGGGCGGGCATTGGGCGCAAGTTGCGGAATTTGTCCATGAAATCGCGGTCGATGCGGTTCTTGAGGCGCCAAAGCCAATCGCCCTGCAGCGTGATCGGTCCCTTTTCCACAAGCGCGGATTTCTCGCCAAGCGAAATCAGTTTGAGGTAGTCTCGTTGCGGATGATAGCGGCGCGGTTGCAGCCCCACGACTGCGGCGCGCAGGTTGCGGGCCAGCACCGGCGCTTGCCGCACGGCATAGACTCCGGCTTTGGGGCGCGGCGCGTGGGTCATGTGGGCACAGTCGCCGACGGCAAAAAGCGTGCGATGTGACGTGCTTCGTAGCATGTCATCCACGTCAATGAACCCGTTTGTAACCGACAGGCCGCTTTGTGCCACCCAGTCATGAGGCCGGGTGCCTGCGGCGCCGACGCAGAAACTGCAAGGCACGCTGCGGCCATCCTCAAGTTCGACCGACGTGCTGGTGACGCTGCATGCAGCGGTCCGCTCGATCAACCGTATCTCGGCGGTGTCGATCGCAGCGCGAAGGTCACGCCGTGCCGCAGCAGACAGCGTAGAAACCATTCGGCCCGCTTCTATCAGCGTCACCTGTGCATCCTGGCAGCCAGCAGTTTTCAACCTGTGCGCCATTGCCATCGCCAGTTCGACCCCGGCGACGCCCGCGCCGATTACGGCGGCTTGTGGTGCGACGTGGCCGGTTGCGGCGTCTGTCACGAATTGCGCCCATCGATCGGCAAACGTGCCAAGCGGTTTGGCCGGGACCCCGTGTTCGGTAAACCCGGGCAGGCCCGGCATTGCCGAAGTTATGCCGACATCCACCGACGCGACATCGTAGGCGATTGGGGCGCGGCCCGGAACGTGCACTTCGCGCGCATCCGGATCGATTGCACTTGCCGCGCCCAGCACCAGACGTGCGCCAGAAAACCGAGCGAGGCGCACCAAATCAATTTCAAGGTCACTGCGCGCGTAGTGCCCTGCGACATGGCCGGGCAACATCCCCGAATAGGCCGCGGTTGCGTTGGGATCGATCAGGGTCAGCCGCACACCTGGCACAGGTGACATTCCCCAAGCTCGGAGGACAAGCGCATGGGTGTGCCCGCCGCCAATCAGAACGATATCGCGGGTCAGGGGGACGGGCATGTGCATGGCGGACCTATGGGCTGCTAAGTGATGGAAGGGCTTGCGTACCGGGGTAATTCTGTCGCACGGTCAACCGATACCGGCGTCAGGCCATCTATGGTACTAAGTCCCCAAGGGGGCACGTGCAACCCTTTGACGATGGTCGCTCACTTGCCGTTTTGGCGCCAAGGTGATCGATGGCTTAGCAAGAGGATACGACGATGAAAAACCCTTATGACATGAGCCAAATGTTTAAGATGTTCGACCCGGACGATGTGCAGAAGTACTTCGACCCGAACCGCATGTTTTCGATGTTTGAACCGGCGAGAGCGAACCCGTTCGACATGTCGGGCGTTTTCGACATGAACCGCAAGAATTTCGAAGCGATGGTTGATGCCAACAAGGCGGCAGCAGCGGCTTATAAAGACCTGCTGGAAAAGCAAATGGAAGTGTTTGGCCAGTTGACCGAAGCAGCGCGCGAGCATGTGTCCTGGGTCGACGAAACAACTGGTCCTGATGCGATGTCCACGCGCACCGAAGCGTATGGAATGGCGGTTGAAAAGGCGCTCGTCCTGATGCGTAAACTGGCCGATACGGCGCGCGATGCCAACGAAGAAGCTTACACGCAGCTTAAGGGCCAAGTGAGCGAAGCGTTGGATGACATCAAGCAAAAGACCAAGTAATCGGGGCAAATCGTGCTTCGGTCTGATCTAGGCCTCTTGAGGCGCTTCGTGTGACTGAGACAGGCTTTTCATGATCGATCACGACCTTCGATACTCGCTCGCCAACGAACTGCATGCGCGGCCTTTTCCATCCTTGGCCGCGCCTTGCAGGGCGATCCATCTTGCAATCAAGCAACCGACAGATGCCGCGTCGCGTGACCGAAAGTTGGACCGCGCGCATCTGATTGACCTGCTTGACAGGTATGGTGCGCAGCATCCGCAGCCGGGTGCGACCCATTATTTCGGACGTGTCGGAAAGAACGACCTGAAATGGGAAAGCCATACAGAGTTTGTCACCTATACGCTGTTTTCGGAAGGGGTGTCGGAACGCCCCTTTGATGGCGCTTCGTTTGACTTGTTTCCCAAAGACTGGCTGGCGGCGGCACCGGGCGTACGGATGACGTCTGTTCTGATCCGGGTCGAAGCCGTGGATGATTTCAGCAGTGTTGAACGTAAAGTGCTGGATTGGTTCGTGCCGGAAAGCGTTGCGGTGAGCAGCGTGGTCGACCGTTCCGCGGTGATCGCGGGCGATTTTCGGATCGACAGCCATGGGCACATGCGCATGGCTGTGTTCACGGCACCTGGCACTGGCAAGAATCGGATCGGGCGGATCGTGCAACGCCTGACCGAGATCGAGACCTACAAGACCGTGTCGATGCTGGGTCTTGCCATGTCGCGCGAACTGAATGGCCAAATGAACCGGATCGAGAGCGATCTATCGGCCATGGTCGGCGATATGAGCAGCGAAACCTCAGGTCCCGAGGAAACGCTGAAAGATCTTTTGTCGATGGCAGCGGACCTTGAAAACCTGTCGACCAAATCGACGTTCCGGTTTGGCGCAACCGGAGCCTATGAGGCACTGGTCAACCAGCGAATTGCCGTTTTGCGCGAGGAACGGTTCGAGGGCCGGCAGACATTCGGCGAATTCATGATGCGCCGCTACGATCCAGCGATGCGCACCGTTAAAGCGGCAGAAACGCGATTGGCCAGTATGACTGACAGAGCCATCCGCGCAGGCGGCCTTTTGCGGACCCGTGTGGATGTGGAACGCTCCGCGCAGAACCAGCAACTGCTGGAAAGCATGGATGAGCGGGCTGATATGCAGCTACGCCTGCAAAAGACGGTGGAAGGGCTGAGCGTGGTGGCGATCAGCTATTATGCCGTGTCGCTTGTGCTGTATATTGTTGCGCCTTTTGGTGAGGTTTTGAACCTGTCCAAGACTGTTCTCAGCGCATTGGTTGCACCGCCTGTTGTTCTGGCCGTGTGGTACATGGTTCACCGTATCCGCAAGGCGATGGAATAAACGGCACGTCAGGCCTGTGCCTTTTGCAAGTCGGGCGTTATGCCCAGCTCCCCCTCGCCAAGGTGGCTACACCACGCTAGGTCTTGATCAGCTCGAGGAGTGTTTCAATGCCGATCAAAAACCGTTTTGCCGAACTTCTGCCAGAGATCACCGCGTGGCGCCGTGATTTTCACGCCCATCCGGAATTAATGTTCGACACTCATCGCACGGCAAGTGTTGTCGCTGATAAATTGCGCGCGTTCGGGTGTGACGAGGTGGTCGAAGGCATTGGGCGCACAGGTGTTGTTGGCGTGATCAAGGGGCGTCATCCGGGGACGGGCGTTGTCGGTCTGCGTGCGGATATGGATGCCTTGCCGATCGAGGAAGCCACAGGGCTGCCCTATGCCTCGACCGTGAAGGGTAAGATGCACGCTTGCGGCCATGATGGGCATACGGCGATGCTGCTGGGCGCTGCGCAATACTTGGCCGAAACACGTAATTTCGCCGGAGCGGCAGTTGTGATTTTTCAGCCTGCGGAAGAGGGCGGTGGCGGTGCGGGTGTCATGGTCGAGGACGGCCTGATGGAGCGTTTCGGAATTCAGGAAGTGTACGGGATGCACAATTGGCCGGGGCAACCTCTTGGCCAATTTGCGATCCGGCCCGGCCCGTTCTTTGCAGCCACGGATGAGTTCAACATCACGGTGTCGGGCCGCGGCGGCCATGCTGCGAAACCTCAGGAGGTTGTCGACCCGATCGTGATGGCCAGTCACTTGGTCCTGGCGTTGCAGAGCATCGTCAGCCGCAATGCCGATCCTGTTGGGCAGCTCGTGGTATCTGTGACTTTGCTGCAAGCCGGCGGCGGCGCGCACAATGTGATCCCGCAGACGGCGACCTTGCGCGGCACCGTGCGCACGATGGATCCGGCCCTGCGTGATTTGGCGGAACGGCGGATGACCGAAATCGCAACCGGCGTTGCGGCGACGTTCGGCGGGAAAATCGACGTCGTGTATAACCGCAGTTATCCGGTCATGGTCAATAGCGGGCCTGAGACAGATTTTGCCGCTGACGTGGCGCGGGACGTAGCCGGAGGATGCAGCGAAGCCCCACTGGTCATGGGCGGTGAAGATTTCGCCTATATGCTTGAAGCGCGGCCCGGGGCATACATTCTGGTGGGCAATGGCGACACTGCACCGGTGCACCACCCGGAATATGACTTTAACGACGAGGTGATCCCGGCAGGATGCTCTTGGTACGCAGGACTTGTTGAGACGAAGCTGAAAGCAAGTTGAGTGTTATTTCAACCGCAGGAGCCAGCAGGAAGGGAACTCTCCCGCCCGTCTTCGACATCTAACGATGCCTCATCCCGTTGGGCCGGGCACCTTCGGTGCGGGTGCGCCCATTGTGACTGCGCCGCTTAACGGAGCCGGCTTCACCTGTGAAACAGGTTTGAGAGAGGTTAGCCGCCGGTATGGCTCATGTGGCGGGACATCTGCCCGTCGGCGCGTTGACGCGAATAGTCGAAGTCGTGCCCCTTTGGTTTAAGGGCGATGGCAGAGCGGATCGCTGTTTCAAGCGCCGTGTCGTCAGTCGGGCTGGCGCGCAATGGCGCACGAAGATCGGCCATGTCTTCTTGGCCAAGGCACATGTAAAGCTCGCCGGTACAGGTCAGTCTGACACGGTTGCAGCTTTCGCAGAAGTTATGGGTCATCGGTGTGATGAAGCCGACTTTTTGCGCAGTTTCCGTGATTTGAATATAGCGTGCTGGCCCGCCGGTGCGTTCGGCCAGATCAACGGTTGTGAAGCGTTCAGCGATGCGGGCGCGCAGGTCCTTCAAAGACCAGTATTGCCCCACACGGTCCTCGTTTCCAAGATCACCCATCGGCATGACTTCGATGAACGTCAGGTCCATGTCGCGGTCTGCGCACCAATCGAGCAAAGGAAATAGTTCGTCTTCGTTGAAGCCCTTCAGCGCCACGGTATTGATCTTCACGCGCAGACCCGCCGCCTGCGCAGCCTCTATCCCGCGCAAGACTTGGGCAAGTCGGCCCCAACGCGTCACGCGGGCGAATTTGTCTTCGTCAAGTGTATCAAGCGAGACATTTACCCTGCGTACCCCGGCATCAAAAAGTTCCTTGGCGAACCGTTCGAGTTGCGAGCCGTTGGTTGTCAGCGTCAACTCGCGGAGCGCGCCGCTTTCCAGATGTCGTGACATGCCGCGAAAGAACGTCATGATGTCGCGCCGGACCAGCGGTTCCCCACCCGTAATACGCAGCTTTTCGACACCCATCCGCACAAATGTCGAACACATCCTGTCCAGCTCTTCGAGGGTGAGCAATTCCTTCTTGGGAAGGAAGGTCATGTTCTCTGACATGCAATAGACACATCGAAAGTCGCAGCGATCAGTGACCGATACGCGCAGATAGCTGATGTCTCTCTGGAATGGATCAACCAGTTTTGGCGTCATTCTGTCCCCCCAACGCTGATCTGCAAGATGGTGCTCCATGCCGGAAATGTCCAGTCGGCGGTTCCCAATGTTTGCGCCGCGCGCTAGATCGCACACAGACATAAAGAAAGGGCGCCCATGGGCACGGTTGTTTTCGATCTTGACGGCACGCTCGCCGATACTTCGGCCGATCTGATCGCCGCTGCGAACCACGTATTTTGCTCGCGTGGGTTGGGCCCATTATTGGACCCGGTGGCAGACGCCCAGATTGCTTTTGCCGGTGGGCGGGCGATGCTGCGGCTGGGATTCAGCCGCGCTGGGGCCAGTTTTGGTGACAACGATATCGAGGCTGGGTACCCCATCTTGCTGGAGGCATATGGTGACAAGATCGACGTGCATACAACGCTCTATCCCAACGCGATGAAGGCGGTGGCGACGCTGAAGAACGCGGGCTACGGGGTTGCGATTTGCACCAACAAGCCCGAGGGGTTGGCCCGGACGCTTTTGACCCGGCTCGGTATTCTGAATGAATTTGCGGCTATGATCGGGGCGGATACACTGCCGGTGCGCAAACCTGATCCAGCGCCATTGCGCGCAGCCGTCGAACGGGCCGGTGGAGATCCATCTAGGGCAGTTCTTATTGGAGATACCATTACAGACAGGGATACGGCGCGAGCCGCAGGTGTACCTTGCATTCTTGTCGGTTTCGGGCCTTTGGGCGCAGGAGTTGCGGCCCTTGAACCGGACGCTTTGCTTGACCATTTTGACGACTTGCATGACATCGTGGCGACGTTGATGCCACTAGCCCCTCGCGGCGCTTGACGCACTTGATGGGATCGGACACCGTTTGCGCATGATAGAAATGTTCGACGGCAGTTTTACCCAGCAGACACCTATCCCGGATGCGGCACAACAAGCTGCGTTGGCTGTCATGCAGTCCGGGCGCCTGCACCGTTATAACCTTGCACCAGGCGACTTTGGTGAGGTTGGCGCACTGGAACGCGAGTTCGCGGCATATGTCGGCGCGCGCTATTGTCTGGCCGTGGCGTCGGGGGGGCAGGGGATGCAGATCGCCCTTCGCGCCGTTGGAGTGGCTCCCGGCGAGATGGTCCTGACAAACGCCTTTACGCTTGCGCCTGTGCCCGGTGCCATCGCCGCAGTTGGTGCACGCCCACTGCTGGTGGATACTGCAGACGATTTGACGATTGATCTTGACGATCTTCAGGCCAAGCTTGGCCATGCCCGTGTTTTGTTGTTGTCGCACATGCGCGGCCATGTGTGTGACATGGATCGGCTGATGGGGCTGTGCAATGCGGCCGATGTCACAGTGATTGAGGATTGTGCGCATACGATGGGCGCGGTCTGGCGCGGGGTGCCGTCAGGGCGTCATGGTATTGTCGGATGCTACAGCACGCAGACCTATAAACACATGAACTCGGGCGAGGGCGGGATCATCGTAACTGACGATGCCGATGTCATTGCGCGTGCCACAGTCCTTTCTGGGTCATACATGCTGCATCAGCGGCATCCGGCCGGGCCGGGGCCTGAGGCGTTTGAAGATGCGATGTGGGATATGCCCAACATGTCCGCCCGGATGGATCACTTGCGCGGGGCGATCCTGCGCCCGCAACTTGCGCAATTGGATGAACGTTGCGCTGCATGGACGGCGCGGTATCGGGTGGTGGAGTCGCACCTGCAAGGTGCGCAATGTGCCCGGCTGATCCCGCGCGCGCCGCACGAGAGGTTCGTCGGATCATCGATTCAGTTCGTGATGGACCCGGCAGATCCCGATCTTGTCACTGACTTCGTGGGGCGATGCGGCGCGAGGGGGGTGGAATTGAAGTGGTTCGGGGCCGATCGCCCTGTTGCCTTCACGTCCCGCTATGATCACTGGCACTTTGCCGCGCCGTCCGTGTTGCCGGGGACCGACAGGCTGTTGTCTGGTCTCTTGGACATGCGCCTGCCGCTGACATTTTCGCTGGATGACTGCGCCCTCATTGGTCGAATTTTGCGAGAGGAGCTTGAAAGAACCACGGCTGGACAAAAAGTAACCCCCGCTGCGGAGTGACCGAAACGGGGGGCATTTCCACGTGGTTTGCTCAGGCCCGAATCATCGCAAGTGCCGCTTCGCGCGTTTCCTTGGTCCGGCGCGTCCAGCCGTTCTTGAACGTGTCCCAGATCCTCAGGCTGCGATAGTGCTCCATCCGACCGTCGCTGAAGCTGGAAACGATATGTTCGGCATCAATCGCTTTTGCAGCGCCAACCGTGATCGGGCCGACCTGACCATCCTGTTCCACATGCACGATCCTTTGAAGGAGTTTCGCTGCGCGGGATACCCCGGCATTCACGCCAAAGTCGAAAACCACCAAATCGACGCCGGATGGTAGGGCATCGCAACTCAGCGCGTTCCAATAATTCGCACGATAGATTTCGCCCGCCTCTTCGCGACTCATATTGCGCACATCATCCCGCGTGACCGGGTTGCCTCGCCAAGCCGCGAGAGTCTTGTGTGTTATACCCATGTTCGTCGCCCCGCCGGGATCGTCCGGATGATCGACATAGCCGCCTTCATGTTTGAAGATCGTCTCAAGAGAGCGCGTAAACTGAAGTGCGTCCTTTCCAGGTTGTTCTGATGCAACAGCTTGAGTTTGGGCGATCTGCTGTGTCGGTGCGACCGGCGCGGGCTGCCTTGTGACCTTGTCCAGAAGTTCGGCTGTTTGCCGGGTTTGCTCGCTGACGATTCTTCGCGTGGCTTCGGCATTTTCGCGTTGCAGCGCAACTGCTGCCGTCTGCGCGTGCGCGGCGGAAAGGTCCTTCCGCCGCGAGCCGTCCGAAGAGCCGAGCCAGAAACTGACCACGGTTGCAAAACCCGCCGTCAAAGCCCCGACGGCGATGTTTACCACCTGAAAGACGACGGGATCGGTTGCCGCCGCCTCAAATCCGCCACGGATCAGGAAGATGAGCGTAATGAAAAAGCCCGCAGAGACGATAACGGACACCACCACCGGCCCCCAGGCAAAGGGACTGGATTCCTTGGCCAGCCCTTCAAAGGTGGATCTCGCGTCCTGCCGGTCGCTCACCCGTGCCGTTAGCTCGCGAAACTCGGCGTCCCTTTTCGCGGCTTCGGCATCCAGACGAGCACGAATCTGGTCCAACTCGTTCTGGCGCTGCGCTTGTTCCGCAGCGTCTTCTTGCGCTTTCTGCGCCGCATCAATTTCAGCGAGCTTGACCCGCAATTCCGCAGTAAGCTCTGCATCCTGAACGCGTAGGCGTGCTTCCTCGGGGTCGTCGGTCTTGAGGACTTCCCGTACGACGGACAGAACAAGATCGGTCGTTTCTGGCTTGGCGCCGCCCGTCAGCCGTTTGGCTAGGTCGGGTAATAGGTTGACTGCAATGCCGATAAGCGGGTTCATGAGATCCTCCCGAAAACATGGTTAACGTAGGGTTCACTCATGGTGATAGCACGTCAAGTCAGGTTGTTGCGGCTTGCTCAAAGCCATAGAACGCTCTGAAAACTCGCCTTATGTGCTGCGTCATTACGGCGCTTGAAGGCCGGTATCGTTCTAACATCTTGAAAGTTATTACACATTCAATAAGCCGAAGTCGCGCATCAGGTTGACCGTAACGCGGCTTAGGTCTACATCCCAGAAATCAAATACCCGACCGCTGGCTCGTGGAGGCTGACGCGCATGGAAGACCTGCTTCGTGAATACTTGCCGATTCTCGTGTTTCTGGGGATCGCAATCGCATTGGGACTAGTCCTGATCCTTGCTGCGGTGCTGGTCGCCGTTCGCAACCCAGACCCTGAAAAGGTGTCGGCATATGAATGCGGATTTAACGCATTCGATGACGCACGAATGAAATTCGACGTTAGGTTCTATCTCGTGTCGATCCTATTCATCATCTTCGATCTTGAAGTGGCGTTCCTGTTCCCATGGGCCGTCGCGTTCAA
Organism: Meridianimarinicoccus aquatilis; assembly: GCF_004358675.1. Classification (GTDB taxonomy): domain Bacteria; phylum Pseudomonadota; class Alphaproteobacteria; order Rhodobacterales; family Rhodobacteraceae; genus Meridianimarinicoccus; species Meridianimarinicoccus aquatilis. Next base: position 90,218 of record NZ_SMZO01000003.1, on the reverse strand, counting down.
GGACATTTCGATGGTTGGGTTCTGGTCCATGATGGTTTTCCTTGGCGTGTTGACCGTCGGATTTGCCTATGAATGGAGAAAGGGAGCGCTGGAATGGGAGTGAACGAAACCACCCCGGCCGTCACCGCAGGGGCAAACGGCCTCGCGCCCTACGGCCAAAACTCGGCTGGGCCCGATCTTGAGGTTGCAACCCAAGCGTTGAACCGCGAATTGCAAGACAAAGGCTTCTTGCTGACGTCAGCCGAAGACATCATCAACTGGGCGCGGACGGGATCCTTGCACTGGATGACCTTCGGGTTGGCCTGTTGCGCTGTGGAAATGATGCACACCTCTATGCCGCGCTATGACGCAGAGCGGTTCGGGATCGCCCCGCGTGCCTCCCCTCGCCAGTCTGACGTCATGATCGTTGCAGGTACGCTGACCAACAAAATGGCACCTGCGCTTCGTAAGGTGTACGACCAGATGCCGGAGCCGCGTTACGTGATCTCCATGGGGTCATGTGCGAATGGCGGTGGCTACTACCATTACAGCTATTCTGTTGTGCGCGGCTGCGACAGGGTTGTGCCTGTAGATATTTACGTTCCGGGCTGCCCGCCAACAGCAGAAGCTCTGCTGTACGGTTTGCTGCAATTGCAGCGGAAAATCCGCCGAACCGGCACTTTGGTGCGCTGAGGAACAGGAGCCACGATGACCGAAGCCCTTAAAGACCTCGCCGCCCATCTCGAAGCGACGCGACCCGATTGCATTGTTGCAACTGAAATCGCGTTCGACGAGTTGACCGTTACCGTTACATTGGCCGCTTTGGTGCCCTTTTGTGCGTTTTTGAAGGCTGACCAGACGTGCCGGTTTTCTTCGTTGGTTGATATCACGGCAGTTGATCACCCGGATCGCGAGCGCCGCTTTGACGTGGTTTATCATTTCTTGTCGATGTACCAGAATCAGCGCATCCGCGTCCGGACTGAGGTACGCGCTGACGACATGGTGCCATCGCTGATCGAGGTCCACAAATCCGCCAACTGGTTCGAGCGGGAAGTGTTCGACATGTTCGGCATCCTTTTTTCCGGGCATCCCGATCTGCGCCGCTTGCTGACCGACTATGGGTTCCGCGGATATCCACTTCGCAAGGATTTCCCGACCACTGGCTACACCGAAGTGCGCTATGACGAAGAGCAAAAGCGCGTCGTCTATGAGCCGGTGAAGCTTGTTCAAGAATACCGGCAGTTTGATTTCATGTCCCCGTGGGAGGGTGCAGAGTATGTACTTCCCGGTGACGAGAAAAAGGGCGCCTGAGTGAAGCCGGGTCTGAATATCGGTGACACCGCAAGCTTTTCGCGGGTCATTACGGAACGAGAGGTTGTCCCTGACCTGTTTCCCGATGCCGATGTTCTGCACGGGATGCCACGGGTATTTGCGACGGCATATATGGTCGGGTTGATGGAATGGGCCTGCGTTGAGCAGATCGCACCCTATTTCGAGAGCGGCGAAGGGTCACTTGGGGTTCATGTCGACATGAACCACATTGCTCCAACGCCGCCGGGTTTGACTGTGACGGTCGAAAGCAAGATTGATGCGATCGAAGATCAGGCGATTTGGTTTTCGGTGAAGTTGCGCGATGATGCCGATCTGATCAGCGAAGGGCGCCACAAACGCGCTATCGTGCAATGGGATCGGTTTCAGGCGCGTGTAGATGGCAAACGTGCAGATGCGGGGGCCGTCGCATGAGTATTTTGTGGTTTCTTGTCCTGAGCGCGTTGACCATCGTGCCGTTGTTCAAGCTGTTACCGCAATATGGAATCAACCCCTGGTTTGCGCTAACCGCGCTGTTCCTGCCGGGGCTCATCGTGCTGCTGTGGATCATGGCGGCACGGGTCGAGGAATGAAGAGGGCAAGATGATGGACGGAACGCAATTCGACGACGCCCTGACAGGCGAACAGAAAATCCGCAACTTCAACATCAACTTCGGCCCGCAGCACCCTGCGGCGCACGGCGTGCTTCGTCTGGTTCTGGAATTGGACGGCGAGATCGTGGAACGTTGCGATCCACATATCGGCCTGCTTCATCGCGGGACCGAAAAGCTGATGGAAAGCCGGACATACCTGCAGAACCTGCCGTATTTTGATCGTCTCGATTACGTGGCGCCGATGAATCAGGAACACGCATGGTGCCTTGCCATCGAAAAGCTGACAGGCACCGAAGTGCCGCGCCGCGCTTCGCTTATCCGCGTGTTGTATTCCGAAATTGGCCGTATTTTGAACCACCTGCTGAACGTCACGACGCAAGCGATGGATGTGGGGGCGCTTACCCCGCCGCTTTGGGGCTTCGAAGAGCGCGAAAAGCTCATGGTGTTCTACGAACGGGCTTGCGGCGCACGTCTTCACGCGGCGTATTTTCGGCCCGGCGGTGTCCACCAAGATCTGCCGCCCGCGCTGATCGACGACATTGACGCATGGGCTGATCATTTCCCGAACGTTCTTGATGATATCGACGGCCTGCTTACTGAAAACCGCATCTTCAAACAACGGAACGCCGATATTGGCGTCGTGACCGAAGAAGAGATCCTTGAATGGGGTTTTTCTGGCGTGATGGTTCGAGGGTCCGGTCTGGCATGGGATTTGCGTCGTTCGCAGCCTTATGAATGCTACGACGAATTCGATTTCCAAATTCCCATTGGCAAGAATGGCGACTGCTACGACCGCTACCTGTGCCGCATGGCCGAAATGCGCGAAAGCACGTCGATCATCAAACAGGCCTGTGAAAAGCTGCGGAACGAACCCGGTGAAATTCTGGCACGTGGCAAGATCACGCCGCCCAAGCGCGGTGACATGAAGACGTCGATGGAAGCGCTGATCCACCACTTCAAGCTGTACACCGAAGGGTTCCACGTCCCGGCAGGGCAAGTCTATGCTGCTGTTGAGGCACCGAAGGGCGAATTTGGTGTGTATCTGGTGGCCGATGGCTCCAACAAACCTTACCGCGCAAAGCTGCGTGCGCCCGGCTTCCTGCACTTGCAGGCGATGGACCACATCAGCAAAGGGCACCAATTGGCCGATGTCGCCGCGATCATCGGAACCATGGATGTTGTGTTCGGGGAAATCGACCGCTGACTATGATGCAATCAACGGTCATCACACTTGCGGGCATTGGCGCGCTGATCCCGGCCTATCTGGCCGCGGTGTTTGCGTTCGCGCCGGGGCGAGCGTTTGAACAATCGACGCACCGACCCGAGCTGCTGCCGAATGTTATGGTGAACCGTTATGCAACCTTTGCACCTTTTGCACTGGCGGCTGCTCTGTCCGGGAATATGAACATTATCGCAATCGTGTTTGCGATTCTCGCGGTGCCGGGCCTTGGCGACACCTTGATCTATGCCCGTGCGGGGCATCCCTATGCGAAACATCTGGCTGCTGGGCTGGGAGCACTGCTTGTCAGTGGTCTGGCGATTGCAGTGGCCCAAACATCTACCGGAGTGCTGTAATATGCTGCGCCGTCTTCATCCTGACCAGCCCGAGAGCTTTGCCTTCACATCTGAAAATCTCGCGTGGGCCGAAGCGCAGATGACCAAGTACCCGAAAGGGCGACAGGCATCTGCGATTATTGCTCTGTTGTGGCGTGCACAAGAGCAGGAGGGCTGGCTTACCCGGCCCGCAATCGAACATGTCGCTGAAATGCTCGACATGGCCTATATGCGGGCGCTTGAGGTTGCGACCTTTTACTTCATGTTTCAGCTGGCGCCGGTTGGCAGTGTGGCACATATCCAGATATGCGGCACGACAAGCTGCATGATTTGCGGTGCCGAAGATCTGATCGCGGTTTGCAAAGATAAAATTGCCAGGAATGCGCACGAACTAAGCGCCGACGGGAAATTCAGCTGGGAAGAAGTTGAATGTCTTGGTGCCTGTGCCAACGCGCCGATGGCTCAGATTGGCAAGGACTATTACGAAGATCTGACCACTGAGAGCTTTGCCGCTTTGCTTGACCGTATGGCCGCCGGTGAAGTGCCTGCGCCCGGTCCTCAGAACGGTCGTTTCGCATCAGAGCCAAAAGCCGGCCTTTCCAGCCTTGATGTGGACGGCGACAAGATGCCGTCGAATGCGTCGGTTGGGTTGGCAACGGATATCGGCGATACGCTGAAACGTATTGATGGAACGGAAGTCCCGCTGCTTGCGCCATGGAACCAACCCGCTGATGTGTGATCCGGCGTTTTAGACCGGACAAGACAGAGACCGCCACGGGCGCTAGGATGTCACAAGGGAAAATGATCCCGATGACAATGTGCTCAGGGAGAACTGGAATGAGTTTGGAAAGAAAATCAGGGTTTGCGCTGATCGAAACCGCCATGTTCGCGGGAATGGTGGGCGTTGTGGCCGCAGCCATGCTGATGGTGGTATTCGCCAAAGGCTTGATTGCAGCGATTTTCGCTGGCGGTATCATCGCGTTGATCGTGCTGTTGGGGATGTGGCTCATGACCCGCGGCATGTTGGAAGGTCCACGAGGGCCGGGAAACATCAAGCCGAATCAAACGGCCGTGAGCATGGCTGTAAAGGCTGATGCATCCAGCGCGTCTGCGAAAGCCGCGCCGGTCAAGAAAACGGCGGCGCCCTCTGCGGATGTTGAGGCATCTGATGTCGGCTCCAAGCCCGCGACTCTTTCGGCACCGCGCGGTGCCGCGCCGGACGATCTGAAGCGGATCAAGGGTGTCGGTCCCAAACTGGAAGAACTGATGCATTCGATGGGCTATTATCATTTTGATCAGATCGGTGCATGGACCGAGGCCGAGGTGGCTTGGGTTGATGAGAACCTGATCGGGTTCAAAGGCCGGGTGACCCGCGATGGATGGGTCGAGCAGGCCAAGACGCTTGCGGCAGAGGCATCCTGATCATGACTCAGCGCTCATCCGATGACATTGCTTTGCAGACAGCCAAACAAGCGCGCACAGCGTCGCTTGTGATGGCGGGCACGGCCTTGTTGTGGATGGGCGCCCAATTTCTTGGTGGCGCGCTCGGTTTGCCCGCGCGTTACGCCTTTTTGTTCGATTTCGCCGCGCTTGCAGGTCTGTTCTGGGCGCTGGTTGTAACCTATCAAGTTTGGCGCAAGCGCCGCATCGCCCGTACAGGCGAAGAGTGAGGAGATGGCAATGCTGAAAGATGAAGATCGCATCTTTACCAATATCTACGGCATGCAGGATCGCACGCTGAAGGGCGCGCAGTCCCGTGGTCAGTGGGACGGCACCGCCAAACTGATCCAGAATGGCCGCGATTGGATCGTGGACCAGATGAAAGCATCGGGTCTGCGTGGTCGTGGCGGCGCTGGCTTTCCGACCGGTCTGAAGTGGTCCTTCATGCCCAAGGGGACCGACGGACGCCCCCATTACCTGGTGGTGAATGCCGACGAATCCGAACCCGGCACTTGCAAAGACCGCGAGATCATGCGCCATGATCCGCATACTTTGATTGAAGGATGCTTGATTGCGTCTTTCGCGATGGGTGCGCATGCGGCGTATATCTATATTCGTGGCGAATACATCCGAGAACGCGAAGCGCTTCAGATAGCAATTGATGAAGCCTATGATGCAGGATTGCTGGGAAAGAACGCGGCCGGGTCCGGCTGGGATTTCGACCTGTACGTCGCGCACGGTGCGGGGGCGTATATCTGCGGTGAAGAGACGGCGCTGATTGAAAGCCTCGAAGGCAAAAAGGGCATGCCGCGCATGAAGCCGCCGTTCCCGGCCGGCGCTGGTTTGTATGGCTGTCCAACCACTGTGAACAACGTTGAATCGATTGCGGTCGTTCCGACGATCCTTCGGCGCGGGCCAGAATGGTTCGCGGGCTTTGGCCGCCCGAACAATGCGGGCACCAAGCTGTTTGCGATCTCGGGTCACGTGAACAACCCCTGTGTCGTCGAAGAAGCCATGTCGATCACCTTTGAAGAGCTGATCGAAAAGCACTGCGGGGGTATTCGCGGCGGGTGGGACAACCTTAAGGCTGTCATCCCCGGCGGCTCATCAGTGCCGTGTATTCGCGGCGAACACATGCGCGAAGCGATCATGGATTTCGATTACCTGCGTGAGCAACGGTCGGGCCTTGGCACCGCAGCGGTCATCGTGATGGACAAGCAAACAGACATCATCAAGGCGATCTGGCGGCTTTCGAAATTCTACAAGCATGAAAGTTGCGGCCAGTGCACGCCGTGCCGCGAGGGCACGGGCTGGATGATGCGCGTCATGGATCGTTTGGTGACAGGCGATGCTGAACCTGAAGAAATCGACATGCTGTTCGATGTGACCAAACAGGTCGAAGGGCACACAATCTGCGCTTTGGGTGACGCCGCGGCTTGGCCGATCCAAGGTTTGATCCGCAACTTCCGCGACGAGATCGAAGACCGTATCAAAGCCAAGCGCACCGGTAAGGTGTCCGCTGTGGCGGCGGAATAAGAGATGCGCATGGTTACGCTTGCTGGACGCGCGAAGCTTGCAGCGCTGGTTGTGTTTTCTGGGGTGGGTTTGTCGGGGTGCCTGATGAAGTCGCCGCCGCCTGCGGTGTTCACCGATTACGCAACAAATGTTCAGATCGCGCAGGTTCTTGCAGCGGGTTGCCCGAATGTCGCCGTCGATCAGGCCGGTATGGGGGCAGGCGCGCGGGAACTTGGGACCGCATTGCGCGCCGAAGGGTACACGCCAGAGGACATTTCGGCCTTTCCGGATACGTTGGACGTGGGCGCAATTCAGGCCAGCACGCAAGCTTATCTGACCCAGAATGGAATTGATCCGCAGGACAGCACGACAGTTTGTCCCGTGGCCAAACGTGAAATCGACAACAACACCGCGATTGCTGCATTCTTGGATGCAGTCTGAAGAGTTTGAAACGCGCTGCGGCCCCGATGGCTGCGGCAGACAAAGAGGACAGCACCATGTCTGACCTGCGCAAGATCATCATTGACGACCACGAGGTCGAGGTCGACCCGGCGCTGACGCTGATTCAGGCCTGTGAAGAAGCCGGGATCGAAATTCCGCGCTTTTGCTATCACGAACGGTTGTCCATCGCGGGCAACTGCCGGATGTGCCTTGTGGAAGTCGTGGGCGGCCCACCCAAGCCTGCGGCCTCTTGCGCGATGCAGGTCAAGGATTTGCGCCCCGGCCCCGAAGGCGCGCCGCCCGTCATCAAGACCAACAGCCCCATGGTCAAAAAAGCCCGCGAAGGTGTGATGGAGTTCCTTCTCATCAACCACCCGCTGGATTGCCCGATTTGCGATCAGGGCGGCGAGTGTGACCTTCAGGATCAGGCCATGGCCTATGGTGTGGATTTTTCGCGCTACCGCGAACCCAAGCGTGCCAACCAGGATCTGGATCTGGGCCCGTTGGTTGAAACCCACATGACGCGCTGCATTTCATGCACGCGCTGCGTTCGGTTCACGACCGAAGTTGCCGGCATCACTCAGATGGGGCAGACAGGCCGCGGCGAAGATTCCGAGATCACAAGCTACTTGGGCGAAACGCTCGACAGCAATCTTCAGGGCAACATCATTGATTTGTGCCCGGTCGGCGCGCTTGTCAGCAAACCTTACGCCTTTACCGCCCGCCCTTGGGAACTGACAAAAACCGAAAGCATCGATGTGATGGATGCGCTAGGGTCGTCGATCCGGGTGGACACCAAGGGCCGCGAAGTGATGCGGTTCTTGCCGCGCAACCATGACGGCACCAATGAAGAATGGCTGTCAGACAAGTCGCGCTTTGTTTGGGACGGTCTGCGCCGCCAGCGCCTTGATACGCCCTATATCCGCGACGACGGTCGCCTCCGCCCCGCAAGCTGGGAAGAGGCGTTGACTGCAACTGCCGCTGCGATGAAGGGCAAGAAACTTGCCGGTCTCGTTGGCGATCTGGTGTCCGTTGAAGCTGCCTATGCTCTGAAGCAACTGATCGAAGGACAGGGCGGCAAGGTGGAATGCCGCACAGACGGCGCACGTTTGCCTGCCGGGAACCGGTCCGGCTACGTCGGAACCGCAAGCATTGCTGATATCGACGACGCGAAGTTCATTCAATTGATCGGCACCAACCCGCGTGACGAAGCACCGGTGCTCAACGCGCGCATCCGCAAGGCGTGGCTGGCGGGGGCAAAGGTTGGCTTGGTGGGAGAGCCCGTCGATCTGACCTATGACTACGCGCATGTGGGCACAGACCGCGCTGCGTTGACTGACATGTTGGATCATGACTTCGCCGACATTCTTGATGCACCGTCTATCGTCATCATCGGCCAAGGCGCGTTGCGCGAAGCCGATGGCGAGGCGGTGCTGAGCCAAGCGATGGAGCTTTGCACCAAAACAGGGTCCAAGCTGCTGATCTTGCACACGGCTGCGGGCCGAGTTGGTGCAATGGATGTGGGCGCTGCGACCGAAGGTGGGCTGGCCGCCGCAATGGACGGAGCAGAAGTTGTTTACAATCTTGGTGCGGACGAAGTGGAAATCGCCGCCGGTCCGACCGTGATCTATCAAGGCAGCCATGGCGACCGCGGTGCGCACCGGGCCGATATCATCCTGCCAGCCGCAGCATGGACTGAAGAGCAGGGCCTGTTTGTAAACACCGAAGGCCGCCCGCAGCTTGCCATGCGCGCCGGGTTCCCTCCGGGGGCCGCCAAGGAAAACTGGGCCATACTGCGTGCGCTCAGCCCGCGTCTTGGGTCGCAGTTGCCGTACGACAGCATCGCTGGTTTGCGCCGCGCTCTGGTGGCCGATGTGCCGCATCTTGCTATGGTCGACACGGTTCCGGAAAACGAGTGGCAGCCATTGGAACTGAAGGATCCGGCCAAGGCCGATTTCCGAAATGCCATTGCAGATCATTACCTGACAAACCCTGTCGCGCGGGCGTCAACCCTGATGGCTGAGTTGAGTGCGGCAGCTAAGGCCCGTGCCTCAACTCCGATGGCTGCTGAATGATGGTTATTGCTGCGCCGCGACATCTTCGCACAAGCCTGTGCGCGATGGCTGGAAATGACTGCGGATATACTGTTTATCAACGCGCAGAGGCGAGCCGCCGTGCCGCGCCCGGTCGGGCCGGTTCCCTGACCCCGGAGGACACCGTTCATGGATGATTTCTTTGCGTCGAACCTCGGTATCGGGGTGATCATCGTGGCACAGTGCCTTGCGGTACTGGGTTTCGTGATGGTTTCACTGCTGTTCCTCGTCTACGGCGATCGCAAGATCTGGGCTGCGGTTCAGATGCGCCGTGGTCCGAACGTCGTCGGCCCTTGGGGTTTGCTTCAAACCGTTGCGGATGCGCTGAAATATGTCGTCAAGGAAATCGTCATTCCGGCAGGGTCGGATCGGACGGTTTTCATGCTGGCGCCACTGACAAGTTTCGTTCTGGCGATGATCGCTTGGGCCGTGATCCCATTCGGGGATACATGGGTTCTTTCCGATATCAACGTCGCCATTTTGTACGTTTTCGCGGTGTCATCGCTTGAAGTGTATGGCGTAATCATGGGCGGTTGGGCATCCAACTCCAAATACCCATTCCTTGGTTCTTTGCGCTCTGCCGCACAGATGATTTCTTACGAAGTCTCGCTGGGCCTGATCATCATTGGCGTTGTGATCACTACGGGGTCCCTGAACTTTGGTGACATCGTACGGGCACAAGATGGCAGCTTTGGCTTCTTCAACTGGTACTGGTTGCCGCATCTTCCGATGGTTGTGCTGTTCTTCGTATCGGCCCTTGCAGAGACCAACCGCCCGCCATTCGACTTGCCCGAAGCGGAATCCGAATTGGTGGCTGGCTATCAAGTTGAATATTCTTCGACACCCTTCCTGTTGTTCATGGCTGGCGAATACATCGCAATCTTCCTGATGTGCGCGCTGATGACCCTGCTGTTCTTCGGTGGGTGGTTGTCGCCGATTCCCGGTCTGCCTGATGGCGCGCTTTGGATGGTTGGCAAAATGGCGATCTTCTTCTTCTTGTTCGCCATGGTGAAGGCGATCGTGCCGCGCTATCGCTATGACCAATTGATGCGGATTGGCTGGAAAGTGTTCCTGCCCATGTCGCTGGCGTGGGTCGTGATCGTAGCGTTCCTCGCTAAATTCGAATTGCTTGGCGGGGCCTATGCCCGCTGGGCCGTGGGAGGCTGAAATGACGGCAATCGACTGGACCCGAGCGGGCAAGTATTTCCTGATGACCGACTTCATCCACGGGATGAAGTTGGGTTTGAAATACTTCTTCGCTCCGAAGGCGACGCTGAACTACCCGCACGAAAAAGGGCCGCTTTCGGTTCGCTTTCGCGGTGAGCACGCGTTGCGCCGTTATCCCAACGGCGAAGAGCGCTGCATTGCCTGTAAGCTGTGCGAAGCGATTTGCCCGGCGCAAGCGATTACGATTGATGCCGAACCCCGCGAAGACGGCTCTCGCCGGACAACGCGGTACGATATCGACATGACGAAGTGCATCTATTGTGGGTTCTGCCAAGAGGCGTGCCCGGTTGATGCAATCGTAGAGGGCCCCAACTTCGAGTTTTCCGCCGAAACGCGGGAAGAGCTGTACTACAACAAGGACAAGCTGCTTGAAAACGGGGACCGTTGGGAGGCTGAAATCGCCCGCAACCTCGAAATCGACGCGCCTTACCGATGAGTGAACTTCGCCCACATATCGACACGTATGAGCAAGGAAAAACCTTGTCGGAGCGAGTCAATCCGGGCATGGAAGACGCCTTGCGCGCCCGCTATGAAGCGTTGGTGCCGGGCTTGGCTGAGACAGTTGTCGATGTTGCTTACGGCAAATTCTACGCCCGCGGCACCGTTGACGAAAAGACACGGCTTTTGGCAACCATCGCGGCCCTGACCGCGCTCGGAAGCCAAACGCGCCCTCAGCTTCAGGTGAACATCCAAAGCGCGCTGAATGTCGGCGCGACAGAGGGTGAAATTGCCGAGATCATTTTTCAAATGACTCTCTATGGCGGGTTTCCGGCGATGATAAATGCGCTGAATGCCGCGATCGAAGTCTTTGACCGCCAGGAGACAAACACATGACTGTGGTTGCAATCGCCTTTTACTTGTTTGCCATCTGCGTCGTCGCGGGCGGACTGTTCACAGTGATCTCTCGCAACCCGGTTCATTCGGTGTTGTGGCTGATCCTTGCATTCCTTTCGTCAGCCGGGCTGTTCGTTCTGCTTGGTGCTGAATTCGTCGCGATGCTTCTTGTCATTGTCTATGTGGGCGCGGTCGCAGTGCTGTTCCTGTTCGTTGTGATGATGCTGGATGTCGACTTTGCCGAGCTGAAGGCTGAGATGGCGAAATACATTCCATTGGCATTGCTGATCGGGGTCGTGATCTTGATGCAGCTTACTTTGGCTTTGGGTGCTTGGAACTTTGCACCTGATGCGATGGGGCTGCGTGCCAACCCGACACCAGCCCCTGATGCGGTCACCAACACAGCCGCGCTCGGGATGCTGGTCTACGACAAGTATTTCCTACTGTTCCAGCTTGCGGGTCTCGTACTACTGGTGGCCATGGTCGGCGCCATCGTACTGACCCTGCGCCATCGGACTGACATCAAGCGTCAAGACGTGTTGGCGCAGATGTATCGCGACCCAGCCAAGGCAATGGAATTGAAAGACGTAAAACCGGGGCAGGGGCTGTAACAGCTTTCGCGACCCGACCAAAGACGACGACAAGACTAGCACGGGCGCCAGACCCGGAGGGACATGGATGATTGGACTTGAACACTATCTCGCGGTGGCGGCCACGCTGTTCGTCATCGGCATCTTCGGGCTGTTCCTGAACCGCAAGAACGTCATCATCATCCTGATGTCGATCGAGTTGATCTTGCTCGCAGTGAATATCAATCTTGTGGCGTTCTCTAGCTACCTCAATGACCTTACCGGGCAGGTATTCACCCTGTTCGTGCTGACAGTTGCCGCCGCCGAGGCTGCGATTGGTCTGGCCATTCTCGTCTGCTTCTTCCGCAACCGCGGAACGATTGCGGTCGAGGACGTTAATAACATGAAAGGCTGACCCAGAGATGGAAACGATCATCCTCTTCGCCCCTCTGGTTGGCGCGCTGATCTGCGGTTTCGGCTGGAAGTTCATTGGTGAAAAGGCCGCGATGTACACCGCGACCGGCCTTTTGTTCTTTGCTTGCCTGTTGTCCTGGATCGTCTTTCTCAGCTTCAACGGCGAAACGCGGATCATTGATCTGCTCCGTTGGATCGAAAGCGGCTCGCTCAGCACGTCATGGGGCATTCGGCTTGACCGTCTGACGGCCATCATGCTGATCGTGGTGACCACAGTATCTGCCTTGGTTCATCTTTATAGCTTCGGCTACATGGACCACGACCCGCAGTGGCGCGAAGGCGAAACTTACAAGCCGCGCTTCTTCGCGTATCTGTCATTCTTCACCTTCGCTATGTTGATGCTGGTGACATCCGACAACCTGGTTCAAATGTTCTTTGGCTGGGAAGGCGTGGGCGTCGCATCCTATCTGCTGATCGGTTTTTATTACCGTAAACCCTCGGCCAACGCGGCTGCCATAAAGGCGTTTGTCGTCAACCGTGTCGGGGATTTCGGTTTCGCACTGGGTATTTTCGCGCTGTTTTTCCTCACGGACAGCATCAACTTCGATGTTGTGTTCGCTTCCGGCCCTGAGTTGGCGCAGACGCAACTGTCGTTCTTGTGGCGCGAGTGGAATGCGGCCGAGATTGTAGCGTTCCTGCTTTTTGTAGGCGCTATGGGCAAATCGGCTCAGTTGTTCTTGCACACATGGCTTCCCGACGCGATGGAAGGCCCTACACCCGTGTCGGCACTGATCCACGCAGCGACCATGGTGACAGCAGGCGTATTCCTGATCTGCCGCATGTCGCCGATCATGGAATTTGCGCCAAACGCTATGACATTTGTCACCTTTCTGGGTGCAACCACCGCCTTTTTCGCGGCGACCGTGGGGCTGGTTCAGAACGACATTAAGCGCGTCATTGCCTATTCTACTTGTTCGCAGCTTGGGTACATGTTCGTCGCGGCGGGTGTCGGAGTGTATTCAGTGGCGATGTTCCACCTTCTGACGCACGCTTTCTTCAAAGCGATGTTGTTCCTTGGCGCCGGGTCGGTGATCCACGCGATGCACCATGAGCAGGACATGCGGAACTATGGCGCGCTGCGCAAAAAGATCCCCATGACGTTTGCAGCCATGATGATCGGCACCTTGGCGATTACGGGTGTCGGCATTCCGCTGACGCATATCGGGTTCGCCGGCTTCCTATCTAAAGATGCGGTTATCGAAAGCGCTTGGGCCGGGGCCAACAGCATGTCTGGTTACGCGTTCTGGATGCTGGTTGTCGCTGCTGCCATGACGAGCTTCTACAGCTGGCGTTTGATCTTCATGACCTTCTATGGCGAAGAAAAGGGCGACCATCACACCCACGAGCATGCACACGAAAGCCCACGGGTGATGTTGATCCCGCTTGGCGTGCTTGCAGTCGGGTCGGTTCTGGCCGGGATGGTTTGGTACAATTCCTTCTTTGGCGATCATGACAGTGTGAACGAATTCTTCGGAATTCCGCATCATGTCGAAGCCTCAGCCGATGGCCACGGGTCAACTGACGGTCATGGTGACGATGCAAGTCATGACACCGCGCATGACACACATTCGGCTGTTGCCGATGACGGTCATGGCGAAACCGCACACGCGTCGGCGGCAGAAGGCCATGGCGAGGCAGCGGCGCATGGTGCGACAGAGTTTGGGGCGATTTACATGGCTCCTGACAACCACGTGATGGATGACGCCCACCATGCTCCTAAATGGGTCAAGGTTTCGCCCTTCGTCGCGATGGTTCTCGGGTTCTCGCTGGCATGGCTGATGTACATCCGTCGTCCAGATCTGCCTGGCAAAGTCGCCGCAGCAAATTGGCCACTGTACCAGTTCTTGCTGAACAAATGGTATTTCGATGAAATCTATGACTTCTTGTTCGTGCGTCCGGCGCGCGCCTTGGGTCGGCTTTTGTGGAAGTACGGTGACGGGTCGACCATTGATGGTGGCATCAACGGGCTCGCCATGGGGATCATTCCCTTCTTCACGCGCCTCGCGGGCCGTGCACAGTCTGGCTACTTGTTCCACTACGCCTTTGCGATGGTTCTTGGCATCGCTGTCCTGATTACCCTGATGACGCTCACCGGAGGGGCGGAGTAATGGCAAACCTTCTGTCGATCGTCACCTTTCTGCCTGCCGTCGCAGCGCTGATCCTAGCGCTTTTCCTGCGCGGCGACGATGCCGATGCGCGTCGTAACGCCAAGTGGGTTGCGCTGGCCGCGACCGTGTTGACCTTTTTGCTGTCGATTTTCATCTACACCGGGTTCGATCCGGAAAACACAGGGTTCCAATTCGTCGAAGAGCGGCCATGGATTTTAGGCTTCACCTATAAAATGGGGGTGGATGGCATTTCGGTGCTGTTCGTCTTGCTCACCACATTCCTTATGCCGATCACTATCGCGGCGTGCTGGACGGTCGAGCATCGCGTTAAAGAATACATGATCGCCTTCTTGCTGCTGGAAACGCTAATGCTTGGCGTGTTCTGCGCGCTGGATTTGGTCTTGTTCTATCTGTTCTTCGAAGCAGGCCTTATCCCGATGTTCCTGATCATCGGGATCTGGGGCGGCGCAAATCGCATTTATGCGAGCTTCAAGTTTTTCCTCTACACCTTCCTTGGGTCGGTTCTGATGCTGGTGGCGATGATCGCTATGGCGTCGGATGCGGGAACCACTGATATTCCGACCATGCTGACGCACAGCTTTGGATCGGAAAGCTTCAATGTTCTGGGCGTGCATGTTGTCGGCGGTTTGCAGACCATGCTTTGGCTGGCCTTCTTTGCTTCATTCGCGGTCAAGATGCCAATGTGGCCGGTTCATACATGGCTTCCCGATGCCCACGTTCAGGCCCCAACAGCCGGGTCAGTGGTACTTGCGGCAATTCTGCTCAAAATGGGCGGATACGGGTTCCTTCGGTTCTCGCTGCCAATGTTCCCGGTCGCATCCGATTTGTTGGCACCGATGGTTCTGTGGCTTTCCGCGATTGCGATTGTCTACACGTCGCTGGTTGCACTTGTGCAAACCGATATGAAAAAGCTGATCGCGTATTCGTCGGTTGCGCATATGGGCTACGTTACGGCGGGGATATTCTCGGCCAACCAGCAGGGGCTTGATGGCGCGATCTTCCAGATGATCAGCCACGGGTTTATCTCGGGCGCGCTGTTCCTGTGCGTCGGGGTGATCTACGACCGGATGCACACCCGCGAAATCGCGGCCTATGGCGGCCTCGTGAACCGGATGCCAGCTTATGCGCTGATCTTTCTTCTGTTCACGATGGCAAATGTTGGCCTTCCCGGAACATCGGGCTTTGTCGGTGAATTTCTGACGCTTATGGGCATGTTCCAGGCGAACACATGGGTTGCTGCGGTGGCTACGTCTGGCGTGATCCTGTCGGCGGCCTATGCGCTGTGGCTCTATCGTCGGGTGGTGTTTGGGGATCTGATCAAAGAAAGCCTCAAGTCCATTTCCGACATGAATATCCGCGAGCGGGCGATTTTTGCGCCGCTTGTGGTGATGACCATTCTTCTCGGTGTCTACCCGAGCCTCGTGATCGATATCACAGGCCCGTCTGTCGCCGCGCTTCTTTCCGACTACCAGACCGCTGTACTGGACGCCGCCCCGGCTGTTCATGTCGCGGCAGAGCACTGAGGGCACGCCATGACGTCTGCCGATCTTTCCGTGATCCTCCCCGAGATCGTTCTGGCTGTTTATGCCATGGTCGCTCTCCTTGTGACTGTTTACACCGTCAAAGATGATGGGGCTGTCATTGTCTTGCGCCTTACGACCGGTGTTTTGTTCCTGACCGCCGTTTGGATTGGCTTGCACCATTCCGACACGCGCATCGCATTTGACGGCATGTTCGTCGATGACGGGTTCTCGCGCTATGCCAAGGTGACAATTCTCCTCTCTGCTGCCGCGGTATTGCTGATGAGCGAGAGGTACATGGTTCGTCGTGATCTGCTTCGCTTTGAATATCCGGTGCTCATCGTGCTGGCTGTGATTGGCATGATGGTGATGGTCTCTGCCGGTGACCTCATGGCGCTTTATATGGGGCTCGAACTTCAGTCTCTTGCGCTTTACGTTGTCGCCTCTTTGCGCAGAGACAGTGTGAAATCAACGGAAGCTGGCCTGAAATACTATGTGCTGGGCGCGCTTAGCTCGGGTTTGCTGCTGTATGGTGCATCGTTGACCTATGGCTTTGCAGGCACAACGGCCTTTTCCGGGATCATTCAAACGGCAGTTTCCGGCGAGGTGTCGCTTGGCCTGCTCTTCGGTCTTGTTTTCCTGATCTCTGGGTTGGCGTTCAAAGTATCCGCAGCGCCGTTCCACATGTGGACACCCGACGTCTACGAAGGCTCACCAACTCCGGTCACGGCCTTCTTCGGAACCGCGCCCAAGGTTGCTGCCATGGCCCTGTTCGCGCGTGTTGCCCATGATGCGTTCGGCAATGCCACGGTGGAGTGGGGGCAAATCGTGTCGCTTCTTGCGGTGGCGTCCGTCTTTCTTGGCTCCATCGCCGCGATCGCGCAAACCAACATCAAACGCCTGATGGCTTATTCGTCCATTGCGCATATGGGCTATGCCTTGATTGGCCTTGCGTCGGGCACCGTGTTTGGCGTGCAGGCGATGCTGGTTTACATGGCGATATATGTGACGATGAATGTCGGTACCTTTGCCTTCATTCTTACCATGAGCCGCGATGGCCAGCCGGTGACAGACATAAAGTCGCTCAATAACCTGTCTGAACGGGAACCTGTAAAAGCGCTGGCAATGTTGATCTTGCTGTTCAGCCTTGCAGGTGTACCTCCGCTGGTTGGGTTCTTCGGGAAGTACTATGTTCTCGATGCTGCGGTTCAGGCTGATATGGCATGGCTGGCGGTTGCTGGTGTGATCGCGTCGGTGATTGGCGCATTCTATTACCTGCGTATTGTCTACTACATGTACTTCGGTGCCGAGACAGAGCCGCTCGACAAGATCCAGACCCCGATTTTGACGGGTATGTTGGTGGCCTCTGCTGGGGCGATGGTGATCGGTGTTATTAATCTCTTCGGGATCGAAGGGATTGCGGCTGTCGCGGCGGCGTCGCTTGTCCAGTAACACACTGGTCTGGCCAACTGGCTATGATCGACGGGTGCTGTCTGAGGTAGACAGCACCAATGCCGAAGCCGCTCGCCTCGCTCCGACGTTGGCAGGGCCGACGTGGATACTCGGGTTGCGTCAAACGGCTGGGCGTGGACGTCGCGGACGTGTCTGGTCCGACCCGCCCGGGAATTTCGCTGCAACTCTGGTTATGATGCCCAAGGGCGAGCCGGCTCAGGCTGCCCTGAGATCGTTTGTGGCGGCCCTGGCGCTGGCCGATGCCTTGACCCAAGTTACGGCGCGACCCGAAGCGATCAGCCTGAAATGGCCGAACGACGTGTTACTTAACGGTGCGAAAGTAGCGGGCATCTTGTTGGAAACGACGGGGCAGGGCGGCCAGATGTCGTCGCTGGCTGTTGGGGTTGGGGTCAACCTGACCCATGCGCCGGATCTCGACACACTGGAACCCGGCGCTGTTTCTCCGACTTCCGTGTTGTCCGCAACGGGAGCCAACGTTGATCCTGAAACGTTCCTGTGTCTGCTTGGCAGTGCTTTTGCGCATTGGGAAGATAAGCTGGTGACGCACGGCTTCGCGCCCCTCCGCCTTGCCTTTTTGGACCGTGCCGCGCGGTTGGGCGAGCCGATTACAGCACGAACAGGCAGGGAAACCTTCGTCGGTACCTTTACAGACGTTGATGCTCATGGCGCGCTGGTGCTGACCACAGCAAAAGGGCGTCAAACGGTGCAGGCGGCTGAAATTTTCTTCTGACAAACCGAGAGGCAGGGCCCATGCTGCTTGCGATCGATTGCGGTAACACCAATACCGTTTTCTCCATCTGGGACGGCACGCGGTTCTTGGCCACGTGGCGAACATCGACCTTTCACAGTCGGACAGCAGATCAGTACTTTGTCTGGCTGAACACATTGATGGTTGCGTCGAAAGTGGATGTGACCATTACCGAAGCGATTATTTCATCCACTGTACCGC
The DNA here is from genome assembly GCF_004358675.1 of Meridianimarinicoccus aquatilis. GTDB lineage: Bacteria > Pseudomonadota > Alphaproteobacteria > Rhodobacterales > Rhodobacteraceae > Meridianimarinicoccus > Meridianimarinicoccus aquatilis. The sequence continues at coordinate 72,099 of NZ_SMZO01000003.1, read as the reverse complement.
GCGTGGTCTTCAATTTGCGGGTGCTATGTAACCGCTATTTTGATTGCCGCCCTTTGGTGGTTGGTCGCCCCGAATGTGCGTTGCCAGTGGATGTGCGCGTTGATCCGGGCACGCAGGTGGGACCTGACAGGTTGGTCAACACCGTCGGTGCTTTTGACCTTTTCGGCGGGGATCTGGTCGTTGTCGATTTCGGAACCGCGACCACATTTGACGTCGTGGATAGCGACGGGGCCTACATTGGCGGGGTCATCGCGCCGGGTGTGAACCTCAGTCTTGAGGCTTTGCACCAGGCTGCGGCGGCCTTGCCGCACATTGATATCACCACTCCGACCACCGTTATTGGCAAAAATACCGTTGATTGCATGAAGTCTGGGGTGTTCTGGGGATATGTTGGCTTGATCCGCGAGATTACGACGCGTATCCGCAGCGAACACGGCCGTCCCATGAAGGTGATCGCCACAGGTGGCCTTGCGCCATTGTTTCAGCAGGGCGACGTGTTATTTGACGGGTTTGAAGAAAGCCTGACCATGCATGGCCTCACGGTCATTAGTAATCACAATAAGGACGTTTCACCATGAGCACCGACCGTCTGATTTACATGCCGCTCGGCGGGGCCGGTGAGATTGGCATGAACGCGTATGTCTATGGCTATGGCCCTGTCGGCAAAGAGCGCCTGATTCTCGTCGATCTGGGCGTCGCCTTTCCTGATATGGACAGCTCGCCCGGCGTTGATTTGATATTTGCCGATATCGCGTGGCTTGCGGAACGGTCCGACAGGCTTGATGCGATTTTCATCACCCACGCCCACGAAGACCATGTCGGTGCGGTTGGGCATCTTTGGTCACGGCTTCGCGCACCGGTCTATTGCCGTCCGTTCACAGCGAACATTGCGACACGCAAGATGGAAGAACAGGGCGCGCCGGGCAACAAGGTCAAGGTTGCGACCACTTGGCCAGAGCAGATCAAGGCTGGACCGTTTTCTGTTGGGTTTCTGCCCATGTCCCACTCCATCCCGGAAACATCTGCTTTGGTGATCGACTCCCCCGCGGGACGTGTTGTGCACACAGGTGACTTCAAGCTGGACCGCACGCCGTTGGTTGGAGATCCGTTTGATCCGGCCGCGTGGGAAGAGGTATCGAAAGACGGTGTTCTGGCGCTTGTCTGCGACAGCACGAACGTGTTCAGCCCGAATGCGGGTCGTTCAGAAGCCGTGCTTGGCCCTGACATCACCGAATTGGTGAAAGGCGCGCCCGGCATGGTCGTGGCGACGACATTTGCGTCCAACGTGGCGCGCGTAAAAACATTGGCTGAGGCCGGCGTCGCGGCCGGACGTTCGGTTGTTTTGCTCGGGCGTGCGATGCAGCGAATGGTGCGTGCGGCGCAGGAAACCGATGTGCTGGAAGGGTTCCCGTCCACGATCCCCGTGGAAGAAGCCGGGTCTATCCCGCGTGAGAACCTGATGCTGATCGTGACAGGCAGTCAGGGCGAACGTCGCGCGGCGTCTGCGCAACTGGCACGCGGTAAATATCTGGGTCTGGAATTGAAAGAGGGGGACATGTTCCTCTTCTCGTCCAAGACGATCCCCGGCAACGAACGTGGCGTTCTGCGCATTATCAATGCCTTTTCTGAAAAGGGCGTGGATGTGGTTGATGACAGCTCCGGCCTTTATCACGTGTCCGGGCATGCCAATCGGCCTGATCTTGAGGCCATGCATGAATTGGTCAAGCCGCAGGTTGTTGTCCCAATGCACGGCGAGCACCGGCATCTGCGCGAGCACGCCAAACTGGCCGAAGCGCGCGGGCGCACTGGCGTGCTGGCTCCGAACGGAACGATGGTTGAATTGACCGGGAATGCCCCGCGTATCGTCGAGTATGTCGAGACAGGGCGCACCTATTTGGACGGCTCGGTGCAGATCGGTGCGTTGGATGGTGTGGTGCGGGACCGGATCCGCATGGCGCTGAATGGTCACGTCATGGTCAACATCCTGATGGACGAACAGGACGAACCCCTTGGCGACCCGTGGTGCGAGGCGATGGGCCTTCCGGCAAAGGGGCGGTCAGGAATTGCATTGACCGAAGTTCTTGAGGCGGATCTGTCTCAGATGATGGGTCGTGCGGATGACGCCGTGCTGATCGACGATGACAAACTGAGCGAAGCCATTCGCCGGGTTGTCCGCAATTCAGCCAATGGCGAGATCGGGCGCAAGCCGGAGGTCACCGTTGTCGTTTCGCGTCTGACAGACTGAGATCGGCCCTGAGTTTGGTTTGGGTGCCTTCGGCCCCCGAATCACAAAGGCCAATGGCAAGCCAAACCCGGATGCTGTGGTGGCTTTGTTTTAGCGGGCGACTGCACCGGGCGCGATTGCGCCGGTCGCTGCCCGGCGCTATATGCCGCCCATGTTAGACCGCAGCGCCAACGCCCCGACCCTGCCGCCGGAAATTGCCCGGCGACGTACATTCGCCATCATCTCGCATCCCGATGCGGGCAAGACGACGCTGACCGAAAAGTTTCTGCTTTATGGTGGTGCCATTCAGATGGCTGGTCAGGTGCGCGCCAAGGGTGAAGCGCGGCGCACGCGGTCGGACTTCATGAAGATGGAACAGGATCGCGGCATTTCCGTCAGCGCTTCAGCGATGTCGTTTGATTTTGATGGTTTTCGGTTCAATCTTGTTGACACGCCCGGCCACTCTGATTTTTCCGAAGATACCTATCGCACGCTGACGGCCGTCGACGCGGCGGTTATGGTTATCGACGGCGCCAAGGGCGTTGAAAGCCAGACCCGCAAGCTGTTCGAAGTTTGCCGCCTGCGCGATCTGCCAATCCTGACATTTTGTAACAAGATGGACCGGGAAAGCCGGGACACGTTCGAGATCATCGACGAAATTCAGGAAAATCTTGCGATTGACGTATCGCCAGCCAGTTGGCCCATCGGGACGGGCCGCGATTTTCTGGGGTCCTACGATCTGATCAATGATCGGTTGGAACTTATGGCACGGTCTGATCGAAACAAAGTCGCCGAGAGTATCAATATTTCGGGTTTGGATGATCCCAAATTGGCAGAATATGTGCCTGCGGCGCAACTTGAGCAACTGCGCGAAGAAGTTGAAATGGCGCGCGGGCTTTTGCCAGAGTTGGATCCGCAGGCGGTTCTGGACGGCACCATGACGCCCATCTGGTTCGGCTCTGCCATCAATTCCTTTGGCGTTCGCGATTTGATGGCCGGTATCGCCAAACTTGGCCCTCAGCCCCAACCGCAAACCGCCTCGCCACGCCAGATTAGCCCGGAAGAGCCGAAAGTCACCGGCTTTGTGTTCAAGGTGCAGGCCAACATGGACCCAAAGCACCGCGACCGGGTTGCGTTTCTGCGGGTGGCGTCCGGGCATTTTTCGCGCGGCATGAAGTTGACCCATGTGCGCAGTAAGAAAGTGATGACGGTGTCGTCGCCTGTGATGTTCCTGGCCGCCGATCGCGAGTTGGCGGAAGAAGCTTGGGCCGGCGATATCATCGGCATCCCGAACCACGGCCAGTTGCGCATTGGCGATACGTTGACCGAAGGCGAAGCATTGCGCGTCACCGGAATTCCCAGTTTCGCGCCGGAATTGCTGAACAGCGTGCGCGCGATGGACCCGATGAAAGCAAAGCATCTGGACAAGGCTTTGATGCAGTTCGCTGAAGAAGGCGCCGCAAAGGTGTTCAAACCAATGATCGGGTCCGGCTTCATCGTTGGTGTGGTGGGCGCGCTGCAATTTGAAGTTCTCGCCAGCCGGATCGAGTTGGAATACGGGCTTCCGGTCAGGTTCGAAGGGTCGCAATTCACATCGGCACGCTGGGTGACGGGGCCGAAAGCCAAGGTCGATGCCTTTGTGGATGGCAACAAAGGCCATATCGCCCATGATAATGACGGCGATATTGTTTACCTTACACGGCTTCAGTGGGACATTGATCGTGTTGAACGGGACCACCCGGACTTAAGATTGTCGGCAACGAAGGAAATGATGGTTTGAAGCGGATCGTGCTTTACGACTGCGGGCGGCTCATGGCGCGGGCGAAATCGGCCACGCCCACGGGTATTGACCGGGTCGATCTGCGCTATCTTGACCATTTTCTGAACGATCCCGACACCGAAGTGATCGGCGTAGGCCAAAAGTCAGACAGCCTTGGCATTTATGCTGATGCGGATGTTGCCACGATCCACCGTCTGCTGTGCCGCCGGTGGTTGGACCGCGCCCCGCTGAGTGATGCCGACAAGCGAACTGTCACCCGCACCTATCTGCGCGGGAAGGTTATGAGCCTTGGTGCCAAGCTGGGACGGAAGCTGACAGGCGCGCGGTTTCCCGGTGCGCTGCATCGCCGGTTGGCGGGCCGGGGCGATACGCCGCTGTTCTACTTCAATGGCTCGCACAAAGGCCTGACCAAAGAGCCGCTTTTTGCCGCGATGAAAGCAGAGCTTGGCGCGCAGCTGATCTTCTTCGTGCACGACATGATCCCAGTGGATTTTCCGCAATACGTGCGCCCCGGACATGATGAAAAACACGCAGTCCGTATGCGAATCGCGGCCCGGCAGGGCGATTTGATTGTGTGGAATTCGATCTATTCGAAAGATCGGTTCTATGCCTTTGCGGATCGTGAAGGCATCGCCCACCCGCCCGGTGTCATCCTGCATATCGGGGTAGAGCCGCACTTTCAGGTGTTGCCGACCTCAGATGTAACGGAAGAGCGGCCCTATTTCCTGATCGTGGGCACTGTTGAACCGCGCAAAAACCTCCGCGTTTTGCTGGAGGCTTGGGAATTGCTTCGCGCGCGCGGTGGCCCTGTTCCCGAATTGCGGATTATCGGCAAGCGTGGCTGGGTCACCGAGGCGAACGAAGGGGACGCCGAACGCGCCGCATCGCTGGCGCCCGATGTCGTGGAACTGGACCGGGTCAGCGATGACGCACTGATGGTCCAGTTGTCCGGCGCATGTGCGCTGTTGTTTCCCAGCTTCACCGAAGGCTGGGGAATGCCTTTGGTCGAAGCTGCCGTTATGGGGCTTCCTGCAATTGCGTCGGACATTCCAGCGTTTCACGAAGCCGGGCAGGGATGCGCCCTGTTGCTGTCCCCCGATTCTCCGGAAGCCTGGGCAGATGCCGTCACACGCTATGCGGACCCATCCCTTCCAGACCGGGCGACCGCGCTGGCCGGACTGTTGCGCTTTGCGCCACCTCTTTGGCCCGCGCATTTCGATGGTTTCGAAGTGGCATTGGCCGAATACATGCGAAATGTGGCCGAAAAATAGCTGCAACGCCGCTCTGCGGTGCGTACACATTGACCGAAAGGCTTAAACCGGGTACTAGACGCGCGGCGTGATCGTGCGGATTGCGTTTCGACGCCGGGACGCCCGGAACTATAGCGTCCCCTTCACATGAACAGGCAACCGTGGTTGCCGGAACGGGACTATATGACGACTTTTTCCGAACTGAACCTTGGACCCAAGGTGATGAAGGCCATCGATGAAGCTGGCTATACCACACCGACGCCAATTCAGGCCGGTGCCATCCCTCCCGCGCTTGAAGGCCGTGACGTACTCGGCATCGCGCAAACGGGGACAGGCAAGACTGCATCCTTCACATTGCCGATGATCACCAAGCTGGCCCGCGGCCGGGCCCGCGCACGGATGCCGCGCAGCCTTGTGCTGGCCCCGACGCGTGAATTGGCCGCCCAAGTTGCAGAGAATTTCGACACCTACTCCAAGCATGTCAAACTGACCAAGGCACTTCTGATCGGCGGTGTCAGCTTCAAAGAGCAGGATCAGTTGATCGACAAGGGCGTTGACGTTCTGATCGCCACGCCGGGTCGGCTGTTGGACCATTTCGAGCGCGGCAAGCTGCTTTTGACCGGCATCGAGATCATGGTTGTCGATGAGGCGGACCGGATGCTCGACATGGGGTTCATCCCCGACATTGAACGCATCTTCAGCCTGACACCGTTCACCCGCCAAACCCTGTTCTTCTCGGCCACGATGGCGCCAGAGATTGAACGGATCACCAACACATTCCTGTCGTCGCCAGCACGCGTCGAAGTCGCGCGTCAGGCCAGCGCGTCTGAAACGATTGCGCAGCAGGTTGTCTTGTTCAAAGGCAGCCGCAAAGATCGGCAGGCCAAGGAAAAGCGCAACTTGCTGCGCACGCTGATTGATGCTGAAGGCGATGCGTGCAGCAACGCTATCGTGTTCTGCAACCGCAAGTCGGATGTCGATATCGTTGCAAAGTCGCTTCAGAAATACGGTTATGACGCGGCAGCGATCCACGGGGATCTGGATCAATCTCAGCGGACGGCGACCCTTCAGGGGTTTCGGGATGGCAAGTTACGTTTCCTCGTGGCGTCTGATGTCGCGGCGCGCGGCCTTGATGTTCCGTCTGTAAGTCATGTGTTTAACTTCGACGTGCCAAGCCACGCCGAAGACTACGTGCACCGCATTGGCCGGACCGGCCGCGCGGGTCGCGATGGCAAGGCGCTGATGATCTGTGTCCCTGCGGATGAGAAAAATCTCGCCGACATTGAAAGGCTGATTACAAAGGAAATTCCACGCCTCGAAAGCCCGGTCAAGGCTGAGCCAGCCGCAGTCGCGCCTGCTGAAGCAGCAAGCACGGAGGAAGACGCACCGCGTAAACCTTCGCGCCGCCGAGTTGTGCGCCGCAAGGAAAAGCCTGTTGAAGCCACCAGCGAAGCCCCAGTGGCGGAAGCCGCGCCTGAGGTGCCTCAGAAGGCTGAAAAGCCCGCCAGGGCGCAACGGTCTTCCGAAGACGGGCGCAATGGTGGAAAATCACGTGGCCGTGCGGGTGGTCGTGGTCGCCGTGACGACAACGTGGTTGGAATGGGCGATCACCTGCCCAGCTTTATCGCGCTTAGCTTTGAAGAACGCCGCGCGGGGTGAACCCGCGACACGGCGACATCATTGGGCGGCGGCTTAGACGCCATCGCCCGCCCACACCTATGGAGCCGCAAAATGCGCCCCCACATAGTCCCTAACCGGACATCCCGCCAATGATCGCGCGACCTGCGTTCCAGATCGGTGGCCAGCTTGTTGCACCTGGTAAACGCCGCACCATCAACCTTCCTGTCAGCGTCTTGAGTGACCACACACCAGTCACGATGTCTGCCCATGTCATCCATGGCCGCAAACCCGGTCCGGTGATTTGCATAACGGCCGGCGTGCATGGCGACGAAGTGATCGGCGTCGAAATCGTTCGGCGCGTGTTAGGTCTTCCCCGCCTTGATGGCTTGGCTGGAACATTGATCGTTGTGCCGATCGTGAACGCCTATGGCTTCATGAATCATTCCCGTTATCTGCCCGACCGGCGGGATCTGAACCGTTGTTTCCCCGGATCGCCGGGCGGGTCATTGGCGGCACGTCTTGCGCACATACTGATGACCGAAGTGATCGGTCGCTGCGATATGGGCATTGATTTGCACTCAGCGGCGGTGCACCGGACGAACCTCCCGCAGGTACGCATTGCGCCGGACAGCCCCGAATTGTTGCGCCTTGCGCGTTTGTTTGGTGCGCCTGTTGTTTTGCGGTCCAAGCTGCGCGAAGGCTCTCTGCGCATGGCGGCGGGAGAGAAGGGTATCAACATCCTGCTATATGAGGCGGGCGAAGGCTTGCGTTTTGACGAGATGGCGGTGCGCGCCGGTGTGACAGGTATTCTGCGGGTGCTTGTCGATCAGGGGGTCATTCCGGCAAAGGGTGTCCCAAAGGCGCGAAGCCGACCAATGCTGTGCAAATCCAGCCAATGGTTGCGTGCGCCGCAGGGCGGGTTGTTGCGCACTTTCCGGTCTGAGGGCGATGTCGTGGCCGAGGGGGATGTGCTGGCGATCGTGTCCGACCCGTTTGGCGAAGTCGAAGCGGAAATCACTGCGCCGGGCGAAGGTGTCATCGTTGGCCGCGCTGTTCTGCCCATCGTAAACGAGGGGGACGCTTTGTTTCACCTGGCCACGATCAGTTCCGTGGGAGAGGCTGAAGAAACCGTAGAATCGCTGGCGACTCAGCTTGGCGAAAGCTCCCTGTTCGATGAAGACGAAATCATCTGAACGGCATTTCGTGGTCTTCGCAGTAGATTTAGTCCCAACCGTTAGTGGCCAGATGATTGGAACGGCAGGCAGGGTGGCGGGCCACGCAGGCCCACCACCAAGTCATTAGCCCATCATCATCTGATAGCTTGCGGGAACATAGCGGAAGCCGTCGCCGCGCGTTTCCACATACCCCATTGCCGGGAATGGCATATGGTACCCGATGAAGGGCACTTTGTCGGTTGCCAGCATGCTGAGTACGCGGCGGCGCGTCGCTGCTGCTGCGGCTTTGTCCATGTCGAACAGAACCTCCCAATCAGGGTAGGCGAGGGACCAGACATAGTGGTTGGCCAAGTCAGCGAACAGCATCAACTGCTGGCCGTCGCTTTCCAGCATGTAACCCATGTGACCCGGCGTGTGGCCGAACGCCGCCATTGCGGTCACGCCCGATGCAACGCTTCCGCCATCCTCGAGGAATGTCATCTTGTCGTTCAGCGGCGCAACTTTTGCATCAAAGCCATCGCTTCCTGCGCCTGACCAATGGTTATGTTCTGTCGAACCGGTCACGTAGCGCGCATTGGTGAATGTCTCGCCCGCGTCGCCAGTCAGCCCGCCGATGTGGTCGCCGTGCATGTGGGTCAGAACGACTGTGTCGACTTGGTCGGGGCTGTAGCCTGCCGCGCCAATCACATCGGTGGTTGCGGCTGCGTTCAGGCCAGTGTCGAACAAGATCAATTCAGACCCGGTATTGACCAGCGTGGGCGTGAAGAAAAACTGTGTCTTATCGGTGGGAATGAAATTCTCAGCCGAAACTTCTGCGAAGTCTTCGCTGCTGACATTCATCCCGAAAATACCTTGCGGCTCGTCACGTGTCGCGGTGCCACCCAGCAGGGCGGTGACTTCAAAGCCACCCAGTTTGAAGCGATTAAAGCGCGCCGAAGATGCCCCTTTCATTTCAGCGGCGGCGTGGCCTTGCGTTGCAAGACCGGCGGCAACCGGCATAGCCGCTGTTGCGGCGAGGGCTTGTCTGCGGGTGAATCGTGTCATGGTAGTCTCCTTGTTGTCCCTACCGGGAGGTAGCCCGTTGTAACCCCAAGGCGATAATGTCGCAGTAAATTTCTTGTCAGCTTACCCAACGGCGTCAGGATCACTCCCACCAGCGATCTATGCGTGCAATGTCATCGTCGGACCACCCCATGTGATGAGCCAGTTCGTGCACAACGACATGCGTCACCAGATCGCCGAGCCCGATAGTCCCGCGCGATACCCATTCATCCACAATTGCGCGCCTAAACAGCCAAATCACATCAGGCCCAGTTGGTTGGTCCATGACCGATTTTTCGGTCAGGGGGAGTCCATCGTAGAGGCCGGTCAGGGAAAACGGGTCATCAATGCCAAGATCGTCCAGCATCGCGTCACTGGCCAAATCCTCCACCCGCAAGACGATGCCTTGTGCCGCCTTGTCGAATGGTTCGGGCAAGGCGTCGAAAGCGGCACGAGCCAACGTTTCGATCAAGGCAAGGTCGGGGGGGAGGGCGCTTGTCCAGTCATCTGTCATGCCCCTGATATGGACAAAACCACGCGCCTGTGAAAGACGCCACGCGAAGAAGGAGACGCCCATGACCACGACCCGTTTCGCCCCGTCACCCACTGGATACATCCATGTTGGCAACTTGCGTACTGCACTGTTCAACTATTTGATCGCGCGTCAGGCGGGCGGCACCTTCATCTTGCGCATTGATGATACTGACCCAGAACGGTCCAAGGAATCCTATGTGGATGCGATCAAGGAAGATCTTGATTGGCTCGGGCTGCACTGGGATCGGGTCGAGCGGCAGTCCGAACGGCTGGACCGGTATGTTGATGCGGCGGACCGTCTGCGCGAGATGGGGCGTTTTTACGAAGCGTTCGAAACCCCGACAGAGCTTGATCTGAAGCGCAAGAAGCAACTGAACATGGGTCGCCCGCCCGTCTATGACAGGGCCGCGCTTGCGCTGAGCGATGCAGAGCGTGAAGCCCTGCGCGCTGAGCGCGGGCAGGGTCATTGGCGTTTCAAGCTGAACCAGACCCGCATCGAATGGACCGATGGCATCTTGGGTGATCTGTCGCTTGATGCGGCCAGCGTTTCGGACCCTGTGCTGATCCGCGGGGATGGGCAGTTCCTGTACACGTTGGCATCTGTGGTGGATGACACCGAAATGGGTGTCACGCATGTTGTGCGCGGCTCCGACCATGTGACCAACACCGCCACCCAGATTCAGATCATCGAAGCGCTTGATGGTGCCGTGCCCAGCTTTGCGCACCACTCGCTGCTGACCGGCCCTCAGGGCGAGGCTCTGTCGAAGCGGCTCGGCACGCTCAGCTTGCGCGATCTGCGGGCCGCGGGTGTGGAGCCGATGGCACTGCTGTCGCTGATGGCGCGCCTCGGATCGTCGGACCCTGTGGAGCTGCGCAGCTCGATGGATGAACTGATCGAGGGGTTCGATATCAGTCATTTCGGGTCTGCACCGACTAAGTTCGACGAAAATGACCTGTTCCCGCTCACGGCGCGGTATTTGGGCGGCCTTCCGCATAGCGCCGTCGCAGCGCAGATTGCAGATGCTGGCGTTCCGGCGGACTTGGCAGAGCCTTTCTGGAAGGTCGTGCGCGAGAATATCACGACAACGAACGACATCGCCGGTTGGTGGAAAGTTCTGTCAGAAGGCGCAGAGCCACAGATTGATCCGGAAGATGCAGAGTTTATCGCGACAGCATTCGATTTGATGCCAGACCTGCCCTTTGACGGCAGCACGTGGTCATCCTGGACCGCTCAGGTCAAAGAGAGTACGGGTCGCAAGGGCAAAGGGCTGTTCATGCCGCTGCGCAAAGCGCTTACAGGGCAGGCGCGCGGGCCTGAGATGGCCGAATTTCTGCCGCTGATGCAGGCAAAGCCGAAGCTGCCGTAAGTACGCGTCAGCTTTTGGGGACTTTGGTCACGCCTAACCGGTCAAGGTGGCGATCGACTGCCGCGAGCTCTGCTTGGTCCAGCGTTTGGTGGCGTGGATAAAGCGGGGCGGTGCGGTCGTCGATCACTGGGCGCGCCCATCCATCCGTGCTGTCAAAAAATGCAGCAGCGCCCTCTTGGCCGAAATGGTGCAAGAACCCTTGCACCACCACATCAAGGTAGCTCAACAAGATCGGGCTTTCGTCCTGCGCGTGTTGGTTTTCGGCAGGAACCGCATAAACCTGTACGCGCGTGTCTTTGTGCAGATCATGAACGACGTCATCCGCGAGCGAGTGCCGACGATAGCCCATTTCACGCCGATCAAGGGCGGTCCAATCCTGATCGGGCACAGCGGCGACCAATCCGTCAATGACCCCGTCCCCGGTCTGATGGGCCGACAAGAATGCTTGTGGCGCAAGCGGAGTGCCGCGCCAAACCCTGCGCCAGCCATGCAACCGGGCAGGGCGCCCGTCAGGGTAATCGTGGGTGCGTTGATTGACCAGCGACCCATAGCCGAAGAAATAATGACGGTGCATGGTGGCTCCTTCCTCTGACGCGGGCTCACTGCCAATTCGAGCCGCGTGATGCAAGCCGGTTTAAGCCTGTCTTCACCCTTCGTAGCTAGCGTTCTGGCAACACCGCTTCGCGAGGACAGATATGAAAGACAAGAACGCGCTGGCGCCAATAATCATCAAGCGCAAGAAAGTTATTGCAGCCGATGGCCACCACGGCGGGGCCTGGAAAGTTGCCTACGCCGACTTTGTAACGGCTATGATGGCCTTCTTTTTGCTAATGTGGTTGCTGAATGCCACGACAGAAAAGCAACGCAAGGGGCTTGCAGATTACTTCTCTCCCGTGATTCCCGTGAACCGCATCTCGGGTGGTGGGGAAGGGTCGTTCTGGGGGGACAGTGTCTTTGCCGAGGATGTTCTCGCCCAGAACGGCACTGGTGCCACCATGCTGCATTCCGCCGAGTCGGCCCAGGCACGCGGCGATGCTGGGGAAGTTGGCGCGCAGCGGGCCGAAGAGAATGAAAAAAAGGCCGTGCAGGACTTGATGCGCGTGATGGCCGCCCGAAGCGGCGAAAGCATGGCGCAGCTCGAAAATATGCCCCATGTTATTACCCGTGTGTCTGACACCGGAATGGTGATCGACATTTTTGAATTGCCAGAGGGACGATTATTTGATCCGGTCACCGGAAAGATCACCCGCAGATTGGAAGACACACTTCGGCTGATCGTGAGCGCTGCGGATATGGTGACCAACCAAATATCGGTCGAGGCGCATGTCCCCGCCCGCCCGCTGGTGGTGGCTTCTAACCCGGTTTGGGATGTGTCGACCCAACGGGCGCAGATGGTTCAGACAAAGCTAGACCAGATCGGCTTCGCCCCGGACCGTTTGTTGCGCATCACCGGGTACGCAGACCGTAGACCGGCAGACCCCGGCACCCCCATGAGCCTGCGTAACAGCCGCGTTGTTGTCACCATTCTTCGTGATGACGTATAAGCCGTCTGTGCGGTGCCCTTACCGGCCTGCTTTGACAGCGATGCTTGACACCATTGTCCGATGGGTCTAGTGGCACATTTCCGGTTCGCCGGACGACAAATTGGTGTTGGTGGCCCCCGCGAGGGGATGCCTGTCGGCCAAACCAGTGCAAACTGGCGCGGCGAAGGACAACGCCCTTCACATCAGGGGGTTTCCCCGCAAGAAGGAGATCAGCCGTGACCAAACGCACAGCTGCCAAGTACAAAATTGACCGCCGTATGGGCGAGAACATCTGGGGCCGTCCGAAAAGCCCTGTGAACCGCCGTGAGTATGGCCCCGGCCAGCACGGTCAGCGTCGTAAAGGCAAAGTTTCCGATTTCGGTCTTCAGCTGCGTGCCAAGCAGAAGTTGAAAGGTCACTATGGCGACCTGACCGAAAAGCAATTCCGCAAGATCTTTGCCGAGGCAGAGCGTGTACGCGGCGACACTGGTGAGTTGCTCATCGGTCTGCTTGAAAGCCGTCTTGATGCGGTTGTATACCGTGCAAAGTTCGTGCCGACCATTTTTGCTGCGCGTCAGTTTGTGAACCACGGTCATGTCACTGTAAACGGCAAGCGGGTCAACATCCCATCCTACCGGGTCAAAGAAGGCGACGTTGTTGAAGTTCGCCAGAAGTCCAAGCAGTTGGCCGTCGTACTTGAAGCCGCACAATTGGCCGAACGTGACGTGCCCGATTACATTGAGGTCGACCATTCCAAGATGATCGCAACTTTTGTGCGTCGTCCCGGTCTGGGTGATGTTCCGTACGCCGTGCAGATGGAACCGAACCTCGTCATCGAATATTACGCACAGAACTGATCCCGTTCGGAGCAGTCTGCGAAAGGCCGCGCCGGGCAACCGGCAGCGGCCTTTTTGTTGTCCGCTTGCCGCTGGAAATGCCCCGTTTCCCCAGTTAAACGGTCTCGGACAGGAGAGCCAAATGACCAGCGCAATCATCCCACAACCCGGCATTCTCGATATCGCGCTCTATCAGGGCGGCAAGGCAAAGATCGACGGCGTCACCGATGTGGTGAAATTATCGTCGAACGAGAACCCGTTCGGTGCGTCGCCACTGGCCATTGAGGCGGCCAAGGCGGCGTCGGCGACATTTCACCGCTACCCTTCGACGGATCACGCGTCGTTGCGCCATGCGATCGGTGAGGTGCATGGCCTTGATCCCGCGCGAGTGATTTGCGGCGTCGGCAGTGACGAGATCATCACCTTCTTGTGCCAAGCTTATGCTGGGCCGGGGGACGAGGTCTTGCATACTGAGCACGGGTTCCTGATGTACGCAATTTCGGCGAAGGCTTCGGGCGCGACGCCGGTGGTTGCGCCTGAAATCGAACGCACGGCCGATGTGGATGCTCTGCTCGCAGCCTGCACGGATCGAACGAAGCTGGTCTTCATCGCCAACCCTAACAATCCAACCGGTACGATGATTGGCGGGAACGAGCTTGCGCGCCTCGCCGATGGCTTGCCGCCCCAAGCGATTTTGGTGATCGATGGGGCCTATGCCGAGTATGTTGACGGGTATGATGGTGGCGCGCGGTTGGCGGATACACGCGACAATGTTGTCATGACGCGAACATTTTCGAAACTTTACGGTCTGGGTGGTTTGCGGATCGGCTGGGGCTATGGTCCTGCGGCGATCATCGATGTGTTGAACCGTGTCCGCGGCCCGTTCAATCTGTCGACTCTGCAACTTGACGCCGCCGAGGCTGCGGTACGCGACCAAGCCTATGCCGAAACCTGCCGCGCCGAAAATGCGCGACTTCGGGATAAGCTGGCTCATGATCTGGCGGCGCTTGGTGTGCCGTCTGACACATCGCAGGCCAATTTCGTGCTCGCGCGTTTCGCATCAGAGCAGGAGGCAATCGCCTGTGACGAGCTTTTGCAATCGCGTGGGGTTCTGGTGCGCCGGGTGGGAAGTTACGGCCTGCCCCATTGCTTGCGCATCACCGTGGGTGACGCGGCATCCTGTGATCGCGTCGTTGCGGGTGTTGCCGCGTTTCAGGACGCAAAGTCATGAGCGTGCTGTACAAGCGCGTTGCGCTGATTGGCTTGGGGTTGATCGCGTCGTCGATGGTTCACGCCATGCGCCGCGCCGGGCTTGCCGATGAAATCGTCGGGACGGCGCGCACTGCTGAAACCCGTGCCATCGCGCGCGAAGACGGTCTTTGCGACAGGGTCGTAGAAACAGCAGCCGAAGCTGTTGAAGGGGCCGATCTTGTTGTTTTGTGCGTTCCCGTGGGCGCAATGGGGCCGCTTGCTGCCGAAATCGCGCCGCACCTCGCACCCGGCGCGACCGTGACCGATGTCGGGTCCGTAAAGGGCGCGGTGATCGCGGCCGTTGCACCGTTTCTGCCAAGCCATGTTAATTTTGTACCGGCCCACCCTTTGGCGGGCACAGAGCATTCTGGCCCGCGGTCCGGTTTTGCGGAACTTTTTGACAATCGCTGGTGCCTTTTGGTGCCGACCGAGGGCACCGACCCGAACGCCACGGCGCGCCTTAGGGCACTTTGGGAAGGCATGGGGTCCTTTGTCGATGAAATGGACGCCGACCACCATGACCTTGTGCTTGCCGTAACCAGCCATGCGCCGCACCTTATCGCGTACACGATGGTCGGTGTGGCCGACGACCTGCGCCGCGTTACTGACAGCGAAGTCATCAAGTATTCTGCAGCGGGGTTTCGTGATTTCACCCGGATCGCGGCATCGGACCCGACGATGTGGCGTGATGTGTTTCTGAACAACAAGGACGCGACGCTGGAAATACTGGGCCGGTTCACTGAAGAGCTTTTCGCCCTTCAACGTGCCATCCGAACCGGTGATGGGGATCATCTGCACGCGTATTTCACCCGGACCCGTGCGATACGGCGCGGCATTATCGAGGCCGGACAAGACACCGCCGCACCGGATTTCGGGCGCAGCGGGAAACCGGTTACCGCAGGATCAGACGGGGCGCCGCGCCCAGCGGAAGAACCCCGCCAAGGCTGATCCGCCCACCGTCAAACCGAAGCGGCACATCCAGCGTGTTTGGGTTGCCGCTGAGCTTGGCCATTTGTGCAAACCCGCCTTCGACCAAAGGACCAAGCTGTTCCGGAATCATCCCGGCAGCCTGTGCAAGGGTCAGCATCTCGCGCCAGTTTGTGGCCTTCACGGTCAACTCGCCAGTGGGCAAGCCGGCAAGGTCTACGTCAAGCGTTCCAGCGATTTTCAGGTCCAATTCGCCCCAACGCGCGCGCGCAAGCCGGAGTTCAATCCGGCGAGGTTGTGGGCGCTGTTGTTCAATTGCACGCCGATCCCATGGCGCATCAAAGACCACTGTCGCGTCCAGTTCCAGCCTCTGCACGGTATCGCCGATCAACGCGCTGCGCGAGAATAGGCCGGTCGCTTCGTCGGGAAGCGTTAAATCCTGCGCGTCGAATGCCGCATCATAGCTGTTCACAGCAGCGGGCGTGCGGCGCAGCGCCAGTTGGCCGCCAGCCAACGCCGACGTCCAGCCAGCAGAAGACGACAGACGGACATCCGAAAATTCGATTGTGGTGCGTTCCAACGTCAGGTCGTTCAAGTCCGCAAGCACTACTGAGCCGCGCATTGTTTCACTCTGAACGTCAATTTTTTGAAGCGGCGTGGCGACCGTCTGCGTGTCCGGCCATACAGCAATAACGTGACCTGGCTTGTAGCTGAGCGCGAGCGTTTGAAAAAATGGTGCGGACCACGCCCACCCTGTCGCTGGATCGGCCAGTTCGACATCACTGATCGTCGTGTCAAACCGGTTGGGGAAGCCGACGGTATGGATATCGGTGTTGCTCACGACCCACCCTTCGGCTGCGCGCGTCGCAAACCAGTCGCGCAGGCCGCGTTCAACTGCGTTTGACCCGATGAACCAGTACCCAGACCATGCCGCGGCTGCCAAAAGGATCACGGCCAGAATTATTCGCATCATAGGGCCTTTTCTGTCAGCTTCTGCCCGTGTTTACAGGGACCGCAGAAAAAGGACCAGATAGATGGCACAGAACGACCCTGCGCTTTGGATATTCGGATACGGATCGTTGATCTGGAACCCGGGGTTTCCCTATGTGGATCGCGTTATTGGCGAGCTTCCCGGCTATGCCCGTTCCTTCTGCATGAGGTCCATTCACCATCGCGGGACAGTCGAAGACCCGGGCCTTGTTCTGGCGCTTGACCCCCATCCGGGGACGCGGTGTTCGGGTGTTGCCTTCGGCGTTGCCGAGGCCGAGGCAGAGTCCACCTTGGATGCGCTGCGCGAACGGGAGTTGGTGTCATCCGCCTATCTGGAAAAAATGCTCCCGCTTGAATTGTCAGACGGTCGGCGCGTGAAGGCGGTCACATACGTGGTCGATCCGGATCATGTGCAGTATTGCGGTGGCCTCGACTTGGAAGAACAAGCCCGGATAATCGCAACAGCGATCGGCGGGCGGGGCCCGAATTGCGAGTACCTGTTCAATACGGCCAGCCACCTGCGTGAATTGGGGCTCGCCGATGCCGATCTTGACTGGTTGGCCACGCGTGTTGCTGAACTGGTCTGAACAGGGCAAAGTTTGTTGGAACACGGCGCAGTACACCCTATGCTCCGAAAAAGTCACGAGAAAGGCACGCGAATGGCATTGCAAGGCGTAGGGCGGCAGACGCCGCAGCGGAGCCGCGAGGTACGTGCGCAATTCTCGCACCCGATACGCCAAATTGTCTTGATGCTGATCGTGATCGGTGCCTTCAGCGCGGGTGCCTATCTCGCCTTTCCCCGGATTGCCCCGGTTTTTGCGTCAAGTCCTTGGCTTAATGGGACAATTTGCGTTGTGTTCGTGGTTGGCGTGCTGGCGTGTTTTTTGCAGGTGCTTCAGCTCATATCGGCCGTGACTTGGATCGAAGACTTCGCCCGCGACCGCCCCGGTTTTGACATCAAGCGCCCGCCAAGATTGCTGGCCCCACTGGCCGCCCTGCTGAGGTCGCGCGGCGCGCGGATGCAGATCGGTGCGTCGTCGTCCCGGTCGATCCTCGACAGTGTCGCGACGCGGCTCGACGAAGCGCGTGATATCACCCGCTACATCACCAGCCTTCTCATTTTCCTTGGTCTGCTGGGCACTTTTTATGGCTTGGCGACTACAATTCCGGCAGTCGTGGACACAATCCGTTCGCTGGCGCCGCAAGATGGCGAAAGTTCGACCGCGATTTTTGGGCGGCTGATCGGTGGGCTTGAAAAGCAACTTGGCGGCATGGGGACAGCCTTTGCCTCGTCTCTGCTAGGGCTTGCCGGGTCGCTTGTGGTGGGATTGCTGGAACTTTTCGCCGGCCATGGCCAAAACAGATTTTACCGCGAATTGGAAGAATGGCTGTCGTCCATCACCCGCGTCGGGTTCAGTTCCGGCGATACGGATATGAGCGCTGAAAGTTCCATGTTCGCGACCCTGATGGATCAGATGACCGAACAATTCGACGCCCTCAACACGACCTTCATCGAAAGCGACCAAAGCCGGTCGGCGGTCGATGAGAATCTTGGTCTACTTGCCGCCTCTGTTGAACGGTTGGCGCAAAAAGTGACCGAAGAAGCCAGCATCAATGCAACGCTGGGCCGGATCGCTGAGGGGCAGGAGAACCTGATCGCAGCGATAAACGCCATTACGACACGGCCCGTGTCCGAAGCAGACGCGCTGGAGGCTGAAACCCGGTCGCGCCTTCGCAGTATTGACGTGCAGCTTTTGCGTGTGCTTGAGGAGTTGACCGCAGGCCGTCAGGAAAGCACGATGGAATTGCGCCGCGATCTTGCCCGGTTGACCCGCGTGATCGAAATCGCCGCAGATCCGTCCGGCGGCCAAGGTCAGGGACGCTAGGCATGGCGCTAAACCGGCGCAGCGGGCAGCGGTTTCAGGCCTCAATCTGGCCGGGCTTTGTCGATGCGATGACGGCCCTGTTGCTGGTGCTGATCTTCGTGCTGACGATCTTCATGGTCGTGCAGTCGATCCAGACGGAAACGATCTCTGGCCAAGAAACGGAGTTGGATCGACTCACACTTGAAATTGACACCCTTGCGACGGCTTTGGGCGCAGAACAACAGCGCAACTTTGAGTTGGAAGGTGACGTCGATGATCTGGGAGCGGCCCTGTCGCGGGCCGAGAACAATGAGGCGTTTCAGAACCGCCTGATCGACACACTGACGGCAGAGATGGAACAGCGCAACGCAGAGCTGGGCGCTGCACGGGGCCAGATCACGGCGTTCGAAGCACAGGTGGCGGCGTTGCTGGCTGACCGCGAAGCCGCGCGAGGGCAGGTGGCAGATCTGCAGCAGAATGTCACCGACCTGTCCGAGGATGTGTCGGATTTGACAGATCGGCGCGACGCCTTGGAAACGGCTTTAGCACAGGCGCGCACCGAGATTGACGCAGGCGAGGAGGCAGCCCGGTTGGCTGCGGCCCGCCGCGAAGCGCTGCAAGCGATGGTTGCCGATTTGCGCAACCAGCAAGATGCGCAGACCGATCAGATCGGGACGTTGCAAGGACAATTGGATGACGCGTCGCAAGCTTTGACAGAGGCACAAGCAGCGCGTCTTGCAGATGCAGAGGCGGCGCGCCTGTTGCGGGCCCGACTTGAAAACGCTGATGCGGAACTGACGGCAATGTCGCTGGCGTTGGAGGAGCAGCGCAAGCAGGCAGAGGACACATTGACGTTGCTGGCTGCTGCTCGTTCAGCCCAAGCCGATTTGGATGAACGTTTGATGGCCGCTCTGTTGGAAGGCGATCAGTCAGAGACAGCGCTAGATGCGGCTCGGGCTGAACTTGAAACGGCCCGCGCACGACTGGAAGACGAAGGGGCAACCGCGCAAGACTTGCGCGAGCGTCTTGCCGATGCATTGGCCGCCCGTGAGATTGCTGAAAGCGATCTGGCGGCAACAATAACGGATGCGGAACGTCAGGCCCAGCTGTTGGCCAGCGCGCAGACCGAGTTGTCAAATCTGTCAGAATCCAGTGCCGACGACAAACGGCGGCTCGCGGCCTTGAATGCGCAACTCGCGGCCCTGCGCGGACAGCTTGGGGAATTGCAATCTCTGCTGGATACTGCGGATGCACGGGACGCGGCGTCAAACGTGCAAATCGAGTTGATGGGCGCGCGGCTGAACACGGCTCTCGCGCGCGTCGCCCAAGAAGAACGTCGCCGGGCTGAGTTGGAAGAGGCTGAACGCAAGCGGCTTGAGGACGAAGCACAGCGCCTTGAAAACTACCGCTCCGAATTCTTCGGCCGATTGCGCGAGATTCTGGGGGAGCAGCAGGGCGTACAGATTGTTGGTGACCGCTTTGTGTTTTCGTCCGAGGTTCTGTTCGCCTCTGGCGCGGCGGATCTGTCGCTGGAAGGGCGCGCAGAGGTGGCCAAGGTCGCACAAACGTTGCAGCAAGTCGCCGCAAGCATTCCAGCGGGCATTGATTGGGTCATTCGCGTTGATGGCCACACCGACGATGTGCCTGTGTCTGGAAGTGGCCCGTTCGCCGACAATTGGGAACTGAGCCAGGCGCGGGCTTTGTCGGTCGTGCGCTTCATGATCGACAATTATGGGTTCCCGGCAAACAGGCTGGCGGCAACAGGCTTTGCTGAATTCCAACCCGTTGATCCGCGCAGTACAGCACAGGCGCGTGCGAGAAACCGCCGGATCGAGTTGAAGCTGACCGAGCGCTAGGCGCGGCACGGCCAACAAATACCCTATGCGGTCTTGATCGCGATTTGTCGGCAGAGGCGTGTTCCGGCGCATTCAGAGTGTTCTTAACTCTGTGTAGTTGGTTCTGCACACATCCGATAAAAGAAGCGCATTTTCAGCGTGTTTTCGCGCTTTGCACGCTGGCACGACGTTGCGGAAGCCCTACCTAAACTCTCCTATGCTGAAGGAGGGAAACAATGGCTGCCGAAGGCTCAATGCCCAACGTACGCAAGAAGCGTGATGCGGCGTCAACGCGCGCGGCAATTCTTCAGGCGGCTTTGGACGAGTTCAGCGAAATGGGCCATGGCGGTGCCCGCGTTGACCGCATCGCGTCGCGCGCCGGTGTTAGCAAGCCGATGATCTACGACTACTTTGGCGGAAGGGATGCGGTGTATGCTGCTGCGTTGCGGGAAGCGATTTTGCGCAACCGCCATCAAGAGGCCGCTTTTGACGCCGATCTTGATGACCCACATGCGGCGCTGCGGGCGCTAGTCGTGTTCTTGATGGATCACTTTCGCCAGAACCCTTGGTTCATGCGAATGCTAAGTGCTGAAAATCTGCTAGGCGCGGAAACGATCCTTCAAATGGGCGACGATATCGGCGGCGCTTCGATTTTAGTGACGCGGCTCGGGGAAATTCTGCAAAGGGGCGTGGATCAGGGGGCATTCCGGGATGATGTGACACCTGTCGAAGCCTATGTTTTTATTGTGTCGCTGTGCTGTTTCCCAGTCTCGAACATGCACACTTTGCGCGCGGCATTCGGGGCGCAAATTGACGAAGCTTGGCTGAAACAACACGCCGACCGTTCTGCTGAGATGTTCTTGTGCTTTCTGAAATCTGAACTGTCCTAGCGTTGCCGCGCTTTTTGACACGCTGATCTTGTCCCCCTGATGGCGTATCCCTTACCCGATGTGGTGCGAAACGGGCAGGGGGCGGCAGCATGGCACTGCTCGATGAAACCGCAATGGGCCTGCGTGACGAGCAGACGATGATCGCACGCCGCGCGGCCCTTCTGGGCCCGGCCTACCGGCTTTTTTACGAACGCCCCCTTCATCTGGTGCGTGGTGCTGGGGTTTGGTTGTTCGATCCGCAGGAAAACGCCTATCTCGACGCCTATAACAATGTGGCCTGTGTCGGGCACAGTCATCCCCGCGTTGTGTCTGCAATCGCAGCGCAGGCAGGCACATTGGCAACGCATACGCGGTACTTGCACACGGCCCCATTGGACTATGCCGAACGAGTGCTGGGCACGCTGCCGGGGGCGATTGACCGCATGATGTTCACCTGTACCGGGTCTGAAGCCAACGACCTTGCGCTTCGTATCGCCAAAATGGCAACCGGAGGGACCGGGGTTGTGGTCACGCAAACCGCCTATCATGGGGTCACTGAGGCGGTTGCAGCGTTTTCGCCGTCGCTTTGTCTTCCGGGTGGGGTGCCGCCGCATGTCAGAACCGTGCCCGCCCCCTGCGCCTATCGCAGTGCCGGCGATCCTGCCATGCGCTTCGCCGCCGATGTCAGCGCCGCCTTTGAGGATATGAAACACTGCGGTGTGACGCCGGCTGTGTTCATTTGTGACAGTGTCTTTTCCAGTGACGGCATCTTGGATGGACCGGCCGGTTTAATAGCGCCAGCAGTGCTGGCCGCGCGCGAGGCCGGAGCTTTGTACGTGGCTGACGAGGTGCAAGCCGGGTTCGGGCGCACCGGCGATGCGATGTGGGGCTTCCAGCGTCACCATGTGGTGCCTGATATTGTGACGATGGGAAAGCCGATGGGCAACGGCTACCCGGTGGCTGGATTGGCCGCGCGGGCGGATCTTATCGACACGTTCGGTCAGAATGTGCGCTATTTCAATACCTTTGGGGGTAACCCTGTCGCGATGGCTGCGGCGGGGGCTGTGCTGGATGTTCTTGAGGACGAAGGGCTGATGGATAACGCCCGTGACACCGGGCTGTATCTGAAAAACCGCCTGTCCGAGATAATGAGTCGGCACACGGTTATCGGCGATGTGCGGGGGGCCGGTCTGTTCATCGGACTGGAGATTGTGAAAGATCGGCGGGAAAAAACCGCTGATCCGGCGCGCGCCGTTGCAATTGTGAACGCCATGCGTGACCGGCGGGTTCTGATCTCGGCGAGTGGTACATCAGGAAATGTGCTGAAGATCCGGCCGCCTTTGGTGTTTTCCAAGGCTGACGCAGATCTGTTGGCCGATACATTAATCGACGTCTTGGGTAACCTGGACTGAGTACCGACCAAAGACAGGCGGCGACCCTTTCGAGCCGCCGCCATAGGCTTTCGTTCCTATCAAATCAGGCGATGTCGAAACGGTCTGCTTCCATAACCTTGACCCAAGCGGCTACGAAGTCTTTCACAAACTTCTCGCGGCTGTCATCTTGGGCATAGACTTCGGCATAGGACCGCAGGATCGAGTTTGACCCGAACACAAGATCAACGCGTGTGGCTGTCCATTTCACCTCACCGGTTGCCCGGTCGCAGATGTCATAGACGGTCTTGCCGGTCGGTTTCCACGTGTTGCCCATATCCGTCAAATTGACGAAGAAATCGTTGGTCAACGCGCCTTCCCGGTCGGTGAACACACCGTGTTTCGTGCCGCCATAGTTGGTGCCAATCACGCGCATCCCACCGACCAGAACAGTCATTTCCGGTGCCGTAAGCCCCATCAGTTGAGTGCGATCCAGCATCATCTCTTCGGTGCTGACGACAAAGTCTTTCTTGCTCCAGTTGCGATAGCCGTCGGCCAGCGGTTCCAGAACATCGAAGCTTTCCGCATCGGTCATTTCGTCAGTCGCATCGCCCCGGCCCGGAGTGAATGGCACGTCGATATCAAAACCGCCGGCCTTGGCGGCCAGCTCAACGCCAAGGTTGCCTGCCAGAACGATGATGTCAGCAACGCTTGCCCCAACTTCGGCAGCGATGGGTTCGAGCACACCCAGCACGCGGGCCAGACGGTCGGGTTCGTTTCCTTCCCACTCTGCCTGTGGTGCAAGACGGATGCGTGCACCGTTGGCACCGCCGCGCTTGTCAGACCCACGGAATGTGCGAGCGCTGTCCCAGGCTGTCGCGACCATATCGGACACGGACAGGCCGCTTTGCGCAATTTTTTCCTTGGCTGCGGCGATATCGAAATCCGTTGGGCCAGCCGGGATCGGATCTTGCCAGATCAGATCTTCGGCAGGAACTTCGGGCCCGTAATAGTTTGGCCGGGGGCCCATGTCGCGGTGGGTCAGCTTGAACCAAGCGCGCGCAAAGGTATCCGAGAAATAGTCCGGGTCCTTGCGGAAGCGATCCATGATCTCGCGGTAAACCGGGTCGACCTTCATGGCCATATCGGCATCGGTCATCATCGGCATCACGCGAATAGAGGCATCTTCCACATCAACCGGTTTGTCCTCTTCTGCGATCTCGACCGGCTTCCACTGCCACGCGCCTGCGGGCGACTTGGTCAGTTCCCATTCATGATCCAGCAGCATGTCGAAATAGCCCATGTCCCACTGGGTCGGGTTCGTCGTCCATGCGCCCTCTGGTCCACCTGTCAGGGTGTTCCGGCCCACACCGCGGGACTTGTGGTTCACCCAGCCAAGTCCCTGTTCGCTGATATCCGCGCCTTCGGGTTCCGGGCTCAGTTCATCCGGGTTGCCGTTGCCGTGGCATTTCCCGACCGTGTGGCCGCCAGCCGTCAGCGCCGCGGTCTCTTCGTCGTTCATCGCCATGCGGGCAAAGGTTTCACGGATCTGTGCGCCAGTTGCCAACGGGTCAGGTTGCCCGTTCACGCCTTCCGGGTTCACATAGATCAGGCCCATCTGAACAGCTGCCAACGGGTTTTCCATCGTCGACGGGTTTGCCACGTCGCCATAGCGCTCGTCGCTCGGCGCCAGCCATTCCTTTTCTGCACCCCAATAGGTGTCCAGTTCAGGATGCCAGATGTCGGCCCGGCCAAAGCCAAAGCCAAACGTCTTCAGACCCATGGATTCATAGGCCACGTTCCCGGCCAACAGGATGAGGTCGGCCCAGCTCACCTGGTTGCCGTACTTGCGCTTGATCGGCCACAGCAGACGGCGCGCTTTGTCGAGGTTGGCATTGTCCGGCCAGGAATTCAGAGGGGCAAAGCGTTGGTTGCCCGTCGCGCCGCCACCACGGCCATCGGCAAGGCGGTAGGAGCCCGCAGCGTGCCATGCCATGCGGATCATCAAGCCACCATAGTGGCCCCAGTCGGCGGGCCACCAGTCTTGGCTGTCGGTCATCAATGCGGTCAGATCGGCTTTCAACGCATCGACATCAAGCTTTTCAAGCTCTTTGCGATAATCAAACTCTTCGCCAAGCGGGTTTGTTTTGGTGTCGTGCTGGCTCAGGATTTCAAGGTTCAACGCATTGGGCCACCAGCTCATGTTGGAATTGCCGCTCGATGTGTTGCCGCCATGCATGACAGGGCATCCGCCTGTTGGGGTATCGTTTCCGTCCATTGTCTTCTCCACTCCTGGCTCTTTTATATCGGTATCTGTATGTGTGGCGGCCGGTTCACGTGTCATGCCAATGCCTATGATCCAATGTAAGATCCTGGCAGCTTGGCTTGGATAACGTTTGACCACCGTTGTTTGGAATCGTTCTATCAAAGCTGACCGATTAGTTTAAGTTGAATTTTCTGATCGGTTGGATAAGAATTTCTGATGAAGAATCTCACGCTCAAACATTTGCGTTATTTCGAAGCATTGGCACGCCATGGTCATTTTGGGCGGGCGGCTGATGCCTGTGCGATCTCCCAGCCTGCACTCTCGATGCAGATCAAGGAACTTGAAGAAACACTTGGCACAGCCTTGTTCGAACGCACAGCGCGGCAGGTTCGGCTTACCGGGTTCGGTGAAGAATTCGCAGAACGTGTTCAAGATATTCTGCGATCCGTGGATGAACTTGGCGATTTGGCCCGCGCGAGTTGCGACCGGCTTGTCGGGCGGCTTCGAATTGGGGTGATTCCAACCATCGCGCCGTATCTGCTGCCGACATTTATCGGCAATCTGTCTCGACTCTATGACGGTCTGGATATTCGCGTACGTGAAACTGTGACACCTAAACTCATTCACGAGTTAACCGAGGGCCGGTTGGACACCGCCATAGTGGCATTGCCCGTGTCAGAGCCTTCCTTTGAAGAGGTTGCACTGTTCGCAGAGGACTTTGTGCTTGTCCGCCCGGACAGCGACGCCAACAAGCCTGTGCCCAGTGCCGAGACCCTGCGGGAGATGCGCCTTCTGCTGCTTGAAGAAGGGCATTGTTTCCGCGACCAGGCCTTGTCGTTTTGCAAGGTGCACGCAGCGCCGCCGCGTGAACTTTTGGATGGAAGTTCCTTGTCCACGTTGGTGCAAATGGTTGGGGCGGGGATTGGAGTCACCCTTATTCCGGAAATGGCTGTGCCAGTTGAGACCCGGTCCGCTGCGGTGTCGATCGCGCGGTTCAGCGCGCCGCAACCACGCCGAACCATCGGAATGATCTGGCGCAAAAGCAGCCCTTTGGCCGATCAGTTGATGCAAATTTCGGATGTGGTGCGGCAATCGGCTGATACGCTTCGGGCTGCTCGCAAAGAGCCGATGATCAACAGCCCGGTCTAAAGGTCAAACCCGGATCTACAAGATTCGTTAACCAATTTACCGGTTAACCCTCTAATTTTAAAAGAATAGCACTGTTTTCGCGATGAGTGCTACCCAGAGGTCAACCGAGGGCTCTGACACTTCCAACTCAATGTCACTCAGCCCGTCGGTAACTTTTGGGCGCACGCGCCGTCGTGAAATGGAGTGATTGAAATGAAGAAATTTAGAAACTGCGCAGCCATTATTGCATTGTCTTTTGGTGTTGTGCCTTTGGCTGGGCATGCCGCAACGTACGACGTTCTGCAGCAGCGTGCGACACTTGCCGATGATGGGACCGAGACAAAGTCGGTTGCTGGCCAGATCAACACTGCAAACCCAACCACTCAGTCCGTGGTCAATACGTCTGCCGGATCATTCCACCTGAAAAAACGTGAAGCTGGCACAACGGATGCCTATGAAGATTTCATCGCTTTCTGCGTTGAGGTCACTCAGTCGATCACGACGAGCACCGGGTCCGCCGTGACCTACACTGAAAACAACTCGCTCTTCTCAAATGACCGTCGTGGATTGATGGCAACCTTGCTGGGGACAGCCTTTGATCCCGCCGGGGACGCGCAGCATCACGCAGCAACGCAACTTGCGATCTGGAAGTTGGGTTATGGCGACATCAGCACATCCGCCGGTGACGCGTTCGACATCACGGCAAACAGCTTTGAGAACATGCCAGGCAGCACGTTTCTTGGGTTCCAATCTGGTCTGACAAATACTTTTGAAGACAACTCCGCCGGCGTATTCGCGCTCGCGCAGGGTTGGTTGAGCAAACTGGACGGCGCCGGGTTGGACGATTGGACCTTGCTGTCCGCTAACCGTGTAACCTTCTTGGAAAACAGCGGCAGCCAGAACCTTGTAACGTACACCGCGCCTGTGCCGGTTCCTGCGGCGGGTCTGTTGCTTGTTGGCGCCCTTGGGGGCTTGGGCTTCGTGCGCCGCAAAGCGGCCTGACACTCCACTTGAGGGGGAATGGAGAACGCCTTTCGGTTGCTACCCGAGAACCAATATTCCCCTTCATATATGAAAAGGACCGCCGGAAACGACGGTCCTTTTTCATGTCAGTTCTCGCAGATACTGCGCAGCTTGAGCCAAGTCGCGTCGCTCAGAAGTGGGCGCGCGGATGGATCAGATTTTTCTGTGACGGTTTGACCGACGGTTTGGCCGGTTGCTGCCGCATAGGGCGCCATCGGTATCCCGAGTTCTGCGAACTGCGCCGAAAGAGCTTCGGGCGGTAGCGGGGCAGGCGGCTCTGTCAAAATCTTGGCAGCATATGCTTGCAACGTCTCGTCCGAGACTGCGCCTTGGGTCAGAAGCTGAAAGGTTGCGGGCAGTCCAGCCGACTGAATAAGCGCCAGAATCGGGTCTTGGTCGGTCGCAAGCGCGGCTTCGGCAAGGATCAGACCAGCGGCAAGTTGCGGGGTGTTCTGCTCTTCGATCACGTCTTTTCGAAGCATGATTATCCGGCCCGGAAGATGCGCTGCCACTGCTGGGCCACCGGGGACAATAACCACAGACCAACCCGGTTCGCTTAGAAGCCGGTTGTGCAACATCGTCAGGGCTTGTGTGCCGCTGCGGCTCGTGCAGGGTTGCCCGGCATAAGGGATCAGTTCTCGTAACAGTCGTTGACCGATTTCGCCGCGTAGCCCACCGGGCATCAAGTCGGCCGTGTGCCGAGTGACCGCGCCGGGAAGCCACCATACGGACAGCCCCACCAATGCGACCGCACTGACCATAAAAATCCCACGCCGGAGCCGTCCGGGATGGGCGCGCGCCTTGCCTAGGGCGCGCCCGACGATTCGCACCGCTTCGATCATGCTCTCGTCATCAAGTTCCAGTAGCTCGTCGGCATCCGCGCCGGGGGTGTACAAAGCCGGCCGTTCGCCGGGATTGATGCGGTGCACCGCAGGCAGGGACCAATGGGCAAGCGCCGTATCGTTCGCGTCCTTGATGACCAATGTCGCCTTGCCCAGTGACACGAACACGTCTTGGCGCTGCGCATCCGGGGCTGGATGCCAGATACCTGCGCATTCAAGACGCTCGTATTTGGATAACACCGTCATGGACGGGGCCTGTTACTGTGCATGTTGTCCTGCCTCGCGCAGAGATTAGGCCAGCGCGACGCGCTGTACAATCGCGCAGTGACAGGTGGTCTTGACGCGGGCCGGGCGCTACGGCCTATGGGGGCATGTCAGAAAGCCAAACCGCCCCCCGACCACTGGCCGCCGTTGCCATGATCCTCACCGCCATGGCGTTGATGGGGCTTGTGGACAATTATGTTGTGATTATCGCGGAAACAGCAGGTCTGTGGCAATTTCAGGTCATCCGGTCCGCCATGGCGCTGGGAATGCTGATCGCGCTGGCAAGGTGGCGCGGCATGCGGTTGCGGCCTCGGCGGTGGCGCCCCGTTATCGCGCGCAGTTTCGTTCTGTCATGCGGATTGATGATCTATTTCGGGGCGCTTGCGGTCTTGCCAATTTCCGAGGCGGTCGCAGGCCTGTTCACTGCGCCGCTGTTCATCTTGTTGCTGTCGATTGCTTTTTACGGTCAGCGCGTGGGCGCGTTGCGTCTGGCTGCGGTTGGGGTGGGGTTTGTCGCCGTTCTGATGGTTCTGCGGCCCGAGGCAGGGCAGGTGGGCTGGTTGACGTTGCTGCCCATCGTGTCCGGCCTGTTTTACGCGCTGGCCCAGATTGCCACCCGCGAATGGTGCGGTGGTGAGGCGGCGCAGACCCTGCTGTTTGGCTTTTTCGCCGCGATGGGTCTTTGGGGGCTCGTGGGCCTTGGTGTTCTGGCTGTGTTTCCGCAGCCGGTGCCTGAGGGCGCAGCAGGATTTATGGTCCGATTCTGGGGACAGATGTCGGCGGCGGCATGGGTCTGGACCATCGCGCAGGCGATTTTCTCGCTCGTCGCAGTTGCGTTGATCATTCGGGCTTACCAACTTGGCGAAGCGTCGTTCATCGCGGTTTATGAGTATGCGCTTTTGCTGTTCGCGGTGTTCTGGGGATATGTGCTGCTTGGGGATCGTGTGGGGCCCGTCGCTTTGGCTGGGATTGCGCTCTTGATCGTGTCGGGCGCTGTCATCGCCTTGCGGGGGCGGCGCGCTTTGGATCAGCCGCCGCAAAGCTAGGCGAGGGCGCGCTTACGCCCCCTCGCTGCTTTTTTGCGATCACTTGCGGCGGGGTGCGCCTAGGCTGCTTTTTTGGCCTCTGGCCCAAACCGACCGTAAAAGCTGTCATCACTTTCCGCCAACTCGCGCAGCAGGCCGGGCGCTTTGAAGCGTGCGCCGTGCACTGCTTCCAGTCCGTCGCAGATTGCGACCGCCTTGCCTGCGCCGATGATGTCCAACCAACTGATCGGACCGCCGGACCAAGGCGCAAAGCCCCAGCCCAAGATGCCTGCCACGTCGCCTTCGCGGATGTCCATCAGCACCCCTTCTTCAAAGGCACGGACCGCTTCCAGCACTTGCGCCATCAAGAGCCGGTGTTGCACTATTGCGAGGTCAGGCTGTGTTTCTGCCGTAGGATACTCTTCGGCGAGCCCGTCCCAAAGACCAGTGCGCTTGCCCTTTTCGTCATAGGCATAGAACCCTGCATTGGCCTTGCGGCCCATACGGCCTTGATCTTCCATCCAAAAGATCACCTCATCGACATCTGTATCAGGGTACGCGTCCCCCATCCCCGCCTTGGTTGCGCGGGCAATCTTTGCCCCCAGATCAATGCTTATCTCGTCGATCAATTGCAGCGGACCAAGCGGCATGCCAACCAGCTTGGCGGCGTTTTCGATCAATGCGGGGGCGACCCCTTCGCGCAGCATGCGGATGCCTTCGTTGGTGTAGGGCAGGATACAGCGGTTGGCGTAGAAGAACCGCGCGTCGTTGACCACAATCGGCGTCTTGCGGATCTGGCGCACGAAATCGAGCGCTTTGGCCACGGCACGGTCGCCCGTGTGTTTGCCGCGAATGATCTCGACCAGCAGCATCTTGTCCACAGGGCTGAAGAAATGAATGCCGATAAACTGCTCTGCCGACCGGCTGGCTTTGGCCAGTTCGCTAATGGGCAGGGTGGACGTGTTGGTGGCGAAGATCGCTGTTTCGGGCAGGTGCGCTTCGGCTTTGGCGGTGGTTTCCGCCTTTACCTTTGGGTCTTCGAACACGGCTTCGACCACCAGATCGCAGCCTTCAAGGGCGGCGAAATCAGGGGTCGCGGTAATGCGTTCCAGAACCGCATCTTTCGTTTCAGCAGTGATCTTGCGGCGGCTTACGCCCTTGTCGAGCAAGGCTTCGCAATGCGCACGTCCCTTGTCGGCAGCGGCTTGGTCACGGTCGATCAGAACGACCTCGATCCCGGCTTTGGCGGACACATAGGCGATTCCGGCTCCCATCATGCCAGCCCCAAGAACACCAAGTTTCTTTACCGTCTCGTCGGGTACGGCAGGCCTGTTCGCGCCTTTTTCCAGCGCGGTCTTGTTGATGAAAAGCGACCGGATCATCGCGCCCGATGAGGGGTTCAGCATCACGGTTGTAAACCAGCGCGCTTCGATTTTCAGAGCGGTGTCGAAAGGCACGAGCGCCCCTTCATAAACAGCAGACAGCAGCGCCTTGGCGGCTGGATAGACGCCTTTGGTCTTGCCGTTGATCATTGCGCTTGCGCCGACAAAGGTCATGAAACCGGCGGGATGATACGGCGCGCCGCCGGGCATTTTGTAGCCCTTTGCATCCCATGGTTTTACGATGTCCTTGTCGCTTGCCGACAGCACCCAATCCTTGGCCGTCTGCAAAAGGGCAGCCGGATCAGTTACTTCGTCGATCAACCCGGCTGATTTTGCCTTCTTGGGATCGCTGAGCTTGCCTTCCAACAAAAAGGGTGCGGCGGCCATTGCGCCCAGTTTGCGCGCCAGACGTGTCGTGCCCCCCGCACCGGGGAAGATGCCAACCTGAATTTCGGGCAGGCCGATCTTGGCCTTGGGATTGTCGGCGGCAAAGATCCGGTGGCAAGCCAGCGGAATTTCGAGCCCGATCCCAAGCGCGGTGCCGGGCAGGGCGGCGGCGATGGGTTTTCCGCCTTTCAGTGTCTTTGGATCCATGCCCGCGCGTTCGATTTTGCGCAGGATGTGGTGGATTTCCATCACGCCGTCGAAGACGCCGCGCGCCGGATCGGCAGCAGTTGCTTCCTTCATTCCCGCGATGATGTTCAGGTCCATCCCGCCTGCAAAGGTGTCCTTGCCCGAGGTGATCACGACCCCTTTGCACGCGTCGTCCGCAAGCGCCCGATCGATCAGGGCGTCCAGATCGGCAAAGCCCTGCTGGCTCATCACATTCATGGATTTGCCGGGAACGTCCCACGTGATGGTCGCCACGCCGTCTGCGTCAAGGTTATAGGTGAAATCGGTCATTATCTGTCTCCCCTGCCGTGAAACGGCGTCGGTAACGTGTCGGTATTACGTCGGTATCGCGTCGGTATTTTCGCGCGATCAATCGGTTGCAGGAACGTATGGGCTGCCGTCCCGGTGGGTGAAATCCGCTGTGCCATTCGTGAGCGTCACTTTCAGATCAACGTCAGAATAGCTCGCGACTTCGTGCGGGGCGCGGCTGCCGACCACCAGAAATCGGGCAACCGTCTGGGACCGGTTCACAAGGCAATGGCCATCGGGCACCCCGGCCGGAAAGGCTGCGCAATCGCCGCGACCCATGTCGGTTTCACCTGCGTCTTCGCACAGGCTTAGCGTGCCTTCGGTTACCATGACGAACTCGTCCTCGTTCAGGTGCCAATGGCGTAACGACGACCTCGCTCCCGGCTCCAGCGTCACAAGGTTGACGCCGAATTGACTCAGCCCGCCCGCTGTGCCCAAACGCTGCGAGCTGCGCCCGGCCATCTGTGCCGCATAGGGTGCGGGATAAATCGATCCGGTCTTTACCGGCACCGTGTCCATATCAAGTTTCGGCATCGCGCAGCTCCCCTTGTCCGATGTTTCGCGGGCTCAGACCCGTTCGATGATCGTTGCCGCGCCCATCCCTGACGCGATGCACAAAGTGGCCAGTCCAACTTCCTTGTCCGACCGCTCCAACTCGTCCAGCAAAGCGCCGATGATGATTGCGCCGGTTGCACCAAGCGGGTGGCCCATCGCAATTGCGCCGCCGTTGACGTTGACGCGTTCCGGGTCGGCGTCGAACGCCTGAAGAAACCGCAGCACCACGGCCGCGAAGGCTTCGTTTACTTCAAACAGATCAATGTCGCCGATAGTCATGCCCGAGTCGCGCAGGATTTTTTCGGTGACGGGTACGGGACCGGTCAGCATGATCGTCGGGTCGGTGCCGATCTTTGCCGTCGAGCGAATCCGCGCTCGCGGTTTCAGCCCGTTGGCTTTGCCGAAATCGGCATCCCCAATCAGAACGGCAGCGGCGCCATCCACGATGCCGCTGGAATTGCCCGCGTGGTGGATGTGGTTGATCCGCTCCAGATGCGGATATTTCATCAGCGCCACAGCGTCAAAACCGGGCATGATTTCGCCCATGTCCTTGAAGGCGGGCTTGAGCGCGCCAAGGCTTTGCATGTCGGTTTCGGGGCGGAGATATTCGTCACGGTCCAGGATGGACAGGCCATTGCGGTCGCGCACTGTGATGACGGATTTGTCAAAGCGACCGTCATCCCATGCCGCCTTTGCCCGCCGTTGGCTTTCGACGGCAAGCGCGTCGGCGTCGTCGCGGCTGAAGCCGTATTCGGTGGCAATGATGTCGGCTGAAATGCCTTGCGGGACGAAATATTTCTCCATTGCGAGGCTGGGATCGACGGCAATCGCGGCGCCGTCGCTGCCCATGGCGACGCGGCTCATCATTTCGACGCCTCCGGCAACATAGGCTTGGCCAGCCCCGGCGCGAACCTGGTTGGCGGCAAGGTTGACCGCCTCCATGCCGCTGGCGCAGAACCGGTTGATCGACAGGCCGGGGACCTGTTCGTCAAAGTCAGAGGCAAGAACAGCAGACCGCGCAAGGCAGCCGCCCTGTTCGCCGACCTGGGTGACGTTGCCCCAGATCACATCTTCGATTGTCTTGGTGTCGAGCCCGTTGCGGTTTTTGACGGCGTTCAAAACCTCGGCTGACAAGCGCAGCGAGGTGACTTCGTGCAGGCTGCCATCTTTGCGGCCCTTGCCGCGCGGGGTGCGTACGGCGTCATAGATAAAGGCGTCGGTCATGGGTTATCCTTTCGCGGTGTCCCGGCGGTTTTCCGGGCGTGCGGGCGTCATCAGGTCATAGGGGTGTTTCCAGCCCGGCAGGCTCTCAAGGCGGCTCAGCCAGGCGTCGATATGTGGCCACGCGGCTCGGTCGAACCCAAAGTTCTCTGGGTAGAACAGATAGCCGCAGCAGCAGAAATCGGCATGGGTTGGGGCGGTGCCAACGATCCACTCACGGCCTGCCAGATGGGCCTCGAGCACGCCATAAGCCGCTTTGAGACGGCCCAGTTGAAATGCGATCACATCGGCGGGGCGTTTGTCTTCGGGCAGAAAGTTCATCAAGAAGCGCGTGTTGCCCGCCACGGATGACAGCTTGTGATTGTCCCAGAACATCCAGCGCAGGACCTCGCGCTGGTCTTCCGGGGATGTGCCGCCGAACCGGCCCGTCTTTTCAGTGACATAAAGCTGGATCACACCGG
This sequence comes from Meridianimarinicoccus aquatilis, assembly GCF_004358675.1. Lineage (GTDB taxonomy): Bacteria > Pseudomonadota > Alphaproteobacteria > Rhodobacterales > Rhodobacteraceae > Meridianimarinicoccus > Meridianimarinicoccus aquatilis. The sequence continues at coordinate 38,554 of NZ_SMZO01000003.1, read as the reverse complement.
ACTGGGTCAGAACCGTCTCGCCATCCACCAAAACGGGGACTTCGGCCATGGGGTTGAGGGCGCGAAATGCGTCTGTTCGGGCCGCACCGTTGAAGAAATCGACAAAGATCGGTTCCCAATCAAGGCCTGACAGTTCGAGAGCAAGCGCCGCCTTGTAGGCGTTTCCAGATTCTCCGAAACAGTGGAGTTTAAGCGTCATGCGATTATTCCTTTTGCGATCCAAGGCTCGGTGTCGGGGTATCTGAAGCCGATGCTGCGCCGATCACAAGGGGTCGATTATTCGACGTTGCGTTCCGTTAGGCGGTTGCGTGACCAGGGCGTTCACGCGCCCCTAGCCATTGGTGTTCACAATCTGGCCGATGTCACCAACCGCAGCGCGCATGGCGCGCTGCCGGGCCCAACGGGATAAGACATCGGTAGATGTCGAAGACGGGCGGGAGCGCCCCTTCCACCTTCAACACAGCGGTCAGAAGCTTGCGGCTTTGAGGCCCATTACGGTGTCGCCACCCGACTCAATCCTCGTCCTGTGGAGCGCTGTGGCAGGCAGTTGGCGAGCCATGTAATAGCGTCCGGTGGTCAGTTTGGATTGCAGGAACTCTGTATCGCCAGTGCCCGCCTCCAGCTGTTCGGCGGCGACTTTGGCCATCCGCGCCCACATATAGCCAAGGGACACATGCCCGAACAAATGCAGGAAATCATAGGATCCCGACAGCGCATTGGCCGGGTTCTTCATGCCGTTTTGCATGAAATACATCGCGGCTGCCTGAAGGTCCTTGGACGCTGCCTTGAGCGGCTCAAGGAAGTCGTCCTTCAAAGCGTCTTCGCCTTCGTTCTCTTTGATGAACGTTTTGATCAGGTCGAAGAAGGCCATCACGGGCTTTCCGCCTTCGGCAGGCAGTTTGCGCCCTACCAGATCAAGCGATTGCACGCCGTTCGTGCCCTCATAGATCATCGTGATCCGTGCATCGCGCACGAACTGTTCCAGCCCCCAATCGCGTGTGAACCCCGAACCGCCCAAAGTCTGCTGCGCCAGAACCGTTGTTTCGAACCCCTTATCCGTCAGGAAGCCCTTGATGACCGGCGTCAGCAGCGAAATCATTGATTGCGCTTCGGCATCACCCGCCAAATGCGCCTTGTCGATCAGGGTCGCCCCCCACATCGTGAGGGCCCGCGCGCCTTCCACAAAGCTTTTTTGGTCCATCAGATTGCGGCGCACATCAGGATGTACGATAATCGGGTCTGCGGGGCCGTCCGGGTTTTGGGCACCGGTTATGTCGCGGCCCTGAAGGCGGTCTTTTGCAAAGGCGGCGGCGTTTTGATAGGCGACCACCCCTTGGGAATAGCCCTGCAATCCTACACCGATCCGCGCTTCGTTCATCATAGTGAACATGGCGCGCATGCCTTTGTTCAATTCGCCCACCAGATACCCGGTCGCGCCGTCATAGTTCATCACACAGGTGGCATTTCCGTGGATGCCCATCTTCTTCTCCAGCCCGCCGCAGGACAGCGCGTTGCGCGCACCAAGGCTGCCATCCTCGTTCACGAGGAACTTGGGAACGATAAAGAGCGAAATACCTTTGACCCCGGCAGGAGCATCAGGGGTGCGGGCCAGCACGAGATGAATGATATTCTCGGACAAGTCGTGTTCGCCTGCCGAGATCCAGATCTTGGTTCCCGAAACGCGGTAGCTGCCATCGTCCTGCGGTTCCGCCTTCGTGCGGATCAGCCCAAGATCGGTGCCGCATTGCGGTTCGGTCAGGTTCATTGTTCCCGACCAGATCCCGTCGATCATGTTTGGAAGGTACGTCGCCTTTTGCGCCTCAGAGCCATGGGCATGGATCGCCGAATAAGCGCCATGCGTCAGGCCCTGATACATGTTGAACGCCATGTTGGACGACACGAACATTTCGCCAACCGCGCAATTCATGACATAGGGCATGCCCTGGCCGCCGAATTCCGGGTCTGCATCCAGCCCCATCCAGCCCCCGGCGCGCATCTGGTCATAGGCATCTTTGAAGCCCTCAGGCGTTCGAACGACACCGTTTTCCAGTGTGCAGCCTTGCTCATCGCCGACCCCGTTCAACGGGGCCAGCACGTTGACGGCCAGTTTTCCAGCCTCATCCAGCACGGCTGCTGTCGTATCTTCGTCAAGTTCGTCATAGCCGGGCGTGTCAGACCGAGAAATGTTCAGAACATCTTGCAAGACAAATTGTAAGTCGTGCGTTGGCGCCGTGTAGATGGGCATGGTTGTTGGTCTCCCTTGGGGCTGATCGCGCCCCTTGGGGGCACGTTATTCTGCGGCGCGTTTCGCGGCTTCTATCTCTGCCAGTTGTTCGCGGCCGATTTGCAGTTGCTCTTCCAGTTCCTTGATCGCCTCATCCAGAGACGCGCGTTGTGCAATCATCCGTTCCAGATGCCGTTCGCCAATGGTGCAAGCTTCGCTAAGTTGCGGATGAGGGTCTCCGTCAGGTCGGTAAAGATCGAGGATCTGGCGAATTTCTTCCAAGCTCAGTCCGAAGCGTTTCCCGCGCAGGATCAGTGTCAGCCTTGTGCGGTCGCGCCGTGTGAACAGTCGCTTTTGTCCTTGTCGAATTGGGCTTAGCAGCTCCTTTGCTTCGTAAAAGCGCAGGGTGCGCGGCGTTACGTTGTAAGCGTCGCACATTTCCCGGATTGTCATTGTTTCCGTCATGTTTGTGTCCGTTGGTCGTGTGGTTGAGGGGGCCACCGACCGCGAGCGTTCGGTAGATTTATACATTCAAAGTGACGTTCGCGTAAATGGAACGTGGCGTCAGAGGAGTAAAGTACGCGGCGTCATTTTTTATTCACTCCAGCGGCGAAGGACAGACCAAATTTGTTCAGCGAGCGAATTAATTTTCGATCGCATGCACGCCGCTTATCACTTCAGACGTAAGCTCCTTTGATTGAGGGGGGAATGCCCGCGCCGATCACTGTGCTGTGAGCAGGCGATCATTCGTCGGGTTGGCAACTTTTCGCTGCTCTATCCACTGAAATGGGTGAAATTTTTGGCCGGTGGCGTTACATTTCACGCCTTCAGTGCAGCAAACGAACTTACTTCAGCGACTTAGCCACGCTCTCGCGCAGGTCGTGCAATTCGTCGATGGCGCTTTCCAGCTGGGCCTTTTGCTCTGCCAGAGACTGAAGCTGGCGGTCGGCAAGGTCGAGCCACGCCTGCATTTGCGCCTGTGTCCCGGTTTCATCGTAAATCATCAGCCATTGGCGGATATCTTCAAGGCTGAACCCGAATCGGCGGCCGCGCATGATCAGAACCATCCGGGCCAATTCACGCGATCCATAAAATCGCGATCGGCCTTCCTTTTCCGGCTGAAGAAGTTCGATGTATTCGTAATAGCGCAATGTGCGTGGGGTCACGTCAAAGCGGGCGCACATTTCTTTGAATGTCAGGCGCTCTGCCGGTTTTGTGTCTGTCATCGAGCCTGCGTCCTTTGTTCGAGTGACGCGCAGGGAACCCCAAAAATGTCACTAGGTCAACGGATGCCGACGCAACGTCGCGGCGGCGTACTGGACGGGTGCGCGGCCCGGCGTTACGACAAGGGCATTGATCAGAAAGGTTCGGCCCATGACCGACAACAGGATTGCCACGGTACGCGATTTTATCATCGAACTGCCCTACGCACGGGCGCTGCGGCTTGAATTGCGCGGCATCGGCGCGGGCTGGGCGGAGCTTGCAATGCCGTATCACCCGGACCTTGTGGGCGATCCTGCGACCGGTGTCGTGCATGGCGGTGCGGTGTCGGCCTTGATGGACACAACGTGTGGCGGAGCGGTCATGGCGCATCCCGACGCAGGACTGGGAACTGCAACGCTGGATTTGCGGATCGACTACATGCGCGGTGCCACGCCGGGGCAGGCGGTGCGAGCGCGCGCAACCTGCGTCCGGGTCACGCGGTCTATTGCCTTTGTGCAGGCGACCGCCTTTGACGACGATGCGGACGCGCCGATTGCCACGGCTACCGGGGCCTTTACAGTGACCGGAGGCGGCCCTGCGCCGACACTGGCATGAGCCGTCCTTCCAAACCAGAACCGATGCAGGTTGTTAAACAGCGCCGGGATGCCACGCTGGATGCGTTGGTGGCGCGGGTTCCGTTTATCCGCACCTTGGGCGTGGTGTTCGAACGGCGCGGTGACGAATTGACGGCGATCCTGCCGTACCGCGAGATGCTGATCGGCAATCCCATTCTGCCAGCGTTGCATGGGGGCGCGACGGCCGGTTTTCTGGAGGTCGCCGCGCTGATCGAACTGACGTGGACGCAGGTTTGGCCCAATGTCGAAAGCGGTCGGATCACGCCAGAGCAGGTGACGCAAGCCAGTGCGTTGCGCATGCCCAAGACAGTGGATTTCACCATCGACTATCTTCGCTCAGGGTTGCCGCGCGATGCTTATGCACGGGCGCGGGTGAACCGGTCGGGCCGCCGGTATGCCAGTGTTCATGTTGAAGGCTGGCAGGACAATCGCAGCCGTCTGTTTGCGCAGGCGACGGGGCATTTTGTGATGCCTGCTGCGCCGTCTGATGACGGTTGATGTGGGCTGCGCCGCGCCGCAGTTGAACAACCGGCGCGTTTTGCACATCGCCCTTCCGATCGTTTTGTCCAATGCGACCGTGCCGATCCTTGGGGCGGTTGATACGGCTGTTGTGGGTCAGATGGGTCTTGCGGCGCCGATTGGCGCGGTGGGGCTTGGCGCCGTGATCATCTCGGCCCTGTATTGGATGTTTGGTTTCTTGCGCATGGGAACCGCCGGTCTGGCTGCGCAGGCTTTGGGCGCGCGTGATAGCGCGGAGGTCGCGGCCCTTCTGTCGCGGGTGTTGATTGTGGCGGCTGTTGCCGGGGCGGGGATCATCTTGCTGCAATGGCCGCTTTTTGCCGGGGCGTTTCTGGTCGCGCCGGCCTCGGATCAGGTGGAAGGGCTGGCCCGAACCTATTTGTCTATCCGTGTCTGGTCTGCGCCGGCCGCCATCGCGATTTACGGTGTGACGGGGTGGCTGATCGCACAAGAGCGGACCCGCGCGGTTCTGGTTATTCAGCTTTGGATGAACGGGCTGAATATCGGGCTTGATATGCTGTTTGTGCTGGGCCTTGGGTGGGGTGTCGGCGGAGTCGCGGCCGCCACAGTGATGGCCGAATGGGCCGGGCTGGCGGTTGGTCTGTGGTTCTGCCGCGACGCGTTGCGCGCCCCGGCGATGCGGGCGTGGGAGCAGGTCTTTGATCGCGTTCGGTTGATCCGCATGGCGGTCGTCAACGGCGACATCATGATCCGGTCAGTGCTGTTGCAGGGGGTCATGGTGTCTTTCCTGTTCTTGTCATCAGATTTTGGTGACACGCGTCTGGCCGCCAATCAGGTGTTGCTTCAGTTCCTTTATATCACGGCTTATGCGCTGGATGGTTTTGCCTTTGCTGCGGAATCTCTGGTGGGGCAGGCATTGGGCGCGCGGGCGCGAACGGCCCTGCGCCGCGCTGCCCTGCTGACCGGAGCTTGGGGTCTTGGTCTTGGTGTGGCGCTGTCGCTGGGCTTTGCCTTGGTCGGCCCTGCGTTGATCGATGTCATGACCACGGCGCCGGATGTGCGCGAGGCGGCGAAGGAATATCTGCCCTGGATGCTGATCATGCCCATGCTGGGGGCGCTGTCGTGGATGCTGGACGGTGTGTTCATTGGCGCGACACGCACCGCCGATATGCGCAACATGATGGTGCTGAGCGTCGCGATCTATGGGGCGGCGGTTCTGCTGTTGCTTCCGGCATTTGGCAATAACGGGCTTTGGGCGGCGCTGGGCATTTGCTTTGTCGCGCGGGGGCTCACGTTGCTGGCGTGCTATCCCGCGTTGGAGCGGCAAGCGGGCGTCTGACTTACAGCCAGTCGCCCCGCCCGGTGCCGACGGCGTCGGCGACGCATGAAAAGCCATCTTTCGCCAACAGCGCGTCAAGCTCAGTTGCGATACGCGGAACCAGCGACATGCCTTCATAGATCAGGGCAGAGTAGAGTTGCACCGCACTGGCGCCTGCGCGGATCTTCGCATAAGCGTCTGCGCCGCTGCTGATACCGCCAACCCCGATGATCGGCATGCGCCCATCTGTTGCTTGGGACACCTTTGCAAGCACGCGTGTGGAGGTCTCGAACAGGGGCGCGCCCGACAGCCCGCCTTTTTCGGTCCTATGGTGGCTTTTCAGACCCGCGCGCGAAACGGTGGTGTTCGTTGCCACAATGCCATCCACGGAACTGGCCAGAGCAACCTCGGCAATGTCGCCGATTTCGTCTTCGGTCAGGTCCGGTGCGATTTTGACGAACACGGGGATACGGCGGTCAAGTTGCCCGCGCGCATCCATGACCCCTGTCAGCAATGCCCAAAGTGCCGCGCGCCCCTGCAGATCACGCAGGTTTTCGGTGTTTGGCGAGGATACGTTGACGGTTACGAAGTCCACATGTGGCCCGCAGGTGTTGAGCACTTCAACATAATCATGCGACCGGTCGGTGCTGTCTTTGTTCGCGCCCAGGTTCAGCCCGATCACGCAGGTCTTGGGCCGGTGTGCAAGGCGTGTGGCCATCACGTCGGCGCCGGGGCCGTTCAGCCCAAACCGGTTGATCACAGCCTTGTCTTTGGTCAAGCGGAACAGGCGTGGTGTTTCATTGCCCGATTGCGGTTTTGGCGTGACGCCCCCGAGTTCGAGAAACCCGAAACCAGAGCGCGCCAACGGGGCCATCGCTTCGGCGGTTTTGTCAAAGCCTGCGGCCAGTCCGATCGGATTGGGCAGGTCGATCCCTGCGATGGATGTGCGCAGGCGCGGCGTTGTGATTTCGCCGGGCAGGTGTACCAACCCGGCCCGCAACGCGCGAATGGCCAGCCCGTGGGCCAGTTCCGGGTCCAGGCGATGTAGCACCGCAAGCCCAAGACGGTCCCGCACGCTCATGGCAAACCGGGAAGATCATGCCCGTGAGGGCCAAGCAGCATGGGATCGACCGAGATCACCTCGTGGCGCTTCAACGCGCGGTAGAGATGCGGAAACAGGGCGCCGCCGCGCGATGGTTCCCATTTCAGGTCGTCGCCAAAGGTGTCGGACTCCAGTTTGGCAAGAAACAGCCCATCGACACCTGCAAAATGCTTCGCAGCTGTTTCGGCGACCTGTTCGGCGGTTGAAAAATGGATGAACCCATCTGCCAGGTCCACAGGGGCGCCGAGCGTCTCGCCTTCGGCATCCAGTTCGGCCCATTCTTCGATACGGAATATTTTATAGATCAGCATGCGCCCGGTTTGACGCGAAGGTGTGCGCCGGTCAAGCGGTGCGCAAACCGTTTGCGTCTGCGGCAATTCATGCCAAGCTGCGCCATACGAAACGGCTCGCCCATTGAGCCGACAACAGGAGAGACCCCATGAAGCAACGTCTTCTTGCTGCCACTGCCCTTGTCTGCGCCGCAGGTGCTGCACAGGCTGATTTTGACCTGACCATTCTTCACACAAACGATTTTCACGCGCGCTTTGAGCCGATCAGCAAATATGACAGCGGCTGTTCAGCCGAAGATAACGATGCGGGCGAGTGTTTTGGCGGGTCGGCGCGCTTGTCGACCGCGATTGAGGCGGCGCGCGCGCGGGCGGGGACATCGATTCTGGTGGATGGCGGCGACCAGTTTCAGGGCACGCTTTTTTATACCTACTACAAAGGCAAAGCCGCGGCTGAAATGATGAACCGTTTTGGTTATGATGGCATGACCGTCGGCAACCATGAATTTGACGATGGTCCTGAAGTGCTGCGGGGCTTCATCGATGCTGTCGAATTTCCGGTGCTGATGTCCAATGCCGATGTGTCAGGCGAACCCGCCCTGGCCGATGTGCTGATGAAATCCACGGTGATTGAACGCGATGGCGAAAAAATCGGGCTGATCGGGCTGACCCCAGAGAATACAGGCGAATTGGCCAGCCCCGGCCCGAATGTGACGTTCACGGCCCCGGTGGCGGCGGTGCAGGGCGAAGTGGACCTGTTGACCGCGCAGGGCGTCAACAAGATTATCGTGCTGAGCCATTCAGGGTATGGTGTCGATTTGGCCGTGGCCGAGGCGACGACCGGTGTTGATGTGATCGTCGGGGGCCATTCGAACACGTATTTGTCGAACACGTCTGATCGCGCCAAGGGACCGTACCCGACGATGGTCGGCGATACGGCCGTGGTTCAGGCTTATGCCTATGGCAAGTTTCTGGGCGAGTTGAACGTGACTTTCGACGATGACGGAAAGATTGTGTCAGCCACGGGCGAGCCGCTGATCATGGATGCTGCCGTCACCGAAGATGGTGCCGTTAAGGAACGCATTGGCGAACTGGCCGGGCCGCTGGAAGAAATTCGCAACCGTGTTGTTGCGGCATCTGCGGCCCCGATTGAAGGCGACCGGAGCGTTTGCCGTGTGATGGAATGCGAAATGGGCAACCTTGTCGCGGATGCCATGCTTGATCGGGTCAAGGATCAGGGCATCGACGTCGCGTTGGCAAACTCGGGCGGCTTGCGCGCCTCGATCGATGAGGGTGAGGTAACCATGGGCGAAGTGCTGACCGTGCTGCCGTTCCAAAACACGCTGGCCACGTTTCAGGTTAGCGGTGCGACCCTTCTTGAAGCGTTGGAAAATGGTGCAAGCCAACTGGAAGACGTCGCAGGCCGGTTCTTGCAGGTCTCCGGCATGACATTGTCTGTTGACCCGGCGGCAGAGCCGGGCAGCCGGATCAGCGACGTCATGATCGCGGGTGCGGCGCTTGATCCTGAGGCTGTCTATGGCGTGGTGTCGAACAATTATGTGCGCGGCGGCGGTGACGGCTTTGCCATGTTTGTGGATGCGATGAACGCTTATGACTTCGGTCCGGATCTGGCCGATGTCACAGCCGAATACATGGCGGCCAACGCACCTTATCAGCCGTTTACGGATGGCCGCATTTCTATGGCGGAATAAAGCAGGTTGGACCGGTCAGCAGGTTGCGCTGCCGGTCTCTTCTATCCGGCGCTGGCGGATCGCCTCTAGAAGGGCGTCAGCGCCGTCTTGCATTTCTTGCAGGGTGCTGCCGCCATCCGGGTTCATCTCGGGGTCGTTGAAGGCCGTCGCAACGGCAGCGTCGGCTTTGGCAGTGTCACCTGCATCGGTGTAAAGCGCGGCTATGGCGAACTGACCGAACAGCGCCTCGGAAGGTTGATCCGACCCTCCGGCCCGTTCTGCCAGAGCAAGAGCTTGAGTGTTGTTGCATTGGGCTGCCTGATCCAGCGCGGCGATGTTGTCAGGGCCTGCAAGGCCGGACAGCGTGAAATCAGGGCCGCCGCAAGCTGCCAGCAGGGCAACAGCGCAAACGGATACGGCAGAAGATTTAGAAAGTGAGCAGCGCATGGGACACTCCGTCAGGGACAATGTCATTCAAGCTGGGCTTGTGCATCGGCCAAAGTCAACCGCGCCCGAGGCTTGAGCCATGTGTGGCCGGTTTGCGATAACACTCCCTGCGGACGCAATGGCACAGCTTTTTGCAGCCGCGCCGGACAACGCTTTGCCGGAGGTTCCCAATTTCAACGTGTGTCCGACAAATTCCATCCATGCCGTGGTCGCACAAGGCGAAGGGCGGCGGCTGTCCGCCCTGCGTTGGGGGTTCATTCCACGCTGGTACAAGACGCCGTCTGATGGCCCGCTATTGATTAATGCGCGGGCAGAAACCATTGCCGAGAAGCCCGCTTTTCGCGCGGCCTGCCGCGAGCGACGGTGTCTTATTCCGGTGACGGGGTTTTACGAATGGACCAAGGGCGAAGATGGGGCGCGCTTGCCTTGGTATATCCGCAGTGCCCGAGAGCAGCCTTTGGCCTTTGCGGGTGTGTGGCAGGACTGGATCGGTCCAGACGGCGACAGCTTGCGCAGTTGCGCCATCGTGACAACCGGGGCCAATGAGCCGATGCAGGCGATCCATCACCGTATGCCCGTTATAATAGAGCCCGATGATTGGGGGCTTTGGCTTGGTGAAAAGGGCAAAGGTGCCGCAACACTGATGCAGGCTGCACCAGAGGATGCCTTGATCTGGCATCGTGTGGCGCCTGCGGTGAATTCAAACCGAGCGTCGGGCGAGATGTTGATCGAACCGCTATGAGCCTGAGTGTCAGCCCGGCAGCGCGGCCAACAGCTCGATCTCTACTTTGAACTCTGGGCGGGTGAACCCCGATACGATCATCAGCGTAGAGGCGGGTAGGGCGGTCACATCTGCCAGCCAGTCATCGCGCGCGGCCATGTAGTCTGCCATATGCGTGCGATCGGTCACAAAGGCATTGATACGCACCACATGGGTCCGGTCGGCCCCCGCTGCGGCAAGGATGGCGTCGAGATTAGCAAAGCAAAGCTGGGCTTGCGCCTTGGCGCCGGTTGGCACTGTTCCGTCTGCCGCCACGCCGAGCTGACCAGACGTTGCAATGAGGCGCGCGCCCTGCGGCAGAAGAACGCCATGCGAATACCGCGCGAACGGGGGCGCGATGCCAGTTGGTTCAAGGGGGGTCATGTCATGCTCCTGCTTGCGTAGAGGGCTTTGCTATCCCAAGGATGTGGCACTTCGCCCGATGTTTCGCCATTATTTGCAGCACCTCTGCTGATTTTTGACTTTTTATTAGACAATGATGCATGAAGGCGCTGCATAATTGGGCGAGAGGTTAAATTGTTCCGGGTGCAGGCCCGCCGTGACTTTTACAAGCCATGAAGGGCAGGAAAAAACTGCCGCAAACAGGGAAACGGAGAGACACATGATGAAGACTTTCCTTTTGGCGGGCACAGCAGCCGCTGCGATGGCCGGTGGGGCCGCTGCGCAAAACGCGGCTGTCAGTTTTGGCACCAACTGGGTGGCACAAGCAGAACACGGTGGGTTCTATCAGGCGGTCGCCGATGGCACATACGCCGCGTGCGGGCTTGATGTTACCATTGAGCCGGGCGGCCCACAGGTGAACAACCGGGCACTGATGCTGGCTGGACGTATCGACTATCACATGGGCGGCGACATGCTGCAGGCGTTCAACGCTGTGAAAGAAGGTATCCCCGTTGTCATGGTTGCGGCAACGTTCCAAAAGCACCCGCAGGTCATTCTTGCGCACCCCGGTGCGGCCGAGACTTGGGAAGACCTTAAGGACCTGACGTTGCTGATCGGCGACAACGGATATGCGTCGTACTACCAGTGGATGATTTCCGAATGGGGTTTCACCGCTGAACAGCGTCAGCCTTACACATTCAACCCCGCGCCCTTCCTTGCGGATGAGTCGATGGGGATGCAGGGCTATTTGTCGTCAGAGCCGTATCTGGTCATCAAGGAAGGCGGGTTCACGCCCAACGTGTTCTTGATCGCTGATGCGGGGTTCACAAGCTACGCGACCATGATCGAAACGATGGCGGATACAATCGCCGAGAAGCCTGAAGAGGTGAAGTGTTTCGTCGAGGGGTCGATCAAGGGTTGGTACAACTACTTGTACGGTGACAACGCGGCTGCAAACGCCATGATCATTGAAGCCAACCCCGACATGACGCAGGACAAGATCGACTACGCGATCGAACGGATGCTTGCGGTTGGGATCGTCGACAGTGGCGATGCGCTTGAAATGGGTATCGGCGCGATCAATCCCGACGTGGTGGAAGGCTTCTATAACAAGATGGTGACGGCGGGTGTGATCGAAGACGGCATCGACTGGGCCGCATCGTACACCACCGAGTTCGTAAACCAAGGTTTGGGGATGGATCTCAAGCCAGCGAACTAATCCAGTCGCAACATCGAAGAGTTGGGGGCCTCGTGCCCCCGAACCCAATTCGACGAAAGGCCAACATGCCCCTCGTGCCCCTCTCCGAACGCCCTCCCGTGATGGAGTTGGCGGGTATCAACAAGACATTTGCAGGCGGCGTTGTGGCGCTGGATGAAATGTCGCTGGCTGTGAATGCGGGTGATTTCATCTCGCTTCTGGGGCCGTCGGGCTGCGGCAAGTCCACGGCGCTGCGGATCATGGCGGGTTTGACCCAGCCGACCGCCGGCAAGATTGATTGGCCCAGCGGGCAAAAAGCCGGTGACTTGGGCGTGGTCTTTCAAGAGCCGACGCTGATGCCTTGGGCGACCGTGGCGGACAATGTGTTTTTGCCGTTCCGCCTGCGCGGCAAAACTTATAATTCCGTCAAAGATGAGGTGCTGGAAGCACTGCGCCTCGTGGGGCTTGAAAAATTCCAGAAATCGTATCCACGCGAGTTGTCGGGCGGCATGAAAATGCGCGTGTCGATTGCGCGGGCGATGGTGACAAGCCCGCGACTGATTTTGATGGATGAGCCGTTCGCCGCTCTGGATGAAATTACCCGCTTCAAGCTGAACAACGATCTCTTGGCGTTGAAAGAGAAGATTGGCTGTACGGTGGTTTTCGTCACCCATTCGGTGTTTGAAAGTGTGTTCCTGTCAGACCGGATCGTGGTCATGGCCGCACGGCCGGGCCGCGTGGTGCGTGAAGTGACCGTGGACGCGCCCTATCCCCGGACGGAAGAGTTTCGCACATCCGCCGATTACGCCGCCCATTGCCGCGCCGCGTCTGACGCGCTGCATTCAGCGATGGAGGCGGCATGAGCCTGACAGATCAACTCGCACCAGAAAAGATGCCGGGCGCTGGGGCGGTCGACGCAGACGAAGCGCGCCGTCAGGCCCGAATGCGGCGAGAGCGCATTGCCCGCTGGGTTTTGCCAGCCGTCATGTTGCTGGCAACATTGTGGCTGTGGGACCGGATCGTTGTCTGGAACGAAATCCCCCACTACATCCTGCCCGGCCCGGACCGGGTCTGGGCCAGCCTGACCGGCGATTGGGACATCCTGTTTGATGCGGCGCTGCTGACGGGGCGTATTACATTGATGGCGCTGGCGCTTGCGGTGATTGGCGGCGCGGGGCTTGCGATTCTGTTCAATCAATCCAAGATGGTTGAGCTGTCACTTTACCCCTATGCTGTCATTTTGCAGGTCACGCCTGTCGTTTCCATCGCGCCGCTGATTTTCATCTATGTGGAAAGCAAAACGGCTGGCATGCTGCTGTGTGCGTGGATCGTGGCTTTCTTTCCTGTTCTAAGTTCAACAACGCTTGGTTTGAATTCGGTCGATCACAACCTGCGTGATCTGTTCAGAATCTATGGGGCTAGCCGGTGGCAAAAGCTGTGGATGCTGCAACTGCCTTCGGCGCTGCCTTATTTCCTGGGTGGGTTGAAAATCGCGGGCGGTCTGAGTCTTATCGGCGCTGTCGTGGCCGAGCTTGTGGCCGGCACTGGCGGTGTCGGCGCGGGGCTTGCAGCGCGTATTCAAGAGGCCGGTTACCGGCTGAACATCGCCCGGATGTTCGCCGCCCTGTCCATGATCGCCGCGATGGGTGTTTTCATCTTCGCGGCCCTGTCGCTTCTGTCTCATTTGCTGTTGCGCAAGTGGCATGAAAGCGCATTGAAAAGAGAGAATTGATGGATTTCCGCGCCTTGCCCAGCGGCGACTACACCCTGTCCAATGTCACTGTACCGGCCTGCCTTTTGGGGCAGGAAGGGGATCTGATCCGGACGGAATTGTCCATTGTGGACGGCAAGATCGGCCCGGCGCAGGGCGTCGCCGTAGACATGAACGGGGCTATGGTATTGCCCTGTTTCACGGACATGCATACCCATTTGGATAAAGGGCATATATGGGGGCGCGCCCCAAACCCTGACGGAACGTTCATGGGGGCCTTGAACACGGTTCGGGCCGATCATGCGAACTGGTCGCCAGATGATGTGCGGGCACGAATGGATTTTTCCCTGCGCTGCGCATTTGCCCACGGCACCAGCCGGGTCAGAACGCATTTGGATTCCATGAACGGCCAATACGAAAGAAGCTGGCCCGTCTTTGCCGAGATGCGAGAAAAATGGGCCGGCCGCATTGACCTGCAGGCGGTTAGTTTGGCGTCGTGTGAGGGGTTCGAAACGGGTGGTGAGTTTGCGCAGATTGCCGACACCGTGGCGGCGACCGGCGGTGTACTTGGCATGGTCACCTATCCCGTGCCGGATTTGAAAGAGCGGCTTTTAGGCTTTTTCAATATGGCGGCGGACCGCGGATTGGCCGCAGATTTCCATGTGGACGAGACGATGGACCCCGGCAGTGAAACGCTGCGCGTCATCGCCGAAACCGTTCTGGAGACAGGCTTTGATGCGCCCGTCGTCGTTGGGCATTTGTGCTCGCTTTCGACACAACTGGAAGCGCGCGCGCTGGATACTTTGGATCTGGTCGCAAAGGCGGGTCTGAACATTGTGTCGCTGCCGATGTGCAATCTGTATCTTCAGGACCGGACCGCCGGGCGCACGCCGCGCGGGCGGGGGATCACGCTGGTGCACGAGGCCAAGGCACGCGGCATCAATGTGAGCTTTGCCAGCGACAACACGCGGGACCCGTTCTACGCCTATGGCGACATGGACATGATCGAAGTGATGCGCGAGGCGACCCGCATCGGTCATCTGGACCACTGCGAAACGGATTGGGTGACCGCGTTTACCTCAAATCCGGCAAGTGCCTGCGGATTTGATGCTCCTGCCTTGGTGCCTGGCGCGCCTGCCGATCTTGTCATCTGCCGTGCGCGCAGCTGGACCGAGTTTTTTGCCCGCCCGCAATCTAACCGGATTGTGTTGCGCGACGGGCGCGCGATCGACCGGACGCTGCCGGATTATGCTGAACTGGATACTCTGATGAGGACCGAATGACCCCCAATATCGCTGCAGCCAAGGCTGCCTTGTCGCATCTTGATATCGAAGAAAAAGATAGCGCGATAAAAGCGAAGTCGCGCGATTTCTTCTGGTACTCGCCGGTTCTGAAAGACCGGCTTGACCATGTCGTTGCCGATTTTGTTGTATCCCCTCGGTCCGAAGCCGAAGTGATCGAGGTGCTTAAAACCTGCTATGCCCACAATGTGCCTGTTACCACGCGCGGGGCAGGCACGGGCAATTACGGGCAGGCTATGCCGCTGGCGGGCGGGTGCGTCATGCATCTGCATCACATGAATGCCGTGAAGGAAATTCAACCCGGCCGCGTGATCGTGGAGCCGGGCTGCTTGCTCAAGGATCTTGACGCGGCGTGCCGGGCCGACAGCGGGCAGGAACTGCGGATGTTCTCGTCCACGTGGGCGACGGCCTCGATCGGGGGATTCATTGCAGGTGGTTCTGGCGGTGTCGGGTCTTGCACATGGGGCTCGTTGCGCGACCTTGGGAACATCATTCGCCTGCGGGTCGTCACGATGGAAGAAGAGCCGCGCGTGTTGAACTTTCGCGGCGAAGAGTTGGCGCGCGTCAGTCATGCTTATGGCACCAATGGCATCATCACCGAAATCGAGGTGCCGCTCGCGCCAGCCTATGACTGGGTGGAGATGTTTGTTGCCTTTGACGATTTCATGGGGGCTGCAACATTTGCCGAAGAACTGGCCAATCAGGACGGTATTCTGATCAAGTTGGCCAGCGTCTATGAAGCGCCGGTCGCGCACGACTATTTCCAGCGGGTGCGCCCCTATGTGACGGCGGACAAAACGCTGGTCGGGCTTATGGTGGCGCCGCATTCGATGGATGGGTTCGACACCTTTGTGCAGCGACGTCCGCAAGCCGATGTGATTTATCGATCCGATTCCAGCACGTGGGAACGGACGCCCGGCGCAGTATTTGAGTATGGCTGGAACCACACTACTTTGCGCGCGCTCAAAGTGGACCCAAGCATCACTTACCTTCAGGTCCGTTATGGATTTCCCGAGCATCTGGGGCTTGTTGAGAAACTTCGCGAGATGTTCTCGCCCGAGGTATTGCAGCACCTTGAGGTTTTGAAGGAAAACGGGAAAGTCATGTTCGCGGGGCTGAGCCTTGTGAAATTTACCACCGAAGAACGCCTGGAAGAAATCATCCGCCTGCACGAAGAGGCGGGGGCGATGATCTTCAACCCACATCGCTATACGTTGGAAGAAGGCGGGCGGCAGACGGTGGATGATCGTCAGTTGCGGTTCAAAAAGGAAAGCGATCCCAAGGGGCTGCTCAACCCGGGCAAAATGATCTCGTGGGATGATCCGGACTGGGGATATGACCGGATGTATGCCTATCCAAAACTGCAGGCCGCAGACTGAGGGGGCGTGAATGATTTGGCAGAGATGTTGCAGTTGGTTCACCGAAAGCCCTGAGCCTTCCGCATTCCGGTTCGGGACGCGCGGCCTGTTGGGCGTGCCGTCGCTAGGTGCGATCTGCGCGGACGCGCGAAAGCTTGAGCTATGACACGGGCACTGGTTCTTTTTGCCCATCCGTGTCCCGAAAGCTTTTCGGCGGCTTTGCACGACACCGTGGTGAACACCTTGAAAAACCGCGGATGGGAAGTGGATGATTGCGACCTGAACGCCGAGGGTTTCAATCCGGTCTTGTCCGAAGCCGAACGGCGCGGCTACCACGACCCGGGAAATACTGCGCCGGTTCAGGACTATGTCGACAGGGTGCGTGCCGCGGAGGCTTTGATCATGGTCTTTCCGGTCTGGAACTTTGGCTATCCAGCGATCCTGAAGGGGTTTCTGGATCGGGTGTTTCTGCCGGACGTGTCCTTTCGGCTGGAAGACGGCAAGGTAAAGCCGAACCTGACTCAGATTCGCAAACTGGCGGCTGTGACCACCTATGGCGGTGCGCGCACCCGTGCCCTGTTGGTAGGGGACCCACCTCGGCGCTGCGTCACGCGCGCGGTGTGGCACGTGTGCCGCCCCGACCGCATGAGGTATCTGGCGCTGTATGATATGAACCGCGCCGACGACGCCAAACGGGCCGCTTTTCGGGCCCGTGTAGAACGCGAAATGAAGGTACTTTAAACGATGCGCGCCTTGTTGATTTATTGCCATCCCAACCCCGAAAGCTTCACAGCCGCTGTGCGCAATACGGTCGTTGAAAACCTGGAGAATGCGGGCGCCGAAGTTCGGATTATCGACCTGTACGCTGAACCGTTCGATCCTTGTTTGAGTGCACAAGAATTGGCCGCCTATGAGGACGAAGCCGTGAATTGCACCCCGGTTCAGTCTCATGTGGATGCCTTGAAATGGTGTGACACGCTCGTCTTTGTTTATCCGACGTGGTGGTACGGGCTTCCGGCCCGGCTGAAGGGCTGGCTTGACCGTGTGATGGTTCCGGGCATTGCATTTCTTATGCCAGACGAGACTCATTCAGACATTCGCCCCGGTTTGACCAACGTCACCGGGCTGGCCGTATACACGACATGTGGCGCGTCGCGTTGGCTGACCTTTTTGATCGGTGCGCCGGGCAAACGCACGATCCTGCGCGGGGTTCGGGCGATCTGTGCGCGGCGGTGCCGGACAAGCTTTGCGGCGCATTACCTTATGGACAGCTCCACCGCACAAAGCCGCAAGGCACATCTTGCAAAGGTTGCCGCCAAAGTTCGGTCTTTTGCAGGACGCCCTGAAAAGAAACAGGAGCAACCGGCATGATCCCGATCCTCGATTGGTCCCGATTTGAAACGGACCCGGCCGGATTCACGCAAGACCTGGGGCACGCCTGCCGCGACACGGGCTTTTTCCTGCTGTCCGGGCACGGCATCGCGCAGGGCATGATCGACACAGTGTTCACCAAGGCGGATGCGTTCTTTTCGCAGCCTGCCGCCGCAAAGGAACCGTTGTCGATTTTGAACGGGGGTGCCAACCGGGGCTGGACCCCGCCGGGCAGTGAAAACCTTGATGACACCAGCGATAGCATCGACCACAAAGAGGCGTTCAATATCGGGTTGGACCTTGCTGCCGACGATCCACGGGTCCTGCGCGCAGAGCCTTTCCGAGCTGTAAATCGCTGGCCTGACATCCCCGGTTTTGCCGAGACGATGCGCGGCTATTACGACGCCTGTCTTGCTCTCGGCATCGATATGCACCGCGCCTTTGCCCGTGATCTGGGTTTGGAAGAAGACCACTTTGCGTCCAGCTTTCGCGCGCCATTGGCGACTTTGCGGTTGCTGAGTTATCCGCCGGGGTCTGGTGCAAAGGGCGAAATTGGGGCCGGGGCGCACACTGATTACGGGTCTATCACGTTGCTGATGACCGATGGCGAAGCTGGCCTGCAGGTGCGCCCGCGCGGTGGCGACTGGATCGATGTGCCCCATGTGCCGGGTGCGTTCGTCGTGAACATTGCCGATTGCCTGATGCGCTGGACCAACGACATTTACGTGTCCACGCCGCACCGGGTTGTGCCGCCTGCCAATCGGCGCCGATCTCTGGCGTTTTTCCTTGATGCCGACCCGGATGCGGTGATCTCGGCGCTTCCGGGGACGGGGGCTGCGAAATATCCTCCGGTGACGGGGGCAGAGTATCTGCGCAGCCGTCTTGATGCGACCTATGTGACACCGGTGACATGATGACGAGACGGCTTGATTGGGCAGACTACCGAACAACTGAATTCGAAGGACTCGACCCCGAAAAGGTCATCGCAGTCCTGCCCACAGCGGCGATCGAGCAGCATGGCCCACATCTGCCCGTGGGAACCGACACGCTGATTGCGAATGGCATGCTTGATGTGCTTCGCAAGACGTGCCCGTCGGACCTCGATCTCCGTATTTTACCTGTGCAGGCGGTGGGCAAGTCAAACGAGCATCTTCACGCTCCGGGCACCCTTACGTTGACGGCCGAGACCGCGCTGAAGGCCTGGGTGGAAATCGGGCTTTCCGTGGCGCGTGCCGGAATCCGCAAGATCGTCATCGTGAACAGCCATGGTGGAAACCTTGATCTTGTGTCGATCCTGTCGCGCGAATTACGCGTGCGGGCAGGTATGCTGGCGATCAAATGCCAGTGGGGCAGCTTTGGCCACCCTGCCGGGATGTACACCGCGGACGAGCTGCGCTTCGGGATTCATGGCGGCGATGTCGAAACATCGCTGATGCTGTCGTTCCGTCCGCAGACGGTGGATATGAAGGCCGCGATGGATAACCGCTCAAGCGCACAGGCGGGTGGGATTTCACCAATTGGCCCGGTGAGCTATGGCTGGATTTCGTCTGATCTTAACCCGGTCGGAACTGTGGGGGACGCGTCCATCGCGACGGCCGACAAGGGCGCAGCTACAGCCGCGCATCAAGTGGCCGGTTTCATTTCACTGCTTCGGCAGGTGCGGGACACTCCGCTGGGTGTGCTTGCACCGGTGCGGCCAGATTTCTGATTGCCCTTCTTGGCGCGGTTTGGGATGACCGCTGCAAACAGGGGGCTGCAATGGCATTCACAGTTGCGATCGATGGGCCTGCGGCTGCGGGCAAGGGAACCATTTCACGAGCAATCGCAAACCGTTTCGGGTTTGAATACCTGGATACCGGCCTGCTCTATCGCGCGACCGGCGCAAAAGTCGCCGCCGGCATGGCGCCGTTGGAGGCCGCCAGCAGCCTGACACCGGAAGACTTGGCGAGGGGCGATCTCCGTACGGCTGAAGCGGGGCAGGCGGCCAGCCGAGTCGCCGCTATGGCAGACGTCCGCGAAGCGCTTGTGGCGTTTCAGCGCGACTTTGCGCGGCGCGGCACAGGCGCTGTGCTTGATGGCCGCGACATCGGCACGGTCATTTGTCCGGGGGCGGAAGTGAAGCTCTTTGTTACGGCATCCGATACGGTGAGGGCTGATCGTCGCTGGCGCGAATTGGCGGATCCGAGCCTGACGCGTGATGCTGTGCTGGAAGACCTGCGCGCCCGTGACCGCCGGGATCGTGAACGCGCGGCCGCGCCTTTGCGCCCGGCGCAGGATGCCGTGGTGCTGGACACCTCTCAGATGGACATCGATGCCGCCGTCAGTGCCGCCGCCGCCCGCATCACTGCCGCGCTTGGTTAAACGCGTCCAAGGCTTGCCAACAAGGTCACTTTACCCTATAGCGCGCCTGTCAACACGGCGCAAAGTCGGGGCAGAAACACGCGGGCAGGGTCGGAAATCACCGGCCCTTTGCGTTTTTTGCTATCCAACATTCGTCAAGACCAACCCAAGACCGGTGGAGACAACCACCCGGCCAGTAAACTGAAACCGAAGGAAATCTGAAACTCATATGTCGCAAAACGCATCCATGGAAGAATTCGAAGCCCTCCTGCAGGAAAGCTTCGAAATTGACACGCCCGACGAGGGCTCTGTTGTCAAAGGCAAGGTTATCGCAATCGAAGCGGGCCAAGCCATCATCGACGTCGGCTACAAGATGGAAGGCCGCGTTGATCTGAAAGAATTCGCAAACCCCGGCGAAGCGCCCGAAATCTCTGTCGGTGACGAAGTAGAAGTCTACCTCCGTCAGGTTGAGAACGCGCGCGGTGAAGCTGTGATTTCGCGCGAAATGGCCCGCCGTGAAGCGGCATGGGATCACCTTGAAAAAGCTTATGCAGACGAAAACCGCGTCGAAGGCGCGATCTTCGGCCGTGTCAAAGGCGGCTTCACAGTCGATCTTGGCGGCGCAGTTGCATTCCTGCCCGGCAGCCAAGTTGATGTGCGTCCTGTCCGTGACGCGGGCCCGCTCATGGGTCTCAAGCAGCCGTTCCAGATCCTCAAGATGGACCGTCGTCGTGGCAACATCGTTGTGTCGCGTCGTGCTATCCTTGAAGAATCTCGTGCCGAACAGCGCGCCGAAGTTATCGGCAAGCTGAACGAAGGCGACGCGGTTGACGGCGTAGTCAAGAACATCACCGAGTACGGCGCATTCGTCGATCTGGGTGGCGTAGACGGCCTGCTGCACGTGACAGACATGGCATGGCGCCGGGTCAATCACCCGTCCGAGATTCTGGCGATTGGCGAAACCGTCAAAGTTCAGGTCATCAAGGTCAACAAAGAAACGCACCGCATCAGCCTTGGCATGAAGCAGTTGCAGGAAGATCCTTGGGAATCGGTTCAGGCCAAGTTCCCGCTGGAATCCGTGCACACGGGTCGCGTAACCAACATCACCGATTACGGCGCATTTGTTGAGCTGGAAGCCGGTGTTGAAGGCCTGGTTCACGTGTCCGAGATGTCCTGGACCAAGAAGAACGTGCACCCCGGCAAGATCGTTTCGACCAGCCAGGAAGTGCAGGTCATGGTTCTTGAGATCGATCCGGCCAAGCGCCGCGTTTCGCTCGGCCTCAAGCAGACCATGCGCAATCCATGGGAAGTCTTTGAAGAGAAGTTCCCGATCGGCACCGAAGTCGAAGGCGAAGTCAAGAACATCACCGAATTCGGCATGTTCATTGGTCTCGACGACGACATCGACGGCATGGTTCACCTGTCTGACCTGACATGGGAAGGCCGCGGCGAAGACGTCATCGGCAACTACCACAAGGGCGAAATGGTCCGTGCGGTCGTTACCGAAATCGACGCCGAGAAAGAGCGTATCTCGCTTTCGATCAAAGCGCTGGACGGTGATCCCTTCGCAGAAGCGACAAGCGGCGTGAAGCGCGGCACAATCGTGACTGTCGAAGTGACAGCAATTGAAGATGGTGGCATCGAAGTGTCGTATGACGGCGCAAAGTCCTTCATCCGTCGCAGCGACCTGAGCCGTGACCGGGCTGAGCAGCGTCCAGAGCGCTTCCAGGTTGGTGACAAGCTCGACGTGCGTGTAACCAACATCGACCCCAAGACCCGCCGTTTGGGTCTGTCGATCAAGGCGCGCGAGATCGCAGAAGAAAAAGAAGCAGTGGAACAGTATGGTTCGTCCGACAGTGGGGCGTCGCTGGGCGATATCCTTGGTGCGGCACTCAAGACCAACGACTGATCTTCAAGCTTCATTCGCAGGTTGAATTGGGCGCGTCCGGAAACGGACGCGCCCTTTGCGAATCAATCACCGGTTTCGGCATTGCAGCATAGCTGGTTTGAGGATGCCGCAGGGGCAAACGCTCGGTTGCTGGGCTAAAATTCGGTTCTTTATCGCTCGAATGGTGAGATGTTTTGTGTTTATACTTCTCAAAACAGACGATTAGATTATACGTTGGCGATAACTCTTCGCGACAAGAAGAGGCTACCCAAGGGGACTTTGCGATGATCCGGTCAGAATTGATCCAGAAGATTGCTGATGACAATCCACATCTTTACCAGCGCGACGTTGAGCGGATCGTGAACACGATCTTCGAAGAGATCATTGAGGCAATGGCCCGCGGGGATCGGGTCGAACTGCGCGGATTTGGGGCCTTTTCAGTCAAGCAACGTGACGCGAGAGTGGGACGAAACCCCAGAACCGGCGACTCGGTCGAGGTGGAGGAAAAACATGTCCCGTTCTTCAAAACCGGCAAGCTTTTGCGCGACCGGCTGAACGGCAAGTAAGAGGCTCGCATGCGTTTTATCACTTATCTTATTCTGGCGTTGATCGCGCTTGCGTTGGTCATCATTGGCTTCGCAAATCGTGCAATTGTGACGCTGACGCTGTTGCCAGCCGAGTTTGTGCCATTCACGAAATACAACTTTTCCTACGAGCTTCCGCTTTACATGGTTGTATTCGGGGGTATTGCTGCGGGCATCCTGTTTGGTTTCTTTTGGGAGTGGATGCGCGAACATAAACACCGCAGCGAGGCCACCGTGAACCGCCGCGAGCGTGCGCTTCTGGCCCAGGAACTGGAAAAGATCAAAGCCGATCGTCAAAAGGGTAAGGACGAGATTCTTGCGCTTTTGGACGACGGCACCGCCCACACGTCCTGACCCTGCCATGGCAAATCACGTTCGGGTCAAGATCTGCGGACTGACCCGCACCCAGGATGTTTCCGGCGCTGTGGCGGCGGGCGCATCTTACGTTGGGCTTGTTTTCTTTGAAAAATCACCCCGTCATCTGTCGATAGATGCGGCAGCTTCCCTTGCGTTCGAAGTGCCGGTTGGTGTTGCCAAGGTGGCGCTGACCGTGAATGCGGATGATGCGATGCTGGACGCGATGCTGGCGAAAGTCCCGGTTGATATCTTGCAGTTGCACGGGTCGGAAAGCCCTGAACGCGTGGCTGACATACGTGCGCGCACTGGTCTTCCCGTCATGAAAGCCGTAGGAGTTGCCAGTGCTGCGGAGCTGCCTGCGCTGGATGCGTATTCCAGTGTCGCAGACATGCTGTTGGTGGACGCCAAGCCGCCAAAGGGCGCTAGGTTACCGGGCGGGAATGGGCTTGCCTTCGATTGGCAACTGATTGCTGGTCGGCGATGGGCCGTGCCTTGGATGCTGGCTGGCGGATTGACGCCGGACAACGTAGCCGAGGCGGTGCGTCTGACAGGAGCGCGGCAAGTTGATGTGTCATCGGGTGTCGAAAGCGCACCGGGGACAAAGGATGCGGAAAAGATGGCGGCCTTTGTCGCCGCTGCAAAGGGAGTAACGGGATGCCCGACGATCTGATGAACAGTTTCATGACCGGTCCCGACGAGAAGGGCCGTTTTGGCGATTTCGGTGGCCGCTTCGTGAGCGAAACGCTGATGCCGCTGATCCTTGAGCTTGAAGAGTGCTATGAGCACGCCAAGACTGATCAGAGCTTTTGGGATGAGATGAACAATCTTTGGACCCATTATGTGGGTCGCCCATCGCCAATGTACCATGCTGAGCGTTTGTCCGACTATTGCGGCGGCGCCAAGATCTATATGAAGCGCGACGAGTTGAACCACACGGGCGCGCACAAGATCAACAACGTGTTGGGGCAGATCCTGCTGGCGCGCCGTATGGGCAAGACACGCATCATCGCAGAAACAGGTGCCGGTCAGCATGGCGTTGCGACGGCGACAGTCTGTGCCAAATTCGGTCTGGAATGCATCGTCTACATGGGCGCGCACGACGTGGAACGCCAGTCGCCAAACGTCTTCCGGATGAAACTTCTGGGGGCAAAGGTTGTGCCCGTCACATCCGGCCGTGGCACGTTGAAAGACGCGATGAACGATGCGTTGCGCGACTGGGTGACCAATGTAAGGGATACATTCTATTGCATCGGCACCGTTGCAGGGCCGCACCCATACCCGGCCATGGTCCGCGATTTCCAGTCGATCATCGGCAAGGAAGCCAAAGAGCAATTGCAGGAACAAGAGGGGCGTCTGCCAGATACGATCATCGCGGCAATCGGTGGTGGCTCCAACGCCATGGGGCTGTTCTTTCCCTTCCTCGATGACCGAAGCGTCAATATCATCGGAGTCGAAGCCGGTGGGCGCGGTGTGAACGAAAAGATGGAGCATTGTGCAAGTTTGACGGGCGGTCGTCCGGGCGTGCTGCATGGCAACCGGACTTACCTTCTGCAGGACGACGATGGGCAGATCCTAGAAGGTCATTCTATTTCGGCGGGCCTCGACTATCCGGGCATCGGGCCCGAACATTCATGGCTGCACGAAACAGGCCGCGCTCAATACGTGTCGATCACCGATACAGAGGCGCTTGAAGCGTTCAAAGTGTGCTGCGCGCAAGAGGGCATCATTCCCGCGCTGGAGCCGTCACATGCCTTGGCTCACGTCCTTAAGATCGCGCCGGACCTGCCGAGCGATCACATCTTGTGCATGAACATGTGCGGACGCGGCGACAAAGACATCTTTACGGTGGCAAAGGCGCTTGGCGTCGAGATGTAAGTCATCAGGTTTCGGTGCGGGCGTATTGCGTCAGCACCGAGAGGGGCACGATTTCCAGCGCGCGTTCGTGGGTGGCTGACAGGTTCACCTCGGGCGCGCAGCCATCGTCATGAGCTTGCAAAAAACGCCCCGCGCACAAGCACCAGCTATCGCCAGGCTTAAGGCCGGCAAAGCCGAACTCCGGGCGAGGCGTGCTCAGATCATTCCCGACGTATTTTGAAAAGGCGAGGAACTCTGCCGTCATGACCGCGCACACGGTATGACTGCCTTGATCTGCCGCGCTGGTATCGCAACAACCGTTTCGAAAGAAACCCGTCACCGGGTCTGTCGAGCACGATTTCAAAGCATCGCCATTGACGTTGAGGGAGGGGGCTTTGTCCATGCAATTTCCTTTCACTTTCCGGTCAAGGCTAGCCTATTTGAACCTGTCGGCAAGGCGTTGCAGAGGACTGCGCTGATCAACCTTTGCATCCGCGGCGTCAGTGCTTTGGGTCGGCTTGGTGGGTTGTGGCGCGGTGGCCTGAGGACGTTTGGTGCCGGTTGACGGACGCGGCGGGGCGGTGCGCAGGGCGACGGCATTCAAAAACCTCGCGCTATCCCCGGCGGCAAGGTCGGCGGCACCATCGGAAATTCCTCGTAGCAGATCATCCAGCCAATCTTGATCAGCCTTTGCGAAATTCCCAAGAACGTAAGGGGATACGCGGTCTTTGTGGCCGGGATGCCCGATGCCGAGACGGATGCGGGTATAGTCCGGGCCAAGATGGGAATGGATGGACCGCAGACCGTTATGGCCGGCATGTCCGCCGCCAACCTTGACCTTGATCTTGCCGGGTGCGAGGTCGAGCTCATCATGGAAGACAATGATATCGCTGAGCGAAATCTTGAAGAAGCGGGCGGCCTCGGCCACAGATTGACCGGACAGGTTCATGAATGTTTGGGGTTTGAGCAGCATGACCTTGGAGCCACGCAGTGTTCCCTCGGTCAGCAAGCCATTGAATTTGCTTCTGAAAGGCGCAAACCCGTGGTCGTCGGCTATGCGGTCAACGGCCATGAAGCCGATATTGTGCCGCGTGGCGGCATATTGGGGGCCGGGATTGCCCAGGCCAACGAACAGGCGCATCGTGGCCTCCTCTAGGGTATTGATTTTACAAGCGAAATGAGGTCAAACGGGACCAGCCATGGAGGGTAGTATGTATCTGACGATGAACCGGTTCAAGGTCGTGCTCGGACAAGAGGACGCGTTCGAGGAATTGTGGCGGTCGCGCGACAGTCATTTGAAGCAAGTCCCTGGTTTCATTTCATTTCATCTGCTCAAGGGCCATGAGAAAGACGGTTATCGGCTCTATGCGTCGCACACGGCCTGGGCGTCTGAGGCTGAATTCAAGGCTTGGACCAAGTCAGAGGCATTCCGCAAGGCCCATGCCGGGGCAAATTCCAACAAAGACATGTACTTGGGCGCGCCTGAGTTGGAGATTTTCGAGACGGTGCAGGAAATTTCGGTCTGAAAACCCGCCTGTCGGAGTCCTGTAGGTATTCTGTAGGAGTCCCGTAGGAGGGACCGCGCGCTGCCAAAGGGCAGCGTTCACTCTTTTTGCGGATCTTGGTTCGAAGCAAAAGGAGATGCAGATGCCCCGCAAACAGCAAACACAGAACCTTCATCGATCCACGCCTGCGCCGGGGCGCAGCAAAGCCGCGCGGTTGGCGCATGAGCGGTTCATGGGGCAGGTCCGTGATCTGGACTATGATGGGCTTGCCCCGTTTTGGGTGAACGATCACATCCCGGCGGCGTGGGATACGTTGGAGCAGGATGTGGATGTGGTCGAGAAGAAGGTGCAGATCACGATTCGCGTTGATGAAACTGTCGCCAAATTCTATCGCGCCATGGGGCCGGGGTATCAGGCGCGGATCAACAGGGTGCTTGCGACGTTTGCCCAGATGCGGATCGCGCAGGTCAACACGGCTGAGGCGCGTATTGCAGCGTTTCGGGAGGAAGAGCGCCAGAGAATAGAAATAGAAAATAGCTGACGGTTTGCGCTGTCCGGCCTGTGAAGCGTTGAGCACCAGACTTTTTGCCGTTTTCAAAAGTCATTTTGGTGAGGGAAACCTAACTTGTTTCGGATGTTGGCAACTGCTTTCTTACTCAACAAGACTAGGGTCAATGTAGGGCCGAAACGCAGTAAGGATAAATTATGAAACGCGCAATTTTGGTAATCCCATTTCTTTTTGCAAGCGCAGCGCAGGCTGTGGTTGTTTCCGACAACTCCATCGTTGGCGATACGGTCAATGATTTTAACGGTTTGTCGTCAGGGAATGTTGCCGGGACGATTTCCCAGACCGGGGCCACCTATGGGGAGGCGTTCGCAGGTCAGACGGTTTCAACCGCAACGTTCGATACGCTGACGGGCACTCCGACAGCCCCCCTCACGCTGACATCAGCGGCGACCACGGCCAACAATATTGGGATCTACACGTCCGGCAGCCAGACGATCTATGGGGATGTCAGTGGCCAGATTGGCGAAGGGGCGCTGTCGATCCTGTTCAGCACAGTCACTGACGTCTTCGGTCTGGAAGTTGTCGGCGCAAACTCGGGAACTTTCACCGTTGCCTTTTTCGATACGGTCGGCAGTTTGCTGGACAGCATAACGCAAACCGCGACGAACGGTTTCTTTGGTTTCCGGTCATCGTCTGCTGATATTGCAGGTGTGTCGATCACCAATAATGACCCTGCCGGAATTGCGTATGACAATGTGACGTTCAATTCGAATGTGAGTAGTGTTCCGCTTCCTGCGGCTTTGCCGTTGATGGTTGCTGGGCTGGGCGCGCTCGCATTCGCCCGTCGTCGCGCGGTCAAGTAGGCCGTAATGAATGGCCGGAGATGCGCAGCAGTCTGACAGAGCAGCAAGGCGGCGCATTGGCTTTCACGCGGACATGAAGAAGGGGGCCTTTGGGTCCCCTTTTTTTGCATGTCAAATAGACGGTTCGGGCACCACATAGTGGCGTTCCCGCAGGCCCGTTGATGGAAGCCAAGGTATAACGGGGCCGTAATCGAAACGATGTGTGTGCTGTAAGTGTTGCGTCATCGGGTGGGCGCAGCAAGACTTCGTCGAAGTCGTTACATTTGGCTGACGGGTGCCGGACCCTAGTCAACAAAAAACGGGACCCGAAGGCCCCGCTTTTCGTCTGTGCGCGTGTGCGCCAAGATCAGGCTTCGGCTTCCGCCTCGGCTGTGTCTTCTTCGTCGTCGGCACCGGCGGATGCGAGCGCGGACGGGGTTGCGATTGTGGCAACCACGAAGTCCCGATCGATTGTCGGCTTCGCGCCCTTGGGCAGCGCGACATTCGAGATGGTCAGCGTGTCACCAATCGCCGCCTCGGAGATGTCGAGGATGATGTGTTCGGGGATTTCGCCAGCGGTCACAACCAGTTCGACTTCCGGACGTACAAGGTTGAACGTTCCGCCCTTTTTCAGGCCGGGGCAGGTGTCTGCGCCGACAACTTCCACGGGCAGGAAGAGGTTGATCTTGGTGGTGCGGCGCAGGCGCATGAAATCAACGTGAGTCGGCAAATCCTTGACGACATCGCGTTCTACCGCACGGCAGATAATGCGCACGTCGTCGTGGCCTTCGACTTTCAGGTTGAACAGGGTCGCGAGGAAGCGGCCTGCTTTCAGGCGCTTGAGCAGCGCGTTGTAAGGGATTTTGATCGGAAGAGGATCGGCGTCACCGCCATAGACGATGCCGGGAACGTAATTTTCGCGGCGTGTCTGTCGGGCGGCCCCCTTGCCTGTCCCCGTGCGCACTTCGGCGTGAAGATCCGGGATCTCACCTGCCATGATATTTCTCCTTGTTATGGGCATCCTCCAAGGGTGTATGCCCGGTTGAAGCGTGGCCATTACAGGGAAACGAGGCAAAAGAAAAGGGGCCGCAGTGGCCCCCTGTTCCATTGATGTGTTGGCAGGTCAGCCTTTGCGGCGAGCCACGGCCAGAAGGCCAAGTGCGCCGGCGAGCAGTGGGAGGGCGGCCGGGACCGGAACGGTGGTGGTGGTCGGCAATGTGCCCCAGACGAACCCGTCGAGACCCCAAAGGCCGTCGCCGCTGACATTTTCGATGGTGATGACGCTGCGGTTGTCGGCTGCGGTGAAGTGGAACCCTGCGAACAGCGCGCTGTCCCCTGATGCGGCGGTCGTCGAGAAGTTCGTGCCGTCGATCGTGGGGGGGCCTGCGTCGATGTAGAAGACGCCGAAATAGGCCAGCGCTTCGGTGAAGACGAGCGTTGCGATTGGCCCGGTGTCGTTGTCTTGCAAGATCAGGGCGAAGTCTTCGAGTGGGTTGGACCCATTGATCGACCCGTTACCTGTGACGACTGTGAAGTTGAACCCGGTCGAGGCGGGAACGATGCTCATGTTCCCTGTGGAGGACACAACATCGCCTGCTGAATATCCGGTTTCGAAGGTTTCGGTATAGACCGTACCGGCGGCAGGAAGGCCGACAAAAAAGCTGCTGAGGTCGGTGAAGACGGTTTTTGCCTGAACCGGCAATGTAAGAAGCGCCGTGGCAATGGCTGCTGCGGTGAGTGTCTTAAGCATGAAACCTCCAAACAAGTGTCACCGAACGTTAACTAGGTTCTGAACGTTAGGTCAAAAGGTATTTTGGCTTGGATCCAAGGGGGGCATCACACCGCGTAATCGGCCCAACGGGCGAATTCGGCGCGGGTGGAATATTTGACTTCGACGACGGTCTTTTTCTTGAAGCCAAGGAAGGCAGGAACCAGCGTCAGCGCTTCGGCGTATTGGATTTCAAGGGTTGGTGGGCCGTGGTGTTTGTTGCCCGGCCCATCGATGCTGCTGGATGACCCGCCGCGCAGGGTGACCTTGACGGTCGTGCCCAGAACGGCTTCGGAGACGGTTTTCAGTTTGAAGCCGGATGCGACGGTGGGAAGGGCCGCCATGTTGAAGTCTTCCCCTGTGATTTGCTTGAAGTGGTTCATCGCGGTCATCATGTTCCCGCCATCCAGGATCCAGACCTTGCGGCCTTTGGTCTGCGCGGGCTGGCCTGCTTCTGTGATCATCTGTGCGACGGCGGATTGGTTCAATGGCATGGGATGCTCCTGTCCTTGCGCACTGGGCGCAGCGCTGCGTTTCCTGACACTAGGTCAAGTTTGCGCGTTCGGGCCAGTCGGGTGGCCCTTACCTTTGCGCGTGTTCAGGTGCGGTGCCGGGGGTCAGTTTCCTTGCCAGCGGCCTTCGAAGTCTTCGGGGATCAACAGAATGTCGCGGCCCACGTCGTTCAGGTTGCGGTGGCCGCACAGCGCCATGGTGGTGTCGAGTTCCTTGTGCAGAACTTCGAGCGCCTTTTTCACGCCGGGCTGACCCATCGCGCCCAGCCCATAGACCCAGGATCGGCCGATCATCACGCCGGACGCGCCAAGTGCACGGGCCTTGAGGATGTCCTGCCCCGAGCGAATGCCACTATCGAACATCACTTCGATCTGGTCCCCTACGGCTTCGACAATCGCGGGCAGGGCCCGGATGGAGGACAGCGCCCCGTCAAGCTGGCGACCGCCATGGTTGGACACAACGATGGCATCGGCGCCAAGATCCACGGCGCGGCGGGCATCTTCGGGGTCCATGATCCCTTTCAGGATCACTTTGCCGCCCCACATATCCATCAGCTGTTTCACGCGGGTCCAATCCAGCGCGTGATCGAACGCTTCGGCGGTCCAGGATGACAGCGAGGCGGGATTGGTAACGCCCTTGGCGTGGCCCACCACGTTGCCGAAACTGCGCCGCTTGGTTTGCAGCATACCGAGGCCCCAGCCGATCTTGGTGGCCATATTGGCGATGGAGGCGGGCGTAAGTTTCGGCGGGGCAGACAGGCCGTTTTTCAGGTCTTTGTGGCGTTGGCCCTGCACCTGAAGGTCCAACGTGATGACAATGGCCGAGCACCCTGCGTCGCGCGCGCGGCCCATCAGCCGTTCCATGAAGTCGTCGTCTTTCAGGGTGTAGACCTGAAACCAGAACGGGGCCTTGGTATTTTTGGCGACATCTTCGATGGAGCAGATCGACAGGGTGGACAGGGTGAACGGCACGCCGAACTTTTCGGCTGCGCGTGCGGCAAGAATTTCGCCATCGGCGTGCTGCATTCCGGTCAGGCCGACAGGCGCAAGCGCCACCGGCATCGACACGTCCTGCCCGATCATCTGTGTTTTGGTGGTGCGGTTTGTCATGTCCACCGCGACCCTCTGTCGGAAATACAGTTTGTCGAAATCGGATGTATTTTCGCGGAAGGTCTGTTCCGACCAGCTGCCGGTTTCGGCGTAGTCGTAGAACATTTTCGGCACGCGCCGTTTATAGAGCGTTTTGAGATCGTCGATGCAGGTTATCACGGGCATTGGCGCTTTCCCTTATTGGTTAGCGCAGCTTACCAATCTGCGGGCGTTCTCACAAGGTCGCGCGTGGGGGTAGGGCGGCGATCATCCATTGTTTGCTCGCGTCCAGTTCAGGGTTGCTGTCACGGACGCGCCGTCCAGCATGATCCCCACTGCGGACAGTGTCAGGTGATCGCCTTTGAGTGTCACCTCGCGGCGCTGATCGCCGCCAACCCAGTTTTGAAACGAGGCGTGGGTGACGTGGTGCAGCACATGATCGCCGTTGAACGTAAACCGTCCTGCGTATGTGAGGTGCGATTTCATTGCTGCGCTGTCTTCGGCCCGGGTGCCGCCGAACGGGTCCGTTGACGGGGTTTGTGCCCTGTGCGCGCGGGCGATGTGCACAAAGAAGAACCCATCAGCCGAGTAGTTGATATAGCCGGTCGGGGCAGGCCCGAACGGGTGACTGATGCTCCCGTCCGGGTGGGTGTTGGTCCACGAGGCCAAGTGCCACGTTCCCAGCAGTTGGTCTGTCACTATCAGACCCCAAGGCACCACCGCATGACGGCCTTTTGCGCGTGCAGGCGGTTTTCCGCTTCGTCGAAGATCACCGATTGCGGGCCGTCCATGACCGGGCTGGTGACCTCTTCTTCGCGATGGGCGGGCAGGCAGTGCATGAACAGGGCCTGTTCGCCCGCGTGTTTCATCAGCTCTTCGTTCACCTGATAGGGGCGCAACTGGTTGTGCCGCCGTTCGCGTGTCGAAGCCGGGTCATGCATGGACACCCATGTGTCGGTGACGATCAGGTCCGCGCCTTTCACTGCCTTGAACGGGTCACGTTCAAGGGTGATGGTCGCCCCGGCGGCGCGGGCGACGGCGATGGCGTCGGCTTCCGGGTCCAGCGGTTCGGGGCCGGTGAAGGTCAGATCAAAGCCAAACTGCCCTGCGGCATGGATCAGCGACACGCAGACATTGTTGCCGTCCCCGGCCCAGACCACGTGTTTGCCGGTGATTGGCCCACGGTGTTCTTCAAACGTCAGGATGTCGGCCATGATCTGGCAGGGGTGGGTGCGGTTTGTCAGCCCGTTGATGACCGGCACTGTGGCGTATTCGGCCAGTTCCAGCAGGGTGGATTCTTCAAACGTGCGGATCATGATCAGGTCCACATAGCGCGACAGAACGCGGGCCGTGTCGGCGATGGATTCGCCGTGGCCGAGTTGCATGTCTGCGCCGGACAGGACCAGCGTTTCGCCGCCCATCTGGCGCACGCCCACATCAAAGCTCACCCGCGTGCGGGTGGACGGCTTTTCAAACACCAACGCCACAACACGGCCCGCAAGGGCGGCATCGGCGTCAGGCGTGCCGCGCGGAGCCCCGGCACGGGCAGTTTTCATGGCAGCGGCCTGATCGATCATCGCGCGAAGATCGGCGGGGGCGGTTTTGTGCAGGTCGAGGAAATGGTTCATGGGTCAGGGCCTTTTGTCGGACTCCGGGGGGCTGTTCGCCGCACGGACGCCGCGAAGATATGATTTGATCAAAGCTGTCCGCAGGGGGCGGCGCATCTGCGGTGTGGGGTCGGCTGTGCTGGCTTGCCGCGTTCATTGCGGGACCGGCGCCGGGTGTCAGGCGGGTTCATGGGCGGCCACGGCGGTTGCAGCGGCGTGCAGGCGTTCAGTAGCTTCGGCCAGATCGCTGTCGGTGATTGTCAGCGGCGGCAGAAGGCGCACCACGTTATCGGCGGCGGGGACGGTCAACAGGTTTTGAGCCGTGGCGGCGGCGACCACATCGCCGGCCGGCACTTTGCATTTCAATCCCAGCATCAAGCCGGTTCCGCGCACGTGATCGAACACGTCAGGGTGCTGTCCCACCACTCCTTCGATGGATTGCCGGAAGGCGGCCGATTTGCGGGTCACCTCGGCAAGGAAGGCCGGATCGACGATGTGGCGCATCACTTCAAGCCCGACGGCGCAGCCCAGGGGGTTGCCCCCGTAGGTGGATCCGTGGGTGCCAGCCGTCATGCCAGAGGCCGCGTTTTCAGTCGCCAGCACAGCGCCAAGCGGGAAGCCCCCGCCGATGCCCTTGGCCACCATCATGATGTC
This sequence comes from Meridianimarinicoccus aquatilis, assembly GCF_004358675.1. Lineage (GTDB taxonomy): Bacteria > Pseudomonadota > Alphaproteobacteria > Rhodobacterales > Rhodobacteraceae > Meridianimarinicoccus > Meridianimarinicoccus aquatilis. The sequence continues at coordinate 5,558 of NZ_SMZO01000003.1, read as the reverse complement.
GGGGGTGATGCCTGCAAATTCATGGGCAAAGAGCCGGCCGGTCCGACCCATGCCGCATTGGACTTCGTCGAGGATCAGCAGCGCGCCGGTTTCGTCGCAGAGTGCGCGCAGACCTTTCAGGCAGGCATCGGGCAGGGGGCGGATGCCGCCTTCGCCTTGCACGGGCTCGATCAGGATTGCGGCGGTGGTGGTCGTTACGGCAGCGTGCAGGGCATCGTGGTCCCCCCACGCCAGATGGGTGAAGCCCGGCAGCAGCGGCGCGAAGCCCTTTGTCATCTTTTCCGACCCCGCAGCGGCGATGCCGGCCGCGGACCGCCCGTGGAACGAGCCATCAAAGGTGATGATGTCGGTCCGGTCTGGCTGACCTTTATCGAACCAGTATTTCCGCGCCATTTTGACCGCCAACTCGCAGCTTTCGGTGCCGGAATTGGTAAAGAACACAGTATCGGCAAAGGTGGCGCCCACCAAGGCATCGGCCAGCGCCTCTTGCTGGGGAATGCGATACAGGTTCGAGGTATGCCACAGGGCCTGCGCCTGATCTGTCAGCGCCTTGACCAGTGCCGGGTGGGCATGGCCGAGCGCGTTGACAGCGATCCCTGCGGTCAGATCGAGGAAGCGGCGACCATCCGCCTCGGTCAGCCAGGCGCCATCCCCCTTCACAAAGGTGAGCGGCGTGCGGTTATAGGTCGGCAAAACGGAGGGGATCATCAGCGTGTCCTCGTCAGGAAGCCCTTTTCGTGCCGCAGGCACGGGGGCGTGTCAATGTTCAGTGGTTGGATTGGTGATGGACAGGCACGGGGGCAGGGCCCCGCGAAGGCGGGCTCAGGCGATTGCGCGGCGGCGTCGGAGAGCGGTGCGTGTGTCCATGCGGGGCTGATAGCAAGGGTCGTGGGTTTTGCAAAGCCTGTTTATGCCGCGGGCCAAGACGTGGACGGGGGCATTCACGCAGGGCTTATCGCCATTGTTCGAGATATGCGAAGAGCCTGACCTTCGGCGTGGCGGAGTCCTCGCAGGTCAATGGGGTGCGCGGGCTGCGTCATACGGCAAGGCGGCCCTTGTCGGGTTTGACGGGGACTTGGACCATTGGGGGCGCTGGTCCATGCGGCCCTGTCGGGCGGGCAAGCTGCGGTTCAGTCGACTGTCAGAATCGGCGCGTCGGGCCGTGCGATAGATTTGCCACTTGGGCATGAGGACAATGTTTGGGTCTCTGACACTTTCGACGCGACGACCCTGTGCGGGGCAGACGCGCCGTTACTGGGGAGATTGCCCTGTGTCGTGTACCGGCCGCCGCAGGCCGCCCGAACGTGCGGTGCAGGACCGGTTTGGTGCAGCAAAATCTGGCAACCGGTGGGGTCTGGGGCGGGTGCATTGGTGCCATGTGAGCCCAGAATCTTGTGGAGTTGCTAGGTTTTGAGTCGCCTCGCTTTGCCCCATCAGGAAAGAACAACGTGCTCACAGAATGAGTTTGCCCCGCAGCGATGATCAGCGGCATTGGAGCCATGTCTGCTGGGTCGGTTTCAGCGGCGATCTTGCAGCTGCTGCCACCGCCGACATTGACGATCGACGGATCGTCGGTCCTTACCGGCCAAATCACAGTTTCCGATTTTGTCGGGTATCAGGGTACGACCGCGTTCGCCTCGGCAAATCCACCGCTGGTCAAAGACGTAACGATCGGATCGACCGCACCGCATGTGATTGTCGATGACGCAACTGTGCCCGATACCGCGACCTTTGATTTTCTGATGTTCGCGTTTCAATTCGATGCAACGGACCCCGACCTGCCACCGATCAACGCGATCTATGCGTCAAATACGCCAAGTTTCATCATCGATCTGCCGTTCTCTTCAAGCACTGGTCAGTTCACCCAAGTGACGACAACAGGGAGTCGGGCGCAGAATGTCTATTACGATCTTGCGCCCTCAGGCGTGGTCGGTACTGCGCCCATCGGTTTGCCGAATGTTCAAATTGCATCGGATGTGTGGGTCGTCTTTCCAACAAGTGCTTTGCTGCTGAACCCGCGATCGTTTCAGCCCCATGGCACCGCCAACGTACCGTTGCCCGCAAGTGGCCTGTTGTTGTTTGGGGCTCTTGCCGTCGCCGCAATTGGTGCGCGGAGATCCGGACAAGCGGCCTAAGCGCCGCCCCTCGCTTGCTGACGCACCCCGACGGAATCGGTTGCTAGCACTCGGGTAAATTGACCGCCAGACCGCCCAGCGAGGTTTCCTTGTACTTCTCGGACATGTCGCGCCCGGTCTGGCGCATGGTTTCAATACAGTTGTCCAGCGGCATGAAGTGTTGCCCATCACCGCGCAGGGCCAGTGACGCCGCGGAAACCGCCTTGATCGCGCCAAGGCCGTTGCGTTCGATGCAGGGCACCTGAACGAGGCCGGCCGCCGGATCGCAGGTCATGCCAAGGTGATGTTCCAGCGCGATTTCGGCAGCGTTTTCGATCTGTGCATTGGTCCCGCCCAGCGCGGCGCAGATCCCGGCAGCAGCCATGGCCGAGGCCGACCCGACTTCGGCCTGACAGCCGCACTCTGCCCCTGAAATGGATGCGTTATGCTTGATCAGCCCGCCAATGGCGGCGGCGGTCAGCAGAAAGTCGCGAATGCCGCCTTGCGTGGCCCCGATACAGTGGTCTCGGTAGTAGCGGATGACCGCGGGCACGACGCCGGCCGCGCCATTGGTGGGCGAGGTGACGACGCGCCCTCCGGCGGCGTTTTCTTCGTTCACGGCCATGGCGTAGACTGACAGCCAGTCATTGACCACGTGGGGTTGGGCAAGGTTGCGTCCTGCTTCAGCAGTCAATTGGTCGTGAATGGTGCGTGCACGGCGGCGTACGTTCAAACCTCCTGGAAGAATCCCGCTTTGGGACAGACCCCGGTCGATCACGCCGTCCATGGTGGCCCAAAGCGCGTCGAGATCGGCATCTAGCGCGCTGTTGGGGCTGTGGGCGCGTTCATTGGCGCGTTTCATCTCGGCGATAGACAGGTTTGAGGCGGCCCCCATGGTCAGCATCTCACGGGCAGAGCCGAACGGGTACGGATAGCCATGCGCGGCCTTTTCGGCGTGCAGATCGTTGGTTGAGGCCTCTTGCTCTGCAAGTTCAGCTTCGGTCAGAACGAAGCCACCACCGACGGAGTAGTAGGTTTGTCGGTGGTACGGGTTTCCGGCCGTGTCCAGCGCAAGCAGGACCAGTCCGTTCGGATGGCCGGGCAGGGGCGGGCCGTAGTCAAAGACGAGGTCCGCGTCCGGCGCAAAGGCAAGCGGTGGGAGGTCCGGCGGTGTGACCTGACCAGCGTTACGAATGGCGGCGAGCGCAGCATCGGCAGCATCTGGATCAAGCGTGTGCGGCTGAAAGCCTTGCAAGCCAAGGATCACGGCGCGGTCTGTGGCGTGTCCTTTGCCCGTGAACGCGAGCGAGCCGTGTAGGGTGGCGCGCAATGCAGCAAGATCGCCTGCGCCTGGCAGCTTTTCAGCACCGCCGCGCAGGTCGTCCAAAAACCGCGCGCCGGCTGTCATGGGGCCCATCGTGTGGGAGGAGGACGGGCCGATACCGACCTTGAAGATGTCGAAGACGCTGAGGAACATGGGTGCGGTTGTCCTTTGAGACGGGGTAGGTCTTATGGCGCTGGGTTGTTTTAGACGGTACTGTGACGCGCCAAGAAGATGAACGCCATTTCCGACGGGGCGGCCTTCATTGGCGACGACTTGTGTGAAGGAAAGGGATGCTCCCGCCCGTCTTCGACATCTGCCGATGCCTCATCCCGTTGGGCCCGGCAGGCTTCGCCTGCGGTGGCTTCATCGGATAGAGGTGTGGCAGCGATACGGGCGGTGTTCGACACCGCTGAGCCAAGGTCCTTTGTCTTGATGGGATCGGTTCGTTAACTACATAAAAAGGATTGCCATGGGGGAATGTACGGGCTCATCAAGGTTGCACCCGCAGGCGAAGCCTGCCACGCCCAACGGGAGGTAGCGGCTGTAAGGCCGCAACGACGGGCGGGAGCTTCTTTTTGCTGTCTTAACGACCACGGGGTTTTGCGCGCAGGGTTGGGTCTGCTTGAGTCGGATCTTCTGGCCAAGGGTGGCGGGGATAACGGGCTCGCATGTCTTTGCGCACATCGGCATAGCTTCCGGCCCAGAAGCCTGGCAGGTCCATCGTCGTCTGCACCGGTTTGTGGGCGGGCGACAGCAGTGTCACGCGCAAAGGCTGCCCACCAACGCGCGGGTGCCGTGTTTCGCCAAACAACTCTTGCAGGCGCAGTGCAATTTCGGGGGCGTCGCCTGAATAGTCGATGGCCACGCGTCTGCCGAGGGGGGTTTCGTAGCTTGCTGGGGCAATCCGGTCCAAAGCCTGTTGCTGGTCATAGTCCAAACTGGCGCGCAGTGCGGGCGTAGGATCGAAACTGCGAAGCTCAGTTGCGGTTCGAATTCCGTTCAGGAACGGCAAGAGCCACGTCTCTGCCGCTTCCAAAAGGGCTTCGGGCGACGGGTCCGGCAAGTCAGGCTGTTCCGCGCGCGCCACCCGCAACCTTGCGCGCAGCAGTGAAAAGGCGCGGGCGCCGCTGAACAGGTCCAATCCCAGATCCCGGACCCCCATCAGTGCTGCGGTGCATAGCATTTCTGGGGGGGCATCTTTCCACGGCTTGTCCGACAGGACCAATGCTCCGAACCGCTCTTGAACGCGGGCAACGACTTTGCGCTCGCGGCGCGACCAGTCTGTCACTTCCACCCTTTCGATTTGGTCGGCGAAGAGGTCCCGCAGGGCGCTTTCCGACAGAGGCGCGGCGCAACGGATCTTTGCTTCACGAGGGTTGCCGTCAAGGTCCGTCACCGCCAGAAGGCGCTGGTTTGCCAACGGGTCGCTTTCCGGCAGAGCGGCCCCTTTGCCGCCGGACATGACAAACCGCGGGGCGTCGCCGGGGCGGTGCAGCGCGATGCGGTCGGGATAGGCCAGCGCGGCCATTTCTCCGGTGCTTAGGGTGTGTTCTTTGGACCTGGCAAGGCGAGACAGGCGCTTGGATTCCGCCGATATTCGTTTGCGCGCTGCCGGATCGGCGTCAGGGCCGCCTCGTAGGGCGCGCAGGCGTAGGTCCAAGTCGCATCCTGCTGGCGTTCGAAGCGGATCGCGGTCCGCCATAAGCGCGGCGAGGGGCGCCGCCTGCGCGCCGGCCCTTTCCAGCATATGGCCCAGCCTTGGGTGCAATGGCAGTGCTGCAAGGGCCTTGCCATGAGCCGTGATGCGCCCCTCAGGGTCTAGCGCGCCCAAGTTTGTCAAAAGCGACTGAGCTTCCGCAAGAGCGGCTGAGGGGGGCGGTGTTAAAAAGGCCAGTTCCCCGGCTTGGGCGCCCCATTGGGCCAGATCAAGGGCGAGCCCGGTCAAGTCTGCCGCTTCTATTTCAGCAGGCGGATAAGCGGCGAAAGCGCCTTCTTCGCCGCGGGTCCACAGCCGATAGCAGGTGCCAGGGGCGACACGTCCAGCCCGGCCTCTGCGTTGTTCTGCTTCGGCGCGGGTGACGCGTTCTGTCACCAGTCGCGACATGCCTGAACCGGGATCA
>NZ_SMZO01000029.1 GCF_004358675.1 Meridianimarinicoccus aquatilis | reverse complement strand
GCGGCTTGCTTGGCGCGATTGGGGTCGATGTCATGCGCGGACTTACACTCACGGATGCCACGGCTTTCGGCGTTGTCTTTCTGGCTGAAGCCACATTGTTTCTTGCCGCAGCAGCCTTGGCGGTGCGGGTCATCGAACGTCCGGTTTTGGGCGGCACACATCAAATCGTTCCGGGAGAATAATCATGTTCGATGTCATCGTCGTTGGCGGCGGGCCGTCTGGCGCAACAGCGGCCGAAGACCTTGCGCGCTCTGGCGCACATGTTGCCATGCTGGACCGAGATGGGCGGATCAAGCCTTGTGGTGGGGCCATCCCGCCCCGTCTGATCGAAGACTTCGCACTACCCGAAAGTCAGCTGGTGGCGAAAATCACGACAGCGCGCATGATTTCGCCAACCGGTCGAGCGGTCGATATTCCGATCGAGAATGGCTTTGTGGGCATGGTCGACCGGGAACACTTTGATGAATTTTTGCGGTGCCGGGCCGCAAAAGCCGGTGCCGAGCGACTGACAGGAACTTTCTTGCGTGTTGAGCGCGACGACCAGGGAACACATGTCGTCTATCGTGAGAAAGCGACCGGGGATGAACGCCGTGAGAGGACCAAACTGGTGATCGGCGCTGATGGCGCGCGGTCCCGAGTGGCCGCAGCAGAATTGCCCGGCGGCAGCAAGATCCCCTATGTTCTCGCTTATCACGAGATTATCGACGCGCCAGGCGCCACCGCAAACTACGATCCGGCGCGCTGCGATGTGATTTATGACGGTGCGATATCGCCAGATTTTTACGGATGGGTTTTCCCACATGGAAAGTCAGCCAGTGTCGGGATGGGGACGGCCCTTGGAAGTGTGGATCTAAAGCAGGCAACGGCCGCGTTGCGCAGTTCTGCCGGGCTTGCTGAGTGCAAAACGCTTCGTCGTGAAGGCGCGCCCATACCGCTCAAGCCACTGGATCGTTGGGACAATGGGCGTGACGTGGTTCTGGCTGGTGACGCCGCAGGTGTCGTTGCGCCATCGTCAGGCGAAGGCATCTATTATGCAATGGTGGGAGGGCGCGTGGCGGCAACTGCAGCTATGGCAACCCTTATGAGCGGTGATGTGGCCAAGCTGAAACTGGCGCGGCAGCTCTTTATGAAAGAGCATAAAACGGTATTTCGGGTTCTAGCGTCTATGCAGAACGCCTATTACCGCAGCGATGACCGGCGCGAGCGCTTCGTATCTTTGTGCCATGATATCGATGTCCAGAAGCTGACGTTTGAAGCCTACATGAACAAGCGCCTCGTGAAGGCCCGGCCCATGGCGCATGTGCGGATCGGGCTAAAGAACTTGGCACATCTGACGGGGCTGGTCCGGCCAGGGTTTGTTTGACACCAAACTGTTCCGGCGGTGCGATCTCTGTCATCCAAACGTCCTAACCGACTGTTTTCATGGTATCAGAATCGAAGTTGACGGTGGATTTTCCGATTTACCGGGCCACCTCGTTCCAGCGATCTCCGGGACCCATCTTGAATGCTTGCCGATCCGCGCCGCGATCTTTGGCAGGGCGATGTGACTGCGGGAAACGCTGTGGACTTGTCCCACTTTCGTGCCGTCTTGAGTGCTGGTTTAAGCCGCTTTCGTTTCGAATGCGACAGGGCTTTTCCAGCCCGATGCTGAGTGACGGCAGCGCGGATTGTTGAAGCCGTTGATGTATTCGAAGATCGCCATTTCAGCCTGCCGCCGTTGTTTCCAAGACAGGTGCCAGACCAGTTCAGCCTTGATCTGTGCCAGTGTGACGAGATCGGATCACTGGCTGCGGCTTGCTGGGCGGCTTCGCAAAGCCCTCAAGCCACGTGTGCTGACACCGACAACAATGCAAAGTCGGTTGCTGGAAAGAGGCCGCTGTGTTCTTCGACTAACCTGAATCTCATTGCTTTAGGTCCGCAAGGAACTGGATGGCTTTTTAGGATGCCCCTCTCCTCCTTGAGGAGCCGGTTCTCACGTCGAAGTCGGTCAGTCTTTTGGGCGAGGCTTACATCCTCTTTCGAAACCACGTCAGTTTCTCGATGGGGCCGTGGTGCATTTGTTCAGCGTCGATACTCTGACCCCCGGATCGTCAGCCACCCGCTAACGCCAAAGCCCACTGGTCAGCGCGACCCGCACCGCATCCTGGCGGAATTCGTCCCGCCGTTTCAGTCTCATAGTCAGCTTCCATTGTTGCAGTAAATGCTATCAAAGGAGCGGCATCAAACTGCGACAGGTCCAACGCCATTTACAAAACTATGTCGGGGCTTTTGAAGTTGATCTTCCCAAACGGTGGCGAGGCCCCCGAGGATGTCGAAAAACTGCTGCGGCTGGCTATGGAAAGCCGAAAGCGCGTGAAGGACCAACGGGCTCGTATCGATGCGACCTATCCTGAGGTAGGATTTGATTGCATTGGCCCCGAGGGCAAAAAGCGCCGTGAGACCAGATCAAAATTCATCTGATAACAGGACCGGATGACGGCAACGTGGCCAAGCAGCGTGAGCTTCTGGAGTCCATAGATGACGCTTGTGCGCGCAACGGTATCGAGTTCACTTGGGTTTTCGACGGTACTGGCCATGCACGCGATATCACCACCGACTCAAGCAGGAAGATCGTCCTTGACCGTGGGTTGGACATCTTTCAAGCGTCAATCAGAAAAGTTGGGCTTTCGCTTGCCGACGGGCTGCAGGATCACCGCACGATAAAGGGATTTCACGCGGCCTACGTCAGAAACTTAGGTCACGGACAACAGGCGTTATAGCCCGACGTGGTTCAAATAAAATCAAGGTGTTGTCAGGAAGTGGCACAAGATACCCCAACTGTGACCCGCCGAAATCGCCGATTTGGCAAAGTTGCCCCTGCCGGAACACTGAGGAAACGTCGCGTGGGGATGGTAGGCCCGGCAGGACTTGAACCCGCAACCAAAGCGTTATGAGCGCTCTGCTCTAACCAATTGAGCTACAGGCCCCCATGCAGGTGGTTATCAGACCGCGCGGGGCCGTCAAGTCGTCACCTTATGTGCCTTCACGCTTTCCTTTCGCTTCACTCTGCGCTACGGCCACGGCCACGGTTGAGCGGCAAGGAGACTTTGATGACCCAAGGTAAGAACGGGCTGACATATGCACAGGCCGGCGTGGATATCGACGCAGGCAACGCCTTGGTGGAACGGATCAAGCCCGCGGCGGCGGCGACCTCGCGTCCCGGAGTTATGGCGGGCCTCGGCGGCTTCGGTGCGCTTTTTGACCTGAAGGGCGCTGGTTTCGTTGATCCTGTGCTGGTCGCGGCGACTGACGGTGTCGGCACCAAGCTGCGCATCGCGATCGACACGGGCAAGGTTGACACCATCGGGATTGATCTTGTCGCCATGTGCGTCAATGATCTTGTGTGCCAAGGGGCAGAGCCACTGTTTTTCCTTGATTATTTTGCCACCGGCAAGCTTGAGACAGAGATTGCGGCGCGCATCATCGAAGGCATCGCCGCAGGATGCACGCAGTCTGGCACGGCCTTGATCGGCGGCGAGACAGCCGAGATGCCGGGTATGTATGACGCAGGCGATTTTGATCTCGCAGGTTTTGCCGTCGGTGCGATGGAACGCGGGACAGCCTTGCCCGCAGGTGTCGTCGCGGGCGATGTTCTGCTGGGTCTTGGGTCTGACGGGGTGCATTCAAACGGGTACTCGCTTGTTCGCCGGGTGGTGGAGCTTTCTGGATTGGGCTGGGATGCGGCCGTTCCGTTTGAAAGTTCGGAAGAGACCCTGGGCGCCGCACTGCTGGCCCCAACGCGGCTCTATGTAACGCCAACTTTGTCTGCGATCCGCGCAGGCGGGGTGCATGCCCTGGCGCACATCACGGGCGGCGGCTTGACCGAAAACTTGCCGCGCGTGCTGCCCGAAGGCCTTGGTGCAACAATCGACCTCGGGTCTTGGTCGTTGCCGCCGGTGTTTGGCTGGCTGGCCGAGGTTGGAGGGATTTCAACTCCAGAGATGCTCAAGACGTTCAATGCCGGTATTGGCATGGTCGTTGCCGTTTCAGCTGATCGTGCCGACGCGATAAGCGCGCTGCTGCAAGACGCGGGCGAAACGGTGCACCGGATCGGCGCCGTAACCGAAGGTGACGGAGTATCCTATACCGGGACGCTTGGGTGACACAGCGCGTTGCAATTTTAATTTCGGGTGGTGGGTCGAACATGGTTGCGCTTGCGCGATCCATGACCGGCGATCACCCGGCGCGTCCTGTTCTGGTTCTGTCTAATCGGCCAGATGCGGGTGGTTTGGACCGTGCGCAGGAAATGGGAATTGAGACGGCCGTTGTCGACCATCGTGCGCACAAAGGCGACCGGCCGGGGTTTGAGACGGCCCTGAACACAGCGCTGGATGCAGCAAAGCCGGATTTGATTTGTCTTGCAGGTTTCATGCGCGTTCTGACGTCGGCCTTCACCGAACGCTGGGCCGGGCGCATGTTGAACATTCACCCGTCGTTGCTTCCGAAGTATCGCGGGCTCGACACACATGCCCGCGCGCTTGAGGCCAAAGATGCGTTTCACGGCTGCACGGTTCATGAAGTCACCGCAGAGCTGGATGGCGGGCCAATCCTGGGTCAAGCGCGATTGCCGATTTTGCCCAACGACACGGCCAGTTCCCTTGCTGCGCGGCTCTTGCCACTGGAACACGCACTGTATCCGCTTGTTTTGCGGCGGTTCTGTGACGGAAACCGCGACCCGTTGACCATCGACGCCGAGTGATGGCTTTGTTCAGCTTGTATTCGCTGCGCGAGGCGATAACCTGAGCGCCTTGTGAAGTGAAAGACAGCGATTTGCCTATTATTACCCTGACGACGACCGAAGAGCTTGCCGACTACTGTACGCGCGCTCGGCAGCACCCTTATGTCACCATCGACACGGAGTTTTTGCGCGAACGCACTTATTATTCGCAGCTTTGTCTCATCCAATTGGCGATGCCGGGCGATTCTGACAATGACGCTGTGCTGGTTGATCCATTGGCCGGAGAGCTGTCGCTTGAACCGCTTTACGACCTTTTCCGTGACACATCTGTGGTGAAAGTTTTTCATGCCGCACGGCAGGATCTGGAAATTTTCTATTTTGATGGAAAGTGTTTCCCGACACCTTTGTTCGATACGCAAGTCGCTGCAATGGTATGCGGCTTTGGCGAGCAGGTCGGTTATGAGACGCTGGTGAAACGCATCGTGAACGAACCGCTCGACAAGTCTTCGCGCTTTACCGACTGGAGCCGCAGGCCGCTTTCTGATGCGCAAAAAACCTATGCCTTGGCGGATGTTACGCATCTGCGCACCATTTATGAATCTCTCGCGGCCAATTTGGACAAGCAGGGTCGCCGTAAATGGGTTGAGGAAGAGATACAGGTTCTCACCCGGCCAGAAACCTATGTGATCCAGCCCAATGAGGCGTGGAAGCGCGTAAAGACCCGCACGAATTCGGCCCGCTTCATGGCCGTTGTGGCGAAGCTGGCGGAATTTCGCGAAGGCTATGCCCAGGCCCGTAACGTGCCACGCAGCCGTGTTTACAAAGACGACGCATTGGTCGAATTGGCGTCTGCAAAGCCGGCCAATATAGGTGATCTTGGCAAGTTGCGGCTTCTTCTGCGCGAGGCTCGGAAAGGCGACATCGCCGAAGGGATCTTGAAGGCAGTCGCAGCCGGTCTCAAAATGCCCGCCGAAGATGCGCCGCGCCCGGACCGAAGCCGCGAAAAGTTGATGGTGAACCCGGCGCTGGCCGATTTGCTGCGCGTGTTGTTGAAGACGAAATCTGAACGTGCGGGCGTGGCCCAGAAGCTGATCGCAAGTGCGGCTGATCTGGATCTGATCGCAGCAGGCGAACGGGATGTTGCAGCGCTGTCAGGGTGGCGCGGCGAGGTTTTTGGGCGGGATGCTCTTCGTTTGTGCAATGGTGAAATTGCTCTGGCTGCCAAGGGCAATGATGTGGCGATCATTCAACTTTGATCCGCTTGTGGATGCTTGTGTCGCCGCGCGGGGCGGGGCAGTCTGCCGGACATGACACACGCCCACTCACCTGAGCCTGCACAACAGGCCGCGATCCCCAGCGTTACCGATATTGTCGTTGATGCATCTTTCGAAGACACCATAACGCTTGACTACGAAGCGCGATTTGTGCGCCGCAAGCGCCTTGTGTGCGACAGCGGGCGCGCCTTTTTGATTGACCTGCCAAAGGCCCGCGCTTTGGCCGAAGGCGAGGCCCTGCGCCTGTCCGACGGGACGACTGTTGCGGTGCGTGCTGCGCCTGAGCCGTTGCTGGAGGTCCGTGGCGCACTGCCACGCCTCGCATGGCACATTGGTAATAGACACACGCCTTGCCGTATCGAGGCGGATCGGCTTTTGCTGCGCGAAGATCCGGTGCTCGCGAAGATGTTGAAACATCTGGGCGCAGAGGTGACACACATCGAAGCGCCGTTTTCACCAGAAGGCGGGGCGTACGGCCATGGGCGGACATTCGGGCACAGCCATGCGCCTGACACCCACGACCACGACCACGACCATAGCCATGCGCATGATCATGACCAGTCCTGACGATCCTGCGCGCGATCTTTTGACCCTGTCGCAATGGCTTTCGCCCGCTTTTCCAGTCGGGGGCTATGCGTTCTCGCACGGTCTGGATCACGCGGTTTCAGTTGGCGATGTCAGCGATGCCGCCAGCTTTGCGGCGTGGCTTGGCGCGGTTTTGAGGCACGGCGCCGGGCGATCGGACGCTATCTTGGTGGCGCATGCGCAGTCCGGTGGTGACCTGGAAGCGTTGAACGATCTTGCCGCAGCGCTCACGCCTTGTGTGGAACGCTGGACAGAGACTTTGGCACAGGGCCGCGCTTTCGTACGGACCACAAACGCACTACTCGGAACGGACCTCCCCCTAGATTGTGCGTTTCCCGTGGCCGTCGGGGCACAGGCGCGTGCGTTGTCCTTGTCCACATCAACGGTCGCCAGTTTTTTTCTTCAGGCATTTGCGAGTAACCTGACCAGTATTGCAACGCGTATCGTCCCACTGGGCCAGACTGAAGCGCAAGCTGTTCTGGCAGGACTTGCCAACGACATCGCAACGTTGGGTGATCTGGCGGCAGAGGCTCGGTTGGATGATCTGACCAGTGGTGTGCCGGGCGCAGATCTGGCCGCCATGTTGCACGAAACACAAGAAGTGCGGCTTTTCCAATCGTGATGAGCCGCACCACACCACAGGAGCACGTGACATGAGCATAAACGGGCCGTTGCGCGTTGGAATTGGAGGGCCGGTCGGTGCGGGGAAGACAACGCTGACAGAGCAACTTTGCAGGGCGATGGCGTCGCGGCATTCCATGGCTGTCATCACCAACGATATCTACACTCGGGAGGATGCGGATGCCTTGGTGCGTGCACAGGTCTTGCCAGAAGCACGGATACGCGGTGTTGAAACCGGCGGTTGCCCTCATACGGCAATTCGCGAAGACGCATCCATCAATCTTGCCGCATTGGCGGATCTAAGTGCAGCGTTCCCTGATCTTGATTTGGTCCTGATCGAATCCGGCGGCGATAATCTGGCGGCGACCTTCAGTCCCGAATTGGCGGACGTAACTCTGTACGTAATTGATACTGCGGCGGGTCAGGATATCCCGCGCAAGAAAGGTCCGGGGGTGACCCGCTCTGACCTTTTGGTGATCAACAAGACCGACCTTGCGCCGCATGTGGGCGTATCGATCGACCTTCTTGAACGCGACGCTGCGGCGTCACGCGGCACGCGTCCTTTTGTTCTGGCCAGTTTGCGCCATGGAAAAGGTGTTCCTGAGATTGTGCAGTTTCTGGAGGAGGTCGGTGGTCTGACAAGTACACCAGAAAAAGCGAAAGGCCCGGCTTAAACCGGGCCTTGTGTATCAGAGCCATTGATCGTGATCAGCGCGCGCTTGGGCCGATCATCATGACCATTTGGCGACCTTCCATCTTCGGCATGTTTTCAACCTTGCCGATTTCTTTCACATCCTCTGCGACGCGTTCCAAAAGTTCGCGGCCAAGGTTTTGGTGTGCCATTTCACGACCACGGAACCGCAGGGTGACTTTTACCTTGTCACCACCTTCGAGGAACTTGAACACGTTGCGCATCTTGACGTCGTAATCGTGCGTGTCGGTGTTCGGTCGGAATTTGACTTCCTTGACCTCGATGATCTTCTGCTTCTTTCGCGCTTCGCTTTCGCGTTTCTGCGTCTCGTACTTGAATTTCCCGAAATCCATGATCTTGCAGACCGGTGGGGCTGCGTTCGGAGAGATTTCGACCAGATCGAGTCCAGCGCGTTCAGCAAGTTCCATCCCACGGGTGGGCGTGGTCAAACCGATGTTTTCGCCTTCAGCCCCGATCAGGCGGATTTCAGGCACGCGAATCTTGTCGTTCACACGAGGGCCTGTTTCACGGGACGGCGGGGCGTTATGGGGTCTGCGGGCTATTGCGGCGTTCCTTCGATGGTTGCGAGTGATTGAGCTTTCATAGTCTTGCCGCGCGCCAAGATCAACTGCGCGCAGGCCTCAAGCATAGCACAAAATAGGGCATCACGGCGTGTTTCTGCACGTGTGACAGCAATTTTTGGTGGCACGATTTGATCAGCCGACAAAAGCCTTCTCAACAACGTACTCGGCGGGTTCAGAATTGGCCCCTTCGTGCAACCCAAAGCCTTCGAGAATTCTCTTGATATCGGTGTTTAGCCCCATCGATCCACACACCATGGCGCGATCGGTTTCCGGAGTGATGCCACCGATGCCCAGATCTTTGAATACGGTGCCATCTTCGAGCAAAGTGGTGATCCGGCCCATTTTCGGGCTCTCTTCGCGCGTCGTGGTGGGATAGTAGACAAGCTTGTTCAGCCCGTCACCGAGCAGCTCCTGCATCATCTCGTCGGATTTCAGGCTATCCACCAGTTCCCGGCCATAGGTCAATTCGGCCACATCCCGACATGTGTGTGTCAGGATAATCTGGTCATAGTCTTCATAGGTCTGGGGGTCGCGGATCAGCGATGCAAATGGGGCAATCCCGGTTCCGGTTGCAAAGAACCACAACCGTTTGCCAGGCAGCAATGCATCATGCACCAGCGTGCCAACCGGCTTGGGTCGGAGGATCAACTCGTCGCCGGGCTTGATATGTTGCAACTTGCTTGTCAGCGGGCCGTCCGGAACCTTGATCGAGTAGAATTCCAGTTCTTCGTCCCACGACGGCGACGCAATGGAATAGGCCCGCAGAAGGGGCTTTTGCCGACCCGTCTTTGGGTCTGGATCGCCCATCAGGCCAATCATCACAAATTCGCCCGACCGAAATCGGAGCGAGGCAGGGCGCGTCACGCGAAACCGAAACAGCCGGTCGGTGTAATGCTGCACCTCGGTCACGGTCTGGGCGTCGGGAAGGGTCTTGATCGGGGCTGCGTCAGTCACTGTGGTACGTTCGTTCATTTTATTCATATCGGGCTGGCGCATTCAGCGCGCCCCCGGTCCTTTCGTATCGCGAAATTAAGATGCGTCCCAGCCCCAATCAGGCCCGAAGCCGCGACTGATAGTCATGCGCGTGCACATCGGCGCGGGCACGCCACTGCTCTTCCGGTTGCCGGGCTGCCAAATCGGCGTCGATTTCCACTTCGTCAAAGCCGGATCTGCGGGCCATTGTGTATTGATCCGCCAAAACATGACCAGCGGCCCGAAGGCGGCCCGTAAACCCCATCCGGCGCAAACGGCGTGCCAGGGTAAAACCCCGGCCATCCGCAAAGCTTGCAAACCCGATACGGATCAAGGCCAGTCGGTCAAGATGATCGGCCAAATCATCGGGGTTGGCATCACCGGGCACATCCACAGCGGTGGCGCTTTCATCCGCGACCTCGTCTAAAGTTGCGATGGCACCTGACCATGTTTCAGGAGTAAAGCCAGCGTCTTGCACGATGATGTTCATGCTACTTTCCCTTTTTTGATCGGTCCACGAACGATCTTGCCGTCCACAATGTGAATCCCGCATTCTTCTTTGTCTTGCCCCCGCCAGCGGCCCGCACGCGGGTCTTCGCCGGGCTTCACCTTGCTGGTGCACGGGGCGCAGCCAATCGACGGATACCCCTGTGCCACAAGGGGATGCCGAGGCAGACGGTTGTTGATCATATAGTCCTGAACATCTTGCGGGTCCCAATGGGCCAGTGGGTTGATCTTCAACCGATCCTCGCCGTCAGTCTCAAAGAACTCCAGCGCCGCGCGCGTCCCCGCCTGATACCGTTTGCGCCCCGTTACCCACGCATCGAACTCTGCCAAAACCCGGTCCAGTGGACGGGTTTTGCGAAGATCACAGCACGCATCCGGATCCGTTTTGTGCAACGTTCCGTCACGGTCCTCGACAGCCACGTCCAGCGCGCGCGCCTTGATCCGGCGGATGTTGGTCAACCCCAGTTTGTCAGCGACGTCGGCCTGATACGTAAGCGTCTCTTCGAACAGCATTTGCGTGTCGATGAAAAGGACCGGTGTTTTGGGGTCGATGACCGAGACCATGTGCAAAAGCGCAACGGACTCGGCCCCAAAACTGGAGACCAGTGCAACACGGCCAACTTGCTGATCTGACAAGGCCCGCTCAAGCACAGACGTCGCCGAGTGATGCCGATAACTTGTGTTGAGCAACGCCGCCCTGAGGGCTGCGCTGCCAGGGTGTGTCTCAGGCCGCATGAGCCCGCCCGCTTCGCGCGCTTTCTCCGTACAAGGCGTCCTTGAACGGCTCCATGCCAAGGCGGCGGTAGGTTTCGATAAAGGTCTCGTCATCGCTTTGGCGAATGTTCAGATATGCTCCGATGAGACGTTCGATTGCTGGAACTATCTCATCATAGGCGAATCCGGGGCCTGTACGTTCTCCGATCACAGCTGTTTCCGTGCCATCGCCGCCCAGAGTGATCTGGTAGTTCTCAACGCCAGCGCGGTCGAGGCCAAGAATACCGATATGCCCCACGTGGTGATGCCCGCATGCGTTGATGCAGCCCGAAATCTTGATCTTCAGCGGCCCGATTTCGTGTTCCAGCTTCAATTCATCAAATCGCGTCGCGATTGTTTGGGCCACTGGAATCGATCTGGCTGTCGCCAATGCGCAGTAATCCATGCCGGGGCATGCGATGATATCCGACACTAGGCCCACATTGGCTGTGGCCAGTTCTACTGACGCCAACGCATCGTAAATCGCAGGCAGGTCGGATTTGTGCACATGGGGCAAGATCACATTCTGCTCATGGCTGATGCGCAATTCGTCATAGGCGTGTGTTGCCGCAATATCGGCCAGAAGGCGCATTTGATCTGACGTGGCATCACCGGGCGTCTGGCCCTGCTTTTTGATCGAAACGGTTACGATCGCATGGTCTGCGGACTTGTGCGCGGACAAGTTGGTATCGGCCCAGGACCGGAACACCGGATCAGCGGCATAACGCACTTCAAACGAGGTGGTCTCGGCCTGCCGCAACGGTGGCGGGGCGAACTGTGCTTCGATACCGGCCAAGATCTTTTGATCCACGCCGCTGAATTCGCCGCGAATTTCGGCAAAGCGCGCGTCAACCAATTCGCGGAACGTATCAAGGCCGTTCTCATGTACGGTGATCTTGATCCGCGCCTTGTATTTGTTGTCGCGACGCCCCAGCAGGTTGTACGTGGCGACAATGGCTTCGCAATAGGGCAACAGATCAGCCTTTGGCAGGAATTCGTTGATGACCTTGCCGATCATCGGTGTCCGGCCAAGACCGCCGCCGACGATGACTTCAAATCCCGGCTCACCAGCGGCGTTCCGCACCATGCGCAGGCCAATATCGTGGGCCTTGGTTACGGCGCGGTCTGTCGGGCTTCCGGTGACTGCAATCTTGAACTTGCGCGGCAGGAATTGAAACTCTGGATGGTCAGTAGACCATTGGCGCAGAAGCTCGGCCACGGGGCGCGGGTCTTCAATCTCGTCGGCAGCGGCACCGGCGAAATGGTCAGCGGTCACGTTCCGGATTGTGTTTCCGCTGGTCTGAATGGCGTGCATGCCGACATCCGCCAGCGCATCAAGCATGTCAGGCACATCGCCCAGTTTTGGCCAGTTATATTGAATATTCTGGCGCGTGGTGAAGTGGCCATAGCCCTTATCCCACTTGTCAGCCAAATATGCCAACTGGCGCATCTGGCCACTGTTCAAAGTGCCGTAAGGGATCGCAACCCGCAGCATGTAGGCGTGAAGTTGCAGGTACAGACCGTTCATCAAGCGCAGCGGCTTGAATTCGTCTTCGGTCAGCGAGCCGTCAAGCCTCCGGTTTACTTGACCCCGAAACTGGGCCACGCGGTTGCGAACAAAGGCTTCGTCGAATTCGGTATACGTATACATCTGGAAAACCTCTTAACCGTGACGTTCTGCTTGTTTGCCGTGGGCATAGTTTGAAGGCCCGCGCGCCCGGAAGGCTTCGCGGAAATGTACCGGCTCGGGGCCATGTGGGCCGGATTTCGCATCAGCCAAATACGCGCCAACGATATCGCTCGACTGGCGCGTTGCGTGGATCAGCCGAATTTCCGCATGAGCTTCGTCGTCAATCAACTCAGCCTCTGAATGATTGCGGCTCCAGCGATCATCGGCGGTCAGATAGATCACGTCGCCTTCGCGAAGATCATTTGCGGTGATGACTTTTGGTGTGAAACGGCGGCTCATAGCGCGATGTCCTTCGGTGAAAACTGGGGCAGGGTGGCTGCGGCTTCGCGCGGGGCGATCCCGTACAGCAGCAATGCGGGGCCTGTGAGTGCTGCAGCCTTGATGTCGTCCGAGAGCGTTCCGAGGGTGGCTGAAATCACCCGTTCGTCTTTGCGGGATGCGTTCTCGACAAGGGTCACAGGGGTATCAGACGCGGCGCCGTGCATCATCAGACGCCCTTGAAGGAAGCGCGCGCCCCGCTTGGCCATGTAAATAGCCGCGACCGTGCCGGGGCGGGCCAGCGCCTGCCAGTCATGTTCGGCAAAGCCGTCCATATCGTGGCCTGTCAGAAACCGCATTTCAGAATTGCGCCCGCGCCGGGTCAAGCTTTGACCTGCGCTTGCCACGGCAGCCGAAGCTGCGGTAATGCCCGGCACAACCGACCAAGATTGCCCAGCAGCTTCGACGGCTTCGATTTCTTCGTCTAGACGGCCATATACGGTTGGGTCGCCGGATTTCAGCCGCACGACATGGGCACCCGCACGGACGTGTTCGACGATCAAAGCGTTAATCTGGTCTTGCGGCATGGATGGGCCGAAACCTTCTTTACCTGCGGAAATCAAATCGGCTTCGCGCCGAGCCAACTCAAGGATTTCGGGTGCGATAAGTCTGTCATGGATAATAACATCCGCTGTATCGAGCGCACGGCGGGCTTTCAGGGTCAGCAGCTCTGGATCGCCCGGTCCTGCACCGACGAACTGAACGCGGCCCGCTTCAGGCGCTGTTGTCGTGTGGCGGTCCAGCAGCTTGCTCAATTCAGCGCGCGCGCCTTCCTCGCCACCGTCCTCAAGTGCATGCGGCCCTGTTCCGAAATAGTAGTCGGCCCAAAAATCACGACGTTTCCGGCCCATGGGCAGAATGTCAGCAGCCTTGCGAAAGCTCTTGCCGATCCGCGCAAGAACACCAAGGCGAACTGGCAGCGCGGCCTCAAGGTCGGCCTTGATCTTGCGGGCCAGCACAGGCGCCGCACCTTCGGTTCCGATCGCGACCGTCACTGGATCGCGGTCTACGATGGCCGGGGTGATGAACTGGCTGTTTTCCAGATTGTCGACGATGTTTACCAACGCCCCGTCGGCACGGGCCAGCATGGCAAAACGCGCGTCTTCGGCAGCATCTTCGTTGGCGCCATAAGCAAGCACAGCGCACAGCGCGTCGCCAACCTCGGCCGCGCGGCGGACCAATCGCAACTTACCCACCGTATCCCACGCCTCGATTTCTGGAGCGGGATGTTCGGCGAACACGGTCACATGCGCTTCTGTTTTCAAAAGAATGCGCAGCTTGGCCAGTGCCGCTGCACCGCCGCCCGACAAAACGACACGGCGTCCAGCAAGGGCGACAAAGATCGGAAAATGTTGCATGTCGTGTGCGGTCCTGATTGCGTGGCTTTAGGCTGGGCTTGCTAGTGTATATAGAATATTGTCCCAATAGATGCCTAGTATCCCGGTCTAATAAGGAAAAATGTTCCAATTGGCGGGCTGCATGGAAAGACTGTCTCAAGAATGGAGTGCAATCGGAATGAATGCCCGCGTGGACGACCTAGACCGAAAAATTCTTACAGAACTTCAAGCTGATGCCAGCCAGACTTTGGATGAAATCGCCAGCAAGGTTGGTTCGTCCAAGACTCCGGTCTGGAACCGGATTCGCAAAATGCGCGAGACGGGCGTCATCGGTGCGACCACTGTTATTCTTGATCCTGACAAGCTGGGTTTGGAAGCGTGTTTTTTCGTTCTGATCCGGACCTCGGAACACGAAGCCGAGTGGCAGAACAAATTCTTGGAAACCTTGCGCGCACGCCCCGAAGTGCTTGAGGCGCATCGGCTTGCTGGTGAAATTGACTACATCCTGAAAGTTCAGGTCGCCAACGCCCGCGCCTATGACGATTTTTATCAGGCGCTGATTTCGGAAGTGCGGATTTTCAACGTCACTGCACTGTTGTCTATGGAGCGGATCAAACACACCACTGCGTTGCCGGTCTAACTGCCGCAGGTCACCATAAGGCGTGCATGTCCGTGAAAGTGATAGATGTCTGCCAGTTCGGCCGGCATTGAAAGGTTCAGGTCAGGACATCGTTCAAACAGCACTTGCAACGCAATCTGCAACTCCAGTCTCGCCAACGGGGCGCCAAGGCAAAAATGTACGCCAGCGCCGAAACTGGTGAGCGTTGGACCGGTTCGGCCAGGTCGAAAGCGATCGGGGGCGTCAAAAGCGCTGGGGTCACGGTTGGCCGCGCCCAACATACAGAGCACCTCATCGCCCGGTTCAAATGCGTGACCGCCGATTTCCAGAGGTTCCAGGACATAGCGCGCGAAAACATGCAGCGGGGGATCGATCCTGAGGCATTCTTCAACCGTCGCCGCAATCTGCTTTGGCGCGGTAAGGCTGTCGGCGTGTCCTTCGCTCAACAAGCGCACCACTGCATTCCCAAGGCTGTGCACTGTTGCTTCGTGTCCAGCGTTCAAAAGCAAGATCACCGTGGCGAGGCATTCGTCACGGGTCAGGGCGCCGTGCGTTTCTGCGTCCAGCAAAGCGGTAAGTAGGTCATCCTTGCCATTGTTGCGCTTGGTATCCATGACATGGCCCAGCCAGTCGGAAAATTCCCGCGACGCGTCATTGGCTGCGCGCGCATCCTCGGCGCTGACATTTGGGCGATACATGGCAACCATTGCATGAGACCAACTCAAAAGCTGTGCGCACGCTGTTTCGGGCACTCCCAAAAGCCGTGCAATCACAATGACCGGAACTCGTGCGGCATAGGCTGCAACCAGGTCAAAAGACGTTTCTTTGGGAAAGGCGTCGATCAGACTTTCGCATAACGCTTTGATTTCAGGCGCAAGCGCCGCCACTCTGCGGGAGGTAAACGCGCGCAGAACGTGACTGCGTAACCTTGCGTGGCGGTCGCCCTCCAAATTGAGCAGGGAAAATGCTTCGGCCCGAGCAAAATCGGACATATCGGGCGAAAAGCCGGGCAACCCATCAGGCGGAACGCGGCCCATGCGCCGGTCGCGCAGGGCGGCGGTCACTTCGGCATACCCCATCAAGGCGGGCAATCCGTATTCGGTCCAGAATACGACCGGGCCGTGCGCGCGTGCGGCGTCGTAAAAGCCGTAGGGGTTTTGAACGAACTCAGGATCTGTAAAGGGCTGCGATACATGTTTCATCTTTTGTGGCGTAAAGCTGCGAGGTGGAATTTTCCAGATGCTTGAACAGGGCGTCGACCACTTTTCAGGACTTGCGGTGTTTGGACCCATCTGATTTTGGGCATGGGAAACAACCGGAGATGACCCGCATGTCGGACGGCATGAAAGGCGTGCTGACGATGATCGGCGCTTGCACCATTTGGGGGCTATCGCCCCTGTACTACAAGCTGCTGTCCGATGTGCCTCCGCTGGAAGTGCTGGCACACCGGACGATCTGGTCGCTGCTGTGTTTCGCGGTAATCCTTCGTCTGCGTGGCCATCGCGCGTGGATCCGTACCTGCCTTGGCGGGCGCAATCGCTTTGTGTTGACACTATGTGCTGCGGCCGCAATTTCGGTGAATTGGGGCGGTTTCATCTATGCGGTGCAAACTGGTCATGGGCTTGAAGCGTCGCTCGGGTATTACATCTTTCCGCTCGTCGCCGTCATGCTTGGCTTCGCGCTTTACAAGGACCGTCTGCGCCCGGTGCAGTGGGTCGCCGTGGCGATGGCGACGGTCGCTGTCACGGTATTGACTGTTGGGCTGGGGGTGATCCCGAAGCTGTCAATTTTGCTTGCGATAACCTTTGGGCTCTACGGTGTTTTCAAACGGCGCCTGAAGGCAGACGCGATGGAAACAGTCGGGGCCGAAGTACTTTTGCTTGCACCGCTGGCAGTGGTTTGGCTTGCGGGTGTCCATTTCGCAGGATGGACAGATATGACGGGTCGTCCGGGAGCCGTGTTTCCCCATGACATGGGTGCGACGGTGCTTCTGATCTTGTCAGGGCCGTTGACGGGTATGCCGCTGATCCTTTTTTCGTATGCAGCGCAACGGGTTACGCTTCCGACCATAGGCCTGATACAGTATCTGAACCCCACGCTGCAATTTCTGTGCGCTGCTGTGGTTTTCGGCGAGCTTGTGACCACATGGCATGCGATAGCGTTTCCGTTGATATGGGCCGGTCTCGCCATCTATTCATTCGATAGCTTTCAAGCAGCGCGCCGTACCGCCGCTTCGAAGTCCACCAAAGAGCTTTGACCCAGCGTAAGTACCTTGCTATGTAAGCAGAATTCAGCTTTGCCGCCAGAAAGCCTTGCACCTGTGTCTGCCGAACCAACTTCCTCTTCGACATCCCCATTTCGCGTTTGGGGCGGGCTGGGCCTTTGCGGCGTTGGTGTCATCATAGCTGCTGTCATTTACTTGCCAGATCTTCGGTTGCAACCAGTCCCCACAACGGCCTCCCCCGCGCCTGAGCGCGCATCGGCGCCAACTAGCGGCGCGCCAAGCGCAGAAGACGCTGCTGATGCAGAGGCTGCACGCGCTGAACCTGACGCGTCCGCCGGTGAGCCAGAGTTTGAAGTCGTCCGGATGGAACCGGATGGCACGACCCTTGTGGCTGGAACAGCGGATCCGCTTGCGCAAGTGTCGCTTGTGGTCGACGGTGTGACCCGCGCCAAGACCGAAAGCGACGCTGCAGGACAGTTCGTTGTCTTTGTGACCCTTGAATCATCCGTTGATGCACGTGTCATGTGGCTTGTGGCCCAAGACCGTGCTGGCGAAGTTCTGTCATCGCGCGACACTGTTTTGCTTGCGCCGGGGCGCGCGGTCGGGGCTTCACCGGGCTTGGCCGGGCAGGGGCCTGAGATTCCCAAACCAGTTGACGGGGTGCAGCCGACTTCAGCCAGCGCGCTACTTGCCGCTGCGCCGCCGACGCGGCCCGGTTCGTTGGACATAGCGCACGCACCGGCAGATCCAGACATTGATCTTTCTGGCGGTGTGCCGGCCGCGGACCCGCAATCTGTGGTTGCACCTGCGTCTGGCCTCGCAGAGTCCGCCCAGACGTCCACCCCGGACGACCAAACACTCTCGGCGCCGGTCAAAGTCGCTGCCGCGCCCTCCGCCCCTGCGCGCGCGCTTCTCAGCGACGAAGGCGGCGTGCGGATTTTGCAAACAGCGCCCTTGTCGGGCCTGGGACAAGTACGGTTGGATAGCCTCGACTACGGTGCCGACGGGGCAGTCGTTTTGCGCGGCCGCGCTGCGCCGGGTGGCACTGTGAGCGCCCGACTTGATGGCAATGTGCAGGCAAAAATTGCCCCGGATGCCGATGGGGCATGGACGCTCAGCCTGACCGATGTGGCACCGGGTGACTACGCGCTCAGCGTATTGCGTCAGGATGATCACGGTGCCGTGTCTGACGAAGTTGCACTACCGTTTCGGCGCGAGGCCCCCGGCGTTGTTGCTGCGGCGCTGGCCGGTGCGCCTGCAAGGGTCGTGACCGTTCAGCCCGGGGCCACGTTGTGGGCCATTGCGCGGGACCGATACGGGGATGGAACACGCTATGTTCAGGTCTATGATGCAAACCGAAGCGACATTCGAAACCCCGATCTGATTTATCCCGGTCAGGTGTTCGAACTGCCGGCTGAAGTGCGCCCGTGACAAGTGCTGCGCGGGGCACTACGTGCAACGCATGAGACAAACACGGATCCCTCGATGAGACCAAGCACGGACGCAACCGCGCCCGAAGACCGCATAAAGCCCCAGAACGGGGAAGAGGCAGGTGCGTTCAGCATCATTGCGCGCGTTGGGCCGTATCTTTGGCCCGACGATGCGCCATGGGTCCGTGTGCGCGTTGTCGCTGCCCTTCTGGCGCTTGTGGTGGCGAAAATTGTCGCGGTCGGAACACCGTTTTTCTACAAGGCGGCGGTGGACTCGCTCGCAGGCGAAGGTGGCGGCGATGCGCCCTTCATGCTGGCGATGGGAGCGGTCGGTCTGACCGTGGCCTATGGTGTTGCGCGTGTCCTAAACGTCGGATTTCAGCAACTGCGCGACGTGATTTTTGCCCGCGTGGGCCAACGTGCGCTGCGTGCCGTCGCGATCGAGACTTTCACCCATATTCACCGCATGTCATTGCGATACCACATCACCCGCAAGACAGGCGGGTTGAGCCGGATCATGGAACGTGGCGTGAAAGCCGTGTCGTTCCTGTTGCGCTTCATCCTGCTCAGCATTGGCCCGTTGATGCTTGAGTTGTTGATGGTGGGTATCGTTCTCGCGACCCTGTTCGACATCTGGTATTTGGTCGTCGTGCTGGTGACGGTTATATTTTACGTCGCCTTTACCTTTAAGGTGACCGAATGGCGTGTCGGCATTCGGCGCGAAATGAACCGTCAGGATACGGACGCCAACCAAAAGGCTATCGATAGCCTGTTGAACTTCGAAACAGTCAAATATTTCGGGGCTGAAGACCGCGAAGCGCGTCGATACGACAGCGCGATGGCTGGGTACGAGGATGCGGCGCTGCGCACATCCTATTCCCTGGCGTTCCTGAATTTCGGGCAGTCCCTGCTCATTTCAGCGGGCTTGATCGGCGTGATGGTCATGGCGGCGTTTGGCGTTAGCCGCGGCGAGTTGACTGTTGGCGACTTTGTTATGGTCAACGCCTACATGATCCAG
The DNA here is from genome assembly GCF_004358675.1 of Meridianimarinicoccus aquatilis. Classification (GTDB taxonomy): domain Bacteria; phylum Pseudomonadota; class Alphaproteobacteria; order Rhodobacterales; family Rhodobacteraceae; genus Meridianimarinicoccus; species Meridianimarinicoccus aquatilis. The sequence continues at coordinate 27,661 of NZ_SMZO01000029.1, read as the reverse complement.
ATTACCATACCTCTGAACATGCTTGGGATGGTGTACCGGGAAATTCGGCAAAGCTTGATCGACATGGGCGAGATGTTCGCGCTATTGGATCAGCCGCCCGAAGTGTCGGACAAACCCGGTGCGCCTGCGCTGCGCATCACCGATGGGCGAGTTCGGTTTGATAATGTCGAGTTTGGCTATGATGCGGCGCGACCAATCCTTAAGGGGATAAGCTTTGACGTGCCACCGGGGCATACCGTGGCGCTTGTCGGCGCTTCTGGTGCGGGAAAATCGACCATCGGGCGACTGCTGTTTCGGTTTTATGACGTCTCGGCCGGGGCAGTGACAATTGATGGCCAAGACCTGCGCGACATCACACAAAGCAGTCTGCATGATGCCATCGGGATCGTTCCGCAAGACACCGTTCTGTTCAACGATACGCTTTATTATAACATTGCCTATGGCCGCGACGGGGCCACGCGCGCTGAAATCGAAGAGGCGGCGCGTGCGGCAAGGTTGCACGATTTTATCGCGTCCCTTCCCGAAGGGTACGAGACTCAGGTGGGCGAGCGCGGGCTAAAACTGTCCGGCGGAGAGAAGCAGCGCGTCGGCATTGCCAGAACATTACTCAAGAACCCACCCATTGTCCTGCTTGATGAAGCAACAAGCGCACTCGACACCCAGACAGAGCGGGATATCCAAGACAGCCTTCGTGCCATGAGCACGGGACGGACCGTGATTACCATCGCGCATCGCCTGTCCACAGTTGTAGAGGCCGACACAATTCTTGTCATGGAAGATGGTCAAGTGATTGAGCGTGGAAACCATGACAAGTTGCTTGCATTGGATGGGCAGTACGCACGGCTTTGGAACCGTCAGGCGCGCGAAGCCGCCTGACGTCATTGGGTTTACTCTGCTGCCTTTAAAGGGGGCTGGCCTTGTCTGCTGCCACCGCTGACCGGATCTATATCCACATCCCAAATAATCTCAGGGGCGCGCAGTTTGCGGGCTTGCCGCTGTAATACCCAGTCTTGGGCAGCTCGGCTGGTGCGGCCGCCGGTGATCCGCCCAAGCAGCCTGCCAAGGGCCAGAACATATACCGACGCCCAAACCCGCAGCGCCAGCATCGCGGGCGTGAACACCAAGGTCAGAAGCGTTGCGATACCAAGCCCGAACACAACCGCCGTGGCCAACTGAATCCACCACAAGGCCGTGGGGCTGTTCAGCGTCGCGCCGCCATTGATGAAGTCAAGGCTAAGGCCGAACATCATGGGCGTAAGCCCTGCCATCGTGGTCAGTGTGGTTAACAACACCGGGCGAATACGCGTTTCCGCCGTGCGCACGATCGCTTCGATCCGAGGCATATAGCGGCTGTATTCCTGATAGGTGTCGATCAGAACAATGTTGTTGTTCACCACAATTCCGGCAAGTGCGACGATCCCCGTGCCAGTCATGATGATCGAAAATGGCTGCCCCATGACCAGCATCCCGATCAGAACGCCAGTGGTGGACAGGATCACAGCAAGCAAGACTAGCGTGGCGTTATAGAAACTGTTGAACTGCGCTAAAAGGATGATGAACATCAGCCCAAGCGCCCCCAAGAACGCGTTCCCGAGAAACGCTTGGCTTTCGGCTTGCTCTTCTTGGTCACCTGTCCATTCCCAATCGATCCCGGCGGGAAACGGCTGTTCGGTGTTCAACCATTCCGTCAGCAGCGCGATGCGTTCATTGGCATTGATCGGTGCGCCGGATGGCGTGGTAAGACCGGAGTGCACATCTGCTTTGACGTCAAAATACCGCTTCTGATCGATCCGGTTAATTTCGGCAAGCTTGCGCACGGGTTGTATTGAAATGAAGTTTGCCAGTGGGACAAGGCCGTCCATCGTGCGCACGCGCAACGTATCAAGTGTGGACAACAGGCGCTGCTCTTCAGGAAGACGGACGCGAATGTCTATTTCTTCGTCCGAACTGTCGACGCGCATCGTGTCGAGGAATATCCCGCGTGTGACAAGTTGCACCATCGCGCCAACAGTTGCGACATCGGCCCCAAACCGGCCAGCTTCTTCTACATCGACATTGATTTCCCAATCGATGCCGGGCAGGGGCAGAGAATCCTCGATGGCGAACAGCCCATCGGTTTCTTCGAACTTGCTGCGTGCGATCAGTGCAGCGGCGGACAGATCTTCCCATTGCTGTCCAGTCAGTCGCAGGTGCACGGGTTTGCCTTGGGCGGGGCCTTGGGCAAGATCGGTGATTTCGCTATAAATCCCCGGAATCTGATCAAGCTCGGCCTGCATACGTTCAATGACCGCATTGCCGTCATAAAACGGGTCAACTTCGGCGCGCAGGAACAGCCTTTTCAAAAAACTGCCTTCGGCATCGACCCGGGGGCGGTCGGCCCAAGGGATCATCTCGAACTGCACTTGCCCGATTGAGTCGCCCGGCCCTTCGCCACCGCCGGTATTGGAATTCAACCCGCCTTCGCCTGCAAACGCGAAGGCATTTGAAACGCCCTGTGTTGCCAGAACCACTTTTTCAACCCGTTGGACCAAGGCATCTTTATCGGCGATCGACAGATTGCCGCGGGCCCTGACATATACGATGGCCTGTTCCGGTTCGCTTTCGACGAAGAATTCGACGCCGTTGTTGTTGGCCCCGAAGTACCCGAAAATTGAGACCACGAAAAAGATAACGGCGCCGATTGTGACGAGCGGCATGACCGGGTTGCCCGCAATGGCTTTGATGAACAAACCAAATGGTGTGCGCCGGGTGCCCGCACGAATTCGGCGCGCCTTGCGGGCGGGTTTGACCGCTGTCATCGCGATGGAGGTTGCAGCGGCGCCCAAGACGAACACCACCATGCCCGGAACGGCACCCACGAACCCGGCCGGCGCCGCTTCGCCCAGTAAATAAGCAGGATTGATGACCTGCATTGCGCCGAGGAAGAGCACGTACATGGAAACGGGAACCAACGCGATCCGCAGGATCAAGGGCAATCCGGTCAATGATTGTGCGGCCTGTTCGAACGCTCGGGCAAGACGCCCGGATACGCCGCCCATGACAGGCAGATAAATCAGCGCAACGATCAGAGAAGCCGACAACACAAAGATCAGTGTCACAGGCAACATCCCCATGAACTGGCCCGGCACACCCGGCCAGAACAGCATCGGCAGAAACGCACACAACGTTGTAGCGGTGGAACTGACAATCGGCCAGAACATGCGTTTGGCGGCTTCGACATAGGCACGCATCGGGCCTGACCCTTCTGCGATGCGCCGGTCGGCATACTCCACCACGACAATTGCCCCATCTACGAGCATGCCCACGGCGAGGATAAGCCCGAACATGACGATGTTGGAAATCGTCACCCCCATGATGGCGAGAAACGCAAAACACAGCAGGAACGATGTCGGTATGGCAAAGCCCACAAGCAGGGCAGGGCGTGCGCCCAATGACGCCAGAACCACGATCATCACCAACGCAATAGCGGTCAGAACAGACCCTTCCAACTGGCGAACCATGCTGTCCACGATGGTGGATTGGTCATTGGACGCGGTCACGGTGACAGCGTTTTGCAAAGCCTGCGGCCACAATTCTCGCTCTGCGTCCACTTCACTGCGCACCAACGCAGCAGTGTCGATCAGGTTGTAGCCCTTGCGTTTTACCACCTGCAACGCGACCGTCTTGCTTCCGTTGAACCGTGCCGTTCCCGCCCGATCTTCGAATGTCAGACGAATTTCAGCCACGTCCGACAGGGTAACGACCCGGTCGCCATTGGTCTTGACTGGCAGGTTGAACACATCGCGGCTGTCGTTGAACGAGGACGGAATTTTGACACCAAACGCGCCGTTGCCCAATTCCAACTCACCCGCTGCGATAAGCTGGTTGTTGTTCACGACTGCGTTGATCAGGTCCGACGCGGTGATATCGTAACTTTCCAGACGGACAGGGTCGATAATGACCTCAAGCATCTCGTCGCGTTCCCCGGCAAGCGGGGCTTCCAGCACCGCTTCAAGGCCCTCAAGTCGGTCCTGCAGTGACTTGGCCAATTGCAGCAACGTCCGTTCTGGCACTTCGCCGGTCAAACTGACGATGATGATCGGAAACTCGGAAAAGTTGATTTCGTTGATCGAATACTGCTCTGCACCGCTGGGGAACTTGGCTTCCGCCTTGTTCATGGCTGCGCGAATATCGGCCAAAATCTTGGTCTTGTCCCAACCAAATTCGAACTCGAGCCCGATACCGGCATAGTTCTCGGCAGCTGTCGCCGTCATGGTTTTCAGCCCGTCCAGATCCGACAGCTCGGTCTCCATCGGCTTGACCAAAAGGCTTTCGCTATCTACCGCCGAAATGCCCGGAAACGGAACCGAGACGAAGATTGCAGGGATCTCGATGTCCGGCTCGCCTTCTTTTGGCAGCAGGGCATAGCAATAGCCGCCGACGATGAGTGACAAAGCGATAAACGCAAGGATCATCCGTGCGCGCGAGGCGGCCCAATCGACAATACCTGTCATGTGGCGTTCTCCGCTTCTACAGCGCGCACCTTGACGCCCTGCATCACGAACTCCTGTCCCGTGGTGATGATACGCACGCTGTCTGGCAAGCCGGTGACGATCACCCCGTCAGAGGTGTCGCGCAAGACCCGGACCGGAAAAAACTGCACTGTGTCTGTGTCATCGACGGTGCGCAGGCCCATGTTTCCCTGATCATCCAGTGTCAATGCCGAGGCCGGTATACGATGCGCTGCAACGCCTTCGGCCGCAATGGCCACTTCTGCAGATTGACCATCGCGGATTGTCAGACCGTCATTGGCTGCCGTAATTTCCACACGGAACGTGCGGGTTGCCTGATCGGCGGAGCGGGACAGAAATGTGACCTTGCCTTGCACATCCCGGCCTGAAGAAAGCCGCGCCTGAGCCCCTGCACCAAGCTGCACTGAATCGACCAACGTTTCTGGAACATAGGCGACGATTTTGATCGGGTTGAGTTGGAGGATCGTGGCGCAATGTGCACCTGGTTGCATCAGGCTGCCCAATTCCGCGGTGTCCGTGTCTAGCACACCATCGAAAGGGGCCGCGATCACAAGACGGCCAAGCTCCGTCTTCGCGGCCTGAACTGCGGCGCGGGCGCTTTGTAGTGTGGCCTTTGCGCCGACAGCGCGGGTTTCCGAAGCAAAACCACCCTCTGCCAGCCGAGACGCAGCGGTGTCTGATATCTGGGCTTCGGCCAGACTGGCCTCGGCTTCGTCTAGTTGGGCTTGGCGTATTCCGGGGTCGATCTGGCACAGTGTGTCGCCCGCTGTGACGAAAGCGCCTTTGCGCAGCGGCTCTGAAATTACGCGGCCGGAAGTTTCGGATTGCACGTCCACATGGCGCACGGCTTCCGTCTGTCCGCGCAGGGTCACAGCAGTATCCACCTGACTCGCCACGCTTTGCTGAAAAACGACCGCCACGCGTCGAGCCTCCTCGGCGACATCAGCTGTTTCGCTTGTGTCCGTCGATGCTTGCGCTGGTTGTGGGGTGGTCACGGTTTCGTCTGGCGCAGCCATTGGGTCGTTCGGGGTGGCCCCTGCAAACTCCATCAACCGATCACGTTCGAAGACCACGGCGTAAAGCACTACGGAGACCAAGATGGCCGTCAAAACCGAAAGAAATCGCATAACCAGACCTTGTTTGATACGTCAGCACGCCGAGCCCTTTTGGGGCTGCTACAAACGCACTAAACCGGTGGGTTCAGTTCAATCACTTTTTTACCTTACGTTCAAGCAAAGAGCGCTGCAGGTGCGAAGTGGGAAATCGTCTGGCGACCCTTGGCAACACCGGTCCGACCGGGCTATGTACGCCCGACCTGAGCCGGGAGTGAACGCGTGAGCCAGACCGACAGTTTCATCGACGAAGTCACCGAAGAGGTCCGCCGCGACCGCCTGTACGCTCTTGCGCGGCGGTATGGCTGGATGGTTGCACTGGTGCTGGCGCTTGTCGTGGGCGGCGCAGGATTTCTGGAATGGCAAAAAGCCCAAACGCGTGCAGCCGCGCAGGCAAAGGGCGACCAGATTTTTGCAGCACTGGACAGCGGCACGGCGGCAAGTCGCGCAGCAGCCCTGTCCGACATCGACGCAGATGGGATCGCGGGCGCGTTGGTTCAAATGCTCGCGGCATCAGAATTGGCCCAAGCAGATGTGGCCCGCAGCGGCGAAATCCTCAAGACATTGGCAGAAGACTCAGATCTGCCAATGGTCTATCAGCAGCTGGCGTTGCTCAAACTGATTATGTTGCGCGACTATCCAATGTTCAGTGACGAGAAAATCTCGCGTCTGGAACCGATGACGCAGCCCGGCGCGCCGTTCCGTTTGTTGGCAATGGAACAACTGGCACTGCTTCATATGGATAATGGTGATACGGACAAAGCCTTGGATTTGTTGCGCCCAATTATGACAGATGCTGAAGCCTCGCCCGCGCAAAGAGTACGTGCACAGCAAGTCTTCATCGTTCTTGGCGGTGATCTGGAAGGCGCATAACGTGACACTGCCTTCCATGCGCCTCTGGTTCGGGCTGATTATTGGCTCGGCGCTCTTGCTGGCATCATGCTCGCCACCAGAAGAAATTCTGCCGGGCCAACGATTCGATCCTCGTGATATTGCGGAAGCCTCAGAAGCGTTCGATCCAGAAGAGGCGCTTCCTACAGAACCGCTACCTCAGCCACCGACGACGATCGCTGCCCGTGGTTATGTCGTAACCGGCGAGCCTGCACGCTTGTCACTGCCAGCCGCGCGCACCAATAGCGACTGGACCCATATCGGCGGCTCTGCGACCCACCAAATTCGCCATCCATCTTTAGGGGCGACCCTGACGCAAGTCTGGACAGCGCAGATCGGGCAGGCGGCTTCTCGCCGTGTACGCCCCTCTGCTGATCCGGTCGTCTCTGGCGGGCGGGTCTTTACGTTGAGCGCATTCAGCGAAGTACAAGCAACATCGGTGAGCGGCGCTGTTCTGTGGAGCCGCGATCTGACGCCGTCCGGCGAGCGCCCCGGCGAAGCCGCAGGTGGCGGGCTGTCGATCCAAGGCAACAGACTGTATGTGACCACCGGCTATGGGCGTTTGCATGTTCTGGATGCCACGTCCGGGGCTGAAGTTTGGACGCAGATTCTAGATGCCGTGCCGAATTCAGCCGCAACCGTGGCCGATAAGCTGGTCTATGTCACCACGCGCGGTGGCGAGGCTCTGGCGCTTGATACCGATACGGGGCGAATCCTTTGGCGGCTCAGCGCAGGGGACGCGACATCCTTCACCGCTGATGGGGCATCGCCCGCCGTATCAGGACGAACCGTGTTGTTGCCATTTGGCTCTGGTGACGTGATTGCCGCGCTGCGCCTTGGCGGAATGCGGCTGTGGTCAACCGTGGTCACTGGCGAACGGGTTGGGCGCGCGTATGCCCGCATCACCGATATCACCGGCGATCCGGTCATCGATGGCGACACGGCCTATATCGGGACACCAACCGGGCGTCTTGCGGCGATTGACATGGCGACAGGAGAACGTCTTTGGACAGCGAATGAAGGCGCCGCAAATGTGGTATGGCCCGCAGGCGGGTCGCTTTTCATGATCACGGACCAGCGCGATCTGGCGCGACTCTCCGCAAGCGATGGCAGCACGATCTGGTCTGGAACCCTTCCGCTCTATGTGACAGAGAAAGTCCGCCGCCGTCGCGGTGTGTTCGCCCATTATGGGCCGGTCCTTGCCGGGGGAAGACTGATTGTTGTGTCCTCTGATGGGTTTCTGCGCGAATTCAATCCCACCAGCGGCGCCTTGCTGCGCAACACGGATCTGGGCTCGCCGGCTGTCGCAAACCCGGTTGTTGCGGGGGGCACATTGTTCGTTGTGACCGAAAACGGCATTTTGCACGCTTTCAGATAGCGCAAGCTTGGTGTAAGGGCTGCGTTCTGACCTGTTCATAGGACGCACATGTTCACCCTCGCTATCGTCGGCCGCCCGAATGTCGGCAAATCTACCTTGTTCAATCGCCTTGTCGGGCGACGCCTCGCGCTTGTTGATGACCAGCCCGGCGTGACCCGTGACCTGCGCGAAGGTGAGGCCAAGCTGGCCGATCTTCGATTTACCGTCATTGACACCGCCGGGCTTGAGGATGTCACCGATGACAGCCTGCAAGGGCGCATGCGTCGCTTGACGGAGCGCGCGGTCGACATGGCGGATGTCTGCCTTTTCGTGGTCGATGCCCGCACCGGGATCACCCCCACCGATGAGGTGTTTGCCGACATCCTACGCCGCCGCGCCCCCCGTGTAATCCTTGCCGCCAACAAGGCCGAAGGTGCCGCTGGCGAAAGCGGTGTTTTGGAAGCCTATGGGTTGGGCCTTGGCGAGCCGCTTCGAATTTCTGCGGAACACGGTGAAGGCATGAGCGATCTTATGTCTGTGCTGCGCCCGGTTTCGGAAGAATTCGAAGAACGCGCCCGCCGTGACGCTCCAGCAACCGACCTCACAGTTGAAGATGGCGAGGTCACAGATCACGCACCCGACAAACCACTTCAGATCGCCATTGTTGGTCGTCCGAACGCGGGAAAATCGACGCTGATCAACAAATTTCTGGGCGAGGATCGTCTTTTGACGGGGCCAGAAGCGGGCATCACGCGCGACAGTATTTCGGTCACAATGGATTGGGATGGCCGCCCGGTCCGCTTGTTCGACACGGCCGGGATGCGCAAGAAAGCCAAAGTGCAGGATAAGCTGGAAAAGCTGTCTGTGTCTGACGGGCTGCGCGCTGTGCGGTTCGCAGAAGTCGTCGTTGTCTTGCTCGATTCGGCAATTCCTTTTGAACAACAGGATCTTAGGATAGCCGATTTGGCAGAGCGCGAAGGCCGCGCGGTGGTTGTCGCTGTCAACAAATGGGATCTGGAAGAAGACCGTCAGGCGCGTCTGGTCGGTTTGAAGGAGTCGTTTGAGCGGCTGCTTCCCCAACTGGCGGGTGCACCTTTGGTGACTGTGTCGGCAAAAACGGGCAGAGGGCTCGATCGTTTGCAAGCTGCGGTGATGAAGGCGCACGACGTTTGGAACCGCCGCGTAACAACGGCGAAACTGAACATGTGGTTGTCCGGAATGGTCGAGGCGCACCCGCCGCCCGCGCCCGCTGGCCGCCGGATCAAGCTTCGGTATATGACACAGGTGAAGACGCGCCCGCCGGGTTTCGTTGTGATGTGCTCTGCGCCGGATAAGCTTTCGGACAGCTATAAACGGTATCTGGTCAACGGGTTACGGGCAGATTTTGACATGCCCGGCACGCCGATCCGGCTGACCTTCCGAAGCCAGGCGGACAAGAACCCATACAAAGACAAGAAAAAGTCCGGCCCCTCAAAGTTGCGCAAGCATTTGTCGGGGCGTCGACCGGACTGATCTTTTGAAACGGCGCGGCCTTGGTAGGCCGCGCCGCTTTCGTCCGGGCTTAGGCGAGGGTGCCGTCCGCGTCAAGGCGGGTCTTTCCACCCAGATACCGGTGCAGAACCTGGGGCAAGTCGACGGAGCCATCGGCTTGTTGACCGTTTTCCAGCACAGCGATCAAGGTACGACCGACGGCGAGGCCGGAGCCGTTAAGCGTATGAACAAAATCAGGTTTTCCGCCACCTTCAGGGCGGAAGCGGGCGTTCATGCGACGGCCCTGGAAGGCGCCGCAGTTGGAGACGGAGCTGATTTCGCGATAGGTGTTCTGACCGGGGAGCCAGACTTCGATGTCGTGGGTCCGCACGGCACCGAAGCCGGTATCGCCGGAACACAGAAGGACGGTGCGAAAGGGCAACCCAAGGCGGGTGAGGATGTCTTCGGCAAGCCCGGTCATGCGTTCATGTTCGCTAACTGATTGATCGGGATGGACAATCGACACCATTTCGACTTTTTCAAACTGGTGCTGACGGAGCATCCCGGCGGTGTCGCGGCCTGCGCTGCCTGCTTCGGAACGGAAGCATTGGGTGTGCGCGACATAGCGGCGGGGAAGATAATTTTCTTCTACTATCAATCCGTTGACAATGTTTGTTAAGGTGACCTCTGCCGTTGGGACGAGCCACCAGCCTTCGCGGGTCTGATAGCTGTCTTCGCCGAATTTGGGCAACTGGCCGGTGCCCAAGAGCATGTCTTCGAGCACAAGAACCGGGGTCCATGTTTCGGTTAAGCCATTGATATCAACGTGAGTATCCAGCATGAACTGGGCCAGCGCGCGGTGGATACGGGCAATGGCACCGGACAGGACGACGAAGCGCGAGCCAGAGAGTTTGGCGGCGGTTTCAAAGTCCATTCCGGGAACCACGCCCTTGATTTCAAAGTGTTCTTTTGGTTCAAAGTCCAAATCGCGCGGGGTGCCGGAGCGGCGCAGTTCGACATTGGCGGACTCGTCGGGGCCTTCTGGAATGTCGTCGGCCATGATATTTGGCAACGTCATCAACAGGTTACGCAGTTCTGCGTCGGCTGCTTTGGCTTCGGATTCCAAAGCTGCGATTTCTTCTTTCTTGGCGGCGACGAGGCTTCTAAGGCGTTGAAATTCTTCGTCATTTCCGGCGGCTTTGGCCGCGCCGACCTGTTTGGAGGCGGCGTTGCGATCTGCCAGCGCGGTTTCGGCGGCGGCGATCTTGGCCCGGCGTGTGTTGTCGAGGTCAAGCACTTGATCTGACACGTTTTCCATCCCGCGCCGAGACATGGCGGTGTCAAATGCGGCTGGATTTTCGCGGATCTGGCGGATGTCGTGCATGGAAGCCCCCGTTGGTCATCTGGCCCGCGTTATGGCCGAATTCCGGGTAAGGGCCAAGGGCCGAAAAGCCGCGTCGGTCTGACGTCGGTATTGCGTCGGTATCACGTCGGTATTGTTTGCGGTTCAATGAGTTGGAGTGATAGCTAGATTGGCACGCGGCTACTTGGTATGTACCCAATGTCGCTCTGATGCCTGCGCCAAGCGTTTTTGAAATCATTCAAATCGAGATTTTGAGTGGACCAGTGTTCAAGCGGTGGTTGCCCTGCTTTTAGACCTTCGGGCAACTTTACCGAGGCATCGCCGAATGATTGCGATAGCAGGGCCCCCAAATCTTTCACTTTGCCGCATTGGAAAGGATGGGAAAGATCAACGCTAGCCAGACCCGCGCCGCGCAAAGACTTTGGTGAAAAGCTGTTTTTCTTCCACTCAAATTCAACTTCGAATAGATTTGAACCAGAGAAATCAGCACCGTCAATCCAAGTTCTTTTGAGTTCGGCTTGTTCTAGGCTGGCGTCAGTGAGGATCGCATTACGCAAGTCGGCGTGGTTAAGTTCGGCTTTGTCCAGTCGTGCGTGCTGGAGTTTAGCGCGCTGAAGGTTTGAATTATTTAATTTTGCTTTGATGAGAGAGGCGCCTCGCAAATCTATGTCGCGCATGTTTGAGTTGAATAGCGCCGCTTTTCTACTGAATGATGCTTTGGTGAAGGTCGCACCAATGAGGCTTGAATTGGCAAGATCTGCCCTTTCTAGTTTGGCCGAGGATAAATCTGCGTGATCCAAAACTGCGAGCATGAGAGTTGCACCAGCGAAATTGGCATGTTTCAGACTCGCTCCGGAAAATTTCGTCTCGAATAGTCTCGCGTTTTGAAACTGGGCGAAGTCGAGGTTCATGTGAGAGAAATCGTATCCAGCCAGATCGCAACGTTGGAGATTTATTCGGCTTAAATCTGTTCGGAATTGTGGGGCGGGAGCTTTGGTTTTTTGCGTTTTTGGTAGTTGAGCCAGCACAGCCAGCGCGGAATCGAAGTCAGCACGAGGCTTCAAGATTTCTTTTTCTTTGTCATTGCGTGGGCGCGCTTCGTCGAACGTTTCGTTGGCTGTTGTGCGGATATAGTCGGACAGTAGTTTGGTAACTGTGTGGCTATATCGGTCGCTGTCATCGGCTATTCGTTGAAGGGACGCCAGCGCTCCGTACCTCACAACTAAGTTGGGCAAGTTGACAGTAACATGTCGCCATATTTCGGTTTTGCGTTGAAGGTGGCCGTTTTCGTCCGTGTCTGCATCCGGAAGTTCGTGCGGTTCATCGTACCATTGAAACATGGCCTTTGGTTTGCCGTCCTTAGTGTAAGTGACGGTGCGGCACAGTCTGTTGACCTCTTTTTGCGCCCCGAGGTTCGCGACGGCCTGATTGATCAGGTTGGTGGTGAGGTTTTCTTCGGCGGTTCGGGTGCTGCGTTCGTTGACCCAGACCTTGATGAGTTGAAAGGGAATCGTGGCGAAGATGGCGAGTGCGCCGGCGAGGGCGGCGAAGGTGTAGCCCAGATTGCGGATGCTGGTGTTGGTGGCTTCGTGCGTGGTGGTGGTGTTGGTCTTTAGGAGTGCCCCCAAGCGCGCCAGTACATCGTGGAGGATGCCCGGCAGTTGCCAGACGTAGTTTGCCAGCGCCCAGACGATCGCGGTGGCGGCGAGCGGCAAGACGAGCCACAGATACTTGGTGGTGAAAAAGCGCTTGGCGAGGTTGGCCCAATTGGAGATGGCGAGACCGACGGCGCGGCGTTTTTCCCAGTTCCGAAGGACCCACAGCAGAAGCGCGAGGCCAGCCCCAAAGCCGAAAAGGGTCACGACGAGGCCGATGCCATTTGGAATAGCCGGGACATGAATCGTCGTGCCGCCAGCGTCCCACGTGATGAATTGATCCAAAATTGTTGCCTTAGATATGCTTTAAGTTGCGAGAAGCTTAGCGGGGTGGTGGCAAGCTCTCAAGCCTGTGCCTATGTGTCCTTGGGATGTCGGCGGGGTCTGCTTGCCTTCACCCGTGCGGGCGCTTAGGGTCCGCGCAAATTTGCCACTGACACCCATGCGGGGCCGTAGGGTCGCGCCAGATGAGGATACATGATGCTTTCCACCGCTGCTTTTGCTGCTGCCGTTACCGCGTTTGCCGCGCCTGCCTTTGCCCAGGCCGCTGACCCGATGAGTGCGATTTCCAGCTTTGTTCCGCTGATCCTGATTTTCGCGATCATGTATTTCCTGCTGATCCGTCCGCAGCAGAAGAAGGTCAAGGAGCACGCGAAGATGGTTGAGGCGCTGCGCCGTGGCGATCAGGTGATCACGCAGGGCGGTTTGATCGGCAAGGTTGTGAAGGTCAAAGAGGATGGCGAGCTTGAGGTCGAGTTGGCCGAGAACGTCAAGGTTCGGGTGGTTCAGAGCACCATCGCGCAGGTTCTGAGCAAGACTGAACCGGCGAAGTAATCTGTTCGGCCCCCCATGGTGTGGGGGGCTTTGACGGGGGCGGTTTTGCCCCGTTGCTCGCCTTGGAGGGCGCATGCTGCACATTCCCACATGGAAGCGGGTGGTGATCTGGGCGCTTGTCGCCTGCGGGGTCCTGCTGGCGCTGCCGAACGTGTTTTACTCTCGGGTTGAGGGTCACAATGACGCTGCCAAGCTGATGGAGCAAAGCGGGCTTTCGACGCCGGAGTTGGAGGCGGAGCTGGCCGGGTGGCCGTCGTTCCTTCCGTCCGGTTTGGTGAACCTTGGGCTTGATCTGCGGGGCGGGGCGCATTTGCTGGCCGAAGTGCAGGTTGCCGATGTGTATGCTGACCGTATGCGCGGTTTATGGCCCGATGTGCGCAACGCGTTGCGGGCGGAGCGGGAGACGGTTGGTCCGGTGCGGCGGCTTGATGCTGTGGCGGGCGAGTTGCATGTGCGGATCGGCGAGGCGGCGGGCATGGCGCGCGCGATTGATGTCGTGCGTGATCTGGCGCGGCCGATTGTGTCGCTGACCGGGGTTGGCGCGTCTGACATCGATGTGCGCGGCGAGGGCGATGTGTTGATCGTCACCCTGTCGGACGCCGAGAAGCAGGCGACGGACCGGCGCACGATCCAGCAGAGCCTTGAGATTATTCGCCGCCGTGTGGACGAGGTTGGCACGCGCGAGCCGACGATCCAGCGGCAGGGCGACACGCGTATTCTGATTCAGGTGCCGGGCATCGGGTCGGCGGCCGAGTTGAAGGCGCTGATCGGGACGACGGCGCGGCTGACCTTTCAGCCGGTGGTTGGGCGGACGGCTGATGGCACTGCGTCTGCCGGGGTTGGCAATGTCGTGCTGCCGTCGCTGGACGAGCAGGGCGTATTTTATATCATCGAAGACCGTGTGGTTGTGTCGGGCGAAGAGTTGACCGATGCACAGCCGGCCTTTGACCAGAACGGTCGCCCGGCGGTGAATTTCCGGTTCAATCCGACGGGGGCGCGCAAGTTCGGCGATTACACTGCGGACAATATCGGCAGCCCGTTTGCGATTGTGCTGGACGAGGAAGTGATCAGCGCGCCGACCATTCAAAGCCATATTCCGGGCGGGTCCGGCATCATCACCGGCAATTTCACGGTCGAGGACAGCACCCAGCTTGCGGTCTTGCTGCGCGCCGGGGCCTTGCCGGCCGAGATGACGTTCCTGGAAGAACGGACTATCGGGCCGGAACTGGGGCAAGACAGCATTGAAGCAGGCGCGATTGCCTGTGTCGTGGCCTTTGCTGCCGTGCTGGTGTTCATGTGGCTCAGCTATGGCTTGTTTGGTCTGTTCGCAAATATCGCGCTGATCCTGAACGTGGGTCTGATGTTCGGGCTGCTGTCGTTGATTGGCGCCACCCTGACCTTGCCGGGCATCGCCGGGATTGTTCTGACCATTGGTATGGCGGTGGATGCCAACGTGCTGGTGTTCGAGCGTATCCGCGAAGAGTTGCGCCGCGCGCGCGGCCCGGCCCGTGCCATCGAGCAAGGCTATGAGCGGGCTTTGTCGGCCATTCTGGATGCCAACGTCACCACGTTTCTTGTGGCGGCGATCTTGTTCACCATGGGCTCTGGCCCGGTGCGGGGCTTTGCGGTCACGCTGGGGATGGGTATTCTGACATCGGTCTTTACCGCGATTTTCGTAACGCGGCTTATCATGGTGACGTGGTTTGACCGCGCCCGCCCCAAAAGCATTGAGGTCTGACAGATGCGCCTGCGCCTAGTCCCGCAAGACACCGCCTATGACTTCTTTCGCTATCGGAAGATCACGTCTGGCATTTCCATAGTCGCTGTCATTCTGTCGTTGGTGGCATGGATGGTTATGGGGCTGAATTTCGGCATCGACTTTTCGGGTGGCACGACGATCCGCAGTGAAAGCACGCAGGCTGTGGATGTTGGGGCCTACCGGGCGGCGATTGATCCGCTGGGTTTGGGCGATGTTCGGATTACCGAAGTCTTTGACCCCAGTTTTGGCGATGACAAAAACGTCGCCATGATCCGTCTGCAAGCCCAAGAAGGCGTGGAGAGCGTTACCGCCGAAACCATCGAAGACGTGCGCACGGCTCTTCTGGCGCTGGACCCCGAGTTGCAATTTGCCTCGGTGGAATCCGTGGGTCCGAAGGTGTCTGGCGAATTGGTCAAAAGCGCGGTGATCGCTGTTGCGGTCGCCATGGTGCTGATCATGTTCTACATCTGGTTGCGCTTTGAATGGCAGTTCGCGATTGGGGCTGTCGCCGCATTGTTCCACGATGTCATTCTGGCCATTGGTATCTTTGCGGTGCTTCAGATCCGGTTCGATCTGGCCACGATCGCCGCGCTTTTGACGATTATCGGCTATTCGATCAACGACACCGTGGTGATCTTTGACCGGCTGCGCGAGAACCTGCGCAAGTTCAAGACCAAGCCACTGGTTGACGTGATGAACCTGAGTGTGAACGAAACTCTGGCGCGGACCTTGATGACCAGTGGCACCACGCTTTTGGCGCTGATCGCGCTGCTGGTTCTGGGCGGGGACGTGATCCGCGGGTTCGTGTTTGCAATTACGTTCGGGATTGTCGTCGGCACCTATTCTTCGCTCTATGTTGCGAAGAACATCGTGCTGCAACTGGGCGTCAAGCGCGACTGGAGCAAGCCAGATGCCGGCGCGGGAACGCAATTCGGTGACGTGGACGCATAACGTTGCGTCCATCGCCGCGCCGCCGGGATAGGGAGACCGTTGATGCGACTGAACGAGGTAGACTATTCGGACGGTGCGCCGATTGATGGCTATGGTCCGGGCTTTTTCCGCGTGGGCGGGCAGGTTGTCACGGGTGGCTTGCTGGTTGCGCCGGGTCTGACCCCGGCGGTTTGGGGCGGGTATGACGATGCGGCCCCTTTGTTGGCGTTATCCGGGTCTGTGGATGTTCTGCTTGTTGGAACCGGGGCCGAGATTGCGCACATTCCGGCCGATCTGCGCGCTGCGTTGGAAGAGACTGGCATCGGGGTCGAGATCATGGCCAGCCCTGCGGCGTGCCGCACATATAACGTGCTGCTGTCCGAAGGGCGGCGCATCGGGCTTGCGGCACGGCCCGTCGCGTGAGCCAGACCTTCGGACTGTGCGGCGCCGGTTCAGGGCATGCTGTGTGCCCTGATTGTGCGGTTTCCGGGCACATTCTGCCTGTCAGGCATTTCATGCGTAATATCGGGGCCCCGACGTGCTGAGCGTGTCGAACCTTGCCATTGCACGCGGCGGTGTTCCGGTTCTGGAAGGGCTGTCTTTCGCTTTGAACGCTGGCGAGGCGTTGGTTTTGCGGGGCCCGAACGGGATTGGCAAGACGACGCTGCTGCGCACGCTGGCCGGCTTACAGCCGCCCCTCGCAGGCGAGGTGCATGTGGGCGAGGATGTGTTGGCCTATGCGGGACATGCGGACGGTGTGAAACCGACCTTGAGCGTCACCGAGAACCTTGATTTCTGGGCGCGTATCTTTGGCAGAAGCGAGATTGCGCCGGCGATTGCGGCCTTTGACCTTGAAGGTTTGACAAGCCGTGCGGCACAAAACCTGTCGGCGGGCCAAAAGCGGCGGCTGGGACTGGCGCGGATGATGGTCACCGGGCGGCCTGTGTGGATGTTTGACGAACCGACGGTGTCGCTGGACGCGGCGAGTGTCGCCTTGTTTGCGTCAGCGGTGCGCACTCATCTGGCGGGCGGCGGCGCTGCGGTTATGGCGACACATATCGATCTGGGTCTGACAGAGGCGCGTGTGCTGGACCTTGGCCCCTATCGCGCGGCTGCCGGCGTTGGCGCAGCAGAGTTTGACAGCGACGAGGCTTTTTTATGATCGCGTTGTTACGCCGTGATCTGGCAATTGCCGTGCGCGCGGGCGGCGGGTTTGGCCTTGGACTGGCATTTTTCCTTGTCGTTGTGGTCTTGGTGCCGTTCGGGGTTGGCCCTGACACGGCCACGCTGACCCGCATTGCGCCCGGTATCTTGTGGATTGGGGCGCTGCTGGCGTGTTTGCTGTCGCTTGACCGGCTGTTTGCGTTGGATTTCGAAGATGGATCGCTTGATTTGCTGGCCACGGCGCCGATCCCGCTGGAGGCGGTGGTTGGGGTGAAGGCGGTGGCCCATTGGTTGACCACGGGGTTGCCCTTGACGCTGATGGCCCCTGTTCTGGGGGTGATGTTGAACCTGCCGGGGCAAGGCTTTGTCTGGCTGGTCATCTCGCTTGCGCTTGGAACACCTGCACTGAGTGTGATCGGCGCGTTTGGCGCGGCCTTGACCGTGGGGCTGCGCCGGGGCGGGCTTTTGTTGTCGCTTTTGGTGTTGCCGCTTTATGTACCGACGCTGATTTTCGGCGCTGAGGCGGCGCGGCGCGGGGCAGAGGGGATGGCTGTGAACACACCGCTGGCTTTGATGGCTGGCATCAGCTTTGCATGCTGCGCGCTGATGCCCTTTGCGGCGGCGGCGGCTCTCCGCGTCAATTTGCGCTAACACTTGGAGGGATTGTGACGTGCAAGACGACCCTGCGGCCCTTAAATATTCGCGTATGAAATCGCTCTGGGAATATGCCAACCCGAAGAAATTTATGCAGGTCAGCGGGGCCATGTTGCCTTGGGCGGCTGGGCTGAGTGCGCTGTGCCTTGTCGTCGGCCTGATTTGGGGGTTCTTCTTCACGCCGGATGACTATCGGCAGGGGTCCACGGTCAAGATCATCTATCTGCATGTGCCTGCCGCGCTGATGGCTATCAATGCGTGGCTGATGATGCTGGTCACGTCGTTGATCTGGTTGGTGCGCCGGCACCATGTGAGCGCGCTGGCAGCGCGGGCGGCGGCGCCCGTGGGGTTGGTGATGACGGTGATTGCCCTGGTGACCGGGGCGATCTGGGGCCAGCCGATGTGGGGCACCTGGTGGGCGTGGGACCCGCGGTTGACGTCGTTTCTGATTTTGGCGTTGTTCTATTTAGGCTACATGGCCCTTTGGGAAGCCGTGGAAAATGCGGACACTGCGGCGGACCTGACATCGGTATTGTGCTTGGTGGGATCGGTTTTCGCGCTTTTGTCGCGCTATGCGGTTCTGTTCTGGAACCAAGGGCTGCATCAGGGTGCGTCGCTGAGCTTGGACAAGGAAGAGAACGTGGCCGACGTGTTCTATCACCCGCTGCTGGTGTCTATTGCCGGGTTCGTGTTGCTGTTCTTTGCTCTGGTGCTGCTGCGCACACGGACCGAAATCCGCAAGCGGCGTCTTCAAGCGCTGATGAACCGGGAGCGGATGGGATGATACCAGATCTTGGAAAATACGCGGCCGAGGTCGCATCGGCCTATGCCGTATCCTTGGTGATGATTGCCGGGTTGGTGTGGTTCAGCCTTCGCCAAAGCGCAAAGGTGCGCGCGGAATTGCGCCGGATTGAGGCGAAGCGGGAACAGAAAAATGGCTAATATCAAGCCCCTTGTGGCTTTGCCGCCGATGATTTTCGCGGCTCTTGCGGCGTTGTTCTATTTCGGGATGTTCCGAGATGATCCAGATGCGTTGCCATCGGCGGTTGCCGGGCAACCTGCGCCTGCTGTGGCCGTTACGCCGTTGGGTGACAAGGTAAGTTTCGATGCGGCCAGCCTGCGCGCGCCAGGGGTGAAGTTGGTGAATTTCTGGGCCAGTTGGTGTGCGCCCTGCCGGGTGGAGCATCCTGTGCTGGAACAACTGGCGGCGGAGGGCGTCACGATTTATGGCGTGAACTACAAGGATGAGGGCGACAAGGCGCTGGGGTTCCTGCGGGAATTGGGTGATCCTTATGTTGCGGTGGGTGCGGATGCATCGGGCCGGATGGCGCTTGACTGGGGCCTGTACGGTGTCCCCGAGACATTTGTGATCGATGGACAGGGCACGGTTGTCTTACGCTTTGCCGGACCGATCACGCGGAGCGTTCTTGAAAACACCATACGCCCAGCCATCGCCGAGGCGGGTGGCTCGTAGCCCAAGTTACATCTCTGACAGAGCGTGAAAGACGTAAAAAAACCCGCCAAGAAAGGCGGGTTTCTGTTGTTATCACAGCATGCAACCCGGGTAGCACCACCGGGGTGTCATGTGGGATGTCAGCTTTTGCGTTTGGTCCGGCGCAAGGCACCCATGGTTGCGATGCCGCCCAACAGGAGCGGAAGAGCCGCAGGGACCGGAACAGTTGGCATGGCCGAGTCGAGGCGTGTGTAAAACCCTGCAGGGCACCCGCCGCCACAGTCACCAAAAACCTCTAGGCTATAGCTGCCAGCGGACAGGAGGATTTCAGCGCTTTCATGCGACGCGCTGGTCCAACCAAAATCTGCGGTTGTGTTGTCACCAAACCCGGATGAGAAGCCAAACAGCGCTGTTGTCAGGAGGGGTGTGGTCGAGCCTGTTTCAAACACTGTGTATTTGTCGCCGGTGAGGAACGCGTCGGTAATCCGAAACCAAGCGTCGGCCAGCAACGTGAATGTGTAAGGTGAAAAGTCAGAAGCGGTGTTCGTGTCTTGTACGTCGTCGCCGAACCAGCCCCCGTCCAATACTGGTGCGGCATGCGCCGATATGGAGGCAAGGGACAAGCCCAATGCCGTCACGGCGCCTTTTAACAGTCGAGAAATTTCCATTTAACAGCTCCAAATACCTAAGAATCGGTCAAGGACGCGCCCACGCCCTCATCTTTATTAATACATTCCCTAGCGGCACGTCGTGAAAAAAATTTCGTCTTTAACGATATTTTTAGTTTCGGAGGCCGGTTTTTGGTTATTTTTTGTTCACTATCTTGCTCCAGCAGGCCCAGCAATCGCCACGTCTTTCCGGCAGTTGGCGGATTGTGAGGACCAGACAAACCAAAACGCGCCAGCTGTGAGGCTGGCGCGCGTGTGATTCGCTTGTAGGATGAAATCAAGCGGCTGATTTTGCCAAGTCGCGCAGCACGTAGTGCAGCACGCCGCCGTTCTCGACGTATTCCTTTTCGATGGCGGTATCGATCCGGCATTTGAGTTGGATCTTTTTTTCCGTCCCGTCGCCCATCGTGATCGTGCAGGGCACTTCGGACAGCGGTTTGAGATCGCCTTCCAGCCCATGGATCGACACGGTTTCGTCGCCGGTGAGGCCCAGAGATTTGCGGGTGTCGCCCCCGGTGAATTCAAACGGAATGACACCCATGCCGACAAGATTGGACCGGTGGATGCGTTCGAACGATTCAGCGATGACAGCTTTTACGCCCAGCAAGTTGGTGCCCTTGGCGGCCCAGTCGCGGGACGAGCCTGCGCCGTATTGTTCGCCGCCGAAGATGACCAGCGGCACGCCTGCATCCTGATAGGCCATGGCCGCGTCAAAGATCGACATCTGTTCGCCGTTCGGGCCTTTTGAATAGCCGCCTTCGACGCCGTCCAGCATTTCGTTCTTGATGCGAATATTGGCGAAGGTGCCGCGCATCATCACTTCATGGTTGCCGCGCCGCGAACCGTAGGAGTTGAATTCGCGCACTGGCACCTGACGTTCCACGAGATACTTGCCAGCTGGCGTCGTATCTTTGAACGCACCGGCGGGGCTGATGTGGTCTGTTGTGATCATGTCGCCCAAGATTGCCAGAACCTTGGCGCCATCTATGTTGCTGATCGTTCCAGCTTCGGGCGACATGTCGCGGAAATAGGGCGGGTTTTGCACATAGGTGGACGATGTCGGCCAGTCATAGGTCAGGCTGTCCGTCGTTTCGACGCTTTGCCACTTGTCATCGCCTTTAAAGACATCGGCATATTTCGATTGAAATGCCTCACGGGTGACGGTGTCTTCGACCATCTGTGCGATTTCATGCGTGGTTGGCCAGATGTCTTTCAAGAAGACGTCCTGGCCGTTGCTGCCTGTGCCGATGGGTTCAGACGTCAAGTCGATATCGAGCGTTCCGGCCAGTGCATAGGCCACCACAAGCGGCGGTGAGGCAAGATAGTTGGCACGCACATCGGGGCTGATGCGCCCTTCAAAATTGCGGTTGCCCGACAGAACGGCTGTTGCGACCAGATCCCCTTCGGCAATCGCCGATGATATCTCGGGTTGCAGTGGGCCGGAGTTGCCAATGCAGGTGGTACACCCATAGCCCACAAGATTGAAGCCGATGGCATCGAGATCTTTTTGCAAATCAGCCGCTTCGAGATAGGCAGAGACGACTTGTGAGCCGGGCGCGAGAGAGGTTTTCACCCAAGGCTTGCTGTTCAAACCAAGCGCCGCGGCTTTGCGGGCAACAAGCCCGGCACCGATCATCACATATGGGTTGGACGTGTTGGTGCATGACGTAATGGACGCGATCACGACCTTGCCCGAGGACATGGTGTAATCTTCGCCTTCTACGGCCACCTCTTTGCCCATGGGGCGTTTGAACGTCTCTTTCATTTCCCGTTCGAACGCCGCTTTGGCGTCGGTCAGGGCCACATAATCCTGCGGGCGTTTGGGGCCGGAAATCGCGGGAACGATGGTTCCCATGTCGAGATGCAGGGTATCGGTGTAGATCGGCGCGTAATCGTCGCCGCGCCAGAAACCATTTTCCTTAGCATAGGCTTCGACAAGGGCGATGCGCGCGTCGTCGCGGCCGGTATTGCGCAAGTAGCGCAGGGTTTCGCCGTCGATAGGGAAGAAGCCACAGGTTGCGCCGTATTCCGGGGCCATGTTGGCGATGGTCGCGCGATCTGCCAGCGGCAGGTTATCAAGGCCCGCGCCGTAGAATTCGACAAACTTTCCGACAACGCCCTTGGCGCGCAGCATTTCGACCACCTTCAGAACGAGGTCGGTGCCGGTGGTGCCTTCCATCATCGCGCCGGTCAGTTCAAACCCGATGACTTCGGGGATCAACATGGAAATCGGTTGGCCGAGCATGGCCGCTTCTGCTTCGATGCCGCCCACGCCCCAGCCCAGAACGGCCGCGCCGTTGACCATGGTGGTGTGACTGTCGGTGCCCACGAGCGTGTCGGGATAGGCCACCTGTTCGCCGTTTTGGTCCACATCCGACCAGACGGTTTGCGACAGGTATTCCAGGTTCACCTGGTGGCAAATGCCGGTTCCCGGCGGAACCACACGGAAATTGTTGAACGCCTTCTGACCCCATTTGAGGAACGTGTAGCGTTCGATATTGCGTTCGTATTCCCGGTCAACGTTCATCTGGAAGGCACGCGGGTTGCCGAATTCGTCGATCATGACCGAGTGGTCGATAACCAGATCGACAGGGTTCAGCGGGTTGATCTTTTCAGGGTCTCCGCCGAGCGCCTTGAGGCCGTCGCGCATGGCTGCAAGGTCCACAACAGCCGGAACGCCGGTGAAATCCTGCATCAAGACGCGGGCAGGGCGGTAGGCGATTTCGCGTGGGTTCTTGCCTCCGAGGCGCGCCCATTCTGCGAACGCCTTGATGTCATCGACGGTGACCGTCTTGCCATCTTCGAAGCGGAGCATGTTTTCCAGCACGACCTTCAGGGCGGCGGGCAGTTTTGAAAAATCCCCCAATCCGGCAGCTTCGGCGGCTGGTATGGAATAATAGGCGATATTCTCGCCTTCGACGGTAAGTGTTTTGCGTGTCTTGGCGGAATCTTGTCCAACAATGATCGTCATGGCTTTGAATCTCCCGATGTTCAGCGGAGTTGAGCTAATTTCGATATGCTCATTGTATCTGTATCGATCAAGTGTGATGCGCTTTGCAACTTTCTCGCCGAGGCCCGCCTTTAACCGTCTTGTGCGTTCTGACACCATAATCTCGAAACGGTGATTGGCTCAGCGCGGCATGCTCGCTTAGGTTACGCACACACCAACCGGGAAGGGGTCTTTTATGCGGCATCTGGCAGGCGCAGCACTTTTGGGATTGTGGTCAGCAGTCGCCACAGTAACGGCGGGTGCCGTCGCCGCGCAGACCGAGCCGCCGCGCGCTCCTGTGGTGGTTGAGCTGTTCACATCGCAAGGGTGTTCTTCGTGCCCACCCGCAGACGCCCTTTTGGCCGAATTGTCCAAACGCACGGATGTTTTACCACTCGCTTTGCATGTCGATTATTGGGATTACATCGGGTGGACTGACGAATTTGCCCATCCGGCCTTTAGCAAGCGGCAAAAGACCTATGCGCGGAATGCCGGTCGGCGGATGGTTTATACACCCCAGATGATTGTTGGCGGTCATTTTGAAGTCGCCGGGTACAAGCCTGAAAAGGTGCTGGCAGCGATTGCGGCAGAGAAGGCGATTCGTCCGAAGGTTCGGATCGATCTTCAGACAGGGGACAATGGGGCATTGACCGTACGAGTGACCCCTCTGGACAGTTTGGATCGCCCCACTGACATCATTCTGGTGCGGTTTATTCCGGTTGCGAACGTGCAGATTGAGCGCGGAGAAAATGCCGGAAAAGCAATGACCTATACCAATATCGTGACCGACTGGATCGAAATCGGAAAATGGAGCGGCCAGAGTGCGGCAGAGTTTGCTGTGCCAGCGACGCCGAAAAGCGATGCGATGTCAGGTGCTGTTCTGGTTCAATCCGCAGGGTTGGGTGACGTGTTGTCCGCAGCAAGGCTGGATTGAATTTCTGGTTTCCAGCGTCGGTGAATCCAGAGCCATTGGTCCATATTCGCGCGTACACGTGCTTCGAGGCTGTCATTGATGGCTTGGGTCATTGTCATGGCGTCAGAATGTGGGATCGGGGCCTCGGCTACGATATCGAAGCTTGTTCCTCGACGGATCCCATAAACAGGTACCAGAAGCGCGTCGTACTTCAGGGCCATTTCTGCGGCCGACAGGGAGGTGGGGGCTGTCTTGCCAAAGAAGGTAAGCGGTGCGCCCCCATGCACGTACTGGTCCAGCAGGATCGCCACTGCGTTGCCCTTGCGCAGGAACCTGACCATATTTCCAAGACCCTTGCGCCCACGCGGAAAAACCGGGGCGGCGATGCGCGTCAGGACATCGTGGAACAGCTTGTCCAGCGTCGGGTCATCAACAGGACGATAGAGCGCGCCAATCTGATGGCCGCGTTGCGCCAGGGCACAGCGGGCTGCATCGAAATTGCCAAAATGTCCGCTGACGACGATGATCGGCCGCCCTGCTTCGCGGGCGTCGTCCAGCGCGGCAAGGCCGGGGCCTTGCATTGGAATTGTTGCGACCTGGTCAATGAAGTGCTGCCCCGACGATATCTCGGCCACCATGCGACCTGTATTGGCAGGCACAGCACGGCACAGGGCGCGTTTCTCTGGCTCGGGCAAGTCCGGCAGAACGAAGTCGAGGTTATCACGAACGCGTTTCCCATAGCCTGCAATGGGTCCAAAGCCGTAAGCCATCAACCAACCGATCACCGGCACCCGAAGACGGTAGGGCAGCAGCCGCGACACCTGAACCAACCCAAGGATCGCGCGCCGCGTCCACGGGTTGCTTTCCTTTGCCTTTGCAGCCTGCGTTGCGGGATCGTGCGCCATGCTATCGCGAGTCCGTTTTGCAATGAAATCCTTCAGGCGACGGGTATAGGCCGCGCGGCTTTGCGGGACAACACTCAAGGCGCTGCGCAGGGGCAGGCTGTTGTGTAGCAGCCATGTCAGGATGCACCGTGACCCAATCGCGGAGCATAACGGACGGACGCCTTAAGAAAGGCATTCGTCCCGAATAGTCACGTTAAGATTTTTCGAGGTCGGTGATGCTTTGGCATCCAACCGAGTTTCGCCGTAGATGGCTGGCAGCCCGTAGGGCAGCCATGTGGTGTTCTGACTTTGTCCGACATGGGCGCAATATGTCCATGAAATAAAGGTAAAAAATACCTTCCCTTGTGCGGCGTGTTCCGGCAATATCCTATGAATTCCACGTTACGGTGGGGGATGTATTGGGGGATTTAATGGGGCGCGAAAATATCAGGCGACCACAGAAGGCACTGTCTGCGCGGTTCGTGGAAAGCGTGACTGAAGCGGGCAAGTATTTCGATGGGCAGGGGCTGTTTCTGCGGGTGGCCCCGAACGGCGCGAAGCAATGGGTGCAGCGCATCGTAATTCGTGGAAAGCGGTGCGAACTGGGGCTGGGCAGCCCGCCCGCCGTGGAACTGGCTGACGCCCGCAAGCTGGCGGTGAAGAACCGGGGCAAGGCCATGCTCGGGGGCGATCCGCTGGCCGAAAAGCGCGCGGCGCAGAACAAGCCGCTGACATTCTCGGAATGCGTGGACGCTTATGCCGAGGCAAAGCTTTCCGAATTCAGAAGCGACAAGCACCGCAAGCAGTGGCGGTCCGCAATCGAACGCCTTGCGGTGCCGACGCTGGGAAACATGCCAGTGCAGGACATTCGCACAAAGGACGTTCTGCGGATGCTCGAACCCCATTGGCGCGAACGCACGATAACCGCGAAGAAATTGCGCGGGCAGGTGGAAGCGATTTTGACTTGGGCAACCGTGTCCGGGCACCGCGAAGGTGACAACCCTGCCGCGTGGCGCGGGAACCTCAAGGAACTGCTACCCGCCCCCGGCAAGGTGGCGAAGGCGCAGAACCATCCATCACTGGCGCTTTGCGATGTGTCCGCTTGGTGGAATGACATTGCCCAGCGCGATGGGATGGCCGCGCGGGCGCTCGAATTCGTGACGCTGACCGCCGCGCGGTCGGGCGAAGTGCGCGGCATGACATGGGATGAAATCAGCATAGAGCCACGGGACACAACCGACACAACCGACGAAACCCGCCCGAAGCGTGTCGGTCTCTGGACCATTCCGGCATCGCGGATGAAGGGCGGGCGCGCGCATCGCGTGCCGCTGACGCCCGAGGCCGTGGCGCTGCTGGAAAGCCTGCCGACGATGAACGATAGCCCGTATGTGTTCTTCGCGGCACGGGGCGGGATGCTGTCCGACATGAGCCTGTCAGCGGTCATGCGGCGGATGCAGGAAGCGCAGGTCAAGGCAGGCGCGCCGGGCTATCTCGACCCGGCCAGCAAGCGCCCCGCAGTGCCGCACGGATTGCGCTCGACGTTCCGGCAATGGGCGGCGGAGCGCGGCTATCCCCGCGACATGGCGGAAATCGCACTGGCTCATTTCATCGGGTCCGAGGTGGAGCGCGCCTATCAGCGGTCGGATATGCTCGACCGGCGGCGGGACATGATGGCGGCGTGGGGAGCCTTCTTGCGGAGCGAAACTTCACCGACTGATAAAGTTATTCGCATAGCATAGCGCCAAATATGCTGCGGAAAATCAAAGCCCGCACTATATCTTGCGATTTCACAGGTCATCCACAAGATTATATATTTTGCTTGTTAGACCGGTGCCTGCCATCTTGTTCCTGTACGGATTCGGGTGCGCCGGAAGCGTACGCTCTGCATGGCTCGCCAAAGCCATACAGAGCGGGGTTGGAAAGAATCGGTCCCTTCCAATCTCATTCGTCGCACGACCTTGCGTCTTAAACAACGACGCTGTGAACGAAGAGGACACACCTTGACCCAACTGTTACCTCATAGAACACCAACGACGGTCTTGCGCCGCCGTGAAGTCGAAGCCCGCGTGGGCGTTTCGCGCTCCACGCTCTACGAGTGGATGAAGCAAGGCGAATTTCCCTTGCCAATCAAGCTGGGCAAGCGCGCGGTCGCATGGCGCGAAAGCGACATAAACGGGTGGCTTGATAGCCGAAAAACCCGCGCGGCCTGACCAATGGTTGCCGAAAATAACCCCGGCGCGCTGATGGGCGCGACCGGGGCCGGAAAGCCTGTCCATGCATCGGCGGAAGGCTCTCGGAAAATAGCGCAAACT
The DNA here is from genome assembly GCF_004358675.1 of Meridianimarinicoccus aquatilis. Taxonomy (GTDB): domain Bacteria; phylum Pseudomonadota; class Alphaproteobacteria; order Rhodobacterales; family Rhodobacteraceae; genus Meridianimarinicoccus; species Meridianimarinicoccus aquatilis. Next base: position 742 of record NZ_SMZO01000029.1, on the reverse strand, counting down.
ACGCGCCCGAACAAGGCGGGCACGCCCTATCGTGTCACGCCCATCATCGGCGAACCCTTCCGCATTGTGGTCACAGGCCGGGTGCGGTGGGCGCTTGACCGGCTGCGCATCGCTGGTGCGGCGGGTTGCACGCCCATCACCGAACCCGCGCCACGGTGGAGCGGCTATGTGTTTTCTCTTCGCGATATGGGGGTGGCAATTGAAACCATCACCGAACCGCATGGCGGGGAATTCGCCGGGCACCACGCACGCTACGTCTTGCGCTGTCAGGCGGCACCTGACTGGAAAGGGGGTGCGCAGTGACCCAGCTGCAACTCCTTTACCTTCGCCGCCTGCATGGGCTGACCGAAGCGCAGGCACAGGCCATCGCTGCCATTATTTGGGCGGCAAGCCAATGACGGACGCACGCGATTTGACCCAGAGTCTAGGTGGGCGCTGGCATAGCAGCTATGGCACCGCCCCGTGCCCTGTGTGCCAGCCCGAGCGGCGCAAGGACCAGAATGCATTGACCCTGCACGATGGGCAGGGCGGGCAACTGCTGGCCCATTGCAAGCGGCTTGGCTGCGCTTTCGCTGATGTTCTGGCATCGGCAGGCATTACCTCCGGCGACTATGCGCCGCCCGACCCGGTGGCGGTGGCCCGCCGGGAGGCCGAGCGGTTGGCGGTGGCTACGAATTCCAGAAAGCACGCATACCGGCTCTGGACTGAGGCGCAGCCTATCCGCTGCACTGTTGGGGAAATC
>NZ_SMZO01000028.1 GCF_004358675.1 Meridianimarinicoccus aquatilis | reverse complement strand
CAGATCGGCCGACGAGCGGGACAGGTTCCGTTCCAGGCGGCGGGCGCCGGCGAGGGTCGTCTGCAGGTTGGTCACGTTGTTCACAACCGCTTCGAGCGGCCCGAGCGCTTTGCCCAGCAGGATCGATCCGGCGATCATCGCGCCGCTGGTCAGATCGCCGATCAGGACCAGGTGCGCCCCGACGGCCAGCATCGCGGATTGCAGGAAGATCCGAAAGGTTCGTGCAGCACACAGCAGCATCCAGGCGCGCTCGTCGGCTTGCACCTGATTTCTCAGGGAGGTAGCGCGGAACTTGAGCCAACGGTTGTCAAACCCGTCTTCCAGCCCAAGCATGCGCTGCGCACTGCCAGAATCTTCTGCGGCTTGCAGCGCTTTTGACCAGCGTCCTTTGGCCCTGCTTGCGTACCAGGTCGGGCGGCGTGTGATCAGGCGCTTGATCATGGCAAGGCCCGTGATGATGGCCGCTGCGACAAGGCCAAGCCAGCCCATCATGGGGTGAAAGACGAACAAGAGCCCAAAATAGAACGGCATCCAGGGCAGATCGAACAAGGCCAGTGTGACGGGCGACGCCATCAACCGCTGGATCCCGTCAAGTTCCCCCATGGCCGTGGTGGGGCCCCAGTCCTGCCCGTGGCTGACATGTTCGCGGCCAACGATGTGAACGCGATCTTCCATCCGCCGACGGAAGCGCGCAGCGCAGCGCACCATGATCATGCCGCGCACCGTGTCGAGCATGTAAAGGCAGCCAAACAGGAAGCAGACAAGCACAAACAGGGTGACAAGGGTTTCCGGCGACTGGCTGCCCAGAACGCGGTCATAAACCTGAAGCATGAACAGCGGGCCCGTCAGCATCAGCAGGTTTATGAAGAAGCTGAACAGAAACACGGCCGTCAGCGTGCCCTTCATCTCGCCGATCGCCCCAAGCAAAGTCGACGGCGGCCGACCCCGCCCGCTCGCCAAAGACGGACCTCCAGATATATCTGGCGTAAAGACCGGTTGAGAAAGCGACATAAATAGTCCCCATCCGAAATGACCAAGGCAACAGGCGCCAAATAGCGGCTAAGAACTTTGTAACATCTGCCATGGGTTGAGAGCATTTCCAATTACGTCAGTCTGTGATGCGCATTTGGATGGTTAGCTAACTTTTGGAGGTATGGTCACAGGAATAGGTAAGTGCCAGTTATAGCGAAAGTATAGGATGGGTGGCCTGCGAAGGGCTTTGGTTGCCAACACCTGGTGATCAGTTCAATTCATCCGCTTTCGAAAGGGCTTCCGCCCCAATCGTCGAGTGAACGCCGCCCGCGCCATTCCAACTCAACACATACTTTGCTCGGAGCTAAGGAGCACATGCAGGCATTTCTCGGAACGTTGCATGGCTTGCGTCCAGTGCCAAAGACGCGCACGTTTCTCTTTATCGTTCGCTAAGCGCTTGTTTTAGAGCGTCAAATGCACTGGACAAACTATTTCGGGGGCAGGCGATGTTAAGGCGAGCGAAGCCCGCGCCTTGCTGTCCGAAGGCAATCCCTCGCGTGATGGCCCACCCGGCATCTTGCCTTAAAAAAGAGGTCAGCGCATCGGGTGCCAACTCCAGTCGCCGAAAGTCCAACCACACAAGAAAGGTGCCCTCTGGCTCAATCAAATCGACCTCGGGCATCTGGGCGAGCCGCATCCTGACGAGGTCAAGATTGCCTTGCACATACGCCAGAGCCGCATCCAGCCACGGCCCTGCATGGCAATAGGCCGCTTCCATCGCGACAGACGCAAAAGCATTGTTCTTGTTCACAGTCAGGCGGCTGTTCTCAGCCTGCAAAGCTGCACGCCGGGTCGCGTCAGGAACAATCGTAAACGCGGAACAGCACGCCGCAATGTTGAAACTTTTTGCTGGCGATAAGCAAGTGATCGAATTGCGGGCGTCCGCTTCGGAGAGTGACGCAAAGGGCGTGTAGCTGTGCCCCGGAAATGTCAGATCGCCGTGTATTTCATCAGAGACCACCAAAACGTCATGGCGGCGCGTTATCTCTGCGAGACGCAAGAGTTCTTCATGGGTCCAGACACGTCCGATTGGATTGTGAGGGTTGCACAAAAAGATCATGCGCGTCTTGGCGTCGGCGGCAACACGCTCCAGCCCGTCGAAATCCATTTCGTACCGGCCATCGCGCAAGATCAGCGGGTTTTCGACCACGCATCTGCCATTGTCAGAGATGATGTCTGCGAAGTCGAAGAACACGGGCGGCTGAACGATGATGCCGTCGCCAGGACCGGTGAACGCATTGACCGCCATGGCGAGTGCGTTAAGCACATTCGGGGCGCGCAGGACGTGATTTGGATCCACCGACCACCCGTGCCGCCCCTGCAACCAAGAGGTCAAGGCAGGCATCAGGCCATCTGGCACGGTTTCATACCCGAAAACACCGTGCGCGACTCGATTTTGCATCGCCGCTGTTATGCAGGGGGCCACCCGGAAATCCATGTCAGCGACGCCCGCCGGAAACAGGTTCATCCCATCCTTTCCCAAGACGATGGGATGATGTTTCAGGGCGGGTACTTCGCGGCGGTCGATACACGTATCGAAATCGAACTCAGACATCAGCAGATCCTTTCAAAAGATCGTTGGAAAGGCGCAATCGAAACTTTCCAAATTGATGTTGATCCCGGCCACCGTTGTCACCAGTTGCAGGCGCAGTTCCGTCCATAGACATGGGGCCGTGACCGGGTGTCATGTCGTATCCTCCAGTAGATTTGCGGCAGCAAGAAAAGATCTGAGACCCGCGCCGCGTCAAGATGCGTGCGTTTTTAGATATAATGATACACAGCAGCGCACCGGCGCTTCATTATTAAGTGTTATCCAGCGGCAGAAGCTAAAAAATCAGGCGCGTTAGAAAATGCTTGTCTTTCCGTCTGCCGCGGTTAGCCTGCCTCACCGGGAGGAAATACAAATGAAAACAATGAACAAACTTTTGTCTGGCGCAGCCGTTCTTTGCGCTTTCGCACTGGCAGGTCCAGCCGCCGCACAAGACTGTCCGCGCGGTGATCTTGATGATCGCTTTTGTGACGTTGATGGTGATCTGATTGCAGATACACCAACAGACCCCGCCGATCTGGTTGACCCTGACACGTTGGTCTTTGCTTATACCCCCGTCGAAGACCCTGCGGTCTATAAGGAAGCTTGGTCTGATTTTCTAACGCACTTGGAAGCCGAAACAGGGAAATCGGTTCTGTTTTTCCCCGTGCAGAATAACGCAGCCCAGATCGAAGCGATGCGGTCCGGGCGTCTGCACATCGCGGGCTTCAATACCGGATCAAACCCGCTGGCCGTAAACTGCGCTGGTTTCAATCCGTTCACCATCATGGCGTCAAAGGACGGCAATTTTGGCTACGAGATGGAGATTATAACTTATCCCGGCTCTGGCATTGAAAAGGTCGAGGACATCAAAGGCAAACAACTGGCCTTTACATCGCCGACATCAAATTCAGGTTTCAAAGCGCCAAGCGCGATCCTGAAGGGCGATTTTGACATGCTGCCCGATCGGGATTTTGAGCCGGTTTATTCGGGCAAGCATGACAACTCCATCCTGGGGGTCGCCAACAAGGATTACATGGCAGCCTCTATTGCGAACTCGGTGAAGTCCCGGATGCTAAGCCGTGATGTCATTACCGAGGATCAGGTCGTGACGATCTACAAGTCGCAGACATTCCCAACCACGGGCTTTGGCACGGCGCACAACCTGACCCCAGAGTTGAAAGAAAAGATCCGCAATGCGTTTTTCAACTTCGAATGGGAAGGCACTTCGCTTCAGGCGGAATTCGAGAAGTCAAATGAAGGTCAGTTTCTTCCAATGACCTACAAAGAATTCTGGGACGTGATCCGCAAGATTGATGCGGCAAACGGTGTCAGCTATTCCTGCGAATAAACACTGATTTGGTGGGTCTTCGGACCCACCTTTTCCATAAAAAAACTTGAGGTGGGGAGGCTTTCATGCTGCGGCTTGAGAAGCTTGTGAAGACTTATAAAACAGGCGATCAGGCATTGAAGGCCGTTGATCTGAACGTACCAGAGGGTCAAGTTCTGGCGTTGATCGGCCCGTCGGGGGCTGGGAAATCCACGCTCATCCGATGCATCAATCGGCTGGTTGAACCGACATCGGGCAGTGTGTTTCTGGGCGATGTTGATCTGACCCGTTTGTCCATGAGTGCGCTGCGTCGGCAACGCAGGCGAATGGGCATGATCTTTCAGGAATATGCTCTGGTCGAACGCCTGACCGTTATGGAAAACGTCCTGTCCGGCCGTTTGGGCTATGTTGGTTTCTGGCGCAGCTTTCTTCGAAAATACCCACAATCCGACGTAGATGAAGCCTTTCGCCTTTTGGACCGGGTTGGTCTGGCACACATGGCAGATAAGCGTGCGGACGAATTGTCTGGCGGCCAAAGGCAGCGGGTTGGCATTTGCCGCGCCCTCATTCAAGATCCAGCTCTTCTGTTGGTTGACGAGCCGACGGCGTCGCTTGATCCCAAAACCTCGCGCCAGATCATGAGATTGATCTGCGAGCTGTGCAAAGAACGCGGGTTGGCCGCGATCATCAACATCCATGATGTGGCGTTGGCGCAGATGTTCGTGCAGCGCGTGATCGGGTTGCGCTTTGGGGCTGTCGAGTTCGATGGGCTGCCAGAGGGTTTAACGCCCGAAGTGCTGACAACAATCTACGGTGAAGAGGACTGGGAAGCGACGATCGAAAAGGTGGATGAAGACGAGGCGTTGGCATGAGCGAGTTGAACGAGCTTGTCGGCAGACCTTGGAAGAAACCGCCATTTGTAAAACGCGCATGGCTTCGCTGGGCAATGGTCCTTGGGTTTGTGGCCTATCTGATCGCCGCCTATTTGACGATCGAGGTCAATTGGGCGCGCGTCTACGAAGGTCTGGAGCGCGGAAAGCAGTTCATACTGGCTTTTGCCAACCCGGACTTCGCATCTCGCTCTGGTGACATCTGGGACGGCATGATCGAGAGCATCATCATGACTGTTGCCTCGTCTGTTGTTGGGATCGTCATCTCGATCCCTATCGCTTTGGGGGCTGCGCGGAATATCGCGCCTTTGCCCGTCTACTTGATCTGTCGGTCCATAATTGCCGTCAGTCGCGCGTTGCAGGAGATTATCGTGGCGATCCTTCTTGTCGCCATCTTTGGCTTTGGCCCGCTGGCCGGCTTTTTGACACTCAGCTTTGCGACCATTGGCTTTCTGTCCAAGTTGCTGGCCGAAGATATCGAAAGCATGGATCGGGTTCAGGCCGAGGCGATCAAAGCCTCTGGCGCGAAATGGGCCCAGTGGATCAATTATGGCGTTCAGCCACAAGTAATGCCGCGACTGATTGGACTTTCAATCTATCGCCTGGACATCAATTTTCGCGAGAGTGCAATTTTGGGCCTTGTCGGCGCTGGCGGCATCGGGGCCACGCTGAACACGGCGTTTGACAGGTACGAGTATGATACAGCGGCAGCGATCCTGCTTGTCATCATCGTTATTGTCATGGCGCTTGAGTACCTGTCGGGCATCATCCGCGAAAGGGTGCAGTAATGCCGGTTCGGGACTTGAAAGGGCGACAGGTCTGGCAGCGCCGCACCGGTCGCGAAAGCCTTTTGCATTGGGTCATGTGGCTCATCGGCGTTGCTGTTTTCGCCTATTGCTGGCAACAGATTTCCGCCTCGACCACTTGGTTTTTTGTGTGGGATGCGCCGCGTATTGCCAACGATATCTGGACCCGCGCAACACCGCCCCGCTGGGAGTACATTACCCAGTTGGGCAAACCGATCTGGGATACGCTGAACATCGCCACGCTCGGAACGATTTTGGCATTGATAATGGCTGTGCCGATTGCCTTTCTTGCGGCGCGAAATACAACGCCTTCAAAGTATGTTGTGCGCCCCATCGCCCTGTTGATCATTGTGTCGACCCGGTCGATCAATTCGTTGATCTGGGCCTTGCTGTTGATCGCGATCATCGGCCCAGGGGTCTTTGCAGGCGTGATCGCCATTGCAATTAGGTCAATCGGCTTTTGTGCAAAGCTTCTCTACGAAGCCATCGAGGAAATCGACGAAACGCAGGTCGAAGCCATAACCGCCACAGGCGCATCGCGCTGGCAGGTCATGGCTTACGGGATCGTGCCACAGATTTTACCCGCATTCGCCGGCATTGCCGTCTTCCGTTGGGATATCAACATCCGCGAAAGCACGGTGCTTGGGCTGGTCGGCGCAGGCGGAATTGGGTTGCAACTGTCGTCCTCTCTCAACGTGCTTGCATGGCCTCAGGTGTCGCTGATCCTGCTGGTGATCTTGGCCGCAGTGATCATTTCAGAATGGGTGTCTGCAAAAGTGCGCGGCGCGATAATCTAGGGTGTCTGAATTTTGAACAGTGACGAGGCCTTTGCAGCCTATGAACGCATCCGGCATCGGCTTCCAACGGCTCTCGCCGGTGGGGCCTGTCAGCGCGCGCCTGATCTGGATGCAATCGCGCCGGATGTGGACACGTTCTTGCTGGATGCCTTTGGGGTTCTGAACATCGGCGAAACCGCAATTTCAGGCGTACCGGACCGGGTGGCACGGCTGCAAAAAGCGGGCAAACGTGTGTTGGTGGTGTCAAACGCGGCCGGCTTTCCACATGCAAATTTAATGGAGAAGTACAAGAAACTTGGGTACAACTTCGATCCGGACGACGTGATAACGAGCCGTAAGGCAGTGTTGCATGCCCTTGCGTCCGAGCCAGACAAACATTGGGGCCTCATGGCCACGGAAAGCCTTGGGCGCGCGGACCTAGACCAAATCAACGCGACATACCTTGCCGAAGACCGCGCCACCTATGACGCTGTGGATGCCTTTCTTCTGATCGGCAGCGCGGTCTGGACAGAACAGAGGCAAGCCCTTTTGGAAGCGTCACTTCAGGCAGCGCCGCGGCCGGTCTACGTGGGCAACCCAGATATCGTTGCGCCGCGAGAGTCCGGGTTTTCGGTTGAACCGGGGTACTTTGCGCATCGCCTTGCGGACCGCACGGGCGTGCAACCGCAGTTCTTCGGCAAACCGTTTGCAAACATCTATGACCTGGCATTCGCGCGACTAGATACGCCTGTGCGATCGCGGATCGTTATGGTCGGGGACAGTCTGCACACAGATATATTAGGGGGGCAGGTGGCAGGGCTGAAAACGGCGCTGATTGCCAATTTCGGGTTCTTTTCTCAGGCGGATGAAAACGAAGCCATTCGTCAATCGAGTATATTTCCGGACTTCATTCTAGTGCGGCCATAGGGGATGGGGCACGGCAACCCAGTAGGTGAGGGAAAGCCAATACCACTGCCGGGCACTGCGTCAGACACCGCCCTACGACGGTTGTCGTCGTAGGGGCGGGCATCAGCACCGGCACTAAAGTCACGGCACTCTGCGTTTCAATCGACGATCGTCACCCTGTATCCGATCCTCGGGAAGTGAACACAGAGGTTACCAACGTCGGGGTCTTGTCGGTGAATCGTGATGGAATTGTGATCGGCCGCGAAGACCGCGCCTTCTACGGGTTGCTCGCCGCCATCAAGATCAGGCGATACAACAACCCTCATTCCCGCCTTCAACCCTTGTGGATCAAGTGCATCAACGGACGGGACAGCATCAGGTTCACTTTGGGTCGCCGCACGGATCGCATCCTCAGGCGACATACTGACAGCCGTTCCGTGACCGATGTCCGCGACATTCTTTTCCCACCGTTCCAAATGCGCAAACTCTGACAGAAACACAGGTCCGTTGTTCCAGCGCCCGCGAAGAAACCACACTAAATGAAAGAGCTGCGCATCAATTGCAGCCGGATCAGCGCCCAGAACGAACCTGCGGCCATCAGACAATTGTCCATTCACCCAGTGCAATGGCCCGCGCATCTGCGCTGCCAGATGTGGCAAGTCCGCGTTTGCAGCCTTTAATCCCGCCGCCCAGTCAGGGCCAAGATACAGGCGGCCACGGTCTTCTGCGAAGTCCTTGGGAAGGTCCTCTCCGGCTGAACCGAGAACGATTTTCACCGCCAGATCAAACATGGTGCCGTCTGTCCATCGGCTGAGAGCCCAAATCAGGCCCGCATCTGACGTGGGAAAGAACGTCGGCGATGGAAAACGCCGCTCCAATTCATGAAGGATGCATTGAGTGTCACAATAAATGTCGGCGCCGATTTGCATGACCGGTGTGCGGCGATAGCCGCCAGTCAGTTTTGTCAGCATCGGCTTCGGAGCGAGCCTTGGAATTTCCACATCGCGCCAAGACAAGCCCTTGATTCCAAAAGCGACCCGCGCTTTTTCAGCAACAGGGGATTGAGGGTAATTGTGCAGAATGATCTCAGGCGAGGCGTGGGTCATGCAGCGAACTTTCCGTTAGTCTAGTCGAGGAGTTCCAAGGACTTTCTTGATGTATGCATAACGTTTGTAAGGCAAATGACAAATATGACTTTGCGGGTCGGCGTGCCGTTACCGTGTCGGAATTATGGAAATGCTTGGACTTCTTGGTGTGGGCTATTTTGCGATAATATGAGAACGATTTCGAAAGGATCGAAATGGATGCGTGCCGTGCTGACACGCATATGCCGGCATATCTATCGCTGGGTTCGGCAAATACCGCTGCTGCCGCACCTTCAGGAGTTCTGGAGACCGGGAAGCCGCGCTCAGATCATGGCCCAATCTGTGAATTCATAAGTTTTGACGGGTGCCGGGCTTGGGCGGCGGTTCAGCGAAGGCGCGGTTTGACGTGGCTGGCTCTGATCATTTTTGCTAGGCATTGGGACGCTCCGTTGTGCTTTGTGTTGCTGTTTCTGTCCTTCATTAACTACCATTTTGATTTCCCAAAAAGGATCCCCACCTCGGGATAGGTCGGCGCGCAATCGGCTAGAAGTTTCTCAAAAGAATAGGGCTTGCAACCCCGCCGCATCGCGAAGTTATGGCGTCTTGTCGACGGCTGCTGTTACCGTCATCACACCTAATCTGGCCACCGCTCCTCAAGGCTCACCCCCGGCGTCCAACGTGACCGAAGGTGCCCTTGAAACCCCTGCGGATTGCGGTTCGCCTCGGCATTGGGTAGAAGGCAAGTTGTTACGTACCCAAGCCATCCGGCACCGGGATCAGTTTCATCCCCCGACCGCAGCTTCACGTCAGTTCAGATAAACACCACGGGGTCACATGTCCGTTTCCATGCTTTCCACTTTTGTAAAACCGATGCATCCGGAAGGACGACGCTTTGTTGCCATTTCCGCGGCTATCACGGCTGTCTTGTTCATCCTGTGGTCCCCTTTGGGTTGGATCGGCGTTGGTCTGACGGTTTGGGTTTATTACTTTTTTCGAGATCCCGAACGGGTGGTCCCAACCCGCGATAGTGTAATGGTCTCGCCTGCGGATGGTATCGTCTCCCTGCTTGAGCCAGCAGTGCCGCCGGCCGAACTGGGGCTTGGTGAGACTGAACTGCTGCGAATTTCTGTTTTCATGTCGGTCTTCAATTGCCATGTGAATCGTCTTCCAGCGGCAGGTCGGATCGACACAATCGCCTACACGCCGGGCAAGTTCCTGAATGCATCGCTCGACAAAGCTTCTGCTGATAACGAACGCAATGGTCTTGCTATCGCGCTTCCTGACGGTCGGCGATATGGCGTGGTGCAGATCGCAGGGTTGGTCGCCCGCCGCATCCTGTGCTGGTCCAAAGAGGGCGATGAAATGGCGCGCGGCGACCGCTTTGGGCTGATCCGGTTTGGCTCTAGATTGGATATATACCTGCCCGACGGTGTTACGCCGCTTGTCCGGATCGGCCAGACGATGGTGGCAGGCGAGACTGTGATTGCGGATTTGGCTGGCGCAACGGAAGAGGCGTAAAGCATGGTCGGTCTGACCCCTAAACGCGGTGCGCGCGGCGACCAAGCTGCTGTGCCTATCCTGATGCTGCTCCCGAACATGATCACGCTGATCGGGATGAGCCTTGGCCTCACGGCGATCAGGTTCGCCATCGAAGATCGCTTTGCGATGGCTGTCACGCTCATTCTGATGGCTGGGATCGCCGACTTTTTTGACGGGCTGGCCGCACGGCGTTTGAAAGCCGAGTCGCCCATGGGCGCGCAACTCGACTCTCTGTCTGACTTCCTGTGCTTCGGCGTCGCCCCAGCGATTATCGTGTATCAGGTCCACCTGACCGATTTGGGCGCATTTGGCTGGATGTTCGCCCTGATCTTTGTGGCGGCTACATGCCTCAGGTTGGCGCGGTTCAATGTGACTGCGGGCAATGACAATGCTGTTTCCGGACCTAAACTGCACTTTACCGGCGTCCCTGCGCCAGCAGGGGCCTGCTTGGGGCTGATGCCGGTCTTTTTGTCCTTGTCCGGCATCATCAACTCTGGTGACGGGGCGGTGGCTGTTTCGATCTGGCTTGCATTTGTGGGGCTCTTGATGATCTCGAAACTCAAGACCCCATCGCCGAAAGCGGTCAGAGTACAGCGCCGACTTATTCCGGTCATTCTGTGCGCCACTGCCATTGTGATTGGGCTGATCTTTACGCGGCCATGGCTGTTTCTTGTGCTGATCAGTGCCGCCTATCTGGTGCTGGTGCTTGTTGCGCTGATCCGCGCCCGTGGGTCGTTTCTGGGCTAGGGACCAGTCCTCGGCAAACGGGGAGCGCCGTGTCAGCTTGCACTGAATTTTGCCGGTAGCGTGATAGTACGGGACAAGAACCTCAACGCCGCGATATCTGCCGCCCAGCCAATTCGTAGATATTCCATTCTTCGCGGCACCGCAGTGCAGAACGACCCCTTACGTCGCGGACGTTGACTTCGCGGCCAAACGGCTCACACTCATTAAAGTAAGCGCCGCTTTTTGCCGCGCCTCACAGATTTTGTTCATGTCATCCTTTTGGAAATTGGCGGGGCTTCGAATGCTGGGAAAATCCATTTTGTTTTTGGCATGCGCCGCCCCGTGTGTTTCCTCGGCGTTGGACCTGCAAGAAACGGGACGCTATCAGCTCAACAGACCGGCCAGCTTGGAATATGACCCGACCTTTTGCGGATTGTGGATAGCCAACGAAGGCCCCGAGGCCGTGCTTGTGACCCTTCACGGTGACGAGTTGCGGCGCATCAGCAGCGATCTGTTTCGGATAAAGGCAATCGCCATAGAGGGCGACCACCTTATCGTTGGCGATGGCTTTGGCGGCATGCAGCGTTTGAGCAAAGACGGGGAAGCCTTGGGCGCGCCGTTCGAACTTGAAGGCGAATGGGCCGATACCGAAGGCATTGCTGTGTCGGCAAACGGGGCGTTGGTCACCGTCGAGGACGACCCAGAGCGGCTGTCGTGGTTTGATGCCAGTGGCAAATTGATGGAGCAAATCAACACGATGACGCTGTCACCACCACTCAGCGAAGCACAAGGTATCGCCATCGACCCACGCACAGGCCACCTGTTGATCGTGGATGATTGGGAAGGATCCAACAGCCTTTATGAATTTACCGCAGCCGGTGAGTTGCTTGCGCAAGTCAGCTTGCTGGAGTTCGGCACAGACCCTGAAGGGATCGCGATCAGACCCGGTTCGAACCAGTTGTTCGTTGCCTTCGATAGCGGGGCAGAGATCGTCACGTTCGATTATACGCCAACCTTGCCGGACGGTGCGCCGCCGCTAAGCCCCGGTGCCGATTGCATGATGTTCTGAAACACATACGTTCCCCTACACACCATTCGCCCGTCTTGTGGTTGGCAAGTTCAGGTTAGGCGTGCAGTGACCGCCTTGAGCCGTGATCAAATCAAAAGATGCCGCGGCTCAGCAATCATTCGGCAATACTGGGCAAGGAACCTTGCCGCATCGGCCCCGTTGATCACCCTGTGATCATAGCTCAGGTCGAGCGGCACCTTAGGAACCGGGCGGGGTGTGCCGTTTTCCCAAACTGTGTCCACCTGCGTGCGCGTTATCCCCAGAATGGCAACTTCCGGCGGGTTGACGATCGGTGTGAACCCGCTGCCGCCGATCCCGCCAAGATTTGTAATCGTCATGGAGGCGCCGCCCATTTCGGCCGGACCCACCTTTCGGGCTTGGGCACGGCGCGCGAGATCAACGATGTCACGCGCGATCTGCACCAGACCCTTTCTGTCAGCATCGCGGATCACCGGAACAACAAGGCCATGAGGGGTATCAACCGCGATCCCGATATGGACATAATGTTTCAGGACCAAGGTCTGACCATCTGCCGTCAACGAGGCGTTGAACTTGGGAAATGCGCGCAGGCATCGGGCCAAGGCCATCACATGAAACGCAAGCGCGGTCAGTTTCACACCGCCCTGCGCAACCTCGGCCCCCCATGCATTGCGCAGAGCTTCGATCGCCGTCACATCGGCGCTGTCATGATGCGTCACAGCCGGGATCAGGGCTTGCGCCGCTGCAAGATTGCGCGCGGCAACCTGTGCTATCCGGCTCATCGGTTCCTCGGTGACCTCGCCAAATTGGGCGTGGTCCACATCCCAAAATGATGTGTCAGCCCCGGCGGGCGATGCAGCCACGTATTGCGCGGGCAGTGCGAAGTCTTCAGGTGCAAGCGTCGTGCGCCCCAACTGCTGGGCCAACGCGACCAAATCAATGCCCTTTTCGCGCGCGAGGCGGCGGGTCGATGGGCTTGCTATAATGTCAGTCATCCGCGTCTCCTACCAACTGGCCGAAATATATTGGGTTTCCATGAATTCCAGCATTCCCTCGTGGCCGCCTTCGCGCCCAAGCCCCGATTGTTTTGTGCCGCCAAAGGGTGCGGCCGGGTCGCTGACCAGCCCCCTGTTGAGCCCGACCATGCCGTAATCCAGTCGTTCGCAAACCTGCAAAGCGCGTTTGAAATCTTCGCTGAACACATACGCAACCAGCCCGTATTCCGTATTGTTCGCCCGCCGGATAACGTCATCTTGGTCGGTAAAGGTCTGGATCGCCGCAACTGGGCCGAAGATTTCGTCCTGCACACACTCGGCGGTTTCGGGCACGCCAGACAAGACTGTCGGCGGATAGAAGAACCCCGGTCCTTCCGGTACGACACCGCCGCATTCCACGCGCGCCCCTTTTGCGACGGCATCTGCCACAAACGCGGCGACCTTGTCGCGCGTGTCCGCATTGACCAGCGGGCCAACATCGATTGATGGATCGGTACCGTCACCGACGTTCAACGCCGCCATTTCTTCCGTCAGGCGGCGTATGAAATCGGGGGCAATCGCTTCGTGCACATAAATCCTGTTGGCCGCAGTACAGGCCTCTCCCAAATTACGCATTTTGGCCAGCATCGTTCCAGCGACTGCCGTTTCGATATCTGCATCCTCAAGAACAACAACGGGCGCATTGCCGCCAAGCTCCATCGCGGGTTTGAGAACTTGATCTGCTGCGGACTTCAGAAGCTTGCGCCCCACACCGGTGGAGCCCGTAAAGCTCACCACCCGCACGCGCGGATCATGCAGCATATGATCGACCAATGCGCCGGTCCTTCTGGATGGCAACACGTTGACCAACCCCTTCGGGACCCCGGCCTCTTCCAAAAGCGGCATCAGGGCCAGCATCGTCAGGGGCGTTTCCGAGGCGGGCTTTATGATCACCCCGCACCCTGCGGCCAATGCCGGGGCAATTTTGCGGGTGCCCATCGCGGCTGGATAGTTCCAGGGCGTTATCAACACCGCAAGTCCGGCGGGCTTATGCTGCACCACGATGCGCGCACCGGAAGCAGGGGCGTGAGTGATCATCCCATCGGCGCGCACGGCTTCTTCCGCGAACCAGCGGAAGAACTCGGCGGCATAGGTTGCCTCGCCCATGGCGTCGGCACGGGCCTTGCCATTTTCAAGTGTTATGATGTGCGCAAACTCGTCCAGCCGGGCGGTCATCAATTCCCAGGCGCGGCGCAGCACTTCGGATCGCGCGCGCGGTGTGCGTGCGGCCCATTCGGCCATTGCGGCTTCGGCGGCATCAAGCGCGGCATCAGCGTCGGCAATATCCGCGGACGCCACCGATGCGAGCACCGCTTCTGTGGCTGGGTTGATGACATCAAACCGCTCTGCGGTCTTATGCCATGCCCCGTCTATGTAAAGGTCGGTGAAATCCATGATCGTCTCCGGTCGGGAAATGCGGGTGTCAAAGCAGGTGGCGAAGCGGGTCGTCGATCCGCCCGGCGAGCCCGGTTAGCAGGGCAATGGCATCATCTGGCGCAAGCTGCGCAGCGGTGCATTCAAGCGTGATGGTCAGTGATCCATCCTGCGCAGTAAGTGTCAGAACCGCAACGGCACCCGCGCCTAGCTGAAGGCCACGCAGGCGGGTTTCTCGAAGATCGCGCAGCAGCAGCGTTGGCGACTCATCGGTAGGCTCAACGGCGGACAGCGAACGGCCCGGCGGGCACCGATAGGCTTGCGCCGCACCGTGACGTTCTACGCCAATCACGATGGGCGCATCTTTGTTGAGCGACTGAGCCGCGAACCCTGCCAAATGTGCGCCGATATCCGTCAAACCATGCTCTGATCCGGCCCACGCCAAAAACTCCGTAAAGCTTTCGGCGCTTGCCTCTGCGCTCAGATGCTGCACGGCTCCCATTGGCTGGGTGGTTGGCTCTGGTGTGCAGATGGCACGCAATGACTCCAGATCACTGACATGGAAGGGTTGCGCGTGACCCGCTGCAGCGAGACGCGCAAGGTCCAACCCTTCTTGACGTGCCAGACGGCGCATCTTGGGCGAGGCTAAAACGCGGCCATCCCTTTGCACAGGCACAGGGGATGCGATCCCGGCTGGACCCGGTGTGTCGGCTTTCGCCTCAACCGGGTCAGCGGGCGGCGTGATGGCGGGCGGCGGTGTGCCCGGCTTGCGCCCCCTCGCCACGGGTGCATCCGGTTTTGCAGGGCTGATGATGGCCACAACGTCCCCGACGGGAACATCTTCGCCATCCTCGGCCAGCGTCGCGGCAAGAAACCCGTCAACACCGGCTGGGACTTCCATTGTGCTTTTGTCGGTTTCGACCTCGAACAGCGCATCGTCCGCCGCGACCGGCTCGCCGGGTTTTTTAAGCCACGCAACCAAGCGGCCGCTGTCCTGAGCCATGCCAAGTTGCGGCATGGTCACGGGGCGACCTTCTGGCAGAGCGTCTGACTGCGGCGCTTCTGCGGCGGGGGTTTCAGATGGCGGCTCTGGCGCGGGGTTATCGGCGTCTTGCGAAATACGCGCAATGACATGGCCCACTGGTACGTCGTCGCCTTCTTGTGCGCTGACCTGCGTCAGAAATCCGTCTGCCTGCGCTTCGACCTCCATTGTGGCCTTGTCAGTCTCAACCTCCAGCAAGGCATCACCCCGAGACACGGGATCACCGGGCGCCTTAAGCCACGCAACGATCCGGCCCGCGTCTTGGGCCATTCCAAGCTGGGGCATGGTCACGTCATGCGGCATCGATCATCTCCCCGGCGCACAGCTTGCGAGCGTTGGCGGCAACGCGTTCCGGCGTCGGAACTGTCAGATCTTCCAGCGCGGGCGAGAAGGGAACCGGCACATCCATAGCGCCCATGCGCAGCACGGGGGCGTCCAGATGGTAAAACGCCTTTTCGTTGAGTCGGCTCGCAATTTCAGCCGTAACGCCGTAACTTTGGTGCCCTTCGTCAATGACGATGGCGCGGCTGGTCTTGCGCACACTGGCCAAGAGCGTTGCTTCATCCAGCGGAACGATGGTGCGCGGGTCGATCACCTCGGCGTCGATCCCGTCAGCCTTGAGAAGCTCCGCCGCTTTTTCGGCCACTTGAACCATGGAAGACGTGCCAATCAGTGTGATGTCGCGCCCTTCGCGTTTCACATTCGCCTGACCAAACGGGATCAGGTATTCTTCTTCCGGCACCGGGGCCTTGTCCTGATACATCAGTTTGTCTTCGAAGATCACGACCGGATTATTGTCGCGGATCGCTGTTTTCATCAGCCCCTTCGCCTCGTAAGCCGAGGACGGCATCGCGACCTTGAGGCCAGGAATATGCGCCACCAAGGCCTGAAGCGACTGACTGTGTTGTGCAGCTGACCGGCGCGTCGCGCCAAGGTTGGTCCGCAAGACCAGCGGCACGGTCAGTTTACCGCCAGACATGTAATGCGTCTTTGCCGCCTGATTGCACAGCTGATCCATGATCAGAAAGATGAAATCACCGAACATCAGATCCACGATTGGCCGTGCGCCCGTCATCGCGGCCCCCACGGCGATGCCCATGAACCCGGGCTCTGCAATCGGCGTGTCGATAACGCGGGCGGTGCCAAATTCCTCGACCAGCCCGGACAGAACCTTGAAGGGCGTGCCGGCCTCGGCCACGTCTTCGCCAATGATAAACGTCGTCGGATCGCGGCGCATTTCTTCGGCCAGCGCTTCGTTGACGGCTTGGGACAGGGTTATCTCTCGCATGTTGGTTTGCTCCTCAGTCCGCGTAGACGTGCATGTCGACTTCGGACCCGTCAGGGTAGTGCGCTTCAAGCGCATAGGCGACGGCATCTTCCGCATCACGGGCGATTTCGGCATTGATTGCTTCGATCTCATCCTCGGCGGCGATGCCTTCGCTCACCAGCATGGCGCGAAAGCGCGAGATCGGATCACGGTTCTCTTTCCAGTCCTTTTCTTCAGCTTTGGACCGGTAATATTCGCGGTTGATGTCGCCCACATGGTGGCCGTGATAGCGATAGGTATCCAATTCCATGAAGAACGGGCCTTCGCCCTTGCGGCAGCGCGCCACCAGTTTCTGGGTCAGGTCATTGACGGCCAGCACATCTTGTCCATCAACCTTGAAGGCTTCGATCCCAAATGCCTCGGCACGGGCGGTGATCGACCCAGCGGCAATTTCTTCGGTCTTTGTGTATTCTGAATAACCGTTGTTTTCGCAGGCATAGATCACCGGAAGCGACCATAGCGCCGCCATGTTCATCACCTCGTACATCAAGCCTTGCGCAGTGGCCCCATCCCCGAAGAAACACACGGTGACATCGTCATGGCCCATCATCTTGGCCCGCAAAGCTGAGCCGGTTGCAATCCCCATCGATCCGCCAACGATCGCATTCGCCCCAAGGTTGCCGTGGCTTTGATCGGCGATGTGCATGGAACCGCCCTTGCCGCGGCAATACCCCTCTTCCTTGCCCAGCAACTCGCAGAACATGGCTCGAAAATTTGCGCCTTTGGCGACGCAATGCCCGTGGCCGCGATGGGTTGACGTGATGCGATCGCTGTCGGTCAGCGCTTCGCAAATGCCCACCGCGACAGCCTCTTCGCCGGAATACATATGGGTCAGGCCGGGCATCTTGGCAGACAGGTACAACTGGTTCGCGTTGTCTTCGAACGTGCGAATGCGGACCATCTGGCGGTACATACGCAGGTAGGCCTCGCTGTTGGTCTTTCCCTTTTTCGAAGTGGTGGCCATCGGTTTCCCCCCTAGGATGCCGGTGTCAAAGCGCGGCGTGTCGGTCGTGAGCGTGCCGGGAGTGTCCCCGGCACAGCGATCAATAGCGGTTGGCGATGGGCAGTTCTTCGGCCGGGAAGAGGCTGATGACCTCGCAGCCGGTTTCGGTCACAACCACCTCTTCTTCGATCCGCGCTGCGGAAAAGCCATCTGTGGCCGGGCAGTATGTTTCCAGTGCGAACACCATCCCGGTTTTGATCTCCATCGGGTGGTCCAGACTGATAGCCCGGCTGATGATTGGCCGCTCATGCAGCGCCAACCCAAGCCCGTGGCCGAACTGAAGGCCAAAGGCCGTGTCTTCATCCGGGAAACCGAACTCTTCGGCTTTGGGCCAAACCTCTGCCACCTTGTCAGTCGACACGCCCGGCTTGATCATCGAAATCGATGCATCGATCCATTCGCGCGCCTTAACATACGCATCGGCTTGAGATGGGGTCGCGCGCCCGATGTTGAACGTGCGGTAATAGCACGTTCGATACCCCTGATAACTTTGGAGAATATCGAAAAATGCCTGATCGCCCGGTCGGAAATATCGATCTGTGAAATTATGTGGATGCGGATTGCATCTCTCGCCCGAGATCGCGTTGATCGCCTCCACGTCGTCGCTGCCCATCTCATAAAGCATCTTGTTGCTCATCGCGACGATGTCATTTTCACGAATGCCTGGCTTCAGCTCTTCATAGATCATGTGATAGACGCCATCGACCATTGCGGCCGCCTGCGTCAAAAGCTGAATTTCATCCCAGTTCTTGATCTCGCGCGCGGCCAGCATGATCTGCTGCCCGTCCACAACGTTCAGGCCCTCTGCCTTCAGGGCGTGGAACATAGCGGTCTCGGCATAATCGACGCCGACCGGCATGTCGCCCATGCCCGCGTCGCGGATCAATCCGGCAATCTCGCGGGCATATTTTTGCATCAATCCAAACTCTGGCGGGATTGTGCCACGCATCCCCACAACGCCGGCGCGGCAATGATCCGGAACCAGCCAGTCCGAGAATTTCTTGTGATGCATCGCGGCAGAGCCGAAGTCCCAGACATAGGGGGCATCGTCGCCGGTCAGAAGACAGAAACGGCACATTTTATCCCGTTCCCATTCGCCGATCTTGGTCGCGCTGACATAGCGGATGTTGTTGACGTCGAACAATAAAAGCGTACCGGCTTGCGACGCCTCAAGCGCCTGCCGGGTGCGCGCCAGCCGGTAGCGACGCAGGCGATCATGGTCGATCCGACGTTCAAAATCGACCGAGGTGTGACCCCAAGCGGGCAACCGACCTTCCCATTGCCAGTTGGGCTGCAGGTCTTGCGGGGTGAGCAGATTGGGCATGAGTGCGCGTGACATGGGCGTGTGTCTCCTGCGGGTACGCTCGTGCGCACCCGTCCAATTTAGAAAAAGGAAGCGAAAAGGGGCGGCGCGGTTACTGGATGCACCAGCCGCCGTCGATGTGGATCATTTGACCCGTCATGTAGTCGCTGTCGTCGCTCGCAAGGAACGACGCGGTGCCTGTGATATCGTCGGGATAGGACACGCGTTTGATCTGCAACGCATCGCGAACAATATCGTCATAGGCTTGGCCTTCGCGTTGCTTGAACCCGATATCCACCAGATCTTTGTCTAGTTGCTCCCAAAGCGGGGTCACGACAACGCCGGGCGCATAACCGTTCACAGTGATGTTGTGCTCAGACAATGCCACTGCCCCACAATGGGTCAACGCAAGACAGCCGTATTTCGACGTGCAATAGACGGTCACATCAACCAGGGGTTTCCGGGACGCGATGGACCCGACATTGATCAATTTGTAAGGCTTCTCTTGTGGGCCTTGATCAATCATCTGGCGCGCGGTTTCCTGCATGCCAAGCCACATCGCCTTGGTGTTGACGTTCATGATCATGTCCCAGTTGTCTTCATCAATATCCATGAAGAAGCGGGGCTTGTTCAAACCGGCATTGAAGAGACCCACGTTGATCATCCCGAAAGCGTCAACAGTTGCCTTTACAGCAGCAGCATTGTCCTCTCGTTTGGTCACATCCATCTTGACCGCAATGGCCTTGCCGTTTCCTGCGGCGTTGATCTTATCGGCAACTGCGGTCGCTGCATCCAGATCAAGATCGCCAATGCAGATGTTGGCGCCTTGCGCCGCGAAATTCTCAGCGTTTGCAGCGCCCATGCCGCGACCGGCACCGGTGATCAGAATGTTCTTACCTTTCAGACGGCTCGGGTCCATGAATTCCTCCCTAGGTGGTTTTTTCTTTTAGAATTTTCTCGGTTCGCGCTTGCAAACGATCCAAGGCGAAGCGCGGCGTTACGATGCCGCGCAGCATGTCGTGCAGTTCGTGGCCGCAAATGCTGATGATGTCCGAAATCTGTGGGATAGGTGGGCGAGGCCAGAATTGAAGCTCGTCGCGCCATGACATCTGGTCGACAACCTCAAAGATCGGCGAAAGCCGCCGAACATCCGGATCAGCGCCAACCGAATAGCGCGGCGCAGTGCGGCTGCCATTTTGAACGTAGAGTTTTTGGGCCGCAGGCGATGTGAACGATACCAAAGCTTCGGCAGCGTCCGGCAGCCTGTCATCGGCAAGGTTGGCGGGGATGCACAAAACATACCCCCCTACCGGCGCGATAGGCACGCCGCCGGGTCCATGCGGATGCGGCAAGTACCCGGTATTGCCATGCGCCGGGCACGTGTTGTCCAGCTCAAAAAACGGCGCAAGCAGAGTATACCCATAGGCCATGGCGACTGTGCCAGCGGCATAGGGCCTGACACGTTCATACCACGACATCGACAGGATATCGGGGGGTGAATAGTCCATGAGCTGCATCAGGTAGTCCGCCGCCTCAAGCGCGCGATCCGTGTCCAAAGCAGGGCGATATTCACCGCTGGCAAGTGCGTCCGTGTCAAAGCCACCCGCGATCTCGGGCAACTCAATAATGGGTTGTCCGAAGGCTGCACAGGTCATCATGAACGTGTGGCCCAACGCGGTCCCGCGCGCCGCGTTCCAAGCGACGCCATACTTGCCACGGCTCGGATTGTGAAAATGTGCTGCGCTTTTCAAAAGCGCGTCTGTCGTTGCAGGTGGCTCAAGCCCGGCAGCGGCAAACCAGTCCTTACGATAAAACATCAGCTCGGGCGTCGTTTGGCTTGGAACACCATAGGGCACCCCGCCCCAGTGGGCAGCGCGCCATCCCGCCGTGTGAAAATCGCTGGGATCAAGCCGCTCAATATCCATCACGTCGGTCAGGGGGCGAATGACGCCTTTCTTCACGAACTCGCCAACCCACGGCAAATCCACAGCAATAAGATCGTAGCGGCTTTTGCTACGCGCGGCATTGCGCAGAGCTTCTTCTCGCAAGCGATCAATGGAAAAAGCGCGTTGGTGAATGTCGGTCCCGACCATTTGTTCAAACTGACGCTTGAGCGTCTGCATCACCATGAAAGTAGGGTCGCCATGCACGAGAATGCGCAGCCCACCGGGCAATTTCAAAGGCTGGGACAAAACCGCCGGCGGCGGGATAGTCGCCTGACCGGGTTGGTATGAGCCACCGAAATAGTAGTCATCAAGGTCACCATCTTCGACGGTTGCGCCAAATGTACGGCGCCCGATCCTGTCGAGACGATCAGCAAGTTGGTTGAACCGATCAAGCAGTTTTGCGCTTGGATGCAGGGTGAAACTCTTCCCCGATTTCGTGCGCGGGCGAAGTTCTACCAGCCCGGCATCCTGTATCTCGGTCAACTTTCGGGTGCCTGTTGCGTAGGGCACGCCAGAGGCTGCGACCATGCTGGACGGTGACACCATCCGTCCCTCGGCATGGCTGCGCAAAAGGTGCAGGATCATGTTAAAGTGAGGGTTCGGTGTGTTTGGATCGAGGGATGTATCGATCTCCAGACTGATTTCCTGAAGAAAATGCACAACGCGGTTCAATTCCGGCGTTGCTGCGCCCGCAAGGCCACCGTCAGAGCCACCAATGCGGCGCTGCGTTGTCGGCGTGTCCTGTGCAAGCTGTGTTTGCATTTTGTCCAATTTGGTGGATGTGTCAGTTGGATTGCGCGGAGCAGTCATAAACGTCCTTCCAAAATTGTTCGAAGTGGCACTCTTCAGATAGGTCAAAATCATCCATAATGGATAAAAAATCATCGAAACTGGATAAAAATGGGTCGTCACTTTGGGCAGGGAATCGCGCTGGATGCGGGCAGATTGCTTGTGGGGTCTTGCTCCTGGCTGAGAGGACAGCCGCAATCTGACAAAAACGCGAATTGGGAGGACTACCGAATGAAACTCACCCTGACAGGTGTTCTGGCTGCATCGACAGCCATTCTTGTAACGAGTGTCGCTGCCGAAACGATGACCATTGGCATCACCCAGAACAACGTGGGCGTGGACAGTTATCAGACCACGTATGAAAAAGCGTTCATTGCTGCCGCTGAAGCGAACCCGAATGTCGAAGCGGTCGTGCTGGATGCCGGCGGCGATGTGGCCCGCCAGATTGCGCAGATGGAAGACCTCATTCAGCAAGAGGTTGACGCGATCATCATCTGGCCAACCAACGGCGAGGCCGTGATCCCAGCCGTGCGCAAAGCCTTTCAGGCAGACATACCCGTGGTTGTCACAAACTCGAACATCGCTGAACAAGGGTTTGATTTCGTGAAATCATTCTCGGGTCCTGATAATATCACCCAAGGATCCCGCTCGGCCGAGATCATGTGCGACAAATTCAAAGACATGGGCATCGAAGCCGAAGCCCGCGTTGTGCAAATCTCAGGGCAACCTGGCTACACGACAGCCATCGAACGTGCGAAAGGGTTTGAAGACCGTCTTCCCGAAGTTTGCCCAGATGTGACGCTCGTTGAAACGCAACCAGGTGACTGGAACCGTGAAAAGTCACAGCAGGTCATGGAAGCATTCTTGGTCAAGTATGACGATATTGATGGCGTCTATTCAGGCGATGACAACATGGGTGTCGGTGCGCTGAACGCAGCGAAAGCGGCGGGCCGCGAAGGCATCATCTTCGTGGGTGCGACGAACTTTGCTGTCGGCTACGAGGCCATGGCCGCGGGCGAATATTGGGGGTCAATCTATCAATCGCCAGTGGATGATGCCGAAGCCGCGCTGCAAACGGCAATCGACATTCTGAACGGTGCTGATGTTCCGTTCCTCAACTACTTCGACACACCCAAGATCACGCAAGACAATATGGGCGACTTTACCAAGCCTGTATTCTGATCCTCTCCGGTCCGCACGGGGCCGCTTTGACTATGCCTCGTGCGGTTTTCCGTAAATGACAGAAATTTAAGAAATTGGAGAGCGGCATGGGGCGAGTCTCTGGGCGCGCGTGCATTGTAACGGGTGCGGCACGCGGTATAGGGCGCGCGATTGGTGAGGCGCTGTTGGATGAAGGTGCGGATGTTTGCTTCGCAGACATAAATGCCAGTCAGGTGGCCGATGTTGCAGACTGCAACAAGGCGCGCGCGCAGGCGTCGGGCGGACGGGTCGCCCATGCTGCCGTGGATGTCACAGACCGCGAACAGGTGCGCGAAATGATAGCGCACACTGTTGAAGCCTTCGGCAAGCTGGACGTCAAGTTCAACAACGCCGGCGTCAACAAGCCGATGAACTTTCTCGACGTCACCGAGGAAAACTGGCGCTTCATAATGGATATCAATGGTCTGGGATGTATGATCGGCATGCAAGAGTCCGCGCGGCAGATGATTGCGCAGGGGACAGGCGGAAAGATCGTCAACACGGCGTCGGTCGCGAGCCGCCAAGGTTTCGGAAATGTCGCGCCCTATTGTGCAAGCAAATGGGCCGTCGTGTCACTGACCCAATCGGGCGCGCGTGATCTGGCCCAGCACGGGATCACTGTGACTGGCTTTGCACCGGGCGTCGTCGCGACGGAAATGTGGGAACAGGTTGATCAAGACCTGATGAAAATCGGCGCGGCAGAACGCCCAGGGCAGGCGATGGAAGAGTTTTCGTCCGAAATCCTGCGCGGTCGCGTCGCTACTCCGGCGGACGTAACTGGAACAACAACGTTCCTCGCATCGCGCGACAGCGACTACATGACGGGTCAAATCGTGATGATTGATGGCGGTATGACGCTGGTATGAACGGGCTGACCTTGGGAAGGGGATGGCATGGCTGGACTGACAAAACAGGGAGTGGCAGGGTTCCTCGCTAAACAGGGAATACTGGTGGCGTTCGTGGTTTTCATGATCGTTTTCACACTCGCAAATCCGCGTTTCATTGACATTGACAACATCTCCGGTGTGGTTCGCTCGTCGGCCATTCTGGGGGTCATGGCTCTTGGCGTCACTTTTGTTGTGATTGGCGGAAATCTTGATTTGTCCGTCGGGTCGATGATGTCGTTTTCAACCATCGTGGTGCTGGATCTGCATGACAAGATCGGACCGGCACTGGCGATCCCGGCCATGTTCGCTTTGACGCTGTGCCTGGGCGCGTTCATCGGGATTCTGGTCGGATATCTCAAACTAAACTCGTTGATCGTCACGCTGGGAATGCTGTCCGCAATTCATGGGCTTACCCTGACTTGGTCAGGGGGCAAAAATATGGATATTGCAGACAAGGAAGGCACGTGGTTCGCCGTGTTTGGGCAAGGCTCCATCTTGGGCATCCCGACACCAATCCTGCTGTTTGCCCTTGTCGCGGCCGTGCTTGGCATCGTGTTGTCCAAAACCCCGTTCGGGCGCAAAATCTATGCCGTGGGCGGGAACGGAACTGCAGCCACCTTTTCAGGTGTGCCGCGCGCACGTGTGGTTTTCTTGACGTATCTTGTGTCGTCGCTTTGCGTGGCGATTGCCGGGCTGATGCAAGCCAGTCGCAGTCTTGGCAGTCAGAATACCGTCGGGCAGGGCATGGAGCTTGAAGTGCTGGCCGCCGTTATCCTTGGGGGCGCGTCTTTGCTTGGCGGGTCGGGAACGATCTTCAAGACAGTCATTGGCGTACTCATCCTTGGTTTCATTCAAAATGGACTTTTGCTGGTCGGGCTACCCTTCTACGTCCAGTACGTCGTGACTTGGGTCATCATTATTCTCGCTGTTTGGCTTGATATCGCCGCCAAACGTGGCCGTCTTTTGTCGCCGATCGCATGAGGAGAGGATAATGACCAAGGAAACCCTGTTCAAACAGGGGGCCATCTGGGCCTTCATCGCAGTCGAACTTGCCTTCTTTACCATCGCAGGCGACTTTTTATCCACATCGGATAAATCCTTTATGGATTTTGACAACATGCTGCTGTTGCTCAAACAGTCCGCACCAATCGGAATTATCGCGGTCGGCATGACGATCATCATGATCAACGGCAATATTGATTTGTCGGTCGGCGCTGTCTTTGCCTTGGCGGCAGTCGTGATGCTGGACAGCATGACCTGGCCATTTATGGCCGCGCTTGGGGATTGGGCAATCCCGCTTGCGTGGCTGTTTGCCCTAACCACGGGTATGGTTCTGGGGGCCATCAATGGGTTCATCGTTTGGAAGACCGGCGTTGACGCATTCATTGTGACGCTTGGGTCGATGCTTGGCTACCGGGGGCTTGTGTTCATGTACAATGGCGAGCAGCCAACCAGCCATCTGAACTGGACATTGGTCGATTTCGCCGAAGCGCAATTTCTGGGGCTGCACACAGCAACTTGGTTCTTCTTGGTGTGCGTTCTGGTGCTTTGGCTGGTGATGACGCGCACGGTGCACGGCCGCAACGCCTATGCGATCGGGAACAACCGCGAAGCGGCGGTAAACGCCGGGATCAAGGTCGGCCCGCATATCTTGCTCAACTTTGTCATTATCGGCTTTCTGGCCGCATTGTCAGCGGTTGTGTTCTATTCCGAAAGCGGGTCGGTCAACCCGAATGACGGGATGCTCTACGAGTTGTGGGCAATCACAGCGGTCGTTCTGGGCGGAACCAAGCTGATGGGCGGATACGGCTCCATCATCTCAACGCTGGGCGGGGTCATTGCGATCCAGCTTCTTCGCAAGGGGCTAGGCCACATCGGTGCCGATACGGAAACCGTCAACCTCGTGATTGGCCTGATCCTGATCGCGGTTTTGATTTTGGACCGGCAGCTGAACCAAAAGGGCAAGCAGGAGCTTCGGACATGAGCACGTCAGTTACCCCCGTTTTGCGTCTGGACGGAATTGTCAAAACATTCCCCGGTGTTAAGGCGCTGGATGGTGTCTCACTAACCGTGATGCCGGGCGAAGTTCATGCCTTGATGGGTGAAAATGGCGCGGGAAAGTCGACTTTGATGAAAGTTCTGGGCGGCATTTTTGCGCCCAACGAAGGCCAGATATTCATTGCGGACGAGCCCGTGCAAATGACCTCGCCCCTGCAGGCGAAATCCAAGGGCGTTGTGTTCATCCATCAAGAACTGAGCCTTGCAGACGAGTTGAGCGTGGCCGAAAACATCTTTCTCGGGGAACTGCCGCGCAAAAGCCTTGGCCGTGTGGACTGGCTAACACTTTACGACCGGACGGACCGGATATTGAAGACACTCAATGTCGGGTTCAACGCCCGCACCCGCGTTGGGGATTTGTCTATTGCCAATCAGCAAATGGTGGAAATCGCGCGCGCACTGACGGTTGACCCAATCGCGGTAATTTTTGACGAACCGACCGCGTCTTTGACCGACGCAGAAAAATCAGTGCTGTTCGACGTGATTGCAGACCTGAAGGGGCGGGGGGTTGGCATCATCTATATTTCTCACCGGATGGAAGAAATTTTCAAGATCACCGACCGGATCAGTGTGTTGCGAGACGGCCAGTATCGCGGAACTTTGGACACCGCGCACACCAACGAAGATGAGGTCACGCAACTGATGATCGGGCGCAGCCTTGATCTGTCACGCAAGGCCAGCAGCCATGAAGTCGGCGAAATCGCTTTAGAGGCGCGAAATCTCAGCTGCGGCAGTCTCTATCAGGATGTTTCCTTTACCGTGCGGCGCGGTGAGGTCGTTGGCTTCTATGGTCTGGTCGGCGCTGGCCGAACAGAGATTGCAGAGACTATCTTTGGGCTGCGCGAGCCGTCGGGCGGGGAAATCTTGCTCGACGGGCAGACCGTGCAGTTCAGATCCCCGATTGATGCGATTGCGCGGGGAATTTCGCTGGTGCCGGAAGACCGCAAGGGGCAAGGGCTGGTTCTTGGCATGAATTGCCGGGACAACATGACCCTTCCGCAGGTCGGAGACCTTGTTGCCGGACCCTTTGTCTCGGATGGTGCCGAGATCGCGATTTTCGATCAGTATCGCGACAAGTTGGACATTCGCACGCCGGGTTGGCGACAAACCGTTGGCAACCTTTCGGGGGGGAACCAACAGAAGATCGTGATCGGCAAATGGCTGTCGATGCACCCCAGCGTGCTGATTGTGGATGAGCCAACGCGCGGCATTGATGTTGGGTCCAAGGCCGAGATTCACAATCTGATCCGCGATCTGGCGGCGCAAGGGTACGCGGTGGTGGTCATCAGCTCGGAAATGCCCGAGGTGCTGCACGTGTCCGACAGGATTGTTGCGATGTATCAGGGCCGCATCATTTGCGACTTCACCGCAGAGACTGTCACCGAAGACAACCTGATCCAGGCAATATCTGGAATTGATCCTCGAAAGGTCGCCTGATGCGCGTGGGCTTTGCCGGGCTCGGGCGGATGGGCTGTCACATGGCGACCAATTTGGCGCGTGCCGGTCATGAGGTCACCTTGTGGAACCGCTCAACTGACAAGGCGCAGGCTTTGGCACATACCCTGAACTGCGCGGTTGCCGACACACCTGCGGCCCTGAGCAGGACCGTTGAT
Source organism: Meridianimarinicoccus aquatilis (assembly GCF_004358675.1). GTDB lineage: Bacteria > Pseudomonadota > Alphaproteobacteria > Rhodobacterales > Rhodobacteraceae > Meridianimarinicoccus > Meridianimarinicoccus aquatilis. Next base: position 21,925 of record NZ_SMZO01000028.1, on the reverse strand, counting down.
GTGGTGGTAGCGATGCTGGCAGACGACACGTCATCTCATGCGGTCCACTTTGGGGCGGAAGGTCTGTTTGCCGCAGATGGCCCCCGGAACTTCATCGAAATGGGGACCATGAGCCCTGATCATATCGCCTCTCTTGTGGCCTCGGCTCCGCCCGGTTCGATGGTCATTGACGCCCCTGTTTCTGGCGCAACGCAAGCCGCTGCCGATGCGGAACTGTTGATTATGGCTGGCTGCAGCGACGCGCAGGCTGCGCCCTTTTTGCCCCTCTTTCAGGCGATGGGACGCCGTACAATCTGCCTTGGCGCGCCCGGTTCAGGGGCGTTGATGAAACTTGCCGTCAATTCGCTGATCCATGGGCTCAACCAAACGCTGGCCGAAGCGATGACCTTGGCAGAGGCGGGCGGGATCACGCCAGAGTCGGCGTTCGACGTGATCGAGGCAAGCGCGGCCGGGGCGCCCATGTTGCGCTATCGTCGGCCGCTCTACCTGGACGAGGCCGGCCACGATGTGACTTTTACCGTTTCGTTGGCGCGCAAAGACATGGAAATCACGACCCGGCTCGCGGCACGGCTGGGCACACAGATGCCACAAGGGCAGGTCACGCTAAACGCGCTGAGACAAGCCGAAACCAAAGGGTACGGCGCGCGCGATATGGCTGCGATGCTGAGTTTCAATAAAGAGGATACTGCGCAATGAAAGCAGCTTTGTTTGTCGGCGGCTGGGAAGGCCACGCACCGATGCATTTCGCGGAATGGTACTCTGACCTTCTGAAAGCCAACGGGTTCAACGTCACGTTGCACGAAACACTTGAGCCCCTCGAACACCCGGACGCGATGGCCGATGTGGATTTGATAACGCCGATTTGGTCGTCTGCGCGATCAGGGCACCACGAAGAGTTTGGCAATATGACCAAACTGCAAGAAGACGGATTGCTGAAGCTGATCGGCGCGGGCTGCGGTCTGGCGGGATGGCACGGTCACATGGGGGATGCATTTCGGGATCGTCCCACGTATCATTTTCTGATCGGCGGGCAATTTGTGGCCCATCCACCGGGATGGCCTGACAACCTGCAACCGGCCGAAGATTACATCGATTATGATGTGACGATCTGCAAACCGCATCATCCACTGGTGCAGGGCATCCGCAGTTTTCGTTTGAAGTCAGAACAGTATTACATGCTGACCGATCCATCCAACGAGGTGTTGGCGACGACGACGTTCTCTGGCGATCACCTGTGGTGGATCGAAGGCACCGTGATGCCGGTGACGTGGACACGGCGCTGGGACAAAGGGCGCGTTTTCTACTGCTCCATCGGGCACGAACTGGACGATTTGAAGGTTCCACAAGTCACCGAAATGATCCGCCGCGGGGCTCTTTGGGCGGCCGGGGGGCGCTCACAGGCGGGTTGGCAGTAGTCAACCACTGCACCAGTCCATCACCCAAGGCTGCGCAAGTCATGGTGAACGCGTGTTCAGCGCAGACTGACGGGCTGCGTCACACCCAATCTGGCCTTAACAAAGCGGCGGTTTGGCCCTATTTTCTGGGCTGCTCAAGACCGTATACCTGCCAAGCCGAGCTTGTTTGGCGGAGGATCCTTTCTTGACACACGACATCACGCTTCCCACAACCACAGACGCTGTTTTTGCCGCCTACAGGCAGGTCAATCTTGTCGGGGGCGCTCGCGCGCCGTCGATGGCGTCGTTGGACGTTATGAACCCAGCTACAGCGCAGGTTCTTGGTCAGGCCGCCGATAGCGGCCCCGAAGAGACGGCTTCAGCTGTTGCAGCGGCAAAGGCGGCTCAGATCCCTTGGGCGCAACTTCCGGCGCGCGAACGTGGCAAGCGGGTTGCGATTGCTGCACGGGCCGCCGCGGAACAGGTCGAATTGATCGCGCAGGTTCTTGCACGCGAAACCGGCAAGGCCATTCGTACCGAATGCCGGGGCGAGGTGACTGTTGCCGCCGATATTCTGGAATTCTACGGCAACCTTGGGTCCGAATTGAAGGGTCAAACAATCCCCTACAATCCACGCATGCTGACCATGACGGCGCGTGAGCCGCTGGGCGTGGTGGCAGCCATCGTCCCGTGGAACGTGCCGCTTGTGTTGATGGCGCTCAAGATCGGACCGGCGCTTGTCGCGGGCAACACGGTCGTTGTGAAGTCCTCGGAAGAGGCCCCGTTCGCGACCTATTTGATGGCCGAAATTCTGATGCAGCACTTGCCTGCGGGTGTGCTCAACGTCGTGAACGGCACCGGGGCCACCTGCGGTAACGCCCTGACCACCCATCCCGATATCGCAAAGATCACGTTCACTGGTTCCGAAGCTGTCGGCGAAGCGATCTATAAGATTGGGGCCAGCCGGATCATTCCCGTTTCGCTTGAACTTGGCGGCAAGTCCCCGATGATCGTGTGCGAAGACGCCGATCTGGGCAAGGCCGTCGCAGGTGCGATTTCTGGCATGCGGTTCACGCGGCAGGGTCAAAGCTGCACGGCGGCCAGCCGGATCTATGTGCATGAGACATTGCTAGAGCCGTTCATGGAACAGCTTGGCGCGGCGCTGAACAAACTGGTAATTGGCGACCCGCTGGACGAAGCAACAGATGTCGGCACGATTATCAATGCGCGTCAGGCCGCGACGATCAACCGGTATGTGGCCATGGCTGAAGAGACCGAAGGAGCGACGGTCCAGCGGTTTGGTGAGTTGCCTCGTGACGAAGGTCTGTCGCCTGATCTGTTTCTACAGCCCACAATCCTTTCGGGCTTGGCAGACGATCACCCCTGCGTGCTCCAAGAGATTTTCGGGCCTGTCGCCGTCGTAAAGGGCTGGTCAGACTACGAGGCGGTCATCGAGCAAGCCAATGGCACGCATTATGGACTGGCAGCCTCGGTTTGGACAAAAAGCCTGTCGACAGCCCTCGACAGCACGGCGCGATTGAACGCGGGCTATGTACAAGTGAACCAGAACCTTACGATCCAGCCAAATGTGTCATACGGCGGCTTCGGTCGGTCCGGACTTGGCAAAGAGGCGTCGCTTGAAGCGATGTTGGAACACTTTACTCGATCCAAGACCATCGTGATCAACTTCGACTGAAATCGGACTGCGCGGCATCCAATGGCCGCGCGGGCGCGTGCTGGTCATAAGTCAGTTTCTTGGTCGGGATACAAAAAAAGCGCCGCACGTGATGTGCGGCGCTTTTGCGTTTGCGGGTTGCCAACTGTGATTAGGATTGGCCCTTCCATGGCACCAGCCATGCTTCTGCTTTGCGCATCAGGATATCGATCGCGAACCCGATCAGCCCGATCATGACGATCCCCATCATAACGATATCCGTCGCCTGAAACTTGGATGCAGCCACAATCATCTTACCCGCACCTTTTTCAGCAGCGACAAGTTCAGCGGCAACCACCGTCCCCCAACACACACCCATTGCAACACGGGCCCCGGTGAAGATTTCAGGCAGGGAGTTGGGAACGATGACATAGCGGAGGACTTGCCACTTCGACGCCCCGAGCGAATAGGCCGCATGCACCTTTGAGATGTTCACGCCAGAGACACCAGCACGGGCCGAAATGATCATCACCCACAGAGCAGCAAGGAAAAGAAGAACGATCTTACCATTTTCCCCGATGCCGAACCAAATGATGACCAGCGGGATCAAGGCGAGCGGAGGAACCGGACGCATGAATTCCACAATCGGATCAAACCAACCGCGCGCCCAGCCGGACAGGCCCATCGCGTACCCAAGTGGAATCCCAATCAGAGACCCCAGAACAAAGCCCGCCACAACGCGCCACAGAGACCAGCCGACATGCTCCCAAAGCGACACGTTCTGATACCCGTCCCGTGCAATGGTAAAGAACTGGATAGCTACTTTTTCAGGTGGTGGCATCCAGATTGCTTCCATCTGAAGGCCCTTGTTCGGCGAAAAGTTGAGCGAGCCGCGCGCCGTCATGGTCACCGACCCATTCGGCACTTTGACTATGTCGCCGGGAACAAGGGGTTCGCCCTCTACGGCGATGATTTTTGCGTCGGCACCATCGTTGCGCTGTGCGCGGACAAGGGTTGATCGCCATGCGGCAACCGTTGCGCTGTCACTTTGCGCAAAACCAGCCGCGGGAGTGGGTGCAGGGGCTTCAATGTCTGCGCCCATTTCGTGCACCAAAACGGTTACGGTTGCATCGGCTGTTTCGCCGTCCGGCGCTTCCGAGGTATAGGTGAAAGACGTGGTGCCCAAGAATGGCCCAGGCACGTGCACGGGCACGAGAGACGAGCCCGTAAACGCGCCCCAAACCAGAAAGACGACAATCACGGAAATGATCGATGCGAAGCGATCCGGCTTTACGGCGCTTTCGTCGCCAAATGTGACCGTTTTCAGTGTCGTGAAATCGGTAACTTTGGTCATGGAAACGCGAACAAGTTGAATCGCCAGGAATGCGCCGAAAAAGAGCGCGGCATAGACGGCGATAAGAACGAAACCTGTCATTTTACTGCTCCGATCCGCTCATGATTTCTTCTTCCATTTCCCAAATCATATTCAGGATCTCTTTCTTGGTTTCACTGAAGGCCGGGTCTTCCTTCACCTCTCGCAGGTCGGATTTGACCGCCCGCTCGGCAAAGGAGAGTTTGTATTCTTTGTGAATCCGACCCGGACGCGGTGCCATGACCAATAGGCGCTCGCCAAGCAAAAGGGCTTCATCGACCGAGTGCGTAATCAGGATGATCGTCTTGCCAGTCTCTTTCCACAGGTTGAGCACCAACCCCTGCATTTTTTCACGCGTCAATGCATCAAGTGCGCCAAGCGGTTCATCCATAAGGATGACGTCCGGATCGTTCGCAAGACAGCGGGCCAGGGCCACGCGCTGCTGCATCCCGCCGGACAATTCATAAACGGCTTTCTCCTTAAACGATCGCAAGCCGACAGTATTCAACAGGTTGTCCACGATCGTGTTGCGATCGGTTTCCGGCATGCCCTTCATGCGCGGCCCAAATTCGACATTCTCGCGAACACTCATCCACTCAAACAGCGCACCTTGCTGGAATACCATGCCCCGTTCCGCGCCCGGTTGCGTCACCGGAACATCGTTCAATGTCACCGACCCGCCGGTATGTGACAAAAAGCCGGCCAAGATATTGAGCAACGTCGACTTGCCGCACCCCGATGGGCCAAGCACTGAAATCAATTCGCCCTTTCCGATTTCAAGACTGACATCTTTGAGAGCTTGAACATGACTGCCGTTCGGCAAGTCGAAACGCATAGACAGATTATTAATACTCAAGAAAGTCATAAGACACAGTTCCTGGATGGGGTGATAGGAAGAAGGCGGGCCTGAGCCCGCCTTCCCTTGGTGCTGCATTACTGGGTTGCAGCAAGCGGACCTGTGGCGATCGAACCTTCATAGCTGTCTAGGGCGCTTGGAATGCTGCCCGCTTCCACGAACACGTCCGCCACGCCCTTCATGAAGGTTTGCGCATTGCCGCCCAGCCATTTGGCCGACAGTTGATCTTCGACCGTGGGGAACGTGAAGGTCGAGATTGACGCTTCGGTTGCTTCAACAGACATACCTGACTCGGCTGCAATTTTGGCCAGCATGTCGGGCGATTTGGTTTCCGCCCACTCTGCGTTTGCCTGTGCGGTGACAGCCAGGAAATCGGAAACACTATCTTCGTTTTCGATCACGAAATCAGCCGGCGCCGATGTCACGTCGAAAACAAGAATGCCCAATTCTTCTTTCTCGGCACCGGTCAGAAGGATGTTGCCGTGCTCTTTCATACGGCTCAGTCCGCCACCCCAGCCACAAGCGAAGTCCACTTCGCCCTGTGCCAAAGCTGCGGCACCATCTGTGGGTGCCATGTCCACAACTGTCAGGCTGGCAACGTCGACGCCAAAATGATCCATCTGGCGCAAAAAGCCGTAATGCGCGGCTGTGCCGATTGGCACGGCGACTTTCTTGCCATTCAGATCGCTCGCGGTTTCCTTGTCAATTTCCAACTCCGTCGCGACGACGCAGTTGTCATTCTCGGAATAGCTGACCGCGACATCCAGAACCTGAAGCGGCTGTCCTGCGGACACGGCAACAACGAAAGGCGGCACGCCTTGTGAGACGGAAATTTGCACATCGCCCGATGCCATGGCTGCGGACATCGCCGTGCCAGTTTCAAAGCTGACCCAGTTCACGGGCATGCCAAGGGCTTCTGCATATGCGCCGTCTGCCTTTGCTGCGAGGAACGGCATTGGCCATTCCAAAAAGTACCCCACTGTCAATTCTTGGGCAGTTGCAGCCTGGGCGCTTAACAAAAGGGCGCCGCCGGACAGAAGTTTGGCAAGTGTCTTCATCATAGTCTCCTGGTTGGAATTGCCGAAGTCAGCGACCCGCCCGCTCCGGCAAATTATAATTGATAGCGCCCCAACATCGATGGTGCGCTTGGGTCAAGTAAGGGAAGGTTCTTTGCTGTTCTCAACAGGGGCATGCATCTGGACATAAAAGTTGACACCACTTGGCCCTACTCACGCTGCAATTTTGGGCACACCGTGACCACATCGAACTTGCAGATGCATATCGCACATCTGCCAGTTTTCATATCATTCTTGATTCTAGTGGAGAGACCCCCGTGACACACGCTGCGCCAGGCAACCATTTTGATGACGTCATCCGCGCAGACCGCGCCCATGTCTGGCATCATCTCACTCAGCACAAAGCGCATGAAACAACCGATCCCAGGGTCATGATCGAAGGTAAGGGCCTGCGTGTTTGGGACGCTTCAGGGCGTGAACATATTGATGCGGTGTCCGGCGGCGTTTGGACCGTCAATGTTGGCTACGGCCGCGAGAGCATCGCAAATGCGATCCGCGATCAGGTCGTTAAGCTCAATTTCTTTGCACAGTCAGCCGGGTCAGTTCCAGGTGCAGTGTTCGCTGAGAAACTAATCGAAAAGATGCCAGGGCTGAGCCGGGTCTATTACGTCAACTCGGGATCCGAGGCGAACGAGAAAGCGTTCAAGATGGTTCGGCAGATCGCGCACAAGCGCTATGGCGGCAAGAAGCGCAAGATCCTCTATCGGGAACGCGACTACCACGGGTCGACCATTTCCACGATTTCGGCCGGCGGTCAGGCGGAACGCAACGCGCAATATGGTCCTTATACGCCGGGCTTCGTGTCTGTGCCGCATTGCCTTGAGTATCGCGCGCAGTGGGACGTCGAAAATTACGGCGAACGCGCGGCTGATGCGATTGAAGAAGTGATACTGCGCGAAGGTCCGGACACTGTGGGCGCGCTTTGTTTGGAAACCGTGACCGCTGGCGGCGGCGTCATCCCGGCACCGCAGGGCTATTGGGAACGCGTTCAAGAGATCTGCCGCAAATACGATATTTTGCTGCACCTGGACGAAGTGGTTTGCGGGGTTGGTCGCACCGGAACGTGGTTCGGGTATCAGCAATACGGGATCAAGCCAGATCTTGTTACAATGGCAAAAGGCGTTGCATCGGGCTACGCTGCGATTGCGTGTCTTGTGACCACCGAGAACGTTTTTGAGATGTTCAAGGACGAGGCAAGCGACCCCCTGAACCATTTCCGCGACATCTCGACCTTCGGGGGATGCACGGGCGGGCCTGCCGCCGCGCTTGAGAACATGCGCATCATCGAAGACGAAGACCTTTTGGGCAACACCACCACGATGGGCGCGCGCCTGATGGACAATCTTCATGCGTTGAAAGACCGGCATGCGGTCGTTGGCGATGTGCGTGGGTCCGGTTTGTTTTGCGGCGCAGAACTGGTAGCAGACCGCATCAGCAAGGATCCGGTTGCCGAAGCACAGGTGCAGGCGGTGATCGCTGACTGCATGGGGCAGGGGGTTATCATCGGCGCAACCGCGCGTGCGGTGCCGGGGTTCAATAACACTCTGTGTCTTGCGCCTTCGCTCATCGCTACAGCGGATGATATCGATGCAATTACAGACGCCATCGACCACGCGCTGACACGGGTTTTTGGATAGGCTTGTCGTGCATTGCGCCGGGGGATTGGACTGCTTAGGGTAAGTCCAAACCTCCAGCACTTTGGAGCCAGATTTGGCAATTCCCCCCGAGATATTCCTGCTGCCGCCAAAAAGTGAAGCAACGCTTCAGCAACAAATTCAACAGATTGTTGCTGAAACTATCGTGTCAGGCCGCTGTGCCGCCGGCGAACGGATGCCATCGTCGCGCAAGTTGGCCGATCATCTTGGTGTGTCGCGCATAACCGTCACGCTCGCTTATACTGAATTGGTAGCGAACGAGTATCTGATCTCGCGGGACCGGTCCGGGTATTTCGTTGCGGATTCAGCACCGAAACGGCCCATTTTTGTGGGCCAGACGGCGGAAGAAAAAGGCGGCGTTGATTGGGAGAGTCGCTTGGCGCATCGGCCCAGATCCCGAGAGGATATTCTGCGCCCCCCGAACTGGACCGACTACAAATATCCCTTCATCTACGGCCAGTCAGATCCTGATCTGTTCGACCATCGCAACTGGCGCAATTGCTCCCTGCGGGCTGTTGGGCGTAAAGATTTCAACACACTAACGCACGATCACTACCAAAACGACGATCCGATGTTGGTGGAGTTCATTCTGCGATACATCCTGCCAAGGCGCGGGATACGTGCCCATCCTGACGAGATTCTCATTACCTTGGGTGGGCAAAACGCTCTTTGGATGATCGCGCAGCTTTTGCTGTCGGAAGGCCAGAAGGCGATTGTCGAGAACCCTTGTTTTCCGGGGCTGCGCAAGATCTTTGATCAGATGCGCTATGTAGCGTCGTCTATCGACGTAGACAACGAAGGGTTGCCCCCGGACCTGATCCCACCCGACGCGGATGTTGTCTTCACCACGCCAAGTCATCACGCGCCGACAAACGTCACCATGCCATTGGATCGGCGTCTGGCAATGCTGGAAAAAGCGTTGCGAGAGGATTTCATCATCGTCGAAGACGATTATGAGTTCGAAATGTCGTTCCTTAGTCCCCCTGCGCCCGCGCTCAAATCAATGGATCAAGCCGGGTCGGTCATCTATCTTGGGTCCTTTTCGAAATCGATCTTTCCGGGACTGCGGCTTGGATATGTTGTGGCGGCCAAACCGCTGATCCAGGAAATGCGTAAACTGCGCACCGTGGTCCTGCGCCACCCACCAAGCCACATCCAAAGAACCACAGCCTATTTCCTGTCGCTTGGCCACTATGACAGCCAAATCAATCGAATGGCACGGGCATTCAGCAAACGCCGCGCGATCATGGAAGCCTGTATCCGGGAGTTCAAGCTGAAGCTTGATGTCCACGAAATGCACGGTGGGTCGTCATTTTGGATGAAAGCGCCGCCCGGCGTCGACACGACAAAACTGGCTTTGGAGCTTCGAAAGCACAGTGTTCTGATTGAGCCGGGTAGCGCGTTTTATGCGTATCGGTCGCCCGACACATCACACTATCGGCTGGCCTATTCATCCATCAATGCCAACTTGATCCATGATGGGATGGAGTTGGTGGCAGCCGCAATGGAGGCTGCCGAAAAGGCCCAATGACGTGCCGGGCACACGTTCGCTCACCGCAATTGGGCAAGGTCCGGGATCGTTTCACCAACTGAAAGACGTGGCCCCATGCCCGCCGACATCTCACTACATTCAAAGTTCTGATCACGCTTGATTGGGTCAAAAAGGCAGGCCGGCTGCGGCGGCCCGATCCCTGAAGCGCGCGTGCGTTTACCTAGAATACAACGATCTAACCCTCATTAAGAACGCTGAAATGCCGTCAAACGCATGGTTCGGATAGGGCGCCTATACTTCCTAGAGTTGGTCTATCCCGATGTGGGGACTGCACAAATTAACGAACTATGGGATTTCTAGGTCAACGCAAAAATCCGAACGAGGGACGTACCATGAAGATCCTGAACACTCTGCTGGCTGCCTTGGTCATTGCAACACCGGTCGTAACTCATGCCGCATCAGTTACCGTAACAATCGAAGACGCAGGCGTGTTGAACGCAGACCTTGCAGGCATTGGTGCAACCGGATCTGCGGTTGAAACCTTTGACAGCGTCGCGCTTGGCAAGCTGTCCGGTTACACCTCAGTGCTTGGGACTTATAGCGCTGGCCAGGTTAATAAGGCTAACGTATATGGCGGCGCAGAAGAAACGCCGTATTTTTACGTACAAAACACCCCTGGATCGACACTGACCCTGAACACCCCGGCCACCTACCTTGGCTTCTGGTGGTCCGCCGGAAGCGGTGGCAATCAAGTTGAGCTGCTCAGCGGAAGTTCAAGCATTTTCTCTTTCAACACCAATGACGTTGTTTCGTTCATCAAGACCAACGCAGAAGACCCAGAGTCCTATTATGGAAACCCGAACGAAGGGTATCTGGGAAAAGTCAGCCATGAACCGTTTGCGTTCATCAACATCTTCTCAGACATGAGCTTTGATTCCATTGTCTTCTCGGGCGGCAATTTCGAATCCGACAACCACACCATCGCCGAAAGCTACACAGGCTTCAAAGGAACGAACATCAACCCATCGCCTGCTCCGGTTCCACTACCTGCACCGTTTGCTCTGCTGGCCGGCGGCGTCGCTGCCATCGCATTCGTGAAGCGCCGCTCACGCATCAAATGAAATCAATTCGGATTGGGTCGGGCCGTTCAAACGTCCCGGCCCCACGGTCACTTTTCGCGAACGCGTAGATGTATTGGTCAGGTGCCAGTTTGCAAGCTGGCCAAAGCCCGCGATCGGCGCAAAACAGATTTGAGCCTCAAACGCTTTCAGTCTTTTCGAACAGTGCTCTCGCTTTTCAAGTACTCTTTAACCCAACTCGGCACTTTCAACCCTTGAGCGACCTTGGCATCCAAATCCGCCTCAAGCTCAGCAATATGGGCGAGCTTGAGGATGACCTCGTCGATTTTTGCGAAGGGTACCACCACAACGCCATCGCGGTCGGCAACTATCATGTCCCCTGTTTCGATCTGTTGGCCGCCAACTTGCACCGGAAAACCAATCGTACCCGGACCCGACATGTGCGGCGAGGCTGGCGTCAGACCAACACACCAAACAGGCAACCCAACGGGGACGATACCAACGTAGTCTCGGACGGGACCATCCGTGACAAAACCGGCGGCCCCATTGTTTTTCATCATGCCGACCAAGCGATCCCCAGCAGCAGCGCATCCGGTGTGAGCCGCGAAAGATGAAACGACCACATCGCCAAGTGTAATAAATTTCAGCGCCGCGAATAACGCCAAAACATCACCGGCACCGCAGTCCGCTGTTAAAGCGGGTCCAGCCGCAACGCAGTCTATGTCGCGCCCGCCCCCAACCGGCTGTATACTGGATGAAAGAGCGCCGCCGCCCAGAAGGGCATCTACGACAAAACCCGTCGGAACCCCTTGAAACGCAGAAATCTGGGCGTCTGTTGGCCGTCGAAAGGTGGTCTTGATAGTGAGCGGTGGCGGCGCTTCGATCATAGTCGTAATCCATCCCATTTTCGGAAAGGAAATGGTGCACCACTTCTGGGAATGCCGCAATCAATCCCAGTTACCCACCTATGATTAATCTTGATTTGCTGGAGGGTCTGTAAACTTCTTCGTTTTGGCGCAAACTGCGGAATGTGAGTGCGCTTGGTTCGTAAATTGATTGAGGGTTCTTGTTCGCCAGTCACTATCAGGCTGTGTCAGTTTTGCGGGGATTTCATGTCTGAAGCAGCAATGATCGGCGTATTTTTCGTCGTCTTCGGGTTCTTCGAATACGTCCACCCGGCCCAGGCCGGGCAGGGGCTTACCGGGCGTGTGCGCAACATCTGCTACGGGGCTCTTGTTTTGGGAGTCGGAGCAACAATCTCGGCTTGGGTCTTTTACCTGCTGCCGCTCTCGCCGCGCCTGCGCGACGAAACTGGTGTCTTGGCGACATTGGTTTATGCCGTCGCCTATGTGTTGGCGGCTGACCTAATGTTCTATTGGTATCACAGAGCGCAGCACCGATTTCGCAGCATGTGGGCGTTGCACGAGTTGCATCATTCCGACAGCGAACTCAACGTGCTCTCCAGCTATCGTACCTATTGGCTCGACTATCCGATTCAAACGCTGGTGATCCATGCACCTGTGTTGTTCATTCTGGGCTATCACCCCAAGGGGTTGGTCCTGGCCGCCGCTCTTGCGACATTCTTCTTGATGTTCAGCCATGCAAATTGGCATTTGAGCCTTGGTCGCCTGACGACCGTTGTCGTTGGGCCGCAGTTGCACCGTATCCACCATTCGAACCTGCCGAACCATCGTGACAAGAACTTTGCTCAGGTTTTTCCCGTTTTCGATATCTTGTTCGGAACGTACTATGCGCCCCAAACCTCTGAGTTTCCGCCGACGGGAACCCCAACACTGACCAGCGATGCTGCATTTGCAAGAACGCTGCTGCGCCCGTTCAAAATCTGGACCGATATGGTACGGCCCCGGTTCTGAACGAACCCTAGCGTTCTAATAAGCCAGCATGACCTAACAAATCCTTTGATCAAGAGTACTTCTCACAAAACCTGCGCATGAACGTCGCCAGGTGGTGGGTCTGCTCCAAGGTTACCCCATTGTACAAGCTCGCGCGAAGGTGATCCCCGACGCCAAAGGGTGTAAGTGTGCGCAGCCCGATCATACCTTTTTCCCAACTCCTGATCAGAAACTGGTTGGTTAGGTCCTCATCACCACCGCAGATGTTGAACGGAACGTTCATTCGGCTCCGTTGGGACTTGTTTGTGACAGGCGTGCTATAGAACCCGCTGGATCCGTCAATGACATCGTACAGCGCTTTAGCCTTGGCGATACAGCGACACTCGATTTCGTCCACGCCACCCTCGCGCTGAATCCAGTCCATGACGTGACCCACGACTTCAATATTGAACGTTGCCGGAGTGTTCCAAAGATTTTCTGCGTCCCGGTTTGTCGTGTAGTTGAACACACCTGGACACAGCGGCGATGCTTTTCCCGTGCCAATCAGGTCTTTTCTCACAACAACAAGCGTAAGTCCGGGGTGGCCAATGTTCTTGGATGCACACGCAAACAGAACGCCGACGCCGCTGTTCACCCAATCAATAGGCTTGGTTGAAAAATCAGAGCTGGCGTCAATGACCAACGGGATATGCCGACGCGAGTCCGGCAGCTTTGGCAACCTATGAAGCTCGATCCCATTAACCGTCTCATTCGAGCACAAATACACATATTTGCTGTTTGGGTGAATGTCGGCTTCGGTCAGGTCCGGGAAGCTTGTATATGCGCCTGTTTCCGGATCAGACCCGTCAACGACCTGCGCGCGGCAATACTTTTGGGCTTCATCCTTGCCCCTGAGCGACCACGTCCCGTTGATTACATATGTCGCTATGTCAGACGGATCGCGGCATAAGTTCAACGGCACGGCCGCAAACTGGCCATGGCCGCCGCCGTGCATGAACAACACCTCATAGTCGTCCGGGATGCTCATCACCGATCTGACCGATGCCGCCGCATGATTGAGGATCGCCAAGAACTCGGGCGATCTGTGCGACAAGGCAAGCGATGTCAATCCGGGCGTTTGGAAACTATCTGCAATCGTCTTTTCGACGGCCGCAGGCAGTGACGTCGGACCCGGGCTAAAGTTGATAACCTCGTCTACAGTCACATTCGGACTTAGCGAACCCATGAGGGCAGGGTGGATTTTCGCGTCCACGATCGTCATTCGGTCTTCCTTTAAAAACAAGTCCAGTCATCGAACTAAAGCTACCCTCACAGAGTGTCTGCGATCGGGGGATCGTAGCAGCGGTCGTTCAGCGTCTTTGCCTTAACCTTCAGCTTTTGGGCCCCAAACGCCTTGGTGCCGTGCGCTCAGGAAACTAGCCCATCCGCTCCGAGCTATAACTGCCCGGCGACGCCGAAAACACGACGGTCTTATTGCCATTGAGAAAGACCCGATGGTTTGCGTGGGCATGCACGGCTCGGGCAAGCGCCTGGCTTTCGACGTCTCGGCCAAGGTTCACGAAATCCTCGGGGTTCTGCGCGTGAGTGATGCGGACGACGTCCTGTTCAATGATCGGACCTTCATCCAGATCGGCAGTAACATAATGGGACGTGGCCCCGATCAGTTTCACACCTCGCGCATAGGCTTGCTTGTAAGGGTTTGCCCCTTTGAAAGAGGGCAGGAATGAATGATGGATATTAATGATCCGACCCGACATTTTCTGACACATCTCGTCTGACAGGATCTGCATGTACCGAGCGAGAATGATCAACTCGCCCTCTGACTCCTCGACCACTTTCATGATTGCGGCTTCGGCTTCCGGTTTATTCTGCGGCGTCACGCGGATGCAATGAAATGGGATGTCGCTGTTCACGACAACCTTCTGATAATCCATATGGTTCGAGATGACCGCAACGACTTCTACGGGCAACGCACCGATGCGAACCCGATAAAGAAGATCATTCAGGCAATGCCCAAAACGGCTTACCATGATGACAACTTTCATCTTCACGCTTTCATCATGGAACGCAAAGTTCATTGCGAAAGGGTTCGCGATGGTGACGAATTGCGCTTCCAAGTCTTCCTTACGGACTCCGTCGGGCGCGGTGAAGCTGACGCGCATGAAGAATTGGTCAGTGTCCACGTCGTCGTATTGCGAGCTGTCCGTGATGTTGCAATCTTTCCCAGCCAAAAATGTGGCAATTGCAGCGACGATCCCACGGCTGGTGGCGCAGGTGACTGTGAGGCAGAATTTGGTCATCGATCAGGTCCAGTTCAGGCGGCAAGACAAGCCGGTTTGGCGCGTCCGGCTTGGGTGCAGAACGCATCTACGGTATTCAGCAAAAGGCAGGCGATGGTCATTGGGCCGACACCGCCGGGCACAGGCGTAATGGCGTCTGCGACGGCAAGCGCCGCTGCAAAATCAACATCACCAACCAGTTTGGTTTTGGGCGCTCCGTCATCAGCCAGCCCTTTTTCCGGGGCGGCCACGCGGTTGATCCCAACGTCGATAACGCAAGCGCCCGGCTTCAGCCAATCGGCCTTAATCAAGCCCGGCACCCCGGCCGCTGCGACGACGATATCCGCCTGCCGCACCAACGCGCCTGTGTCGCGGGTGTATTCATGCGCAATCAGCACAGTGCATTCGTTCTTCAACAAAAGCTCAGCCATCGGATGCCCGACGATGTTGGAACACCCGACAATGGTGGCGACGCGGCCGCGCAAATCACCCAATTCTTCGCGCAAAAGCATCAGACAACCAAGCGGAGTGCAGGGGATAAAAGACGGTTGGCCCGTTGCCAGACGACCGACGTTTTCAAGGTGAAATCCGTCAACGTCCTTGTCCGGTGCGATAGCGTTGATCACAGCGAGTTTGTCGATATGCGCGGGAAGTGGAAGTTGCACCAAGATCCCGTGCACGGCCGGGTCCGTGTTGAGCCTTTCGACGAAAGCAAGCAAATCGGCTTGTGTAACCGTGTCTTCAAAGTGGTGAGAAAAGCTCTGAATTCCCGCTTCTTCCGTGGCCCGCAATTTGCTGCGAACATACACTTCGCTGGCTGGATCGCTCCCCACCAACACGACCGCCAAACCGGGCGTGCCAAGGCCGTCTTGCTTGAAGCTTGAAACCGTGTCCTTGATCTTTGCGCGTAACCGGTGTGCGCGCTCTCGACCGTCAATGATCCGCGCTGTCATTTGAGTTGCTCGGTCAATGCTGGCACGGCTTCAAACAGATCGGTGACCAATCCGTAATCCGCGACTTGAAAGATCGGGGCCTCTGCATCGCAGTTGATCGCAACGATGACCTTTGAATCCTTCATGCCCGCAAGGTGCTGGATTGCGCCAGAAACCCCGCACGCAATGTACAGATCAGGGGCCACAACCTTGCCGGTCTGACCAACTTGCATATCGTTCGGAGCATAGCCGCTATCAACCGCAGCGCGAGACGCCCCAACAGCTGCGTTCAGTGTGTCTGCCAAGGCCCCAATAATTGCAAAGTTCTCTTCCGAGCCGACACCGCGCCCGCCAGACACCACAACACCGGCCGACGTCAGTTCAGGGCGATCAGTCTTGACGACGCGGTCTTCGACCCAGTTGGACAAATCGGACCCAGTCGTCGGGTCGACGCCTTCGATCGGGGCGGCGGCGGCAGCGGGGGCATCATCAAATCCGGCGGTCCGGATGGTCAGAACTTTGATCGGGTCTGTGGACGTGACAGATTGGGTCGCGTTGCCGGCATAGATCGGGCGTTCAAAGGTGTCCGCGCTTTCAAGCTTTGTCACGTCGGTAATCACCATCACATCAAGCAGGGCCGCAACCCGAGGCAGTATGGCTTTCGCCGCTGCTGTTGCCGGCGCAACGATGTGGGTGAAGTTGGGCGCGATCGACAAGATCAGCTCCGAAAAGGACTCCGGCATCTGGTGGCCGTAATCCGCACCTTCGACGTGCAGCACCTTGGCGACCCCGTCCAGCGCGGCGAGCGGCGCAGGATCGACACCGTCGCCAGCAGCAAGGATTGTCACGGGGCCAAGCGGGGCGACCGCGCTGAGAGCTTTGGCCGTTGCGCTGAGTGCGATGTAAGCGCCAGAAATTTCGGCAATCAGAAGAACAGACATCAAACAACTCCAACTTCTTTGAGTTTGGACACAAGCGCATCAACAGAACCAAGGATCTCGCCGGCTGCACGTGCTGGGGGTTCAACTGTCGTGTTGATCACCAGACGCGGCGCTACATCGACGCCATAGTCGGAAGGGGTCATAGCCTGAAGCGGTTTGCGTTTCGCCTTCATGATGTTTGGCAAGGACGCATAGCGTGGTTCATTGAGCCGCAGATCGCAGGTCACGATGGCGGGCAGTTTCACGTTGACCACTTGAAGCCCGCCATCAACTTCGCGGGTTACTTGCGCGGACCCGTTTGTGATTTCCAACATCGACGCCGACGTTGCCTGGCCCCAACCCAGCAGGGCAGCCAGCATTTGACCCGTAGCATTCATGTCGTTGTCGATGGCTTGTTTGCCCGCCAGGATCAGGCCCGGCTCTTCAGCTTGAACCACTTTGGCAAGAAGCTTGGCAACGGACAAAGGTTCAATGTCCATATGAACATCATTGGCAGCTTCGATCAGAATGGCGCGGTCCGCACCCATGGCCAACGCTTGGCGCAGCACGTCTTCGGATTTCTTCACACCGATGGAAATTGCGATAACTTCTGTCGCAATGCATTTTTCCTTGAGGCGAAGCGCTTCTTCGACGGCAATCTCGTCAAAAGGGTTCATCGACATTTTGACGTTGGCCAGATCAACGCTGCTTTGATCGGCTTTCACTTTGACTTTTACGTTATAGTCGATGACACGTTTAACCGGTACCAGGACCTTCATTTCCACAATTCCTTGAGCGATTTTCTAAAGAGCCATGTCGCAACGCACGGTCCAAAGACCGCGAGAGTGACATCAGTGCAAAGGCGGGGCGGCGATGCACAGGCGCCCTTTGTTTGGGTTAGGCCAGATTGAGCTTAGGCGCGCATGCGGGCGTAGGAGGGATCATAGGGCGACGCGTCGATCACTTCTGCGCCGACCAAATCCCCCAACAAATCCAACTGCATGATGCTGCCGGTCGCGGCCAAGTGCGGGTCCACAAAGGCATAGGCCAAATTCAGGCCGGTGCGGTGACCCCAATCCCCGGACGTGATGGTGCCGACAACTTTGCCGTCCATCATCAAGGAATCGCCGGACTGTGCCGGTGCATGGGTTGCATCGATTTTAAGGCTCACCAGTTTCTTGCGCAGCCCGTCAGCCTGCCGTTTCACCAAAGCGTCCTTGCCAATGAAATCGTCTTTTTCGACTTTGATGAAGCGATCCAGGGATGTCTCGAACGGGTCGAATTCAGTGATCAGATCGGCTTTCCAGTGCATGAAGCCCTTTTCCATCCGCATCGACTCAACAGCGCGGGCACCAAACAGTTTCAGACCATGGGCTTTGCCCGCTTCGCGCAGCGCCAGATACGCGGCGTAAAGTGATGCGTTTGGTACGTGAATTTCATAGGCCAGTTCACCCGAGAAACTGACGCCCAAGACGGTCGCAGGTGAAAAGCCGATGAAGCATTCGCGCACAGACAGCCATGGGAAGGCTTCCTTGGACCAATCGGCACGACTGGTGGCTTGAAGAACATCGCGCGCCTTTGGCCCTGCCAACACAAGGATCGTTTGGTCGTTGGTCAAGCTCTTGATCTGGACGTCTTCATCGTCGCGCAGGTGCTGGGTCAACCAGTCCATATCGTGATACTCGGCCGCTGCGGCAGACCCGAACCAAACCCGCTGAGGCCCCCGGTCAGATGCGGGAATGTTTGCAACCGTTGCTTCGCCCTTCACCATGCCGTGGTGGTTCAGCATATATCCAAGCCCAACGCGGCCATCGCGTTTCGTGACGTTCCCACAAAACATCCGGTCGAGAAATGCGTGGCGATCCGCGCCGGTGATTTCAAACCGGTTGAAGCCGTTCACTTCGCACAGACCCACGTTGTCCTGCACGTTCTTCACTTCCGCGCCGACCACGTCAAACGCTTCATCGAAGTGAAAACTCAGCGAAGGATGAAAATCTGGGGAAGGCTTGATGTAGTCCACCCGTTCCCAGCCGTTGACGACGGTGAACTCAGCCCCTTCAGCCGCAAGGATCGGCGTGATGGGCGTGGTTTTTGCCGGCCGACCCGCAGGGCGGTGTTCGTGGGGGAAGTGAAACCGAAATTCGTTCTGATAGTCCTCAATGGATTTCAGAGCGGTCAGCTCAACGTTGGTGTGGCCCGTAAAACGACGGGGGTCGATGCACCATGTGTCATAGCAGGCTTCACCATGAACGATCTGCTGTGCCAACAACCAACCGTGGCCGCCACCTTCGCCCAAACCCGCGCGCAGGCCGATAATGCAAAATGCATTGCGTTTGCCGGGGATCGGGCCAACCAGCGGTGCGCCGTCAATTGTGTAGGTGATCGGGCCGTTAACGATGGATCGGATGCCGGTTTCTTGCAGGGCAGGCATCCGTTCAAATGCCCCTTCGAGAACATCCATGACCCGGTCCAGATCATCTGGGCACAGAGCGTTGACAAAGTTCGGGTCGATCCCGTCCATTCCCCAAGTTTTGCAATCCTGCTCATAAAAGCCAACCAACAAGCCGTTGCGCTCCTGACGGCAATAATAGTCGCTGATCGGGCAACGCAAAAGCGGCATTCGACGGGCGGAGTCGACGATGGCGGGGATGTCTTCGGTCAGGAAATACTGGTGTTCCATAGAGGCCACTGGATGATGCACACCCATCATGGCCCCGACTTCGTTCACGCGATAACCGCACGCATTGACGACGATGTCGCAATCGATATCGCCGTGTTCGGTGTGTACAGTCCACGTGTCATCTTTGTGCTGGGTCAGCGCGGTTACCGGAGTGTTCCGGTACACTTCGGCGCCGGCTTTACGGGCACGGCGCGCCAACGCCTGGCACAGCTGCGCCGGGTCGATGTCGCCGTCGAGCGGATCCCAAAGACCGCCCAGAAGATTGTCAGTAGAGATCAACGGGTGACGCCGCGCGCATTCTTCCGCATCAATCACTTCAAAGTCGACGTCCATGCCACGTGCCATAGAGGCAAAATGGCGATACCCTTGCATTTGCTCTTCGGTATTGGCCAAACGGATCCCACCATCTGCGTGGTGATAGTTGATCGGGTAATCAGGGTCATTCGCCAATTCTTGGTACAGATTGATGGAATGGGTTTTCAAACCGACCATCGTCTGGTTCCCGCCAAAGTTGGTCACCTGAGCGGCAGAGTGCCAAGTTGTACCCGATGTCAGCTCATTTCGCTCTACCAGAACAACGTCTGTCCAGCCTTCTTGCGTCAGATGGTACAAAGCCGAGCAGCCCGCGATACCACCACCTATAACGACTACTTTCGTCCGCGATTTCATAGGGAGCACCTCTTCAATTTCCACGAACGATTTTGCCCTTTTCAGACCGAACGCAACGCGGGCCAGCGTGTTTGCGAAAAAGTAGAATTCGCAATTCTAAACCTTGATAACGAGGTTTCAAAACCGTGAAAATCGCCTATCAAAGCGGCGGTATGTGATAAGCGGCCCGACCCACAGCCCCACAGTCGTCGCGGCCTCTGGCGCGCTTTCAGGGGGGCAGGGGCTATCTATCGATCAAGTTCACATGGTTCCGAAGCCACGGTGTAGTGACATGAAAAGGCGAGATCACGTGATCTTGGATCAATGTGCGCATTTGAACTTCGACCAGATCGACAATGGTTTGCGAACAATCTGGTGTCGTCATCAGCGCCAATGTGCGTGAAAAACTCTTACCGGGAAATTTGTGCATTCGAAGTCGCGGATGAAAGCGCTGCGCGCGCGAAAAAAGCAAAGGTGTTGTGATGGTCCAACCTTCGCCTGCGGCGACCATTGCCATCAAAATCTGATTATTCCCGCATTCAAATCGGTTAGGAAGCGTGACGCCAAGACGGCGCAATTGGGCTTCAATCTGTTGCGCGATAATCAGATCGCTTGAAAACTGCAGAAATGGCAGTTTGCTCTTGTTCGCGACCACATCCACAAGCGAGGACTCCGTCTTGGCGGGTAGGACAACAACGAAAGGATCGCGGAACAGTGGCCGGTCGTGCAAGTCTGGCAGGCGCTCGGGCGGACGGATCGACACGCCAATGTCCAGTTGCCGATCACGCAACATTCCAATGATGCTGTTGCTCGAACCAGTGTAGTAGAGAAAATCGCATTCAGGCATTTTTTTAGACAAGTAAACCGCCAATTCTGGCGTGATATCACTGTCCAAGTCCTCGATGCTTCCGATCCGCATGTAGCTGGCTTCAGCAACGCTCCCCGCGGAGGCCTCTGCCTTCGCTTTGCGAATGGACAGCAGAGCGTCGTCAATATTTCGCAAAAATATCTGACCTTTAGGGGTCAACATCATGGGGCGGCGGGTATGATTAAACAGGTCGACACCCAAATGGTCTTCGAGATTGCGCAGGTGGTGAGAGACGGTACTGATTGACAGGCCCGCTTCGCTGGCGGTTGCTTGCAAAGAGCCTTTCCGCGCACAGATCTGAAAAAGCTCAAGGGCTTTAAGACTTACGTCTTTGGAAGGTGATGTTCTTGGCATCTTGCGGACCTTGCAGATAGGCGTGCAGCGCCACCATAAATCCTATCTGATCGCAATAATACTTCGAATTAATTCGGCCTTCACAATGCCGCGCGGTTTCACTTGGGATTCCAGTTTACAGCACTTGATAAAGCGACGCTCAGCAAGCATCCTCGCTAGAATACGTTCATTCAGGTTCTACTCGGGGCATACTCTTCGCATCCCATACCTTTGATGTACATCAGAAAGAAATCCACTGACGCAATTCAAGAAAGAACGTGCCTAGGGATACAAGCTTTGCTCAGGAATCGCTCTTATGTAAAATTTAACCTTGGAAATCCTTTCAGCCGGGATACCTGGATTATCCGCGCAACTGCAAAATGAAGCTGTGAACGAGCAGAAGAGAAGTTTTCCACGCCCGAACCAAAGGATGGTCTGTGTTGATTGGCCACTGTCTATCGCACCAAGGTCGCTCACCTGACAGAAGCGCTAAACGCGCCTGATACGTAACCGCCTCATTGACACTGCAGCCTACGCGGCTTGATTGCTTATTGCGGCTGCCACCGGCGACCAGTTCCACGGCAGCAACTCATCCAGCCTATTGATCTTGTGATCGTGGATGCGGTCGAGAATGTCAGCCAGAAAGGCCAGCGGGTCGAGACCGTTCAGCTTAGCGTTTTCAATCACAGTCATCGCGCGTGCGAGGGTTCACGATCTCGTCTTGGGAGGGCTGCGCGATGAGCCACCAGGCCACCAACTGGGCGATCCTGCAGTGGACCTGTCACGTATTTGTGCTGCTCCAGGTGCTCGTTTAAGCCACTTTCCGTTCGAAGG